>JAXGRQ010000021.1:0-38439 GCA_040765725.1 Syntrophales bacterium
CAGCGTGGAAATCAAGCACAAGATCTGGGTGGAAAATGACGGGAAAACCATATTCGGCCCTGGGCGGGATATTCTGTTCAAGGCCATCGACGAATGCCATAGCCTGAATGCCGCGGCGAAAAAACTGGGCATGTCCTATCGAGCCGCGTGGGGACGCGTGAAGGCCTCCGAGAAGCGTCTCGGGATGAAGCTTGTGGTGAACGAGACCGGCCGAACCGGCATGCACCTCACGGAGGAGGCCAAGAGGATAATCCGCCGGTTTGATCAACTGGACGAAAAGATATCCTCTCTGCTGGAAGAAGTGAACCGCGATCTTCCCTGAATCCATTTTCCCCAAGAACCTCATCCTTGGCAACCCCCCCTTTTTCGTGTTAGACACTGCCCGGCGGAAATCAGACTCGTGATCCTTCGGCAAGCGCCGGAATAACGGCCGACCGAAGCAAGCAGAGGCCGGCCCGTTCAAAATCACCTGGACTTTGATTTTTCGATCTGAAGACGGATCAGCGCGATTTCCGAGCGGCGAAAGAAAATACCTATGACAGGCTCGCACAAACGTTTCAGGGATTTTTTAGCCTCCGTCCGGCTGGCCATTGCGTTGCTGAGCATGATCGCGATTGGGGCACTGCTCGGAACCGTGATCCCCCAGCAGGTGGAAGCGGAGGCATTCTCCGGCCGGCTCCATCCCGCACTGCGGACACTCTTTGAGGCGCTCCAGCTTTTTGATGTCTACCACTCGATATGGTTCGTCCTGTTGTTGTTGCTGCTGGCCGTCAATCTGATTGCCTGCTCGTTGAAACGCTTCCCGGCCGCCTGGCGCCAAATGCGCGGCGGCCTCCCGGCCGATCGGCCGGACCACATTGCTTCGCTTCCTCCGGAGCTGCAACGCGATTCCGCTCTGCCCCCCTTGGAAGCGGCGGAGCGGCTCGAGACCCGCCTGCGAAAACTGTGCGGAAGGGCGACACGAACGCAAACGGATCGTGGGATATGCCTTGCCGGTGAAAAGGGAGCCTTTTCTCGCCTTGGCGTCTACGTCGTTCACCTGGGCGTCCTGCTGCTGATCGCCGGCGGTCTCGCGGGCGCCGTCTGGGGTCTGAAAGGTCACATGGAGATCGCTGAGGGCGGGGTAGCCGACACGCTGCGCTTGGCGGGAGGCAAGGGGCAACGGCCGCTGGGCTTCCAGATCCGCTGCGACCGCTTCGTGGTCGAGCATTACGAAAGCGGCATGCCGAAATTATTCCGCTCCGACCTCGTTTTTCTGCGGGATGGAAAAATTGAAATGAAAGGGGCGTTGCTGGTCAACCATCCTCTCGATTTCGGCGGCCTGCGCTTCTACCAATCCAGTTACGGCCGCCTCCCCGGCGGCCGACAAACCCTGAGTTGGACCCAGGGGGGCAATCCTGCCGGCCGCAGGGAGATTCATCCCGGGGACCGTTTTGAGTTGCCCGACGGCGCCGGCAAGGTCGAGGTGCTTCGCGTCGAGGGCGATTTGATGCGGAAGGGACCGGCGGTGAAGATCTCCGTGACGGACGGGAAGCGGGAACTCCAGTTCTGGATTTTTGAGCGGATCCGGCAAATCAAGGCCGCCAATCCCGGCATCCTGGAGCACGTTCCGGTGATGAATCCAGGCCTCTTTTCCCCCTGGCTCTTCTCGCTGGAACGGACCGGAGAGCGTTATTTCACGGTCCTGCAGGCGACTTACGATCCCGGCACACCGCTGGTGGCCCTGGGGGCGGGATTGGTCCTGGGGGGTCTGATGATCGTCTTTTTCTTTTCCCATCGCCGTTTCTGGATCCGGGTGGAATCCCGCGACAGAGGAAGCCGGATCGCCGTCGCCGGACAGAGCAACCGGGACCACGCCGGCCTGGAAACGGAAATGCGACGGCTGCTGGCGGCGGGCGAAGCCACGGAGGAACGGACATGAGCGATACGCTCATCATCAGTTGGACGACTTTTGTCTATCTCGCGTCCTTTGCCTTTTACCTGGTCCGCATGGTTCATGAGCGGGAGCGCTGGAGTACACCGGCCTCCTGGCTTGCCCGGATCGGCTTTGCGATGCACAGCGCGGCGCTGCTGCTGCGCTGGAAGAGCTCCTATGACTTGGGAATCGGTCACGTCCCTCTGTCCAATTTCTACGAGTCGCTCGTCTTTTTTTCCTGGTCGGTCCTGCTCATTCACCTGATCTTGGAGGGCCGATCCAAGATCCGCAGCCTGGGGACGTTCCTGATGCCGGTCGCCTTTCTTCTTTTGGCCTACGCCTCGATGGTCCCCGGCGTCAACAACCGGATCCAGCCGCTGATTCCCGCGCTGCAGAGCAACTGGCTGACCGTCCATGTCCTCACCTGCTTTCTGGGCTACGCCTTTTTCGCCGCGGCTTTTGCCCTCGGGATCATGACTCTGCTCCAGAACGACGATCCCGCCGGCGGGGGCAATCGCCTTCGACAACGGATCCCCGGCAGCGAGGCGCTCGAGGAACTTCTCTATCAATGCGCACTGTTGGGGTTCATCTTTTTGAGCCTCGGAATCGCCACCGGATCGATCTGGGCCCATTCCGCCTGGGGCGCCTACTGGAGCTGGGACCCAAAGGAGACCTGGTCGCTGATCACCTGGATCGTCTATGCACTGATGCTGCATGCGCGCGCGATACGGGGCTGGCGGGGGAAAAGGATGGCCTGGCTTTCGCTGGTCGGCTTTGCCTCCGTCCTGTTCACGTATCTCGGCGTGAACTATCTCGACAGTCTCCACAGCTATTTCTGACCGCCGGAGGAAAACCGGCAATGAGAAAAAAATTTTCCTGAACAAGGACATTTTTAATGATTTTTGAACACGGGAGGAAATCATGGCATCGTTGACCGACATCACCCATCTCATTCTCGACATGGACGGGGTGCTTTACCGTGGCAACCGCCCGATGCCGCGTGTGGCTGAATTCTTTGCATTTCTGCGCGAGCGGTCCATTCCGTTTACGCTGGTCACCAACAACGGGACCCGGACGCCGCAGGAGCGAGTCGTTCAACTGGCAGGCATGGGGGTGCGGTTGTCGCCGTCCGAAATACTGGTCTCCGGGCAGGCGGCGGCCCGCTTTCTTCGGCGCGAGTTCCCGGCCGGGAGCCGGGTTCATGTCTTCGGTACGCCGGCGCTGCGCAGCGCTTTGGCGGAGGAGGGCTTCACACTGGCCGACGAGGATGTCCGGGCCGTCGTGGCCGGTCTCGATCCAGAGATCACCTTCGACAAGATCAGACGCGCCGTCCGGCTCATCCGGTCCGGTGCGCGCTTTATCGCAACCAACATGGACCCGAACCTCCCGATGGAAGGCGAATGGCTGCCGGGGACCGGCGCGATGGTCGCGATGCTGACGGTCGCCTCCGAAGTCGAACCGACCGTCATCGGCAAGCCCGAACCCATCATGTACGAACTGGCCATTGCGCAGATGGGTGCGTGCCCCAAAACGACCGCTGCGGTCGGCGATCGCGTGGCGACCGACATCGTAGGCGGGAAGAGGGCTTCGCTGACGACGATTTGCGTTCTTTCCGGCGCGTCCGACCGGTCCGAGGCCGAAGCCGCGGGCGCCGACTTCATCTTCGACGATATCGGACATCTGCTTGACGGCTGGCGCTTCGCCTTATCCGCTCGGGGTCCCGCTTGACGGTCCGTCTCCTCGGCAGCCGGGAGGGTCGAGCCGATGCCGGATGGGGGATCGTTTCTGCATGGAATGTTCTTTGAACCGGCCGACATGGAGAGACCTGTCAAAAAACATTGACATGATATCATATTGTGTTATCATCCGATCATGACTGGCAAACATAGGAAAACCCTTGAAGCCATTTTTACCAACCCTGTCAACGGAAACATTAAATGGTCGAGGATAGAGGCGCTGTTTGTTGCCGTGGGATGTGTTGTTGTGGAGGGTTCCGGTTCTTCCGTTACCTTTGAGAAAAACGGAAGACGGGCATACTTCCATCGTCCTCATCCTCAAAAAGAGTCGTTGCGTTACAGGGTGACAGATGCCAGATATTTTCTTGAATCAATTGGAGTAAAGCCATGAACGCCATGAAATACAAAGGATATGCAGCTCGTATCGAGTATGATGCCCATGACCGCATATTTGTAGGTCATCTGGTCGGTATACGTGACATTGTTGGGTTTCACGGAGTGTCTGTTGAAGAGCTTGAAACCGCATTCCATGAGGCAGTTGACAATTATCTTGTTGCTTGCACCAAACTTGGACAACAACCCAATAAACCGGTTTCCGGCAAGATATTGCTGCGAGTACCGCCTGAAATTCATTCCGCAGCTATAATGGTGGCCGAAAGCGAGGGCAAAAGCCTTAACCAGTGGGCCGCCCATGTTTTGGCCGAGGCTGCGAACTGCAGTTGAACCAATATTCGTTGCCGGTTTGTGCGTTTTATAAGGTAAGTCCACCCACGCCGTTTCCAGATGTCTCACTCTAAGAGCGATGGGAACGAATTTCAGGCGGGCAAGGGGGCATCGAGGCCGACGATGTCCCTTAACTCGTCCAGGCGCTCCAGTGTGAAATCCGAGGGATGGGCGCAGGGGTGGGAAGAACCCTGATTGGTCAGAAAGGCGGTGATCGCTCCCGCTTGGTGTCCCGCCTCGACATCGAAAACAAAGTCTCCGACGACCAGGAGCTGCGACACGGGGACGGCCATGATCCGCGCCGCGGCGAGGATCCCCTCGGGGCTGGGCTTCGGGCTGAAGGGATCGTCACGGGAAAGGATCACCGAGAAGTCCTCCATACGGATCCGATGGAAGTTCTCGAGGGCGGTCCGGATGGAGGCCAGGCTGTTGCGGCTGATGATCCCGATCTTGATGCCCCGCGCAAGGAGGAATTCCAGAATCTCTTCGGCGCCCTCGTTGGGGTGCGACAGCCGGGCCGCCTCGGCCTCGAAGGCATCCAGGGCCTGCAAAGCCGCAGCTCGCTCCTGCTGCGAGGTCATGCCGTTGATGAATTCAAGAACCGGACGTCCCTGCGGACAGCCGACGGCTTTCCGCATCACGTTGAAATCCAGCATGCCGGGCCCGGTCAGCGTGCCGTCGAAATCAAACAGCACCGCGCGAATCGCCTTTTTCAAACCCCGGGGATCCATCAAATACACTCGCTGAATCCGCAGGAATGGCAGACGGCGCATCCCCCTTCATGTTCGATCTTGCCGCCGCATTCCGGGCAGGCCCCCTTGAACAGCGCTCTCTTTACCATTTTCTCCGCGTGGCCCGTGGAAGCGAGATGGTTCTGAATGGCCTTGGCGACCGCATCGGCGCAGGAGAGAATCTTTTTGTCCCCGAAGCCCGAATGGGAATGGCAGGAGATGTCCAGAAGCTGCTTGATGACCTGTTTGGGCTGAACCCCGCTGCGCCAGGCCAGCGAGACCATCCGCCCGATCGCCTCGCTCTGGGAGGCCGCGCAGCCGCCCGCCTTGCCCATCGTGGTGAACAGTTCGAAGAGCCCCTCTTCGTCCTCATTGATGGTTACATACAGAGGCCCGCAGCCGGTCTGCATCCGGTATGTCCAGCCCTTGAGGGTCATGGGGCGGTCGCGAACCGTCTTTTTCTCCGCCGCTTCCGATTCCGGCGCGGTTTTGGCCGTGGAGAGCACCTGGTGCTCCCGCGATCCGTCCCGGTAGATCGTCACCCCCTTGCAATCCATTTTGTAGGCCAGCTCGTATACCCTCCGGACATCTTCGATTGTCGCGGTCTTGGGGAAATTCACCGTCTTGCTGACCGCATTGTCCGTGCTCTTCTGGAAGACCGCCTGCATCCGGATGTGATCCTCCGGCGTGATGTCGTGCGCCGTCACGAACAGCGCGCGAAGATCGTCGGGAATCTCCTCGATCTGCTGAATCGTGCCGTGTTCCGCAATTTTTTCCATGAGCGCCTCGGAATAGATGCCCCTCTCCTTGGCCATCTTTTCGAACAGCGGGTGAACCTCGACCAGAATGTTGTTGTCCAGAACCTGCCGCACAAAGGAGACCGCAAAGATCGGCTCGATCCCGGACGAGGTATTCGCGATGATGGAGATCGTTCCGGTCGGCGCAATGGTGGTCACGGTCGCATTGCGGATCGGAGGCTTTCCCTGCCGGGCAAAGAGGGACCCTTCGAAGTTGGGAAAGGCGCCCCGCTCGGCGGCCAGGGCCCGGGAAGCCTCATGGCCTTCGTCATTGATGAACGCCATCACCTTTTCGCCCAGCGCGACGGCCTCCTCGGAGCGGTAGGAAATCCCCAGGGAGATGAGCATATCGGCCCAGCCCATGACGCCCAGGCCGATTTTTCGGTTGGCGTAGGTCATCTCCGCGATCTGCGGCAGCGGGTAGCGGTTGAGCTCGATCACGTTGTCCAGAAAATGAACCGCCAGATGCACAACCTCCTTGAGCCGTTCCCAGTCGACCCGTCCCTCCTTCACCATCAACCCCAGATTGATGGAGCCCAGATTGCAGGACTCGTAAGGCAGAAGCGGCTGCTCTCCGCAGGGATTGGTCGACTCGATGGCGCCGACCTGCGGGGTGGGGTTGTCCCGGTTCATCCGATCGAGAAAAATGATTCCCGGCTCGCCGTTTTCCCAGGCATGCCGGACAATCAGGTCGAAAACCTCCGCGGCCTTCAAGGTCCCGGTCTTTTGCCGATCCCGGGGATTGATCAGCGGATACGATTCGTTCTGCTCCAGCGCCTGCATGAAATCCTCGGTCAATCCGACGGAGATGTTGAAATTGTTCAACTGTTTCCGGTCGGATTTGCAGCGGATGAATTCCAGGATATCCGGATGATCCACCCGCAGAATCCCCATGTTCGCACCCCGCCTTGTCCCCCCCTGCTTGACCGTCTCGGTGGCGATGTCGAAGACCCGCATGAAGGAAATGGGCCCGCTGGAAATGCCCGCGGTGGACTGGACGACATCGTTCTTGGGGCGGAGGTTGGAGAAGGAAAAGCCCGTCCCGCCGCCGGATTTGTGGATCAGCGCCGTGTGCTTGACCGCATTGAAGATCTCATCCATCGAATCCCCGACGGGCAGCACAAAGCACGCCGACAATTGCCCCAGTTCGCGGCCGGCGTTCATCAGCGTCGGGGAATTCGGCAGAAACTCAAATCCGGCCATGGCATTGTAAAACCGGTCCGCCAGAGGCGAAATGTCCGCATCCTTCTTGAATTTTTCATCGGCCCGGGCAATGGCCACCGCAACACGCCGGAACATGTCCGCTGCGGTTTCTATTACACGGCCGTTGGCGTCCTTGCGCAAATAGCGCCTCTCCAAAACGGTGGCGGCATTTTTGGACAATTGCGGAATCGCGGATCGACGACCGGCCATGACGGAATCTCCTCAAGATGACTTAGAAAATAGGTAAAAACAAAAGAGGTTTAAAAACACTATATCTTGTATTCGGCGCCTTTATAACCACAATATCTATTGTCCGTCAACAGAAATTTTTATCCCAGGAAGGGGGCCGTTGTTATAGGGCATTTTGCCGGATTTTACGAATTCTTTTTGCCGTGATTTTCATTGCGGCTGCAGGCATTCGAGGATCTCCACTCCAAAGCGCTTCAGGCTTTCCCCCGAGAGGAGTCCCGGTCCGGCCAGAATTCGAAGAGACGGGGCTTCCAGACGCACGAGGGCCGTGAGCTTTGGATCCGGAAGCAGCATAAAGCAGGCGAGATCCATCTCCTTCGCTTTTTCGAAGCGCCAGCGGTACAGTCGCCGGATCCTCTCCTTCTGTTCCGGCGAGAGTTGCCCATAGCCTGGTAGTTTCCGATGGCCCAAACGGTCGAAGGTCCGCGGCTGCCAGGCGACCTCCGCCAACCCGACAAAATGTCGCTTTGCCTCCTTTTCCAGACCCTTTTCGCGCAATTCCGGTTCCAGCTTCCGGTAGAGGTCGGGAAGATGGGCCGTATCGAGGGCGGCGTAATCCAACTGCTCCTCCGATAGCGGACGCATATCCCATCGGGATCGTTGCATTTTCTTCTCCAGCGTGATCCCGAGCAGGGATTCGAGAAGCGTCGAAAGCGCGAGGCGGCGGAAGCCCAGAAGCGATGCGGCCCGGTGGGTATCGAAAATGTTCCGGAAGGAAAAGGCATAATCCCGCTTCAGGATCCGGATGTCGTTGTCGCCCGCGTGGAAAATCTTGAGGATTTTCGGATTGTTGAAAACATCCCCGAAAAAGGAGAGATCGAGATCGGCCAGAGGATCGATGAGCCAGCTTTTTCCCCCCGTCTGGACCTGCAGCAGACAGAGCCTCTCCCGGAAGTATCGAAAGGAGTCGTATTCCGTATCGAGGGCCAGGGTCGGTTCGGTGCGGATCCGCTTTTCAGCCTTCGCCAGCTTTGCGGGCGTGTCGACAAACGTCCAGGTTTTTTTCATAACCTCCAACGATCCCTTCATTTTTTCCGGAAAGACGCGCGATCGCGCTTTTCAACCCATTGTCGCCTTCCATGCAACATTCACGAGAACAAACAACGCCATCGCCGCGAAGGCGCGAAGATCGGTCCCCGAAAACCTCAGCTCCCGGAGCGTGGTTCTGGGACCGCGGCGGTAGCCCCGGGCCTCCATCGCAACGGCCAGTTCGTCGGCACGGCGGAACGAAGAGAGGAGCAGCGGAACGGCGAGCGTCGCTATGGCCCTTCCCCGGAGGGCAAGGCTGCCCGTGGTGAAATCCGCACCCCGCGCCATTTGCGCCGTCCGGAGGCGGTCGTACTCCTCCATCAGCATCGGCATGAACCGGAGCGCCATCGCGATCATCACGGCAATGTCCTGAGACGGCACGCCCACCCGTGAAAACGGCCGGAGAAGGCGCTCGATCCCTCCGACGAGATCGGACGGGGATGTGGTCCGTGTCAGAACGGCGGCCGCAAGGACGAGACCCGCAAACTGCCATGTCACGAACAACCCCCGCAGAATCCCGTCCCGGGTGATCCGCATCGGCAGAGGGGCAAGCGACACGAGCGGCTCTCCTTCGGTAAAGAGGAGATGGACGGAAAAAATCATCGCCATGAAAACCGCCACGGGTTTCAGCGACCTCAAGGCCACGGCGGGCGTCATGCCGGCCGAGCGGATCGCCGCAAACAGAAAAGCGCTGATCAGAACGATCTCTCCCGTCGTTGCCCTAAAGATCAGGAGGCTGAGGACGACCACGGAGAGAATCTTCACCCGCGGATCGAGGCGGTGGAGAGAGGTGTCCGACGGCAGGTACTGGCCCAGAGGGATCATGATGCCGCCTCTTGCGGGAAACCTTCGTGTCCGGCGGCTTGCAGAACATCCGTTTTTTCAAAAACCTCTTCCGGCTCGCCGGTCAGCACAATCCGGCCCCGGTCCATCACCACAACCCGGTCCGCCTCCGCGATGTCCCGCCGGTCATGGGCGATATGGATGATCGCCATCCCCTCGCGGTTCAGTCGCCGGATGATTTCCAGAACGCGCTGTTTCCCCACCGGGTCGAGATAGGCCGTCGGCTCATCGAAGGCGATGTAGCGGGGGTTCATGGCCAGCACGCCTGCAATCGAAAGCAGGCGCTTCTCCCCCCCCGAAAGGGTATGGGGGGCCCGTTTTTCGAAGCCGGCCATCCCGACCATCGCGAGGCACTCCGCCACGCGGCGGCCGATCTCCTCGGAGGGAAGCGCGAGGTTTCCCGGTCCGAAGGCGACGTCCTCCTCAACCGTCATCCCGATGATCTGGCTGTCCGGATTTTGGAAAACCATGCCGACCCGCCGCCGGATCTCCCGGACGGACGCGGCATCGGTCGTCATCATCCCGTCCACGCAGACCGAGCCGGCCGATGGAAACAGGAGCGCGTTCAGATGTTTGATGAGCGTCGTCTTTCCGCAACCGTTCGGTCCGATCAGCGCGGTGTGCAGGCGCTCTTCGATATCGAGGCTGACGGCCTGAAGACAATCCGGCTCTCCCGTGTCATAGCGGAAATACAGGTTTTCAACTCGGATCATGGCCGCTTTCCACCAAGACGGTCCTGGAGTTTGAGTGCAACCCAGGCCGTGAGCAAAATCTTGATCCCGTCTCCCGGCAGGAACGGGAGGAGGCCGACCGCCAGCGCCTGCAGCGGGGCCAGACGTGCCACCAGGGCCAATTGGAGAACCCCGAATCCGTACATAACCGCCTCCCCCGAAATGATCGAGAAGCACAGCCAGGCGAAACCGGGCCTGGTCTTCATTGCCGTCAGTTTCCCGATGACAAAGGCCGCGGCAACAAACCCGATCAGGTAACCGCCCGTCGGCCCGAAGAGAACCCCCAGGCCCGCCTTGCCGCCGGCAAAGACCGGAAGGCCGATGATCCCGAGCAGCAGGTAAACCGTCTGGCTCAGCGCTCCCAGCCGGCCACCCAAGAGCGTGCCGGCAAGGCCGAGGAACACGGTCTGCAGCGTGATCGGAACCGGCGGGAGCGGGATGATCATGTAAGCCCCGAGCGCGGTCAGCGCCCCGAACAGCGAAGCGTAGACCATGCCGCGGAGCGAATTTTGTTCCAGGTTCGTCATTCTCCGCCCGTTATCCCGTCTTTTCCCGTTGTGCGTGAACATCCCGGACTTCCGTCCGGTTTTCAATCCCTTTCAGGCGGTTGGCGATCCCCAAGCCGCTTTTCGATCCAAAGGCAGAACCGCATCAACAGTCCCTCCCGCTGCGAGATGAACGGGATCCCGGCAAGGGCGCCGGTGATCTCGCTCCGCTCAAAACGCTCCAGCGTGATCGGCTGTTCGGCGGAACCGGCAGGATCGATCCGGTATCGATAAAAGGCGCCCCGACGATAGAAGTAGGGGGAAAGGCTCCGCTCGAAGGCGTTCAGGCAGGCCTCTTCCGCCGGGATCGCTGCGCTCCCGGCGCAATCCTGGGCCGGTGATCCCTCTCCTGTCCCTTCCGTACCGTGGAACGTGCGTTGAAAAGAAAGGAAATCCCTTCGAAATTGTTCTGCAAAATGCCGGTAGGCCTCCGGGTCGGTCCGAAAATCTCTCTCTGTCAACCCCGACGCGGCGATTTCCTCTTCACCGGGCGGGACCGCCACCACACGCATCATTCTTTTCTCCTTGCCGGTGTCATTTTGATCGTCGGTTCGGATTCCGCTGCTCTGCTGTCAGACGGATAGGCGAAAGAATTACCCTCATATAATGATGAAAATCTCTTGACAAGTAAAAAAATAGGATTAGATTACGCGCCGATTGAGGGAGAGCCCTCAGCGTCATCATTCATAGAAAGGAGGTGCCCAAAGAATGAAGAAGGTATTCGCAGTTATGACTTCCCTGCTTTTTGTCGCGGCTTTGTCCTTTGCCGTTGTAGGCTGCAAGAAGGCCGAGGAGCCCAAACCGGCTGAGTCCGCGGCTCCGGCTCCGGCTGCCGCCCCCGCGCCTGCACCGGCCCCCGAGGCGACGCCTGCCGCACCGGCCGCACCTGCTGCGCCGGCCGCACCGGCCGCACCGGCAACGAAGTAAAAAAATTTCTTGTTTTCACAAAGAAAAAACCGGCTGAATGTCTCTGTTCGGCCGGTTTTTTTGTAAGCGGATTTATGAGATCCCCGCAGGGAACATGCCTTCTCGCGGATGAGAATAACAGGAACAGGAAAAACAGGGGAAAGTCATTCCCCCAGAAGGTCATTCACCTCTTCCAAACCCAGTTCCATCAGTTTGCCTCGACGGGGCCGGCCGGATTCCGGATCACAGCCGATCAGCTCATAATAGAGCTTTACGGCCTCATAGAAATCCTTCTGCTGAAAAACCTGTTTGCCCGCCCCAGGACCGCCGGGTTTAGGTTCAAACAGCCGTTGCGGCAGGCGGTCATCTTTCACCGAAAACCCTTCCCGGAAATTAAAAGCCCTGGCCAACAGACTGCCGCGCTCGGCCGCTTGCATCAGCTCGTACAGATCCGTATCCCAGCCGGTGACGGCCCGGATGCACCGGACCAGCGTTTCCAGCGGCATGGTGCCCCGAGGGGCAAAACCGAACACGCAAAGGCCCAGGGCGTCCATCATCTTCCAAAGATTGTCCAGCCGGACGTAGCTGCGAATCTTGTCGGACGTGATTTGCGTCGGAGGCATCGGCCGGTAGATCCCCAGCGGCACTGTGGATTTGAAAGAGAAAGAGTCGGCATCGCTGAACATCGTATCGTGCGCGGCATACATATGATCGGCGCCATAGGAGCTGACGGCATATCCAAGCCCTACGCCCACCTTGATGCGCGGGTCGTGCATGGGGAGTTCCTGACCTTTGACCGACAGGTTGAAGTCGGCATCGCCCACGCCCCATCGCACGGCCAGCCGATTCACCCCCTCCGCCAGCAGATCCCCGAAGCCCTCCCGCCGGGCGGTCATCTCCAATAGCCGCAGCATCAGATCGGCATCCCCGAACCGAAGCTCCAGACCATCCGTATCCGCCCGGGTGATGATGTTCTTTTCAAAACATTCGCAGGCAAAGGCGATGGTCATCCCCATGGAAATGGTGTCCAGGCAGTAGCGGTTGCAGATTTCGTTTCCCTTGGCGATGGCCTTCAGATTCAGGATATTCAGATTCGTTCCCAGCGCGGCCATGGTTTCGTATTCCGGACCGCCGTAGCGCGAATCGACCCCATATTGGGGGTCATCCAGCTCGATCCCGCGTTTGCACTGAACCGGGCAGGCGTAGCAGCCCAATCTTTTTTTCAGGAGGACCCGATTGTAGGTGTCGCCGCTCACCGAGGTAGGATCGTCCAGCTTGCTTTGGCGGAAATTATTGACCGGCAGGCCGCCGGCGGCCGACAGCAGTTCGCAGAATATGGTGGTTCCGTAATGATGAAGACCCTTTCCGAGAGGGTTTTCTTTGAAGGTCCTGGCGTAATCGACGGCGGTTTTGCGCAGAAATTCCGGATCGGCAAACGGTATTTTTTGCGAACCCAGGGCGGCAATGGCCCGCAGATTCTTGGAGCCCATCAACGCGCCGAAACCGTTGCGTCCATTGAAATTGGTGAGGTTGTTGGTAATGTTGGCAAACCGCACCAGGTTCATGCCCGCCAGCCCCGTCTGGGCCACCCGGATTTTCGGGCTGCCGTTTTCTTCGCGAATGGCGTCCTCGACTTCACGGGCCCCCCAAGCGGCCAAGTGTGCCGCATCCCTGATTTCGGCCTTGCCGTCCGTCATCCATAGATAAACGGGCGTTTCGGCCTTTCCACTGAAAATGACCGCGTCAAAACCGGCCATCTTCAATTCCGGTCCGAAAAAACCTGCGGCCTCCGATTCCCCGGCCGTTCCGGTCAGCGGCGATTTGCCGATCACGCTGAAACGATTGGATGCGGCAATGGGCGCGCCGGTCATGACGCCGGTCGCAAAGACCAGGATGTTCTCCGGCGAAAACGGATCGATCCCCGCCGGGACTCTTTTCAGCAGATAATGATAGCCGATGCCGCGGCCGCCCAGATGGGAGCGGTAAAAGATGTCGTCCTGTTCTTCCACCTCGATTTTTCGGTTCGTCAAATCAACCTGCAGGATTTTGCCGGTATATCCAAAAGCCATGGCATTCCTCCTAAAGGAAAAATGGGGAAATGAGATTGTTTTCTGTGACCCGAACGACACATTGACCCGGCACGACTGTTCGCACGGATCGGCTTCCTACCCTCCATCCACGAGGAGCATGAATCGAATGCGGTCACCGTCTTGTAAAGCGCGTTTGGAAAACTCCTCCCGGGCAAGAAAACCCTCTTCGTTGACCATGACCTGAATGGTCGGATCCAATCGGCCCTCCCGATCGAGGAGGGCCTTGCGATCCCCGGCGCCAAAACGCCCCGCCAATTGATCCACCAGATCTGAAACCGTCCCGTCCTGGAATTCCAGCTCTGTCTTTTTGCCGATCACGGCCGTCAGGTTCGGAAGGCCAATCGATTC
This sequence comes from Syntrophales bacterium, assembly GCA_040765725.1. Classification (GTDB taxonomy): domain Bacteria; phylum Desulfobacterota; class Syntrophia; order Syntrophales; family UBA5619; genus UBA5619. The sequence goes on from JAXGRQ010000021.1 coordinate 13,847, forward strand.
AACGGTAATTTTCACGAGCCACCCTCTTGTTTGGAATCATTGAAAAATTACTTGATCAGCCGCTTGCGCATCTTCATGAGCGCCAGCGGAAAGGCCATCGCGGCAAAGACGACAAGGTAACCGATCCCCGGCAGAAGCCCGGCGTCGATCCGGCCGGTCGTGACGGCACGGGAGAGATCGACCAGACGGGTGAGCGGGAGAAAGGCGGCCGTGGTCTGGGCCCAACCGGGGAGATTTTCAACGGGGAAGAAGGTCCCGCTGAACAGGAACATCGGCGTGATGAACAGAAAGACCGGCAGGTTGAAGAGTTCAATGCCGGGAACCATTGCGGTGCAGACCATGCCTGCCGAGCCGAAGGCGAATCCTCCCAGCAGCGCGAGCGGCAGCAGCAGAAACCCCTCGGGATAGCGAATCAAGCCGAAGAAGCTGATCACGACCATCATGATCGCCGTGGCGATAACCGCTTTCGTCGCCCCCCAAAGGATCTCGCCGGTGATGATCTCCTCCACGGTGAGCGGCGTCGCCATCATTGCATCGAAGGTTTTCTGATAGTACATCCGCACAAACGACCCATAGGTGTTCTCGAAAAAGGAACTGTTCATCACGGTGATTGCGATCAGCGACGGGGCGATGAAACGAACGTAGGAGATCTCCGCTCCCCCGTATCGGATATTTCCCACAAGGCCGCTCAGTCCTACACCGAAAGCCAACAGGTAGAAGAGGGGCTCGAACAGCGGCGGGATGAAACTGATCTGCCAGCTTTGCCGATAGACGGTCAGGTTTCTCTGCCAGACCCGAAAAAACCGCCGGGAGATCGGGAAACTCATTCTCGCAGGTCCCTCCCCGTCAAGCGTAGGAACACATCCTCCAGCGTGGCCATCCGCATGATGCACCCTCCATTGTCGAAGCGTTCGCCGATTTCCCGGTAGAGGGAGGTTCCGTCCTCCACATCGACGACCAGCCGGTGGCCCAGGTTCTCGAAGACCACGCCCCGTTCGCGGAGAAATGCCGGCATCCCCTCCGCCGGGTCCGTAACCTCGATCACGTGCCGACCGACATGCCGCCGGATCAGATCGGGCGGCTTTCCCTCAACGACGAGGCGCCCCCGGTCCATGATGATCAGCCGGTCGCAGAGGTGGGCGGCCTCATCCATGTAGTGGGTCGTCAGCAGGATGGAAAGCCCGTCCGCGCGGAGCTCCTCCAGCCGCTCCCACACCTGGTGGCGCGACTGGGGATCCAGGCCGGTCGTCGGCTCGTCGAGAATCAGCAGCTCCGGCCGGTTAAGGAGCGCCCGGGCAATCACGAGACGTCGAATCATCCCGCCGGAGAGATCGACCGCACGCGTGTTTTCCCGATGGTCGAGCGCCATGAAGCGCAGCAGCTCCCGGGAGCGACGCGTCGCCTCGGCGCCGGAAATGTTGTAGTAGCGAGCGAAGACTTCGAGATTCTGGAGAACGCTGAGATCCGGATCGATGTTGTTCTCCTGCTGGCACACACCGATCCGCGACTTTACGGACCGCGCCCGCCGGGCAATGTCGAGGCCCAACACCCGCAACGTTCCGCCGCTCGGCGGGGAGAAGGCATAGGCCATTCGAATGGTGGATGTCTTCCCCGCCCCGTTGGGGCCGAGGATTCCGAAGCACTCCCCGGAATCCACCGAAAAAGAGAGATCGTCGACCGCAACGAGTGTCCCGAATGTCTTGCGGAGGTGTTCCGCCTCGATGACCCTGTTCAACGACCCTGCTCTCTCCCCGTCGCGAGATGCGGGATCAAGTAAGGCCCCTCCCGGATAAAGGCGACCGTGGGCTCGATTCCCTTTTCCCGATAGTCGGCCACAGCGAAACGGAGCGCGTTTTCAACCATTTCCCGGACCGCCCGGAGCGGGTCGCGCCGTTTCTTCTCCAGCAGGTCGAGACCGCACCGTCCCGGGATCATACAGTAATCCTCCCGGGGAATCGTGTGCGTACAGTAGAAAAAACGCTCCTCTCCGACCTTTCGGAACACCTTCGCCCACATCTCCGGTTCCCACTGGTCTTTCGTAAATATCCATCCGGGCGCTTCGATCATCCGCATGTACTGATCGGTCCCCTGGAGCTTGAGCATGTGCAGAAGGCTTTTATACTCCGGCCCGCCGATCGGCTCCTCGTCTCGGTTGTCGGTGGCAAGGATCAGGATTCCCCCTTTCCGAACCGCCGGTAGGGCGTTGTGGGCGGCCTTGACCGCCTGGTAGTGGTTCCGCCCGACATAGCCGCCGTGGGTCAGGACGATATCGTACTCCCGTTCTATCGGGACGGAGACGTATTTTCGGATCAGGTCGCCGGCCGCCCGGTGGGCCGCCTCGAGTTCGCCGGCAAAGACGCCCGTCAGCCTCAAATTCCGGTCGAGCGTCGTGTTCACGATGAAATCGACGCCTACGGTCCGGGTGATCGCCAGGGCCTCCTCGTGACAGGGATTCTTCTCGAGGACCAGGTTTTGCGCGAACGGAGATTCGAGGAAAAGGGGGCTGTGGAACTTTTCGATGGTCCTTTTGTCGACGAGGCCCGGACACACCGCTTTTCGTCCGCCGGAGAGACCCGCCATGAAATGGCTCTCCACGAGGCCGGTGGCGATCTTGAGATCGGCCCGGTAGAAGTCGGTGTTGACGAACACATCCCCGCCGGTTGCGCTGGTTCCGATAAAGGTGAGCGAGCCCGGATCCTCGCAGTCATGATCGAGAAACAGGTAATCGCCGAGGATTTCTTCGCCGAACATTTCGGCCCGCTCCGCGGCGGTGCTCGGCCGGTGCATCCCGTTTCCGATAACAATCTTGACGTTTTTCCGGGAAATCCCCTCCGCCTCCAGCCGTCCCAGAAGCGGCCGGAGAAGACCATCCGGCCCGCGATAGGGCACGGGACGGGTGATGTCGGAGACGGTCACCGCCACGGTGAGTTCCGCCGGCTTTCCCTTGCCCCGGATGATCTCCGTGAGCGGCGGACAGCCGATCGGACGACGCAGAGCCTCTTCATAGGCGGTCCGCGGGTCCTTGATGATCGGGATCTCCTTCATGCCGATCGTCGCACAGTTCGGGGGAACGCGGATCGCCAGATTTTCGCCGCCGTATTCGACGGGGATCTCTTTCCAGTCGGTGGTGTCGATTTTCCGGCAGAGTTTCCGGATATCCTGGTTCCTGTCCACATCCATATCGCTGTCTCCACGGGTTGCGTTCGAGAAAATACGGTCGGAATGTACCCGGAAGCCGAAGAAGCTGTCAAGGCCGAATCGGCAGTCCGGTTTGAAATCGGTTCTCCGGCTGTAACGGCGAGATCGCAAGGCTTCACGAAGCCGGTCTGACCGTTTCGGTTTGGGAGGCGTCAAGGCGGAGGGTGTATCCACCCATACGGTCAAAGCCGGTCGCCGGTGGTACACGATTTTTAAGGATGCTCGTGTTCCAGTCGTCGCTGTTCACGGATGTCTCATTGCTTTTATCAATGTTTCGGATCGTCAAAATCCTTTCAAGAAGCGAACCTTTTTGTGAACCCTCGCCAAGAGAGGCATCCGTCACCGCAACCCGGCCGATGACGCGGACGCGGTCTTCCAACAAGTCCGGCTCACGATATCCCCAGACAGAGTGGATGACATAGGGATTGCCGTCTATCTCGCCCAGGTAGAGCATGATGTGGCCTTTAAGCTGGAGGATGGTGACGCCTCCGATGCCTTCTTTTTTCAGCGCCAGCGTCTTCTCAACGGTATGGCCGCCTGGCGCATATTCGCCGACGATGCGTCCGACCTTGGCCTGATGCCCGGAATTGCGCGGCATCAGAATGCCGACGGTCGCAAAGATCTCCTGTATAAAGCGGGAACAGTCCTGCTCGCCTCCCTTATCGCCCCATCCATAGGGGGCGCTCAGAAGCCGGAAGGCCTGGTCTATAATGTTTCTGGATGTATAGGCCAGGTATCCGGGCGAGACGTCCCTTTTCCTGACATATCCCTTGAGAGGGGCATATTCGCCATTTGCGGCTCTTGCGGGCAGGGTGACCTCATAGGCGTCCGCTGTCTCCCTGCCGCCAGGAGTCAAGCGCGTCCCCATACGGGCATGATCGTAATATTCCGTGAGCGCCTCATCCAGAAAGATGTCCGCCCTGCGCGCCGTGACAATGACCTTTGGGGCGCTTGAATCCTTATGCCTCCTGAGGTCCTCCAGGGAAGAGAGGACAATCCTGTCGCTTCTGACCCATCCTGCATCCGTATCGTTGATGACATATGTCCACAGGCCGTCCGTACTTTTGTAAATCACCGCGACGGCCGCACCAATATCGAGGCCGCTGTTCTGGACCTCGTCAAAACTGAAATCACCGGGCTTCGCATAAAGACCTTCCTCCGTGGGGATAATCCGCTCATCGGCGTTACGTACGATCAATCCGAATCCAACATCGATGGTTTCAGGGATTTTTGCCAGGCCTATGGTCTTTTCGATTTCCTGATAGAATTTCAGGCCTGCCTTGCGTCCGTCACTGCGATACAGGCCCCGGTCGTAAAAGGAAGATATGTGTGAGCGAACGTCGTTCTTCAATCGTTCGCCCGAATAAACGGGTCTCATGTTGATGACCCTGTGGGTAATCTTGAGGGCTTCCATCTCCGCGTTCAAGGCGCAGATTCCGCCCGGAGAAAGGATCTCCTTATCAGGGAAAGGGTGTCTGCCTATCCAGAAACCGGCCGCATTCATTTTGTCCGTGATCCCCGGCAGAGAGACCGGGGACGCATGGTACAGCTTTTCCCGATGTCCGCAGCACGAGGAAATGAAACAGATGGCAACAGCCAGGCATATGAACCGTTTTCTTACACCCACGGAAACCACCCTTTTCGATAAGTCCTTCCTGTGCGGCAGAGCATGAAGCGGCGCTCCGAAGCGGCTCCAGGCCTCTATCCCATTTCGAAGGTCGTGTTGCCGAAGACGCGGGTTTCGTCCTGCCTGGGCGACAGTCCCGTATACATGCGGATGCAGGAAAAATCGGACGCCGCGTCGGTGACGAGCGATCGGCCGTGTCCGGGCAGATCAGGCAGATCCAGATAGTGGTGCCGGTCGGGTTTCCGACTGAGAAGCACGCCCAGGAGGTCGGTGGCGGCCTCTTCGTCATCTGCGAAAAGCGGCCCCACCTTGCGACCGCTCAAGCAATCACGGACCACGCCAAAGCCCGCGATGCGGCCGTTGCGGCGCAGCACAGCCGTGTCAGCACGGAAATCCCGGGTCCAGCGCCTGAGGAATGCGCCTCTGGACAAGCCGAAGACAGAGGTATCGTAGGCGATCAACTCCTCCAGGTCCGCCGCTTCCAGAAGTCGGGCCTGGCGCACGGGGAGGCGGGTTCCCTCGGGCAATCGGTGGCGTACGGTCTCATAGGCCCTTTTGAGTCCCAATTTTTCGTAGACGGGAACCATCGGCAGGACCGCGTCGACACCCACGTTGGGAAGCCCTGCCATGTGATCGGCTGCTTGGGCGATGAGACGCTTTCCATACCCCTTGCCCCGGAAGGCGGGGTCCATCAGAAGCATTCCCACAAAACCGTAGCCGCCGTAGTTGACCGCGGCGATGGCGCCGATCATCCTCAGGGTTCCGTCCGCCTCGATGTGCATGGCAAGACAGCCTGCCGGGTCGATGAGAGGGAGAAGGCGGTGATCTTCGATCCCCGGATTCCAGCCCTCGCGCTCAGCCCAAGACCAGGCAAGGCCCGCCATCGTTTCGTCCATCGCGCCGATCGTCACATCACTTGCCATTGGCCCCTCCCTGGCCCTCACGCTTCCGTGCCGATGCCCCGATCCGGTGATTCCATATCACAGGTGGCGGTCTCTTAGAAGGGCCTTTCCCCAACCATCCAGTTCGTTGCCGTCAGGGAATGACCTTGGGCTTCCCGCATCGGACGCGCACTCTGACGGCATCAGGTCGGGATTGTCTCGCATACGGTATGCTGAAGCAGCTCCCCTGGTCTGCCCGAAATGCAAGGGAACCATGCGGATTATCAGCTTCATCGACGACGTTCAGGTGATCCGCGACATCCTCACGCATCTGCGTCTCTGCCTCGTCAGATAAAGTTCTTCGGTTGCTCGAAGAAAAGGATCTATAAAATAGCATGATGCTGCTTACAATTCTCGTTGTCTGTATTTCCGTTTCTCCATTCTTTCATTTTATGTTATGTTTCAACCCGAAATGGTTGGAATTATTTGACACTGCTTCCCAATCTGTGTGCTATTTTTCGGTTCATCCGGGCTTTAAAATACGGTGCGTTTTGTTTTTGAAGGCGATGAGTTATGCGTCAAATATTTGTTTGTGTTGATCTTCCCCTTGGTTTTCAGTCGAATCTCGGCATCATGCGGCGGAGGTGTTGGAAACGGCGTTATTCCGCCAACGCCAAAGTTATTGGACAAGGCCATTCCGTAAGCGGGGAAAAGACATGATCCGAGTCGTATTGATTGCGATGATCCTCAGTGTTTCCGCAACGGTTGGCGCGCAGTTGCCGTCGCCCATTCTTGGTGTTGCCGATGTACCCGGTGGCCGCATCCTGGCGCCGAAGACGGCCGAATGGGAAGGGGAGTGGGTGTCCGTCTCCTCACGGATTGATGATCTGGAACGGCGGGGGATCTTCCAACGGGCAGCGGCCGCAGCACACGGACCTGCCGCTGATGATTTTCGACGGGCCTTTCTGAAGCGATTCAGCTCGGATATCGGAAGAGTCAGGATCGTTGCGGAACGTTTCACCTTCCTGTCGCCCGACGGTTCGACCGTCATCGGCACTGCGCTATACGCCTATGCCGGATTTGTAGAACATATGAGCGAAGGGCGGGAAATTCAGTGGCACAGGTTTTCCCTCACCAGCGGTTTTCGTAAGTATCCGATACTGGTCTGTTCGGAGCCGTATGGCATTCTGGGTCAATGGATGATCGTTCATGGCGATTTCATTGCCGGGATGACACCCCCGCATTATGATTCGGGTGGGAAGCAGGCCATGATGGTCCCCGCCGATCTTTCCGCCGAGGCCCTGAGCGATGTCCTGGACACGCCCGAGTTTGTGTCCTTCCTCCGGACGCTGCCGATTCCGAAAAGGAAAGAAGAGAGGGCGGAACCGTGATGGCGGCAATCCGTTTGATCCCCTTCTTTCTAATGGTCTTATTCTGTTTCGGACTGTTGAGATGTTCGATGATTCGTCCCGCTTTGATGACGGATACGAAGGACCGTATCTGTAACCGAAGCGGTGATCTCAAAGAGGTAGAGGCCTCGGGAGCCGTCCATCCCGGAAATCACGGCATCATCGAGGCCGGCAACTGGGAGTTCGATCACAAGGGACAAGCCTTTCTCGAGGTGCAGGTTCAAATGGCCGCCCCCGGCGACTATGAACTGGCGCTGGATTTTCACGAACCGTTCGAGCATCTTCGTTTGCATTCTTCTCTGGGGCACGTCGCCGCGGGCCGTAAAGAGATATTCCGCATCGGTCCCCTGCCGCATGTATTCCCGCGGCCGAGTTTTGCGGAAGTCTCGCTGCATCTCCTCAAGAAAGACGGCCAAGGCAAGACGTTCCTCGTTGACGAAGCCGATACCTATTTCCTTCTCGATGCCGAGCTGGTCAACGATGCCGCCCTGAACGGACTCGATACAGGCGGCCTTGCAGCCCAGGCGCTTCTGGATCAGTATGCCCCCGTCCTGAAAACGGATATCATCACCAATCCGAGCACGGGCATCGTCTTTTTCGATCTGCCGCCCAAGAATATCGCCGCCATCCTTGCCGGGCCGCCGGAAAAGAGCGGCCGGGACCAGGCGATGATTAAATGCGATCTCTGGAAAGATCAGGTGTCGGCGGAATTGTCGACATCCGCCAAACGGCGGGAATTTAACGGCCGCAAGGACGACTACTTTATCGATCTTCCGCAGCCCTTCGACAGCATCGTTCACCCCTGGCGTGACATCGTCAACCGTTATCCCAACGCCATTTATGGACGGATCGTCAGGACCCGCCTGACCTGGGAAGGCAGAGCGCATCCGGATGCCCTTGTCCTGCAGTACTGGATGCCCTATTACGTCAATCACCTGTCCATCTTGAAAACCGACCCGGAGGGCAGGAGCTGGATATGGAATGCGGGCAACTATCATGAGGGCGAGGTGGAAAACATCGCCGTCGTCCTGATCCAGGGTCCGGGAGGGCTTGATCCGCTGTGCGCGGCTTACGCCAAGCACTTCAAGGGGACGGCCGAACCCTGGGAGAATGTGAGAAAACACGCGCCCGACGGGATTCCCACGACGCACCCCGTCGTTTATGTGGCCAACGGTTCCCATGCCTCTTTCTTTTCTCCCCATCCCGGTGAAGCGACCTGCGGAAGCGGTATCGATGCCGCGATGCATGGCGGCCGAGGATTCTGGTACGGTGATGGAGACTTCGGGAAGGTCAGGATGATGCCGCGTTTCAACGAGATAAAATTCGGGGATGAGTATGATTTTCTGCTGTTCACGGGGCGTTTTGGGGGTTCGTACATTAAGGGCGCGGCAAACCAGTTTAACCGCAGTCCCTACATGTTTCCCTATACGTTCTATCCGAAGTTTTCGATTACCGGGAACTGGATCGCGGGTTCCGGTTTCAACCGGTGGACAGACCCTGCCTTGGAAATCCAGTATCAGGCGAAGATTCCCTCAAAACTTCAATACGACCACCGCAAAGTGCGGTTCCACTTTGACGCCACTCATGTCCACGTCACAAAAGAACCGGGGCGGGTCAGCATCGAGGACCTGGGGTTTGTGTTCGACAGGAAGGGCCCGTCTCCCGCGGAGACGGTCGCGGTTTTTTTCCGGGATCGAACAGGGCGGCTTCGGAAGTTGGCTGCCTTTACAGTCAGCAGCCAACCGCCCTCACCGATGTATATTCCCGCGGATGCGGTTTCGAGGGAAACGGTTGAACTTGTTGCCTGCGACCTCGTGGTCCCTCCATTGCCGGAACCACCTCTCGCGCGGGAGAGCCATCGGGAAATATTCGAATCCTTTCTGACCGCGACGGTCACTCTGGCGATCCCATAGTATTCGTAGTATCGGGATCATTACACATCCAACAACACGAATCCAAACTTCGGCAGTACTTGTACGAGAGATTGACTTTAGAAGGATGCTCGCGTTCCCGTCATCACTGTCCCCCAAAATGAGAAATGGGCCGGGATGGCTCCTGGAAAACGTTTATGGAGCATTCGATCGGTTGCAACGACAGTTTGTTCAAGAAACCACGTCGGTCCGTTCTTTGTCCATCCTGTTTCAAAGCGGAATCCACATTTGACACAGCCGCGTGGAGAATGACCGGTTGCAATATCGGGATGGTTGCGGTATGAATATTTAAATTAGGATGACGATTCATTTTCTAACGCCTGCCATGAGGTGACCATGAAGATCAAATTTTTCGGTGCGGCAAGGACGGTGACCGGCTCCTGTTTCATCATCGAAACGGCGGGACGGCGTTTCGCCATCGACTGCGGAATGCATCAGGGCAACGACGAGATCGAACGGCGCAACTGGAATGTCGACATTTACGATCCGCGGAAAATCGAATTCATTCTGATGACGCACGCCCACATGGACCATTCCGGACTCCTCCCGCGGCTGGTGCAGCAGGGGTTTCACGGAAAGGTGTACATGACGCGGCCGACCGGTGATCTCCTTCAGATCATGCTCCTGGACAGCGCCCACATTCAGGAGGTCGAGGCGCAGTGGAGGGGCCGCAAACGCCTCCGCAAAGGGGAAGAGGGCACCGCACCGCTTTATACCGAAAAGGACGCCAGAGACTCCTTTCCGTTGTTCTCGACCGTGAATTACGACAAGCCCTTTACCCCCGCTCAGGGGATCACGGCGACCTTCCGCGATGCGGGCCATATCCTCGGCGCGGCGATGATCGAGCTCGTGGTCCCGGAGGACGGCAAGTCCAACCGTGTCGTCTTCTCCGGCGACATCGGCCGTCCGGCCCAGCTCATCATCCGGGATCCTTCGGTGATCGAGGAGGCAGACTACCTCTTTATGGAGTCGACCTACGGAAACCGGGACCACAAGAACGAGAAGGACAGCCTGGACGAGCTCGCCGAGGCCATCGTCTACAGCCACAGCCGGGGCGAAAAGGTGATCATCCCGTCCTTTGCCGTGGGGAGGACGCAGGAGATGATCTACTCGCTGTACCTGCTTTCGAAGGAAGGCCGTCTGCCTTCCGACATGCCCGTTTTCGTGGACAGCCCGCTTGCGATCCAGGCAACCGAAATCTTCCGCAAATCCCGGGAATATATGGACGGAGAGACGAAAGCCCTCCTTGCGGACGGAGAGGACCCCCTGAAACTGCCCGGGCTTCGGTTCACGCTCAAGACGCAGGAATCGATGGAAATCAACGAGACCCAGGGACCGGCCGTGGTGATCTCCGCAAGCGGAATGGCGAATGCCGGCCGGATCAAGCACCATCTCCGTCACAACCTCTGGCGAAACGGGGCGAGCATCGTTTTTGTCGGCTTCCAGGCACAGGGAACGACGGGCCGGAAGATCGTTGACGGCGCCAAGAAGGTGCGTATCTTCAACGAGGATATCGCCGTCCGCGCAAAGATCTTCACGATCAACGGCTTTTCCGCCCACGCTGGACAGAGTCAGCTTCTCGACTGGATCGGCGGCTTCCGGACAAAGGCCATGCGTCTTTTTCTGATTCATGGGGAATATACCGCCCAGCAGGAACTGGCCCGGCTCATTCAAAAACGCTACGGGATTGAGGCCGCGATTCCCGACTACCTCGAGGAGGTCACGCTGGAGCCGGGGCGAGAGCCCGCGCGTAAGGAATACCCCGAAAAGGCGGCGCCGCGGATCGATTGGGATTTCCTGATCGCGGACATGGAGACCAGATTCGCGCAGCTCCGGGAACGCCGACAAGCGGTCGAGGGAAAGGCATGGGTCGAGCAAACCGAATTACGCGACCGGCTTCTCGAGGTGAACCGGGATCTGGCGGGGATCATCTCCGAAATCTGACGGCTTTTCCCGATCCCCGCTACCCGAACTTCACGTGGAGACGATCTTCCCGTCAAGGGTTCAACCGGTAACTGAAGGTGGCGGTAACATGGAGGCGCGAGAGTTGGAATGCCGCCGGGATCGCCGCAAACGGCGAGGCGTCGCGGACGACGGCAAGCGCCCCTTCGTCGAGCTGGGGGCTTCCTGAGGAGGAAGTGACGTAATAATCCGACAGGGCGCCGCCGGCATCGATCGTGAAGCGGACCACCGTGTCCCCCTCCCGCCTTTCCGAGAGGGCCTGAAGCGGATAGGACCACCGGCTTTCGATCTTCCGGCGAATTTGTAGGATATAAGGTTCGTAGGGACCGCCCGGGTTATGCAGCGCAACCGAATCCTCACGATCCACGCGGGCTGCAGCGGCGTGGAGGGGCGGTACCGCGCGCTTGCCGACGGGCGAAGCCGTCGGTTTGACATCCTTCGACATTTTCAATTCGACGTTCATCACCTTTTCCGTCCGCGGGCTGCCCCTCATATCGATACGGGCCGTCAGCGCGATGACCAGCGCGTGGCCCGTCAACGAGACCAGAATGAAAAGGATGAGGAATTTTTGGGTCATGATGGCGCCGGGAAGCCTCCGTCATTTACACGGCGGCAATGATCGCGAAATTCGATGAAAAAGTCACGCAAAAATGAAGGCCTTGAAAAAAGGTCGGAAGATCTCGTGGAACCCTTGCCGGAAACGGATGAGCAATGGATGCGGATTGCGCTGGCGGAGGCCGGGCGGGCCGAGCGGGCCGGAGAGGTGCCGGTTGGGGCGGTGATCGTCCGGGAAGGCGGTCTTCTGGCAAAAGCCGGAAACAGTTCCATTTCTCTGAAAGATCCCTCGGCCCATGCCGAGATTCTGGCCATTCGCGCGGCTGCCGCCGCTGTCGGGAACTACCGCCTTCCGGAAACGACACTCTACGTGACGCTCGAGCCTTGCCTCATGTGCGCCGGGGCCATCCTCCACGCCCGGATCGGACGCCTCGTCTTCGGGGCCGCCGATCCCAAGGGGGGCGCCGCGGTATCCCTCTATCGAATCTTCGAAGATCGGCGTCTGAATCACATGGTTGCCGTCACGGGAGGGGTTCTTCAGACGGAATGCTCCGAAATTTTGAGTGGATTTTTTCAGGAAAAGAGGCTAATGGGGATGCCGTAAAAGCGCGCCTATATCCGGAGAGATACCGAAGTGGTCGTAACGGGATCGACTCGAAATCGATTTGGGGGCCAAAAGCCCTCACGGGGGTTCGAATCCCCCTCTCTCCGCCAGTAGATAATCCGAGGCAGTCCTCGGAAGTCCAGAAACCCGCCGGAAATGGCGGGTTTTTTGTGGCTGTTCGTCCAAAGGGGATATGTTACCCGGCAAGATCGACATTTTCTTGACCTACCTGCCGGTGACTATCTTGGTGGGCGTTTTATCATATTGAATTAAAGGCTCGACCCCAGTCTTTTTCCCAGATCGAAAGCCTCTTTCATGACCTTTTTGTTTTTGCGAATCCCACCTGCCTCCATTGCACTGCCGTAAACTATCCCGATGATTTCAGATTCCGTGTACGCAAAGGCATCCTGGAATGTGCGCAATGCATTCACGCATCCGGACGCGAACGGGTCTTCACCGCCATACGTCATGGCGATCGCGAACCGCTTGTCTCGAAACGGTTCATCGGAATAGGCGGGAAGGGCAAAGCACCTGTCCATAAATGTTTTTGTCTGGGCGGACATCGTGAACCAGTAAACGGGGCTCGCAATCACCCACGCGGCCGCTTCAACGAGTTTTGGGAATATTTTCTGCATATCGTCCCGGATCGAACAGCTTTTACTGTCCTTCTTCCGGCATTCCATACAGGCTTTGCAAGGCGCGATGTCCATTCCGTGCAGATAAAAGGAACTGGTGGGCATTGAAACAGGGGATAGAGATTGCGGAAATCGAGTATCAGGCAGCCGGTTGGGGAAAGGCACGTCGTATCATTTTAATACGGCAGTCCGCCTCAGATCGGGAGCCTGCCGGCAAGAGCCTCAGCCTGTTTCCTGATGATCCGGCGGCCAAAGGCTGGCGATACGGCGCATACGTAACCGACCTTGCATTGCCGGCGGTTGAAGTCTGGCGCACGTATCGGGGAAGGGCCGATGCGGAAAACCGGATCAAAGAGTTGAAAGCCGATTTCGGGTTAGATGCCTTCAACATGCAAGAATTCTGGGCGACCGAGGCCGCTTTGTCATTTGCCATGCTGGCGTATAATCTGATGAGTCTTTTTCGTCAGACCGTGATGAGGACTCGTGTTCAGCACACCCTTTCCACTCTGCACGGGATGGTACTGGCTGTCGGCGGTGCATGGAAGGGCGGTCACGGCAAGAATCATTTGCTGTTGTCTCTCCCGCGAAAGAAGCGGGCTTGGTTCAGCGGCCTGTGGGCCAATGCCTCAGACCTGCCATGCTGCGTAACCTGAACCTACGAATCTTCTAATGGAAAATCTGGGTTTATTTCACAAGGGCAAAGCAGTTGCATAGGTATTAGCTGCAGTCACGGTGTTTATTCATTTCCGGAGAATTTCCTCGCAATGCCCTTGGCGGCTATCATGCCGGATATGGCCGAACCAACAATGCCGCGGCTTTTCCCCGTACCGTCTCCAGCAACGAAAATCCCTTCGACATTGGTTTCCAGATTGCGATCTGTCGGATAGTGTGTATCGAAGAATTTGATTTCCGGCGCATAAAGCAGCGTAGATGGGTGAAGGATGCCTGGAATGATTTTATCGAGCACTTTAAGAGATTCCCAGAGATTGTCGACGATGCGGGCAGGTAACCCGAGCGCAATATCTCCCGGCGTGGCATCACAGGTTGCTTTACAAAACTCGAAGTGACGAATCTTACTGTCAAATGTCAATTTTGTGCTTCTTCTGCCTTCCCTGAAATCACCAACCCGCTGAACGATCGGCTTACCTCCGCCCAAGAGGTGACATTGGCGGGCGATCATCCGCCCAAACTCTGTTGTATCAGAAAAGGGTGTGGTCAGAGCGACCGTGCTGATCAATGCAAAGTTGGTATTCAAGGTCTTTTGTTTATAGAGGGCATCACCGTTTACCAACTTGAAATGGCCTTGATTTTCCAAACGCACTCTGCCACCAGGGTTGGTACAAAAGGTCCTGACCCTGTCTCTATGTCGTGTCGTTCTAAAGATGAACTTGGGATCGTACACGATATCTGTAATATCGTCATAGAGTTTCCTGTTCAGTTCAAGCCTGACCCCAACATCGATAGGACCATATTCGTGACAGACCCCCAATTTTTCAGCAGTATCCCTGAACCAGTAAGCACCACTTCGACCCGGAGCGGCCAAAATGACAGAGGCTTTGATACGGAGCGTTTTTCCCATTTTTCGTGCAGCGACCCTGAAGATATGATCGACTCCTTTTTCAATGGTGTCAACTTCTGTTCCCAGCAGAAAGGTTGTCTTGAGGAGGTAGCTCCTGAGATGTTCCACGACCGCCTTGCCGTTATCGGTACCCCAGTGCCATTGCTCTGGTGCAATGAACTGAACGCCATGTTCATTCGCAATGTTCATCAAGACGTTGATTTTCTCATTTTTTTCGAGGGAGGTTACTTGTCGGCATCGGGGAAAACGGACAAATATTTCCTTGATTTCATTTATGTAGCGCTGCGCGGTTGATACATCGAGCTTGAGCTCATCAAGGTCAATGCCTATTCGATGATCGAAATTCAGTTTGCCGTCATTCAGAAGTCCACCTGCCGGATAGGCATGCCGATCTATGATAGCGATACTACCGAAACCCAGATGTTCGAGTTGGATGGCCGCGAAAAGACCGGCAGGACCGGACCCGATAATCAACACATCATAGGCTTTCATGAACCGCCCCACTTCCTGCAGCAACGCATCATTTCCCACCAGCGCCAGTTCATTTAAATCATTACCGCTTGTACTCTTGCATGGATAAAAAAATCGGTCAATCATCAAGTACAGGAAGGAGTGGTTGCTGTCAGCAGCTACGAGTCAATTATACTGGGCGCACGGACAACGCGCTGCGGAACTTTTGTCCGCCAAATGGGCTTTCAGGAAGAGGCTGGCGGCGTTTCGACGATCTCGCCCACGCCGTTGAGAACAAAGGCCGGACGGTAGGGGAAATCATCCATTGCGGCTCGGGAGGTAACGCCGCTTAGGACAAGCATCGTATCGATGCCGGCCTCGATGCCGGCGACGATGTCCGTATCCATCCGGTCTCCGATGACCAGAGTCTCCTCCGGGGTGCAGCCGATTTTCTTCAGGGCATGGCGCATCATGAGGGGATTGGGCTTGCCGATGTAGTAGGCCTGTTTGCCCGTGACCAGTTCAATAGGGGCGACGAGTGCCCGGGTAGCGGGAACGATTCCCTCCTCGAACCGGTCGGTCAGGTCCGGATTGGTGCCGATGAGCTTCGCCCCTTGGAGGACGCAATGGATGGCACGAGTCATTTTTTCAAAACCATAGGACTTGGTTTCGCCCACAATCACATAATCGGGGTTGATCTCGTTCATCGAGAATCCGGCGTCGTAGAGGGCGTTCGTCAATCCCGCCTCGCCGATCACATAGGCACTGCCTCCTGGGTGCTGGCTGGCCAGAAACTGTGCCGTCGCCAGGGCGCTCGTGTAAAAAACGCCCTGATTGACGTCGATTCCCAGGCGCGCGAGCTTTTCTCCCAGTTCCCGCGGTGACCGCTCGCTGGAATTGGTGAGAAAACAAAAACGCTTCTTTTCCCGCTGGAGCCAGTCGACGAACTTCCTCACCCCCGGTAGTAGGATGTTGCCGTGGTAGAGGACACCGTCCATGTCGCAGATAAAACCATTCTTGTTCCGGATGACCTCACTGTCCATGACTATTCATACAAGGATGCCCGAACAAATGCAACCGGCATGATCAATGACTCATTTCCCGTATCCCCAATAGCACGCAATTGTCGGATTCAGGAGCCCTTACTCTTGAATGTTTTACGACAATGTTACTGTGTTGATTTCAGCTTCCTTTCCGTACGCTGCACGACGATAAAATTGGCTGCCAAGCCTTCGTGCGTTTCATCCGGCAAGTCGTATCCGAGGTCCACCTTTCCATCCGTACTGCATACAAGCGCTCAATGAAATTGATGAACGTCAAGCAGATATCCATATTTCCGAGGAACAAACCGGGAGACGTGGGGGTGTGGTTCGGATCCTGAGGAAAGGAACAATTTTTGGGTGTCGCACGAGTTCCAACCGGAGGAACAGGTGCGGCAGCCATATGTCATTTGACCTCAAATTTCGGTGTGATGAAGCTCAGGAGGCATCCGAGAAGCGCAGCTACTCCCAGGAATGCAAATCCCATATTCCAGCCTGCGCTAGTTGCGACTGCAGTGGCCACGACGGGGGCCAATGTTCCGCCCACCGCTGCACCAATCAAAATCATCAAACCAAAGAGCTTGTTGGCGATAATTGGGTCTTTCAGCATATCAGTTGGAAGCGCCCCAATGGAAGCATTCGTCATAGGAACGCCTGCTCCCGCCAGAATTGCAATGAACAGCATGGCGCCGTAACCTGCCGGTGCTATTACCGGAACGAGAAAAGCAGTGATGGCCGCAATCAGGAAAGCAAAACCCATGATGTACGCCCTGACCTTCACTGGTGAGCCTCCCTTCCGGACAATCGCGTCGCCTATAATCCCCGACAGTGGAGTGGTGATCGCGCCTATGAGACCGCAAGCCAGCAATCCTGTTCCGACCTGTGTTGACTGATAACCGAGGTGGTATAAATAGGGACCCAAAACCGTGTAGAGACCAATCAGGGCCACGAAGTTAAAAAACAGGGCAAAGGCCACCAACCAACCTGCTGCGTAACTGTATGGGCTGACATTGGATTTTGCCTTTGCTGCAGGTGTTTCCGCAGATTTAGGCGGATCTTTCACAACCGCCAGCCAGATGGCCACGATCACGATAACAATCGCGCCGAAATACATGAAGCTTGTCTGCCAGCTTCCGACCTGGGCGATCAGCCAGCCGGCTATGATCCCTCCCATGCCGACGCCGAAAGGGATGCTGCCCCCAACCACGCCGGAGGCAACGCCGCGGGTTTCAATCGGGAACCAACCGGTAACCATAGCGACCGTGATGAACCAGACAATCCCCCAGCCCTGAATGAAACGGAGAAACAAGATCAGGCCGTAAGAGGGGATGTAGGGAATAAGAAATTGCGGTACAAGAAGCATCACGGCGGCCAAAAGCCCAGTCTTCTTGAGACCGATCTTCGCCGAAATGATCGATTCCACCAGACTGCCGACGCCGTAACCGAGCATCAGCATCGAACCTCCAAGTTGGATCATTGTTGCCGAAAGGTTGAAGGTCTTCTGGAGGTTGGGAATCGCGACGCTCCAAGTGGAAAGACCGGCATAGGCAAATGCCAGAAACAGGAAGTTTACAATCAGCATGAGTGATAAATTTGGCCTTCTGGTCTCATTCATATGAGTTACCTCCTATTTATGACTTTTGTTGGACGGCGCCATGGCACCGCCCAACAAAAGAATCAAAACACCCCGAAGCTTGCTCCGGGATGCCGGGATTATTCGCGGACGAGGTATTTCTTGTCAATGCTCGCCACCAAAGAAAAAGTGGTATCCACCATATTACCCACGTACATCCCCCCGACCTGGGTGAGGAGTTCATAGGCCTCCCACCGCGTAAAGCCGAATTCCTCCTCAAGCCACAGACAAAGCTCCACATTGGCGATTCGCGCAGCATCCTCCATCGGTCGGGCGCTACCGATCGTCATGATCTTATTGGGCGCGAGAATTCTTGGCCAGGCGATTGATTTCTTTTTGATGACATCGAAGACGAGGGTCACTTTGGCAGTGATTTCCAGGGCAACCCCGCAAACCTCACCCTGTCCTTGATGACCATGACAATCGCCCGTGAAGAAGAGGGCTCCCGGGTTGAACACCGGGAGATAGATAGTGTTTCCCGGCCGTACGTCGGGGACATCCTGATTGCCGCCGAACGGTCCTGGTGAAAGTGAGGAAATGGCTTCTAAATCAGGAGCGACAGCACAGGTTCCCACGAACGGTTCCCAAGGAACTTTTACCCGTATCTCGTCATTAATGAAATACTTGCCTTGAGAGCTGTCCTTCAGTTGCCATATCCAGGTTTTCTCCTTTAGCGGTTCTTGGAGAAATCGAGTAAATGGCGTCGAAGTGAGACCGCCAAAGTAGTTGATAAAGCAACTCACCGCAAAATCCCGGGTGGGTTCAATGCTGACGATTTTGACTGCCAATGTGTCCCCCGGTTCTGCTCCTTCAATGTAAATAGGTCCCGTCTGCGGATTCAGGAATTTTGCCGTGGCGAGGGCCTTGCTCGGCAGATCGCTCTTCTTCTTGACCCGGCTCTCGAAAGCATCGTCCGTGTAGATAATCACCTTGTCCCCCGGTTTGACCTTCACCTCTGGTTTGAGATAAGGACTAAACACATAGCTGTATTTCTTGGGTTTCACCTCTACGGTAGCCATATAATTATCTCCTTTCTGTTGTGAAGCAATGAGTCAATTGTAAAAAGTTGAAACCTGCTTACCCGTGTCGAACCCTTCACATACCGGATATGCTCACCTCCTCTCAATTCACGGCAGCTTCCCTAAAAGACTATCCTTAATCATCTCTTGTGCAGCTTCATGGAGCACTAACAGGCTGATGTCCAATTTTCATCGGGATTTAACCGTCAACGAGTGGAATCGCTTTTACTTTTTGTAAAGTAAGCAAATACAGATTATTGAATAAATGGGAAAGCCACTGCGCGATATAAACTTAAGCGGCTTTACACGGCACCTTCCGGAACTCCTCTTCATATATAGGGTACCTAAAAGAAAGAAGAAAAAGGTCTAAAACATTTGCCAGACAAATATGAATGAGTTTTTTAATCTCAACAAATCCCCTAACATCGTCAGGGTGGGTGGGGAGCGGCTCCTGCTCCTTCTAATACCGTCGATGAATGTTTTATCCCCTTTTCAATGGATGAAGTCAACAATTATACCCTACATAACCCCTTTCGATAACATTTTCGATGAGTGAACTGTTTCTTATCCCCTGTCCAAACTGCGGCTTTCCATTTGGAATCTACTATAGTTATGATATTATTAGACTTAACCCTTACGGAAGCTATACGTCACGGAAAAAGCCAAAGCGAACATTGTCTTGTCCATCCATCGACAAATTCTGCAACACTCTCATGGCAACGGCACCTGCCGCGAATTTCAAATCAAAGGAGAGCGCTGAAGAAACTTGCCGTCGGGCATCGTTTCGACAATCCTGCCGTCCTTCTCGGCGAGCTTGGTCAGGATGGAAGGAACGATTTTCGTTTTTACAGATTGAATAACGGCATCTATGCTACCAAAGTGCCTCAACTCTCTAAGTGTCATGATCGTCGGGAGAACCATTTTGAAACGGTTCTGTTGGTATTCCGCAAGTGCTTGCCGAGGGGTGATCCAAGTGAATCCGGTCAGTTCAATACCATCATGTGTTGCTTCCTGATTTGCCGGCATCACCGTCACGAAAAAGCGGACATCATACCGATAGGGAAGAGGCTCCGGGGTGATCCAGTGGGCAAAATAGCTGAGGCCTCCTATTGAAAGCGTCCATTTTCCCCTTTTAAGGATGTCTGTGAATTTGATTTCTCCCTTAAGAAGTTTACGTCGGCAACAGGCGAGGGTATCGGAGTCATGGGAACCTGAAGAAAGCATGATACCCGTTTCTTCAAATGTTTCCCGAACGGCTGCAACCCAAGCTCCGAGGGCCATCGCCTCGCTGGGCATATCCCCAAGGATCTGAAATGCCTTTTGGCGATCAAATTCCGAGCAAAAAGACGCTGATTCCTGAGAACAGTCGTCATCGTCTATACAACCACCAGGAAAAACGTAACAATCAGGAACAAAAAGACTATCGGCATGGCGCCGCACCATCAGGACTTCAAAGGGGCCATGCCCACGATCAATCGCTTGCCTCAGTATTATGACCGTTGATGCTTGTTTCAGACGGCAGAAAGTGAATTTCAGCGATCTATCCTGTTTTGAACTTTCATGCAACTGTCCCGTGCATCAAGGGATATACGATTCTATCATTCTGATAGCTTCACTGAACTACCATCGGCTACAAGCCGACGGGTTGAGCGGCCACGTCGAATGAATTCGACTCACTTGCGGCCGCCGCATGGAACTTTTAAATTGCTCATTCCTTCAGGATCTCGCAGAACCTTTCTTCGCCTGGAAGGCTATGGGTTTCAACCATCCCCGAATGGGACACTAATGTGCGGCTGAGTATTTGGAAACGACTGAATTCGGCCCATATCCGCAAGCGCTCCCCTTTTATAAAATCCACATACCGCCTAGCGTCAACCACGCCACCACTGCATAGCGGACCAACTTACCCATGAAAACCAAAAGGGAAAAGCGGGTAAAATCAACCCTAAGGATTCCGCCCGCCAGGCAGAAAGGGTCGCCGATGATCGGCATCCAGGAAAGCAGTAGGGACCAGACGCCGTACCGTCGATAGAAGCGTACCGCAGCCTCTTCCGTTGCTGGATCGATTCGCAAAATCCGACGAACCAGCAAGGGACCACCCCAGATACCAATGGCCCAAGTAGTGCAGCTGCCCAGATAGTTCCCGACGGTAGCAACACTCACCGTCGAAAGCGGGTCATTGCCCTTTAGAAGCATGAGGACCAGCAGCCACTCGGAACCGACTGGAAGCAGGGTCGAGGCGAGAAAACTGAGCACAAACAGACCGGAATAACCGTGGGAGGCGAGGGAGGATTCCATGCGTTTCAAAGTAGCGTAAAGGTGTTAAGTTGTCAAAGCATTTGCGGACTTTGCACCTTCATTCGGTATTCAATAAATTGTGCCAATGGTCCCGTATCAGCCCTTGTATTTGAAGGCGCCTGGATTTTCGGAAAAGATAGTTGAATGCTCGTCACCCAGATCAAGCCTGCCGGCAATAAGCCCCTCCCAACCTCACCAAATGGTCATCTTCGCGTCATCCTCCCGTTAAGTTCGATCATTATAATGGGTTTGAAATAAGGCTGTGATCAGCCCATGCTCGCAACAAGGAGGTTAAGCCATGAAACCGAAAAGAGTATTGATGATCGTAGGGATCGCCCTGCTTGTGGCAGGCGTGGTCGCGGGATTCTGTTACGGGATGACCGCAACCGTAAAAACAGGAGAGGTGCAGGCCGCAACCACGACAGCGCTCTCCGGCGGATCGCCCATGGTGCCGGGCAATTTCAGCGCACTGGCTCAGAAGGTGCGGTCCGGCGTGGTCAACATCCAGGTCAGCAAAAAGATCAAGAACGCCGGCCTTGAAAGGTTCGGCAGGAGCCCTTTCGGTGAGAGGAATCCCTTCGGGGATTTCTTCGGTCCCTTCGGAGGCTTCGGGAACAATGCCCCGGATCTGAAACAGCGAGGTGTGGGCTCCGGATTCATCATGAGCAAAGAGGGGTACATCCTGACCAACAACCACGTCGTCGAAAACGCGGACGAGATCAAGGTGAAGTTGGCCGGCGGAAAAGAGTTCAACGGGAAGGTCGTGAGGCGGGACCCCAAGACCGACCTGGCGCTTGTCAAGATCCCGGGGGATTCGGACCTCGAGGCCCTCAAACTGGGCAACTCGGATGACCTCAAGGTCGGCGAATGGGTGGTGGCCGTCGGCAGCCCCTTTGGGCTGGAACAGACCGTCACCGCGGGAATCGTCAGCGCCAAGGGCAGGGTGATCGGGTCCGGTCCGTATGACGACTTCATCCAGACCGACGCATCCATCAACCCCGGCAACAGCGGCGGCCCCCTGATCAATCTCCAGGGCAAGGTCGTGGGCATCAACACGGCCATCATCGCCTCCGGCCAGGGAATCGGGTTCGCGATCCCCATCAACATGGCCAAGGAGATCGCCTCCCAGCTCCAGCAGAAGGGGCACGTCACGCGCGGCCTGTTGGGCGTCTCGATCCAGGATCTGACTCCGGACCTGGCCAAGTCGCTCGGCCTCAAGGAGAACAAGGGGGCCCTCGTCTCCCAGGTGGTCCCGGGCAGTCCGGCAGACAAGGCGGGGATAGAGCAGGGAGACGTCATCGTGAGCTTCGACGGCCGGCCGATCGCAGATTCCAAGGATCTCCCCCGGATCGTCGCCTCGACGCCCACGGGAAAAACCGTCACGGTGAAGCTGTTGAGGGACGGCAAGGAGATCGAGTGCCAGGCCAAGATCAGCGAAATGGAAGGGGAGAGCGTGGCCGCGGCTGAAACCCCCAAACATCCATCGCTGGGAATCGCCGTGCAGAATCTGACGCCGGAGATTGCACGAAAACTCGGCTTGCAGAAAAGCACCGGCGTGGTCGTAACCGGGGTCGAACCCGGAAGCCCGGCCGCGGAGGCCAGGATCCAGCTCGGCGATGTCATTCAATCGGTCAACCGGCAGCCGGTCAAGAGCGTGGCCGATCTGGCAAAGATCGTTGAAAAGGCCAAGGACGGCGAAACTCTCCTGCTCCTGGTCCAGAGGGACCGACAGGCCATGTTCGTCGCCGTAGCGCCGAAGTAGTAAAACAGCAGAAGCGACGGGCTGGCGGAAACACTTCCGTCAGCCCGCCACTTCTGTAAATCCGGATCAACCTCTTTTTCAGCAGCTAATCCCAATGCCTGGGATGAGGCACAAGCAGTAAATAATCCCTTCCTCGGCAAAATATATTACGGTTGTAATGCAACAACAAAGGGGTGTAAGAAAAAACCCATCTCCTGGCGTTCGATTCCCCATCGATAAAGCAAATGGTTTCGTAGATAAGATAAAAGGCCATGTCCGATCCATTCAAAAAGGATCTTCAATACGTTAAGTTCAGTTCCTATGGCTTCCTCAAAAACCTGAAGCTCTTCGAGCCGTTCCTGATCTTGTTCCTGTTGGAAAAGAACATGACCTTCACCCTGATCGGCACACTCTACGCTTACAGGGAGATCATGACCAACCTGCTGGAAGTGCCGACCGGGATCATCGCCGATGCATTTGGCCGGAGACGAACGATGGTGCAGTCGTTTCTGGCCTATATCATCTCTTTTCTGATCTTCTTTTATGCCTCGACATTTTGGCTTTTCATGCTTGGAATGACTTTCTTCGCCTTTGGCGAGGCATTCAGGGGCGGCACTCACAAAGCCATGATCTTTGAATACCTCAAAAGGAAGGGCTGGCAGGA
The DNA here is from genome assembly GCA_040765725.1 of Syntrophales bacterium. GTDB lineage: Bacteria > Desulfobacterota > Syntrophia > Syntrophales > UBA5619 > UBA5619. The sequence goes on from JAXGRQ010000021.1 coordinate 37,073, forward strand.
TCAGAGGGTCGCTTACTACGGTCATACGCGTTCCTGGTCTCAGAACGGTTCGGCTGTTTCCGCCCTGATCGCGGCGGGTATCGTATTTATGAGCGGCCGCTACGACATGGTCTTTCTCGTATCGACATTGCCCTATATCCTGAACCTGTTCCTGATGCTATCGTATCCCAGGGAGCTCGATGGGGACATTCACAAAACCGGCGGCGTTCGGGAAAGTCTGATCCTGGTTTGGAAAAGCCTCAAGATCACGTTCATGAACACCGGGGCCTTGAGAGAAACGACCAATGTGTGCATCTACGACGGTTTTTACAATGCCGTCAAAAATTTCCTGCAGCCCATCATCAAGAGCATGGCCCTGGCTTTGCCCTTGTTGGCCTTCCTTCATGAGAAACAGCGTTCGGCCGTCCTGGTGGGTGTGGTTTATTTCTTCATCTATCTGATGACATCCCAGGCGAGCCGGAGGTCAGGCGCATTCTCCGGGTATTTTGAGATGCTCACCACTCCCTTGAATCTGACGATGCTCGGGGGCTTTGGTATAGGTATCCTTTGTGGGCTGAGTTATCTATTAGGATACAACCTGACCGCCATTCTTCTTTTTATGGGTATTTTTCTTCTCCAGAATCTGAGATCGCCCATGAGCGTAGCCTATGTGTGCGACACGGTCCCATACGAAATTCTCGCGACATCCCTCTCCGTTCGCTCCCTGGTGACCGCATGCTATACTGCCATAATGGCTTTCGCGGTCGGCGTCCTGGCAGACCATTTTGGTTTAGGTGAGGCCCTGATGATTCTCGCCCTGGGATTAACATTGCTTACACCGCTGTATTGGCTCAAGACAGGAAAAGGTCACCCCTGTGATCCCTTGGGCATATCCGAGTCAGGAAGCGGAACAGGATAAAAGAGGGTCTATGAGGAAGAATCTGTTATGGCTTTCCGTGATGTTCTTGCCTCTCATCTACGGGTACGGATTTTCGGAGGATTCCATCGAAGCTTCCAAAATCCAATATCTGATCGGATCGATAGAAGCCCTGCAGGAAGTGACGTTTCTCAGAAACGGAGTCGAATATCAGGCCACTCAAGCAGCGGACCACTTACGTCTCAAACTCAAGATGGCAGGGAATCGTGTAAAAACCGCCGAAGACTTCATCAGGCTGTGTGGTTCGAAATCGTCAACAACAGGCGAGGCATATCGAATGAGGTTTCCCGACGGGACGATCCTGGATACGGAAGTATTCTTTCGCAAGAAGATGAAAGAGTTCATTGCGGGCAAGCCATCTCAGCCCTGATGCCGATGAACGTCAAATATTCAGAGATTCGACAAAGACCATCCTCTCTCCCACGATTTTTCTTGACATATTTGTCCTGAG
>JAXGRQ010000022.1:0-36224 GCA_040765725.1 Syntrophales bacterium
TTCCTGTTCGTGCCTTCACGCTCATCTTCCCTGTCCTTCGGCGATGGGTCGGTCACCCAAAAAAGATTAGGAATCTCTGTTTACGATGCACCCCTTTACAACATTCACTTGCCGGCAGGCCCGCAGCGCTTTCACCAGGACAACCGGTCATCCGAAAACGACCTTGGGGAGCCACAGCGCGATTTGCGGGAAGAGGTAGATCATCGTAACACCCAGGATCTGCAGACCCATGAACGGCAACATCCCCTTATAGATGTCGAAAAGTTCCCACTCCGGCATGATCCCCTTGATATAGTAGGCCGACAAAGCCACCGGCGGGGAGAGCCAGCAGGTCTGCAGGGTCACGGCCAGGAGGATGCAGAACCAGATCATATCGATGTTTAACTGCATAATAACCGGCATGAAGATCGGGATAATGATGACCACGATCGGAATCCACTCCAACGGCCAACCCAAGACGAAACAGGTGATCAAAATGCCCATGAGAAAAACCCAGTTGGGCAAGTCCCAGGAGAGAAGGGTTTTGGCGATAAACGTGGGAGTCCCCAGCGTGGAAAAGACGACCCCCATGAACGTGGAGGCGGCCAGGAGGATCATCACCATGCTTGTCGTTTCGGCCGTGCGGAACACGGCTTCCTTCAGAACGGCAAAGGTCAGCTTCCCGTTCAGCTTTGTCACGATGATGGCCCCGAGGCACCCGAGGGCCGCTCCTTCCGTAGGGGTGGCGATACCCGTGATGATCGTCCCCAGCGTGGCCAGAATGAGGACCGTCGGCGGGATAAGCCCAAAGAAAAACTCACGGACCTTGAAGCTTGTCGGCACATCCAGTTCCTCGTCGGAAAGCGGCGGTCCCAGTTTCGGGTTGACCCATACCCGGACGATGCAATAGATGACATAAAAGACCGCAAGCATGATTCCGGGCACGATTGCCGCGGTAAACAAACGGGCGACGGAGACTTGCATCACGGGCCCCATGACGACCAGCATGATGCTGGGGGGGATGAGGATCCCCAGCGTTCCTCCGGCGGTGATGGCGCCGGCGCTCAGCCCTGCTGAATACCCCGTTTTTTTCATGACCGGCGCGGCCATCAGGCCGATGATCATGACGGAAGCGCCCACAATCCCCGTGGCCGCCGCGAACAGCGTGGCCGTGAAAATGGTCCCCAGGTATAATGAGCCCTTCAGCCGGCCGGAAAGGAGGAGAAGCGCATGGAAGAGGCGCTCCATCAATCCGGCCTTTTCGAGAATGTAGCCCATGAAGGTAAAGAGGGCCACGGCTGCCAGGATCGTGTCCACCATGGTATCATACCAGGACAGGGTCATCAGATAGAACACCTTGGGACCCAACGCGATATAACCGAAGATCATCCCGATGGTGATCAGCGTGAACGAAATCGGAAAGCCCAAACAGATCGCTGCAAAGAGGCCTCCCAAAAGGATCAAACCATAAATTTCCAAACTCATCTTTCTCTCCTATGGCGGTATCTGATTTTCATTCATTCACCGGAAATCCACCCTGCGATCCGTTCACGGAAGAAACCCGCGGCATTTCCGTAACGGGTCGGATCGTGGATTCATGTAACCTCGGTGGGCTCCTTATCGTGGTATCGGGTGTCCACGCCCGTGAGCAGCAGCTTGACCGATTTGAGCAGCTCCGAGATCCCCTGGAGGAGCAGCAGCGCCGCACCAATGGGAATGAAGGATTTATACCAGTAGGCCGGTGGCCGCCAGGTCGTCATCATCTCTTCCCGAAGAATCCAGGAGTCGGCGGCATACTCGATGCTCAGCACGACGAACATCACCATACCGGGAAGGAAGAGGAAGAAGTAGCAAATCACATCCACCCAGCACTGGGTCCGGGGCGCCCACTTCTGGTAGAGAAAATCGGTCCGGATATGCTTTCCCAGATAGAGGGTCATGGCGCCGGCAAGCCAGTAATGGACCCCGTAACACATCGTCGAAATATCGACCGCCCAGAGCGTCGGGCGGTGGACATACCGGATGAAGACCTCCCAGACCAGCACCGCCGCCATCGGGAGGATCAGCCAGGAAAAGATCTTTCCCGACCAGAGGCTGATCTGGTCAATCACCTTGATGAAACGATCGACATTTTTCATCGCGTTACACTCCAAAATTTCGGGATGGCCGGGGTCCGAATGATCCAGGTTGCTTTCATAAATCGATCCCCGGCGACCCTTTGAGATTTCCCTCGGCCGGCCCGGCGGGTCCTTCCCGATCGATTCGGGAAGGACCTGCTGGGACTAAACCATTTAGGGTGACGGTCCGGCCCGCTATGGAACGCGGTGACCGGTGGTTCATAGGATTATTTCTTCACTTCCGCGGCGCCGGCGATCAGCTGCCCCAGCTTGTTGGTTTCCTTGGTGAAGGGAACCACCACCGCGGCATACTTGCGCTGCGACTCGAGGACCTTTTTAAAGAAGGGGTCCTTATCTTCGAACTGTTTGAGGACCTTTTTCGACGATTTGATGAAGGCATCCGAATAACCGGCAGGCGCGTCGAAGAGGATGACGCCCTTCTCCTGGGTCAGGACCTTCAGGGCCTTGGCATTCTCCTCGATGAAGTACAGCATGCCGTCGAGAATCGATTTGGTGGTCGCGCACTGAACGATCGCCTGGATGTCCGGGGGCAGTGCGCGCCAGGCCTTGCCGTTGATGATGATGTCCTGGATGCCGATGGCCTGGTGGAGACCCTGCACGGAGTAGTATTTGGCGACGTCGTAGAGGCCGATCTTCAGGTCGCTGGCCGTATTGATCCACTCGGCGCCGTCGATCACGCCCCTCTCCAAGGCGGGGATGAGTTCCCCTCCGGGCACGTTCACCGGCGTGCCGCCCATGTCCTTCAGAACGTCGGACGACAGACCCGCAGACATGCGGAAGCGCATTTTCAGATAATCCTGCAGCGTCTTCGGCGGTTTTTTGGCCCACCCGAAGGCCTCGGGACCGTCCGGCGCGATCATGAAGGCCATGACATCCTTATTGAGGATCTTGTTGTAATACTCCAGATAGAGGTCACGCCCTCCCCCCTGCAGGTACCAGGAGAGATGGTTCATCAGATCCAGGCCGCTGCCGGCACCTCCGAGCGGAGAGCTGAAGAGGCTGCCCGCCGGATGCTTTCCCATCGTGTAATGGGTCCAGAACTGGCCGGACTCGACGATGCCCTTGTCCACGGCGTCAATCAGTTCGAAGGGTTTGACGATGGCGCCGGTTGCGAGAATCTCGATCTTCAATCTGCCGTTGGACATCTTGTCGATGTCGTTTGCCATCCTATTCAGCAATTCAATCTGGGGGGCTCCCGCGGGGTGGGAACTCTGCATCTTCCACTTGAGTTGTGGCGCAGCCGCCGCCTGTGAAAAGTCCGCAAAACCGAATCCTGCCAAAAACATGGCAATGACTAAAACTCCGATCACTCTTTTCATAGTTTTTCCTCCTCAACTTCAGGGTTAAGATGAATTCTCTCAACCATGCTCTGACGGCTCAGCAACGATCCGACAGGGAAAAAAATATCATTTACAGGTCCTGACCATTTAGCACGGCGGGTTATCTTGGCCGTCATGCTCCCAAGGCTTGGCTCATCACCTCCTTTCCCCTAAAAGATGACGCGGAGTAGCAACTCATATTTCGAGAAGAAAACCACTCCCAAATATCATCAACCCATTCCACTAAGGGGTCAATTCAATAATATTGATACATTCATTGGCAAAAACAATAGTCGTGCGCGGACGGCTTCTTTCCATGCGCATGTCAATTGGAGAGGTTTCTCATGACCTGTGGTCAAAGGATCCGGTCGTATAAGCATTTGCAATGGAATTATAACTATTATCAGTTTGATTTTATCTTCTATTCTTTAATATACTGTATGTCAAGCGTTGGATTCGATTTGCCGGCTTAGAGAGGGGATGCCGAGAGGTTTCACGGCGACAAGGCATCGTGTAAGGTGTGATTTGTTATTAAAAACATGATTATTATTAAGTTGACGAAAGTATATTTCATTCTCTATATTTTTGCGGCATCCGATCCGACGTTCATGCCGATACAAAACAGACTTCGTTAAGAGGGACTTTACGCTTTGTGTGAAAATGACCGACGGGTGATTGGGATGATGAAACACAACGGGGCGATCTCATAGAAAACATATTTGGAGGCGATTGCATGGACAGAAAACCTATAGTGAAGAGAAAGACGGCGATTTCGTACAAGACGGAGGAGAAGACTGTTTTACGGGGCTACAACGTCAGTGATCTGGCGGAGGCGGGTTACACGTTTTACGACGCGCTTTTCATTCTCTACCAAGATCGGATTCCCGCGGAGAACGAGGCCGATATGCTGCGGTATGAAACGGGCGAGTTCCTGGAGCATTCCATGTCGCCGTCGGCGGCGTCGGCGATCGCCGTGATCGGCGGCCGGCCCAACCTCCCTGCAGCCATCGCCTCGGCCGTGATGACCTTCGGGTCGGCCCACGGTCCGGGGGCGGCGCACGGCTACATGATGCACAAGTACATCGAACGGGCCCGCGTGGAGGGGAAAACGCTCGAAGAGATGGGCAAAATTTTGGTCGACGAATACATGGATGCGGGTTTGGCCGTCATGGGGATGGGGCAGCCGCAGCACCTCGACGGGGATCCGCGGGCCGAACCGACGCACATCAAGCACGAGCAGCTCTGCAGCGGGGTGTATCTTGCGCTGCAGCGGTCGATCGAGAAGCATTTCAATGAGCGGCGCCAGCGGGAGGGCAAATCTTATGTGGCGGTGAACATGATCGGCGCCGGCAACACGGCCTTGGCGGAATTGGGGTTTTCCCCCAACACGGCCTGGAGCATCGGTTGCGTTTGCCGTGGTTTCAGCTGCGCGGCCCACGCCACCTACACGATGAAGAAAGGGCGCGCCTGGGCGGCCTCCAAGCGAGAGCCGATGGTCCAGATGCTGGACCTGTCCATGATCAAATACAAGGGTCCCGCCGACCGGCCGGTGCCGAACCAGGAAGAGCGGCAGGAATATGCCCGCAAACAGAAAGAGGAAGGAGAATACAAGAAATGGATAATTTAGATGATCCGAGACTCATGTACAATTACCGCACCCGGGAACACGGCACCGTTCCAATGGACGAAAAGCGTGATCGCTTCCAATGGGTTTCCGAGGTGGCCTACAAGAATGTCCACCGCATCGTGGCGCGCGGTTACGACACAACCGAGCTGGTGGAACAGGGGTACGGTCTGACGGATGTTCTCTTCGTCGACTTTCAGGCAAGGATTCCGCTGGTCGAGGAAGACAAGATGCTCAACTATGTCATGGTCTGCATGCTGGAGGACGGCCTCTCCTCGCCGGCAAACATCTCGCGGATCGTTGCAAGCGGGAAGACATTGCTGACCCAGGCCGCCGGCGCCTCGATCCTCGCATTCGGCCATGCCTATGGCGCCTACCAGGAAATCGGGAAGATGATGGACGGCATTTTTGCCCGACAGAAAAAGGAAGGCAAACCGCTTTCGGATGTGATCAAGGATGTGATCAAATCAAGGCTGGACGATCCAGCGCTGGGCGTCTCGGATCTGATGCTGAAGGATCCGATGGCGAAGCGGATGATCGCCCGGGCCGAGAAGCTGGGTGTGGCGGGCCAGTACGTTTCCTTGATGAAGGAGATCGTGAAGGCGGCGCAGAAATTGAGCAAAAAGCCGGTCGACATCGATCTTCTGGGCGCCACGGGTGCGGTGATGTTCGACCTCGGCTTCACCCCCGAAGCGACCTGGGGAATTCTGGCCGTGACCCGCGCCTTCGCGGCCGGCGCCCATTACTGCGAGGAGATCGAACGGGAAGAGCCGGTTCGCCTGGGCCAGACGCTGACGCCGGAGAATTGGTATGACGGGACGGCGGATCGGCCTGTCCCGACGCTGAAGGAACGGAAGAAAATTGCCAAGGCGATGGTGGCTCAGACACCCGAGGAATGGAAACGGATCTTCCTCGAACGGCAGAAAATCAAGGGCTCCGGTTGGGCGATTGTGGAAGAGATCGACGATCCAAAACGGAAGATTTGACGATTTCCGAATTACCCGCCCGCCCTTTCGGACGGGTGAGGGCCCGGTTGTCATGATCGCGGCTTTGATTTTTCTTTTTATTTGCGAGGGGGTATGACATGGAAGACAATATTCAGGAGATGTACGGGAAGGCACGGGCGGCATTCAAGCTTGTGGAATACTGGCCGCAGGAGAAGGTAGACGAGATGGTCCTGGCCGTGGGCTGGGAACTGCAAAAGAAGGAAACGGCGGAGGAGCTGGCTGGGCTTGCCGTAAAATCGGGCCTGGGGGTGTATGAGGACAAGGTTCACAAGATCGGCACGAAGGTTCGCGGAACGCTCTACGATCAGATCGGCGTGAAGACCTGCGGCCTGGTCAGTGAGGACAAGGCGAAAGGGATCCGGACTTACGCAAAGCCGATCGGCGTGATTGCCAATGTGGTTCCCTGCACGAATCCCGAGTCGACGGTTTGTTGCATCGCATTGTCCACGCTCAAGACGCGCAACGCGATCATCTGTTCCCCCCACCCCCGGACGGAAATGGCGACCTACGCGACGGTCGAGCATATCCGCAAGGCGCTTGCCAAGGTCGGCGCACCGGTGGATCTGGTCCAGTGTATCCGTCATACGAGCAATGAAAAGACGCAGGAATTGATGGCGAACTGCGACTACGCGGTGGCGACCGGCGGCGCGGCGCTGGTGAAGGTTGTCTATGCCGCTGGCGTTCCCGCCCAGACCGTGGGCGCCGGGAACGTGATCTCGATCGTCGACGCGACGGTCGAGGACGATCTTCCCGGGATCGCCTTTCGTCTGCGGAAATCCAAAACGGCCAACAACGCGGCCTCCTGTTCCTCCGAGAATGCCGTGGCGATCGAGGAGAAGATCTTTGAGAAGATGATCGCGGCACTCAAGGCCGAGGGGGGCTACCTGTGCAGCACCGAGGAGCGCGAAATCCTCCGGAAGACGATGTGGCCGGACGGCCATACGCTGAACCGGGAGATCGTCGCGAAATCGGCGACCTTCATCGCCGAATTGGCCGGACTGAAGGTTCCCGAGAACACGACGATGCTGATGGTCATGGGCGAGAAGATCGGCAAGGAGGACCGATTCTCCGGCGAGAAGCTATCCCCGGTGCTGACCGTCTGGAAGTGGACCGATTTCGACGAGATGCTGGACCGGATGGAGAAGATCCTGAAGTTCTCCGGCGAGGGCCACTCGGTCAACATCCAGACGCGCCTCGACGAGCGGATGCACAAGATCGGCCTGCGGGCGAACGTCGGCCGCGTCGTCTGCAACATGGGCCATACGGCGGCCAACAGCGGAGGCTGGACGAGTCATCTGGGCTTTACGGACACCCTGGGCTGCGGGACCTGGGCCGGGAACATCAGTTGCGAAAACATCAACTGGAAACAGTTCATCATGTACACGCGTGTGGCGGTGCCCGTTGCGGATTACGAGCCCACGGACGAAGAACTCTTCGGCACCTACCTCAAGAAGTACGGCAAAGACTGATCCGGCTGTTGCGGATCAGCGGGAAATACGGTAGGGAGGGACGGCCGCCTGCAGCAGAGGCGGCCGTCTTCATTCATGGGGTGGTGTGAAGGAGGAAGGATGATTCGAAAATCGGATTTCGGTCCGGTGCGCAAGGAGATTGAGGATGGCGACACCATGATCCGGGCGATATTCTGGGACAACGACGGCGTTCTCGTCGACACGGAGAAAATCTATTTTCAGGCGACGCGGGAGCTCCTCCAAAAGGCCGGTGTTGAACTCACGGAAGAGCTCTTCCGCAGGATTTCCCTCAAAGAGGGGAGGAGCGCGTTCGATCTGGCCCTGGAAAAGGGCATTCCCCAGAGGGAGGTCGACCGGCTCCACGAGGAAAGGAACCGACGTTACACGGAGCTGGTCGCGCGGGGCGTTCACATTCTGGACGGCGTCGAGGAAACGCTGGGGAAGCTCAGGGGACAGGCGCTCCAGGCGATCGTCACGAGTTCCCGGCGTGTCCATTTCGATGCGATGCACACCTGCACCCGGCTTCCGGCCCATTTCGATTTCATCCTGACCCGAGAGGACTATCGTCTGTCCAAGCCTGATCCGGAGCCTTACCGTCTGGCCCTGACGCGGAGCGGTTTTCAGCCGGAGGAGTGCCTCGTCGTGGAGGATTCGGAGCGGGGCCTTCGGGCAGCGGTTGCAGCCGGAATTCGTTGCATCGTCATTCCGAACGATCTGACGCGGGACGGTGATTTTCGCGGAGCCTGGCGCGTATTGGTATCCTGCCGGGAGATTCCGGGCGAGATCGAACGAATCAACGGAAAGAGAGGGGAAGCGGGTGATCCGGGCGATCGTGTTTGATTTCGGCCAGACCCTGGTGGATTCTGCGGACGGCTTCCGGGCGGCGGAAAAGGAGACGCAGCGAAAGGTTCGCGATGCGCTGGGCCTGACCGATGCAGAGGCGTTTCTCGCGGTTTACCGGGAGATACGGTCCCGTTTCCATGCCCGTTCCGATTTTTCCAGAAAGAGGATCCTGATGGAGCTGTTCCGGCATTACAACCGACAGCCCGATATCGCCCTGCTGGAGCGCTGGGAAACTGCATACTGGGACAGGGTCAGGACGATGACCCGCATCTTTCCCGAGGCGGCGGAGGTGCTGACGGCCCTGAAGGTTCGGTACCGTCTGGCGCTGATCACCAATGCCCAGGGACAGACGGAGGAGGGGAAGCACCGCCTCGGGCACTATCCGGAGCTGAAGAACTTTTTCGAGGTGATCGTCGTGGCCGGGGAAGGGGGCGTACCTGCGAAACCGGACCCGGAACCCTTTCACCTCTGCCTCCGGCAATTGGGGATCGCTCCGGCCGAATCCGTTTATGTGGGGGATGACTGGCGGATCGACGTCTGCGGTTCGCAGGCCGCGGGGATGCACCCCGTCTGGCTGAAACACCGGACCCTGCGGCGCAACTGGCCGCCGGTGCGGACGGAAACGCCGGTGATCGATTCCCTGAACGATCTGCTCGACATCGAACGGCTCATCCACAGGAGGAATCCATGAAGACCCGGGTGATCATCTGCCTCGACGGCTGCTCTCCGGAGTACCTGTCGGATGGCGAAACGCCGAGTCTGGACATGATCGCGGGCGAGGGGTTTCACGGCATCGGCGAAGCCGTCGTCCCCACGGTGACCAATGTCAACAATACCTCCATCATCACGGCCGGCTTTCCGGAGTCCCACGGGATCACGACCAACTACCTGCTGGACCCCGTCACCGGCCGGGAGTGCTACATGGAATCGGCGGAATACCTGCTGACACGGACCGCCTTTCGCCACCTGGCCGATCGGGGCATGAAGACCTGCCTGCTGACCGCCAAGGACAAACTGAAGAGTCTGATCCGGGACGGGGCCGCCATTGCCGAGTCGGCGGAGAGGCCGTCGGAGCGGCTCGTCGGACAGATCGGTGCGGCGCCGGGGATCTACACGATCGAGGTGAATCACTGGCTTCTGCGGGCGGCTCGTGAAATCCTTCGGCGGGACCGTCCCGATTTTCTCTACGTCTCGACCACCGATTACGTGACCCACACCCATCCGCCCGGATCGGAACAGGCCCGCTGGAACATCCGGGAAATCGACCGCCTGATCGGCGACATCATCGATGACGCCGGGGATCTCGAAATGGTGGTCACCGCCGACCACGGGATGAACGCCAAATCACGGGGGCTCAATCCGGAGGCTATTCTGTCGGCACGGGGGATTGCAGCGCGGGCAATCCCGATCATCAAGGACCGCCATGTGGTTCATCACCAAAATATGGGAGGGGCCGCCTATGTCTACCTGAAGGATCCTGCGACGGAGCGGGAGGCTGCGGCGGTCCTGAGGGAGGAGAAGGGAATCGAATCTGTCCTGTCCCGGGAAAGCGCCTCGCGCCTCTATCGGCTCCATCCGGCACGGATCGGCCACCTCTTTCTGTTGGCCGACAGGGAAACGGTTTTCGGCGATATGACGGCGCCGCGCCAGGAGATCTGTGTCCGTTCACACGGTTCGCTTCATGAACGGGACATCCCCATCTATGCGCTGGGAGCGGGGCCGCTGGCGGTCAAGCCGCGAACCAACGCGGAGGTGGCCTCCTGGATCTTTACCGCTTGAAACCCTCTTCAACCTCTTTCAGGCAGTCGTCGATGATGGCGAGCGCCCGGTCCAGCTCTTCCCGCGTAATCGTCAGCGCGGGGGTCAGCGTCAGGATGTTCCCCATGGTCAGTTTGAAACTCAGCCCCCGGCTGAGGGCTCTGTACATGACCTCCTCCGCCTCGTCCACGGCCCGTTCGCCGGTCTCCCTGTTCCGGACCAGTTCGATGCCGAGAAACAAACCCAGGCCTCGGACATCGCCGATGAGAGGGTGCCGCGCCATCATATCGGCCATCCGTGCCAGGGCATGCCGTCCCAGTTCGCCGGCGTGGTCGGCCAAGCGGTTTTCCTCGATGAAGCGGATCGTCGCCAGCGCCGCAGCGCAGGCCACCGGACTTTTCTCGTGGGTGTAGTGGCCGAGCGCGCGGTTTCCTGCCACATCAAGCCCCTCCCGGGCGATCAGCGCCGCCAGCGGGAATACGCCCCCGCCCAGCCCTTTGCCGATGACCAGCATGTCGGGGACGACATCGAAATTCTCGCAGGTGAACATCCGGCCCGTCCGGCCGAGGGCGTGCGGGATCTCGTCGAAGATCAGCAGCGCCCCGTGGCGGTTGCAGGCCTCGCGGATGATCCGCCAGTATTCCGGCTTCGGGATGTAGGGGGTGCTCCGGATCGGTTCGGCGATCACCGCGGCGATGTCCCCCTCTTTCTCAAGGACATATTCCACATAACGGGCGCACATCATGTCGCAGCCGCCGCGGCTGCGGCAGTTGTAGATGCAGTGATATTCGTCGGGCGGCGGGACGTGTTCGGCGCCGGGCAACAGCGGCCCCATGTCCTGGCGGAAGATCGCCTCCCCGCCGACGGAGATCGCATCCAACGACGCCCCATGAAAGGAATCCCACATCGAGATCGTCTTGTGGCGGCCCGTGGCGATGCGCGCAAGTTTCAGGGCCATGCCGATTGCCTCGGCGCCCCCCGGGCAGAAGAGGACACGGTTGAGATCCCCGGGGGCGATTTCGGCCAGCTTCTTCGCCAGATCGACGGCGATCCGGTTGGTGTAACGCCGTGTGCAGAAGCATAACCGGTCCAGCTGTTCCTTGACGGCCGCGATGACCTCCGGGTTGGCAAAACCGACCTGGTGGACATTGTTTCCGTGGAAATCCATGTAACGGCGTCCCTGGAGGTCCTCGATCCAGATTCCGTCGCAGGCCCGGATCGCGTTGAGGCAGGGGGTCGAGAGCGACTGCTTGAGGAAATATTTTTCGTCTTCCGCCAAAAGCGCGCGCGTCTGCCGATCGAGGTTCTCCTCCTGCCATTTCTTCCGGCGCGGCGATATGTTGATATCCCCTTCCGACCGATGCAGCTTTTCCATGGGATCCTCCTCTCACCGGAAATGAATTTATGCGTGTTTTCCGTAACATCCCCGTGCCGGAGAAGTCAATTCCTCTTTTGTCATGGATCGGATCACTTTTTTTCTCTTGATCAGACTCGGTTCCCTGAGGATAATTTATAATAAAGCTGAGACAAGGGTCAACGCCCTGGGCCGCCGATGGCAGGCGGATGGAATTTCGATGGGAGAACGGATCCCATCAGGGGGGATGGGGATGGTGCGGAATGACAGCGAATCGAGCGGCAGGTCGGGGGCGGAGCAGGGGGATGTCAACACCACGCCGGCCAGACAAGGATACTGGAAGCGGAACCTGACCGGCGAGTCGAGACGGTGGTTTGACGAAGACGCACATTATTTCCTCCATCAGAGTCTTTCCACGCCCGTTCTCAACGTGATTGCGAAGGCCGAAGGAGCCTGGATCGAGGATCTCGCCGGCCGCAGGTACATCGACATGCACGGCAACGGTGTCCACAACGCCGGCTTCAACCATCCCGATGTGATCCGGGCGGTCCGGAAACAGTTGGACGATTCGCTCACCTTCTGCCCGCGCCGCTATACGAACGTCCCGGCGGTTCTTCTGGCGAAAAAACTGTCGGAGATCGCACCGGGGGATCTCAGTCGCGTCCTCTTCTGCCCGGGCGGGACGGATGCGATCGAGATGGCCCTGAAGCTGGCAAAACTGGTCACGGGCCGTTTCAAGACCATCTCCTTCTGGGACTCCTTCCACGGGGCCGGTTTCGGGGCGGCATCCGTCGGGGGCGAGGAACATTTTCGCGGCGGGATCGGTCCGCTGCTTCCCGGGGTCTTTCATGTGGAGTTCCCCAATTACTACCGCAACCCGTGGGGATTCACGAACCCCGATGACGTCGATGCCGAGTGCCTGCGGCAGATCGAACTGATCCTCCGGCATGAACCGGAGATGGCGGCGCTGATCGGTGAGCCCGTTTCCGCCGATCCAGTCATCCCCAGCAGGCGATACTGGGAGGGCGTCCGGGATCTATGCCATCAGTTTGGCGCGCTTTTGATCTTTGACGAGATCATCGAGGGGCTCGGCCGGACCGGGAAGATGTTTGCGAGCGAACATTACCTGACACCGGACATCCTGGTCCTCGGCAAATCGCTGGGGGGCGGCATCCTGCCGCTCGCGGGAATCGTGACCCGGGATGCATACAACACCTTCTCAGACCGTTCCATCGGCCACTACACCCACGAGAAGAACGCCCTGTGCGCCGCCGCGGGCCTGGCGGCCATCGAGGTGATCGAGCGCGAAAATCTCTGCGACCATGCGGCGCGTCTCGGCGCCTATGCGCTGGAACGTCTGCGAGAGATGGCGGAACGGCACAAGCTGATCGGCTGCGTCACGGGAATCGGACTCCATATCGGGATCGATCTGGTTCGGGATCGGAAAACCAAGGAGAAGGCGACGCGCGAAGCGGAAGCGGTCCTGTTCAAGTGTATGGAAAGGGGGGTTGCCTTCAAAACGATCAGCGGCAATGTGATCACATTGCGGCCGGCCCTCGTGATCACGCGGGAAGAGATGGACCACGCCCTCGATGTGATCGAGGAGGCGATCGATGAGGTGGAGCGGGAGAGGAACTGGTAACGAAAGGGAAGTGAACCATGAAGGTGTTGTGTCTGGGTGGTGCAGGGAAGATCTGCCGTGAAGCGGCACTGGATCTGGTCCAGTTTTCGGATTTCGAACGGATCACGATCGGGGATCATGACGAAAAGGCGGGTGAGGAGGTGGTGACCTGGCTCAAGGATTCCCGGGTGGATTTTCGGAAAATCAATATCAAGGACCGGGCCGCATCGGTCAGCATCATGAGAGACTACGACATCGTGATGGACGGGACGACCATCACGTTGAACGGCCTCTCCACCGCTTGCATTGCCGAGGCTGGCTGTCATGGGATCAATCTGAACGGCTTCGGCGAGGAGTATCCGCATGATCCGGTTTTCAAGGCGAACGGCCGGACCCATGTCCCCGGCTTCGGGATGACCCCGGGCACCACCGACATGATGGCGAAATATGCGATTGACCGACTCGATACGATCGATACGGTCCGGATCAGCCATGGCGCATTCCGCCCCATCGCCTTTTCGGCCTCGATCACGGAAACGACCAGCTATGAGTACGATCCGAATCTTCCCGGTCGCGTGGTCTACGAGGATGGGCGGTTCGTTCAGGTGCCTCCGTTTGCCAGGCCGCTCGATGTGGAACTTCCCCATCCGTACGGGACCCATCCCCAGTACATCATTCCCCATTCGGAGACCAAGACCGTGGCGGCCTATCTGGAGGAACAGGGGAAGCGGGTCCGGCTGATCGAGGTCCGCGGGACTTGGCCTCCGCAAAACATGCAGCTCATTCGCGCCCTCTACGATTGGGGGATTCTGCGAAACGACAAGATCAAGATCTCAGGCAGGGAAATAGGAGTCATGGATGCGGTCTCGGCCTACCTGATGCAGTATCCGGTAGGTCGTCAGACGAAACTTTACGGATATGCCCTGCACGTGGACGTGACGGGAACGAAGAACGGAAAGAAGCTCCGGTACCTGCTGACGCATACGCATCCGGCCTCGGATGGGTCTGTTGAGGGCTGGGAGCATCTACGGGCCTACACCCGGTGCGTGGGAATCCCGATGGCAATTGCGACGCAGATCATTGCCAGCGGGAAGGTGACGAGAACCGGCGTCGTGATGCCCGAGTTTGCCTTTGACCCGGAGGAGATCTTCCGGGAACTGGAAAAGCGGCAGGTTTTGATCCATATCAAGGCGGATTTGCAAAACAATAACCTTTGATTATCGGTGATATGATTATTATTGATTTGACTAATGCATCTGATCGTATTGGAATAACCTCAGCCTTTCTGAAATATGCACTTTTCTTTGACAAGCGGTCTCGCATTTGTTAGTAATCATCAGATTTTATTTACAATGTATGAAAAGAGATCTTAGGTTGGCGGATGCGAAAGGGGGTGAAAAAGCAAAAGGGATTGTTTCGGAAGATGAACATTGAACCCGTTACATTCAATTGGAGGAGAATATGAAAGCAAAATTTTTAGCCGTTGCCGTTGCCGTGATCTTCTCCGTGGCGCTTGCCGGTAGTGCCGTCGCGGAAGACATCAATGCTTACATGGGAACATCTCCGGACAACAATGCCAAGATCGTCAAATTTATCAAGGATAAAACAGGGATCACCGTCAATCAGACCTTCCAGTCTTTCGGGGAAATCGAGGCCCGTGCAAAGGCGGAGGCGCCCAACTTCAATGCGGACATGATCGTTGGCTGCGGATCGCCGCTGGCGTTCATGGCCAAGAAAAACGGCTGGGCCGCCCCTTACGCTTCCGCTGCCTGGAAAGGGGTTCCGGAAGTTTTCATGGATTCTCAGGGAAATTGGTACAACATCGGGAATTTTTCGTTTGTCCTCGTGGGCAACAAGGACCGCTTGGCCAAGGCGGGTTATAAAATGCCGGAAAGCTGGAAGGATCTGCTGGATCCGAAATGGAAAGGCGAGATCGTAATGCCCTCGCCGCTGAGTTCCGGAACCGCCAACATGATGCGCTTTTCTTTCCTGGCCCTCTATGGGGATAATGAGGGATGGAAATTCATTGAGGCGCTTGACAAGAACATCCATCACTATACCCGCAGCGGCAATGCCCCGACCGATCTGGTCGGCCGCGGCGAATTCATGCTGGGGATCACCTCCGATGAAAACGTCAAGAAGCGTCTCGACGACGGATATCCGTTGTTCTGGTCCATCCCGAAGGAAGGGACCGGCTATGACGGAACCTATGCTCTGATTTTCAAAGGCACAAAAAAGGCCGACGTCTGCAAGAAGGTCATCGATGTTCTCGGATCTCAAGAGTTCAGCGATCTTATGGCGGGGATCGGTTATGTGGCTCCCCGGCCGGCGCCGAATAAACTCTACGGTCAGACTCTGCCTAAGTACATCAAGCTGGATCTGGGCAAGGCTGCGGATGACAGACCGAAGAACAACGACATCTGGAAACAGAAGCTGAGAACCGATTTCAAATAAGCTTATTCAGCTTTTCAGGGCAACTGTCCCGCCGGCCGACGGCGGGGCAGTTCTTCAAAGTCACCGGGGGGAGAAGATGGCAACCGCGGAGTTGTCCGTAAAGTTACAATCCAGCAGTGGGAGCAGGGTCAAGGATTTTCTGAACGCAAACCTGATCAACATACTGGCCGCTATTTTGTTCCTGCTGCTGGCCTTCTTCCTCCTCTACCCGATCGTCATGGTCCTGATCAAAAGCTTTCAGGGGCCGTCCGGGTTCACTCTGCAGTTTTACAAGGCTTTTTTCAGCAAAAACTACTACTATCAATCGCTATACAACACGCTCCTTCTCGGGGTGATCAATACCGCGGTCTGCCTTGTCATCGGGTTCTGTCTCGCCTACATGACGACGCGCGGACCCTGGATCCTTCGTAAACCGCTAAAAATCATCTCGCTCGTTCCGCTGATCGCCCCCCCGTACCTATTTGCCCTCTCGCTGATCATTCTGTTCGGCCGAAACGGCCTCGTCACGCGGGCGCTGGACCTCCACTGGCAGCTCTACGGATTCGGCGGCGTCATCATCTCACAGTGTTTGGCCTTCATCCCGCTGGCCTACATGATGATCGAAAGCACATTGATGTCGCTTAACCCCAATCTTGAAGAAAGCGCTTATGACATGGGGGCTTCCGAGGCGAAGATCCTGCGGACAATCACGATTCCGCTGTTGGCGCCGGGACTCCTCAAGGCGGCGCTGCTGGTCTTTGTCATGACGATCGCCGAGTTCGGAAATGCGGCCATCCTGGGTGGCCGGACCCCCTTTCTGGCCCCGGACACCTACACAATGATCACCGGCGAATCCGACTTCAACATGGGAAGTGTCCTGTCCGTCGTGCTGATTGCCCCCTGTATCCTGATTTTCTTCGTCCACAATTATCTGTTGGAAGGAAAGAAATTTACAACCATCGGGGGCAAGCCGGTTGCTTCGGAGCCGAGAAAAATCACGCCGCTGATCAAGGTGCCTTTCGTGATCATCACGACGGTGGCGGCGGGCGCGATCTTCATCTGTTTCGGTGTGGTTTTTGTGGCCTCCTTTTACAAGATCCTTGGGGTCACGCACAACATCACCCTGGCGAATTATCTGGATTTCACATCCAACCAGGCGATCTACAACAGCATCCGCGTCAGTTTCGTGGCGGCCGTGATCGGCGCCATCATCGGTGTCCTGCTGGCCTACGTCATCGTCCGGGGGCAATTCTTCGGCCGCTCCTTCATCGAGATGGTTTCTCTCTCCGGATTTGCGCTGCCTGGGACCGTTCTCGGCATCGGCTATCTCCTGGCCTTCAGCACGCCGCCGCTCAAGCTGACAGGCGGCATCATGATCCTGGCCCTGAACTGCGTATTCCGTTTCCTGGCCGTGGGCGTGGAGGCCGGGATCAGCAAGCTCCACCAGATCCATATCGAGATCGAGGAGGCCTCCGCGGACCTCGGCGCCAGTTTTCTGACCACCTTCTATAAGATCGTGCTGCCGATCATGTTTCCTGCGTTCATTGCCGGTTTCATCTACACCTTCATGACAGCGATCGTCTCGTTGAGCGCCGTGGTTTTTCTGGTCAGCCCGGGGTTCGATCTGGCCGCGGTGAAGATCTTTGACGCCGCCGTCTATGGGGAAATCGGCATCGCCTCCGCGACGACGATGAAACTGGTCGTGATCGTTCTGATCTGCATGATGATCCTGAACTATATCAGCAATAAAACAAGACTCGGCAGCAGCATGAAGAAGTCGGCTGCCGTATGACAATGAAGGGGGTCTCTCGAGAGATGGACGGCAAAACAACAGATGAAAGACCAATGTTGATTCTCAAGGACATCCACAAGTTCTATGGGACGAATGAGGTACTCAAGGGCGTATCGCTGGAGGTCAAAAGAGGGGAACTGGTTACGTTCGTCGGACCCAGCGGCTGCGGCAAAACCACCCTTTTGAGGCTGATCGGGGGGTTCACCGATATCTCCTCCGGGGATATCGTTTTGGATGGCCAGCGGATCAACGATCTCCCCCCCAATCTCAGAGACACCCGGATCTGCTTTCAGAACTACGCCCTCTTTCCGCACATGACGGTGGCGGAGAACGTCGGCTACGGACTGAAGATCAACAAGTGGCCCAAAGATAAAATTGCCGCGAGGGTCGGCGAACTTCTGGAAATGGTCGAGCTGGAGGCATTCGGAGACCGGATGATCGACAAGCTCTCCGGCGGTCAGCAGCAGCGCGTGGCTTTCGCAAGAGCCCTCAGTCTCGAACCGAAGGTTCTTCTTCTGGACGAGCCCCTCTCCAACCTGGATGCGAACCTACGACTGGTCATGCGCGAGGAGATCCGCAAACTCCAGGAGCGGCTCCATATTACAACCGTGTTCGTGACCCATGACCAGTTCGAGGCGATGGCGATTTCCGACCGTTTGGTCGTGATGAAAGACGGCCTGATCGAACAGGTCGGAACCCCGATCGAGATCTATGAACGGCCGGCCAATGAGTTCATCGCGGGCTTCGTCGGATACGTCAATTTCATGGACGGCAGAATCGAGTCGGTGGATCGGGAGAAACGGGAAGCGGCCGTGCGGACCGAGTTCGGCGAGATCCGCATCGATCTGCAGCAGGAAGGGATCGGAGAGGGCGATGACGTGCTGATGGTCATCCGTCCGGAAAGCGTGAACCTCGGGATGGACTGCGGACACGGCGGAGATAACCGGATCTGCGGGATGTTGAAGTCCTATATGTATGCGGGATCCATTGCAAAATGTACGGTGATGATCGGCGACAAAAAGATGATTGTTGACCAGTACAACCCAAGGGACGCCATGCATTTCAAGCACGCGGAGAAGGTCGAGGTGGAGATTCCTCACAGCGTTCATCTGCTGAAAAAGAAAAAGTAGTCCCCCTGCATGACCATGATCAAAGGCCGCCTTTCATCGAAAGGCGGCCTTTTTGATCCCCATTGCACTCGTCGATCAAGAAAGATCGGTTATTCTTTCCAGAACATCGAGGCCTCGATGGTTTTGACCAGCCGTTCCATATCGGCCGGATAGACATCCCCGATGTTGCCGATCCGAAAAGCGCTCGCCTTGGAAACCTTCCCCGGATAGATCACGAATCCCTTCTTCTTGAGTTTGTCGTAGAATGTTTTAAAGTCATATTTTGGGCTCTCCGGGCTATAAAAGGAAGTGATGAAGTGTCCCTGGAAGGCATCCGGCAACAGGGTGCGGAATCCGAGTTTTCTCATGCCGTCCACCAGGGTCCGGTGGTTGGTCTGGTACCGTTCCGTCCGCTTTGCGACACCTCCCTCCTCTTCCAGCTCTTTCAGGGCCTGGTGGAAGGCCCGAACGACATGGGTCGGCGATGTATAACGCCACTTTCCTTTGTCGTTTTCCATCGTGTTCCACTGGTCGTAAAGATCCAGAGAAAGGGAGCGGGCCCGGCCTTTACAGGCTGTCAGAAGGGCCTTGTCGGCTATGATGAATCCGAACCCCGGAACTCCCTGGATACACTTGTTGGCGCTGCTCACAATGAAGTCGATGTCGAGCTTCGCGATATCCATCGGGATGCCGCCGAAGCTGCTCATTGCGTCCACGATGTAGATTTTTCCATGACGTTTGACGATTTTTCCGATTTCCTCGATGGGATTCAACATGCCGGTGGTCGTTTCGGAATGTACGACGGCCACATGCGTGATCGCCGGGTCCGACTTCAAGGTAGCCTCCAACTTCTCCAGATCGGGCGGGTCAAGCTCGCCGCTGTCGTTGACGACAACCGGGATCTTCAGGATCTGGGCGATCTGAACGATTCTGTCCCCGTAGGCCCCGTTGGGGAGAACCAGCAGCTTTCCCTGTTCGGGAACGACCGTGCTGAAGATTGCCTCCACGGCAAAGGTTCCGCTTCCCTGCATCAGAACGCAGGTGTACCGGTCCGGTTGATCGGTCGCCAGCCGGACCAGCTTCTCACGCACCTGCTGAACGATCATTTTGTAATCGTCGTCCCAGGTGCACCAATCCCGTAGCATCGCTGCCTTGACGGTTTTGGTCGTCGACAACGGACCGGGCGTCAGCAGCAGATAAGGGTTATCCGGCAAATTTTTCGTGTCCATGGATTCCTCCTTGTCGATTCGTATGTGTCATTGCGTAGATTTAACGACGCCATCCTTATAGGAAACGTAAGGTCAATCTATACGTTTCACAATATAAGTCAAAAGAATAATAATCATGGAATGAATTACAATTTGTGATTCAAAAGCCTGTCAATGGAGTCCTTGGCGGTATTCTTCAACCCATTGATCGACCATCTCGATCAGGCTTTGGAGGGAGCGAGAGATATACTTGTCCTTGTGATGGATGAGATAAAATTTCCGCTTCATGACCGGATCGGAAAGGGGGATTGCTTTGAGAATTCCCATCCGGAGCTCCTTGCTGACAACGCGCCGGGTAATGACGGCAATGCCCACCCCCTCTTCGACGGCCGTCTTGATGGCCTCGTTGTTGGAAAGTTCCAGCGGGATCGAGAGGCTGATGTTATGTCTGCGGATGTAATCTTCGATGCTGCGGCGAGGCGCCGATTCCTTTTCATGGACGATCAGGGGTTGACCGGCCAGATCCGCGGGATCGATTGACGATTTTGCAGCAAAAGGATGGCCGGGGGGAACAATAATTTGGTAGCTGTCCTCCAGAATTTCACGCGAGACGAGCTTTTTGTGGGGGACGGGATAGGAGATGAAGCCGATATCGTTGGAAAGCATTGCGGTTCTCTCCACGATCAGTTCCGTGGGCAGCGTGTCCATCGACACCCTTACATTGGGATTCATCAGACTGAAACGGTCAATGATGAAAGGGAGATAATAAGAACCGAAGCTTTCGCTCGCGAGGATCCGGATATACCCCCTTTTGCGCTGCTGAAAATCACGGAGGCTTTCCTCCGCCTGATTCTCCATTTCAAAGATCGATTCGGCAATTTTATAGAGGACCTCGCCTGCATCCGTCAGCGCCATTTTCTTCCCGAAACGGTTGAAGAGTTTGAGTTCATAATGTTCCTGGAGGCGCTGGATCCCTTTGGTGACGGCGGGCTGGGTGATGTAAAGCGACTCCGCGGCTGCGCTCAGACTGCCCTGTTTTGCCGCAAGATAGAAGATCTTCAGTTGATTCAAGTTCATAACTTTTCTTTATCCAGAAAGTAAGATTAATTAATTTGACTATTATTAAACCGAGTCTTATAAATTTGTCAAGACACACCGCAAGACACACCGCGATACATGTCGCGTCGCGATACAAATAGTTGTTGACAGATCATAAAAAAGGTTTGTAAGGCATTGAGCAATATCCGTTATTTCCCGGCCGTGGATAAACAAGTGTGGAGGGGCCGGAAAAAGACGGAGGATCGGAACCGACAGATCAGAGACGGGAAGGGGAAAGGAAAATGCCGGGAAGCATACTGAAGATCAGAATTGGGATTGAAAAGGAGATCGATGAATTTTTGAATCAGGTCAGCGAGGCGGGTCTTCTTTGCAAGAACGGAATGGATGCCTACCTGAAGAGGAATATGGAGGCGTTTTCCCAAAGCCTGACCAGTATCCGCAATACGGAGCATCGCGGGGATGATCTGCGACGCTCCATTGAACAGGATCTGTATAAAAAAACGCTGATTCCGGAATCCCGCGGAGACGTGATGCGGCTGCTCGAGGATATGGACGCGCTGCTGGACCGCTTTACCGCGCTGATCTGGCAGTTCGAGATCGAACGCCCGGACATCTGCGCCGAGTTCCATGAGGATTTCAAGGAGCTCCTGAACTATTCCGTAGAGGCGGTCGAGGCCGTGGTGCGATCCTGTCGCGCTTTTTTCAAGGACATCAATACGGTGGCCGATCATATCCACAAGGTCATCCTGTATGAAAAGGAATCGGACAAGGTGACGACCCGTCTCCAGCGGACGATCTTCGGACGGCAGGACCTCAGGCTGAGCCACAAGATGCATCTGCGCTTCTTTGCCAAACAGGTGGACCGGATCGCCGACGAGGCTGAAGACGTTTGCGACCGCCTCAACATCTACGTCATCAAACGCATGCTATAGGAGTCACGGATGTTTGCCATCTTTTTGACCAGCGGTCTGTTTCTCGGCTGGTCACTGGGCGCCAACGATGCGGCGAACGTTTTTGGAACCGCCGTCGGCACACGAATGATCAGCTTCAAAAAGGCTGCGATCCTCTCCGGGATCTTCGTCATTCTCGGGGCGGTGATCAGTGGGGCGGGTGCCGCAAGGACGCTGGGGGAACTCGGTGCCGTGAATGCCATTGCGGGCGCCTTTGTCGTTGCACTGGCCGCCGCGATCACGGTCTATTGGCTGACGGTCCTGGGCTATCCCGTTTCGACGACGCAGGCCATTGTCGGGGCGATCATCGGCTGGGACCTTTTTTCGGGCGCTCTGATCGATTACGGTTCTCTGCAAGCGATTGTTTTGAGCTGGGTGATCAGCCCGATTCTGGCTGCGATCTTCTCCGCTCTGCTCTATAAGGCAATCGCTTGCGGAATCACAAATGCCCGGATCCACATGTTCCGCCTGGACGCGATGACCCGGGCAGGCCTGATCCTCGCCGGCATCGCCGGCGCCTATTCATTGGGCGCGAACAACATCGCCAACGTGGTCGGGATCTTCGTCCCGATTTCTCCATTTGCCGATATCTCCTTCATGGGATGGTTCAAGCTGAACACGGCGCAGCAGCTCTTCCTGATTGGCGGCATCGCCATCGCCGTCGGGACATTCACCTACGGCAAGAAGGTGATGCTGACGGTGGGGGCGGGGATCACCGAGATGTCGCCGGTTGCGGCTTTTGTGGCGGTTCTCTCCAATGCGGTGGTCCTGTTTCTCTTTGCATCGGAGGGTCTGCGGGCATTTTTGCTCGGTCACGGCCTTCCGGCGTTTCCGCTGGTTCCCGTATCCAGTTCCCAGGCGATCGTCGGTTCGGTCATCGGGATTGCGCTGGTCAAGGGAGGAAGGGGGATTCGCTGGCGGATGATTGGCGAAATCACAGGGGCCTGGATCGCGACACCCGTCGTTGCAATCGTGATCAGCTTTATCTCGCTGTTCATTCTCCAAAACGTATTTCAGCAAAAGACCTACATCCCCGTCGAGTACCAATTGACGGCGGAGGCGGAACAGCGAATCTTGACGGCGGGGATCGGAACAGATGCGCTGACGGACCTGCGCGGGAAAACCTATCCCAGCGCCAAGCAATTTCGAAAAGCCGTTTCCCAAAGGACGAATCTGAATGCCGGGCAGTTGAACACCGTCATGTCGGCGACGGAAATCGAACCGATTGTGCTCACGTTTCCGGCGGTGAACCGGATCAACAACCCGTCGATCACGGCAGACCAGAAGAGAGCCGCTCTGGGGCTGGTCGGCAAGGCCTTCACCCACCGCTGGCAGTTGGAGGCGGCGTTGGCCGAAAGGTCCCCGGATTGGAGACCGGTGCGAGGGGACAAAGAACGGAACGACAAAATCATGCTCGACTTGGACTACATTTATCGTCTGATCCGTTCGACCCAATAGAATCGACGAAATCCATTCGGATCGAATGCGGATGACCTCCGTTGTCCGATGGTCAGGATGACATCAAATTGACATCAAATTGATCTTGACAGGATGGGCGAGGGAGTATAAGAAACATCAACATGCGGCTTCAGGTCAAGGCACATCGTCCTGCCGGGATATGTACCCGGGTGATCGGGTGTTGAAGCGCAAAGGGTAACAGCGGAACGGGACCTGCCAAGTTTCGTGAAAAATTCATCATATCGAGGAGGTAAGGGAATGAGTGTAGAGGTGAAAGCCCCAATGCCGGGGAAGATCCTGGAAGTTTTGGTCAAGGTCGGCGATCAGGTGAAGGAAGACGATGAGATTCTCATGCTCGAGGCCATGAAGATGGAAAATCCGATTTATGCGCCGGCCGACGGGACCGTGAAGGAGATCAAGGTCAAGGCGAATGATTCTGTCGAGACGGAGCAGGTAATGGTCATCATCGGGTAACGCTTCCGTTTGGGATATTTTCGGCATAGATGAAAACGAAACAGGCGCGTGCGCGGCATGCGCCTGTTTTTTTATCTGCCGGAGATCAAATTCTTGATCTCGACCGTTTATCGATTCAGACCGTACGTTTCGAGATGTTGCGGATCGTCGGCTTCCGGTGGTCTCCTCGTCAGCATGATGGCCCTTCCGGGCAATGGGGCCAGGAATGTATCGGAATGGAGATTCCTCTTCGGCAGTATCGCAGACAGCTCGTTCACCGCATCGTCGAATCCGTCCATCCCCAGTTGGAACACCTGGAAGTGCGAGGCGATGCTGAGCTGTGCGCCCAGATCCAGGTGCGCCTGCACGGCTTCGGCCGGGCCCATGTGGACACTGGAAGAAAACGGGGAAGGCTCCTGAAATTTTTTTGGCCGGAACGGGGAAATCGGAAGAAGCGCGACCCGAATGGGTGAAAAGCGGCGTGCGATTTCCCCGAAATGGGGTCCGTATCCGGTGTCCCCGGCAAAGAAAACGTTGCCGGCCGGTCCGGAGACGACAAATCCGCACCAGAGGGTTTCATTGCGGTCCCAAAGCGTTCTTGACGAAAAATGCTGTGCCGGCGCCAGCGTGACCGCGACATCCGGAGAGATACGGACCGACTGCCACCAGTCATACTCCTCCACATCGGACATGCCCGCGCCCCGGACGAGGGCGAGGTTGCCGAGCGGCACGATGGCTCTCGGAGAATGCTTTTCGGCGAGACGGCTCAGTGTGGGGAGATCGAGATGATCGTAATGGTTGTGAGACACGAGCACGACATCGATGGGGGGCAGTTCCTCAAAACGAATGCCGGGGTCGCGGCGCCGCTTGGGGCCTGCCCAGGAAACCGGGCTGCTTCGTTCCGACCAGATGGGATCGGTAAGGATGTTGAGACCGTCCATCTGGATGAGAAACGTCGAATGGCCGATGGGGATCACGGAAAGATCGCCTTTCGAAACGCGGACCGGGGGAGGTGGCCCGGGAGCAACCTTTTTGACCCCGGACCATTCGGGCCAGTCGTTGCCGAACAAGTATCTCCAGATCCATGATGCCCTGCTGCGTCCCGGTTCCTGGCCGGGTGGGGGATGCGAAGTGCCGGGATTAAAGTAGTGACTGCCGTCGAAGTGGTCCGAGATCCGTTGCCCGCTTTCCGCCGATGCGACCGGCACGGATCCGTCCGCTGGGAACAGCAGCAGTTGGGCTAGGGCGAGAAAGAAGATCCATGCAATGACGCTGCGTTTCAACGTTTCTTTTCCTTTCAGTCGGTAACGTTTTCCATCGGGCGTAGAATATAGAAAGGCCCCAGGACTGTCAACGTCACCCTTCGATGCTTTCCGATTTTGTTCTGATTTTGTTCTTGACAGTTCCCGCACGCCCAACGATGATAGGCCCGGTTTCGCGCAGCGGAAGTTTCAGGACGGTACAATCACGCATCAAGACTCATTTCCATGCATAAGGAGCAGACAATGGCACTGACCCTCGGACCGAGAAGGGGAACGTATGTGGATATCACGGAGGAACGGAAGAGCGGAAAGTCTTCTCTGACGGCAAACCGCGTCAAACTCCTCGATGATTTTGATCAGCTCTACCGTTCTCTTTGCGCGCTGCTGTTCAATTATGTTCCCGCCTCGGGTCACCCTGGCGGCTCCATCTCCGCCGGGCGGTTTGTCGCCGGCCTTCTGTTCGATTCGCTGGACTACGACATTTCCCGTCCGGAACGGGAGGACGCCGACATCCTCTCATTTGCAGCCGGCCACAAGACCATGGGCCTCTATTCGCTTTGGGCGTTGCGGGACGAAGCGCTCCGGATTGCGGCGCCCGAGCTTCTGCCCGGAAAGGAGCGCTTCCGGATCCGCCTGGAGGACCTGCTCGGTTTCCGCCGGAATCCCATTACGAAAACGCCCCTTCTCCAAAAGCTCCGCGCCAAAGTCCTGGACGGCCATCCGACCCCGGCGACACCGTTTGTGCGTCTTGCGACCGGAGCATCCGGCGTCGGCCTGGGCAGTTCCATCGGCCTGGCTCTGGGCGCGATGGATTACTATGGAAAAGAGGCGCCGCGGGTTCACATCGTCGAAGGGGAGGGGGGGATGACCCCCGGCCGGGTCAGCGAGGCGCTGGCGGCGGCCGGGACGGCCTCTCTTGGGAACGTGATCCTCCATGTCGACTGGAATCAGGCTTCCATCGACAGCAATCATGTCTGTCGGGAAGGTTCGGCCCCGGGGGATTATGTCCAGTGGACCCCGGCCGAGCTGGCGTATCTCCATGACTGGAACGTGATCTCCGTTCCCGATGGAACGGACTGGCAACAGATCCGAACGGCCCAGCGGAAGGCCCTGCAAATGGGCAACGGTCAGCCCACCGCCGTCGTCTACCGGACGACCAAGGGGTGGCGATACGGCATCGAGGGGAAGTCCTCCCACGGGGCGGGGCACAAGCTCTGCTCCGGCGGCTTCTTCGATGCGCTGAAACCGTTCCTGGAATCCGCGGAGGGAACGCTGCCGCGTTGCGACGGCGCCAACCAGCGGTGCCGGGGCGGGAAAGATGCCGGGATCCTGGAGGAATGCTTCTGGGAGTCGCTGAAGGTGATCCGGAAGTCTCTGGAGGGGAATCCGAAGCTGGTCGCCATGATCGCTGAATGTGTCGCGGTAGCGCGGGAACGGCTCGATCGGCATGGACGAAAGCCCCGCGGCAACGGGCCGCGGATCGATTCCGTCTACGAGCTTGCCCGGAAGTCCGCACGGAAGACGCCGAAAGAGCTGATCCTGACCCCGGGCGCCGGCACGACATTGAGAGCGGAGTTCGGCCGCATTCTCAACCACTACAACCGGGCCGGCAATGGGGCGCTTTTTGCCGCGGCCGCCGACCTACTGGGTTCGACCAGCCTGATCACGGCGGGACAGGGGTTTGACGGCGGCTATTACAATGCCTCGGTCAATCCCGGGTCCAGGCTGTTGGCGACGGGCGGCATCTGCGAAGATGCGATGACGGCGATCCTTTCCGGGCTTGCCTCCTTCGGACACCACAGCGGGGCGGGGTCCTCCTACGGGGCCTTTCTGGCGCCCCTCGGCCATATCGCGGCCCGCCTGCACGCGATCGGAAACCAGGCGCGGCAGTCGCTGGAGAAGGGGCCGTACCGCCCGATTATCCTCGTCTGCGCCCACGCGGGACTGAAAACCGGAGAGGATGGCCCCACCCATGCGGACCCTCAGCCGCTCCAGATCCTGCAGGAAAATTTCCCGCGGGGGACCCTGGTCACGCTGACCCCCTGGGACCCGCAGGAGCTCTGGCCTCTGATGGCGGCGGCGCTGAACCGGCGTCCCGCGGTCATCGTCCCGTTTGTCACCCGGCCGACCGAGATCGTGATCGACCGGAAAGCCGCGGGGCTGCCCCCCGCGAATGCGGCCGCTTCCGGGGTTTATCTCCTCCGGAAGGCGAGAGCCAAAAATGCCGGCGTCGTGGTCCTCCAGGGGAGCGAGGTGGGATACGCCTTCGTGCAGGAGGCGTTGCCGCTGCTGGATAAGAAGGGTGTCGACCTGTTCGTCTATTATGTGGCCAGCGCCGAACTCTTCGACCTGCTCCCGCGCCGCACGCAGGAAAAAATTTTCCCGGAGGAGCATGCGAAACGCGCGATGGGAATCACCGGCTTCACGCTGCCGACGATGTACCGCTGGATTTGCTCCGACCGGGGTCGGAAGATGACGCTTCACCCCTACCGAAAGGGCAATTACCTGGGGAGCGGCCAGGCCCACATGGTCATGGCCGAGGCGGGTCTCGACGGGAGGAGCCAGTTCAACGCGATCCTGAGGCACCTGAAGGCCTGAGCTTCGGCCGGATCCTATGCCGCTCTCAGCGCCTCGACAATCTGCATCCGGGAGGCGCGCAGCGCGGGCAGCATGCCGCCGATCAGCCCCATGACGATTGCAAAGACCATCGACTGCAGGACGATGGGGCCGGTCAGCGTGAATTGAAACGCCAGTTCCGAAAAGTTCTGAAAATTCACCGTGGAGACGGTGATGAACTGCATGAAGGAGGCGAAGAAAAGTCCCGTCAGGCCTCCGATGATGCCCAGCAGCAGAGACTCCGCGAGAAATGCGGCCAGAATGTTTCGCCTGCGAAAGCCCAGGGCGCGCATCGTTCCGATCTCCCCGATCCGGTTGGCCACAGCGGAATACATGGTGATCATGGCGCCGATGATCGCGCCGACCGAGAAGATGACGGTCAGCGACAGCCCGAGGATCCGCAAAAACTTTGCCATGATTTCCGACTGGTCGAGGTAGTAGCGCGTCTCCCTCTTGGCTTCCAGCGTCAGCCGCGGATCCGTCTCGATCGCCGTTTGGGCCGCCGGGAACGCGGCCGGGTCGGACAGCTTGAAAAGGACGGATGAATAAACGGGCCGGCGGAAGGCCTGCATGACCTGATCCACGTCCCCCCAGATCTCGGAGCTGAAGCCCGTGTTTCCCGCGTCGAAGATGCCCACCACGGTCCATTGCCGCATCCCCCAGTTCAGGGTTCCCTGAAGGCCGACCCCTTCGAATCTTTTGGCGATGCTGTTGCCGACGATGATCTCCGACGATCCCATCCGGAACATGCGTCCCGCGACCAGCTTCACCTGCGGGCGCAGCATCATCGACGTCTCCTGAATGCCGCGGACCAGGACATTGGAATGGCTGGAGGTTTTTCCCTCTCCCCGCTTGGGAAGGGCGATCAGAACCACCACCTCCTTGGCCACAAGCCTGCGGCCCTGTCCGCCGATCGCCACCTGGGGCAGCATCTCGACGATCGAGGCCTGTCCGCGCTCGATCCCGCTCATCACCTCCGATGCCGCCCCCTTTCGAATGACCACGACGTTGTCCGCCGAACCCGTCTCCACCAGTGTTTTCTGAAGACCCGCGGCCATCATCAAAATGGCGGCAAAGACGAACACGACCAGCGCCATCCCGGAAACCGTCAAAACGGTCGTCAGCCTTCGCTTCCAGAGATTCCGCATGCTGTACGAGAGCGGAACGGCCATCATCCGATCCTCCGCAATCCATCGGCGATGCCCACGCGGATCGCATGGCGGGCCGGGATGATTGCCGCAAAGAACGCGATCAGAAACGCGAACAGGAGATCGAACCAGATCGTCTCATCCGAGACGAGGAAAATGGGGAAATAGGCCGAGAGCGTATGGCCGAACGCCTTGGCTGCCGGAAACGTCAGCGCCATCCCGGCCAGGCAGCCGGTCAGCGAAATCACGAGGGCCTCGCCGAAGATCATGCCCGCGATGGATCCGCCGCCGAAGCCGAGGGTCTTCATGATCGCATAATCGCCGATGCGTTCCCGGGTGGTCATGGCCATGGTGTTGGCGACGACCAGCAGGATGATGAGAATCACGACGAACGACACCATCTGGATCGCCGTGACGATCGCCCCGGTCATCGCAATGAATCCCTGGTTGAAGGCCTTTTCCGTTTCCGTGAGCGTTTCGGCCAGCGAGTTCTTGAAGGACCTGTCGATGGCCAGCGCCACCTCCGACGAGAGATCCGGGCGTTTTACGGAGATCATGTAGAAGCCCACCTGGTCCGCCCTGCTGGGGGCGATCTGTTTTACGGTTTCGTTGAGGTAATCCCACTGGAAAAAGAACTGGGATTCGTCGATCGTCTCATCCCGGCCCCGGTAGATGCCCCGCATCACAAAATCCCAGTTTCCCGGGAAGATGGTTCCCTTCAGCGTGACCGTATCGCCGATCTTCCATCCGAATCTTGCGGCCAGCTTTCTGCCCGCGATAAATCCCTTCCGGTCGGCCAGGAAGGCCTTCTTTTCGGCAGGGCTCAGGATGAACTCCGGGTAGATCTCCAGATAGGTCCGTGGATCCACGCAGAAGTTGGCGAAGAAGTTCTTCTCGTCGATATAGATGCCGCCGAACCAATTGCCCCACGAGACCCTCTTCACCCCTTCGATCTGCCGGATTTTTTCGGCGTAGTTGATCGGCAGCGGAAAAATGATCGAGATCGCGTTTCGCGTGACGAGCCGCGATGCCGAAGCGGCATCGACGCCGGCATACCAGGCGCTGATCACCGTCCGGAGCAGGCCGAACGCCAGAATGGCCACCGCGATGCCCAGGATCGTCAGTCCGCTGCGCAATCGGTTGTGGAAGGCGTTTCTAACGAGGATATTGATCCGGAGCATTGTTCAGGTATCCCTTGTCCAGAAGACGGAGCAGCTTTGCCCGCTTGGCCGCCCGGGGATCGTGGGTGACCATGACGATGGTTTTGCCCATCTCCCCGTTCAGGCGCTCCATCATCGTCAGGATCTCCTCGGCCGACACGCGGTCCAGATCCCCGGTCGGTTCGTCGGCGACCAGCAACGTAGGGTCGGTGACGATCGCGCGGGCAATGGCGACCCGCTGCTGTTCCCCTCCGGACATCTCCTTCGGGTAATGGTCCAGCCGGTGTTCCAGGTTCACCATGCGCAGCGCCGTTTCGGCGTGCTCCCGCCTTTCTTTTCCAGAGAGTGATGTCAGGTGCAGGGGCAATTCGACATTTTCGACCGCTTTCAATACAGGGATCAGGTTGTAGAACTGAAAGATGAAACCGACATGGTTTGCGCGCCAGCGGGCAAGCTCGGTCTCCGAAAGGGCGGTGATGTCGACACCGCCCACCCGGATCGTCCCGCTGTCCGCGTGGTCTATCCCGGCCAGAAGGTTCAGCAGGGTCGTCTTCCCGGAGCCGGACGGCCCCATCAGCGCCAGGAATTCCCCCTCGGCGATGTCGAAGCTGATATCGTGCAGGACCGGAACAACAAGGTCTTCCCGGTGATAGCACTTGAAGATATTCCTGATTTCGACAATGGGCGGTTTCGGTTCGGTCAAATCGACGCTCAAATTTTGATCCATTCTTCGGAGAGCACCTCAGCTTGTTCCAGCACGGTCTGCGTGGCCTTTTCCTGCTTGTCCGGTGGATAGCCGTACTTGCGCAGGATGCGCTTCACCAGGACGCGGAGATGGGCGCGGACATTCTCGCGCAGGGTCCAGTCGATTGTGATATTGCTCCGGACGGTCTCGACCAGTTCATGCGCAATGATGCGGAGCGTCTCATCGCCCAGCACTTTCACCGCGCTGTCATTGGTTTCCAGCGCGTCGTAGAAGGCGACCTCGTCTTCGGACAATCCCAGCGCCTCATCGCGTTTGTGGGCTTCGCGCATGTCCCTCGCGAGCCCGATCAGTTCTTCGAGCACCTGCGCCGCCTCAATGGCGCGGTTCTGGTACCTGCGAATCGTCTCTTCCAGCATCTCGGCAAAGGAACGCGCCCGAACCACGTTCTTTCGGCCCCGCTTGCGGACCTCCCCTCTCAGCAATTTCTGGAGGAGTTCCACAGCCAGGTTCTTCTGTGGCATCCCTCGAATCTCCGCCAGAAATTCCTCCGAGAGGATGGAGATGTCGGGTTTCTCCAGCCCTGCAGCGGCGAAGATGTCGAGTACCCCTTCCGAGGCTACGGCGCGGGACAGGATTTGCCGGACGGCGAGGTCGATCTCCTCCTCAGGCCTTGCATCGCCGGGCGCTCGCTTGGTGAGAACAGCGGCCAACGGCTGGAAAAGCCACATCCTCGCGGATGCGCAACGCCTCGGCGTGGGGCACCGCCAGCGCAAAAGCCTGGGACAATTCCTGCACAGCGCGCATACAGCGATCCTTGCCGTTATCCTGGCCGAGGATGTGCTCCTGCGCAGCGGGCAGCAGTCCCAGCCGTTCCTTCGGCGTGCCGGTCGTCACAGCAAGACCGGTCAGTCCATGGAAGAGGCCGCAACAGACCTCGTACTTTTCCAGCATTACGGCGACGGCCTCGTCCTGGTCGAGGGCCGTGCGTCCCGTACCTCCGCTCTCGGTGTAGGTGGCCAAGGCAGCCTTGAGTTCATGGGCAATCCCCAGGTAGTCCACGACGAGCCCGCCGGGCTTGTCCCCAAAGACGCGGTTCACCCGCGCGATCGCCTGCATGAGCCCGTGGCCGCGCATGGGTTTGTCCAGGTACATGGTATGGAGATTCGGAGCATCGAAGCCGGTGAGCCACATGTCGCGCACGAGCACGATCTTGAAAGGATCATTTGCTGTCCGAAACCGATTGGCCAGCCCCTCGCGACGCTGCTTGTTGCGGATGTGGAACTGCCAGTCCTCCGGATCGGAGGCCGACCCGGTCATCACGACCTTGATGGCCCCTTTCTCATCGTCCTCGTCATGCCAGTCGGGTCGCAAGCGCACCAGTTCGCGATAAAGCTCAACACAGATACGCCGACTCATGCACACGATCATCGCCTTGCCGTCCAGGGCTTCGAGCCGCCGCTCGAAATGGTCTACAATGTCCAGGGCTATGAGTCGCAGACGCATCTCAGCGCCTACTACGGCTTCGAGCTGTGCCCATTTGGTCTTGAGCTTCTCCTTCCGTTCGACTTCCTCGCCTTCTGTTGCCTCCTCGAAATCCGGGTCAATCTTCGGCCGTTCGGTCTCGTTGAGGGTGAGCTTGGCCAGGCGGCTTTCGTAGTAAATCGGCACCGTAGCCTGATCCTGTACCGCGCGCTGGATGTCGTAGACGCTGATGTAGTCTCCGAAGACGGCGCGGGTGTTGGCATCCTGCAGTTCGATGGGCGTCCCGGTGAAGCCGATGAACGATGCTTTGGGCAATGCGTCGCGCATGTGTTTGGCATAGCCGTCGATGAAATCATACTGGCTGCGATGCGCCTCATCGGCAATGACCACGATGTTGCGGCGTGATGAGAGGATCGGATGTCGGTCGCCCTTCTCCTCGGGGAAGAACTTCTGGATGGTGGTGAAAACCACGCCGCCGGCGGTCACCGAGAGCAGTTCCCGCAGATGGGCGCGGCTTTCGGCCTGCACCGGCGGCTGGCGCAGCAGGTCCCGGCAACGTGAGAAAGTGCCAAAGAGCTGGTCGTCGAGGTCGTTCCGGTCGGTGAGGACGACCAGGGTCGGGTTCTCCATGGACGGCTCGCGGATGATCCTGCCTGCATAGAAGGCCATGGTCAGGCTCTTTCCCGAGCCTTGGGTGTGCCAGACCACCCCGATGCGCCGATCGCCCGGCTTTCCCCCGGGCTTGGCGCCCGCCTCGTAACGCCCTTCCTCCTTGAATGACCGGTCGGCGGCCTGCCGCAATTCGGCTGCCCGCAGGGTCTCGTGCACCGCTGCCTGCACCGCATGGAACTGGTGGTATCCCGCCATCTTCTTTACAAGGTGGCCCCCGCCACCGTCCTCGAAGACGATGAAATCGCGCACAAGATCCAGAAAGCGGCGCGGTTCAATAAGCCCTTCGATGACCACCTGCAGGGCCGGAAGATGCGTATCAGCCAGGCGCTCGCCGCCGATGGTTCGCCAAGGTTTGAACCACTCGCGCCCGGCCGTGAGGGTGCCCACACGCGCCTCCACGCCGTCAGAGAGAACCAGCAACTCGTTCGGGGCGAAAAACAACGGGATCTCGGCCTTGTAGGTCTGGAATTGCTGGAAAGCCGACCATATTGTTGCGTTTTCGTCTGCCGCATTCTTCAATTCGAGAGCGGCCAGCGGCAGGCCGTTGAGGAACAGGACGATATCCGGCCTGCGGGTGTGCTTGTTTTCGGCAACGGTGAACTGATTGACGGCAAGCCAGTCGTTGTCCGCGATTTCGTCAAAACCGATGACCCGCACCGGGACCCCGCGGATCTCGCCTCCGGCTGTGCGGTACTCCACCGTTACCCCGTCCACAAGCAATCGATGGAAGACCCTATTACGGGTTACGATCTCTGCCCCTTCGGGGCGCATGATCTTCCTAAAGGCCTCCTCCAGGGCATCTGCCGGCAGGTCGGGATTGAGCCGTGCCAGGGCGTCGCGCAATCGCTGTTCCAGAATGACCTGGCCGTAATCCTTACGCTCAGCCGTGGGAGTGTCAGGTGCGATATCCAGACCATGCTTAATCGACCAGCCGACGCCCTCCAGCCAGGTCAGGGCGGCTTCCTCGACGACGGATTCAGTGAACTTCATTTCACTTTATTCCTCATCATCATTTTTCTTTACACTTTATTCTTCCTGTGAGAGAATACAATCAATCAGTTTTTATAGACATAAATAAACAAAGGTTCCACCCCGGTGACAAGAGCCCAAGGGGCTCTCTCGAAAGAGTAGCCGGGGTGGTCATGTTTAATAGTAGAATCTCGTTCCTGATCTGAAAATATCGAACTCACTTCTGATAACGGGTTTCAACGTCTGATAGATTCGATCTTCCTGTCTGTCCCATTTCCTGTAGATGGCCCAGTTGAAATAGTCTGCTATCTGGAGATCAAAATTGGACTTCGAGTCGTGATGATAAACTCGGTATCGAACCCTTTGGGGGAGTTTGTCAGCAAGGGTAATTTTTACAGCTTTTTCAACAGCTCTCCTTTTCTTGTTGACCGGGATACGATCTGTAAAGACGATGATCTCCGCATAGTGTGACAGGTCATAGTCGCCCAAAATGTAACGCAATAAATATCCAAGCATCTCCGGATAAAACCGCTCTTCTACGCGGAGTGCGGGGCCTGTTTTCCGCTTTTCAACAATCAGCGAGTCAACGTGAATCCCTGAAAGGTAATGCCCAATGACATCAAAGACACGATCACGTACCTGGGGAGTATCCTCAGATGCGTGGAAATATTCTATGTCCATCCCCGCTTCCACCAGATCATATTTGAGCTCGTTCAATTCCTTGAAGGCAAAGAATGGTCTTGCCTTGGTTACTGCGGTCAGTATGAAGTAACACGTGCCATTGGCGGAAAAGTCCAAATTTCCCGCCTCATCGAGGAAAATATAAAGAAAAGGGCCTCCCAAGCGCAATTCATCCTTTCAATGATTGGCGTTGTTTCAAGAAATCATAGGCATCCCTCACCCGGATCTCCCCGGAGATGAGTTTAGGCAGCAGCGAGTCGCGAAGGGCTGCAAGGTTGTGTGACTCGCTCGCCGCCATACAAGTGCTCACAAACAGTGGCCGAACAAATGAACCAAAGCACCTTGCAAGTTTCTCCGGAGGTTTGGCAATCAAGTAATGAGAGAACGATTCAGAAGGTACGCGCTGCCTCCCGCTGGAACCCGTCATGCTTTGGATCGCAAACTCCCGAAACGCATCGCTTCGCGCTAAGCAATAAGCATATTGTTCGGGCAAAGGTGGTTTGGGGTGCAGGACGATGTATTCAGTTGAACCCCAACCGACCTGACCTTTCTCCAGGAAGTCAACGAATGCAGTCTTGCCGTTTTCAAGGCATGGCGTGATGCGAGCCATAAGGGTATCGCCATTCATGAATCGCATGCCGGATCCAAAGGGACGCTCGACTACCTCGTCAGGGGAATGACCCTGTGTTGGCATGTTCGCCATGTCGAGATAGGGTGCAATCTCTCCCTTCCGTAGTCGCCGCAACGGATTGACGTCAATAGCCTCCAGAAACGGTACTACATTCCATCCCTTCGGAATCTCACCTAACTGTGAGTCCTCGAAGGAGTCGGGAAACAGGTCGGCGAAGGGCTTGTGGAGGCCGGGGTCGCGTCCTTCGGCTTTGGCGCGGACGGGGTCGAAGTCCACAAACCACGACTTGAAGAGCGCCTGGGCCATTGCCTCCAGCGTCTCGTTCATCCGTCGGTTCAACTCGATCTTGTCGTCTAATGTGCCGAGGATGTGGGCGATGGCCTGTTGTTCGGCAATGTTGGGTGGATGAGGAACGACGACATCGCTAAGAATGGATGTGTTCAGCGATGGCATGGTTGCACCAACCGCTATAGCGCGAATGTGCTCTTTGAAGGAGGGAAGCCCGAAAAAGTAGGAGAGGTAACCTGGATCGATCTTTCTTGTATTCGGTCTTACGCGAAGGCAGCGGCCCGAAAACATCCAGCCGTCTTCGGCGCGCCGCACTATGGCTCGTCTGTCCACCGATCCAACTCGACTAAAGACGATATCGCCTTCACGGAGCAAGTATCGAGATAAGCGGCTTCTGTCTGCATCAGAAACGCGCGGGACATCCTCGTGGATAATGTGGTTCTCGCCAAGGTGTTCCACAGTAACGATCGGAGTACCAATAGGAACGTAGTCTTCCTGGTGGAGTTGGCTTCCGAATGGCCCTGTTTGAATCCCTGTATCTGGATCACAGAGATTTGATAGGCGTTCCTCAAGGAAATCCGCCGCGAAGTCTCCGTAGATGGTCTCACGCCACTCACCTGCCATACCCAAGCTCCGTATAAGTTGTCCGTGATGGCGACATGACCATTCCGATGGGGTGATTCTGCCCGTTCATGTCCATGACATGGACATGTCTATGAGACGTGTCCACTAAATTCAATTTCATCGACACGTTTATTAATCGTGTCGATGGCATCGACATATTATCGAGCAAGCAGTTCATAGAGCGCCACATTCAGATACAGCGTTTCCTTTCCCATCTTCTGGGCCTTGAGGATGCCGATTTTCTCCAGCTCCCGGAGGTACTGGGCTGCGGTCTGGCGTTTCGCGATGCCCGCATCAACCAGAAACTGGCCTTTGGTGTAGGGCTGGCGGAAGATCGTTTCGATCAGTTCCTTGGAGTAGACACGGGTGGGCAGCTTTTCCTTAGCCGTCTGCGTTGTTTCGTCCATCAAG
>JAXGRQ010000023.1:0-35620 GCA_040765725.1 Syntrophales bacterium
CGAAGCGGGGGCCGTTGTTTCGCCCGATGCCGTGATCTACCCCGGCGTTCATATCAGCCGCGGTGCGCAGATCGGCCGAAAAGCCGTTCTCCATCCGGGTGTTTTCATCGGCCGGGACACCGTGGTGGGCGATTCTTCCATCCTTCACCCGAATGTTACCGTTTACCGGCGTTGCCTGATCGGGCAGCGGGTCATTCTGCATGCCGGCGTCGTCGTCGGCAGCGATGGCTTCGGATTTGCGCTGCCGGGACAGGAAAACCGGAAGATACCCCAGGTCGGCTACGTCCAGATCGACGACGATGTCGAGATCGGGGCGAACACCGCCATCGATCGGGGCGCCCTTGGACGGACCTGGATTCAAAAGGGGGTTAAAATCGACAACCTCGTCCAGATCGCTCACAATGTGGTGATCGGGGAGTATTCGGTGATTGTCGCCCAGGTCGGCATCTCGGGTAGCGCGCAACTCGGCAAGGGGGTTCTCGTCGGCGGCCAGGCCGGGATCGTCGGCCACATCCGTATCGGGGACGGTGTCATGGCGGCCGCCCGGGCAGCCGTTCACAGGGACGTTCCGCCGGGCCGGGTCGTCGCCGGCTCCCCTCACATGCCGCATCGGGATTGGCTGAAGATGGAGGCGTGCCTTCCGAAACTCCCCGAGATGCGCGGAACTCTCGCCGATCTGCGACGGCGGGTTGCGGCCCTGGAAAAAAAAGAGTGAAGGAAACTTTATGAAGATCCACCCCACAGCGATCATCTCTCCCGACGCTACGCTTGCGGAAGGGGTCGAAGTCGGGCCATACAGCATCATCGGCTCCGACGTCCATATCGGAAGGAACACGATCATCGGTCCCCATGTGGTCATCGAAACCCGCACCGACATCGGTGAAGAAAACCGAATCTCCCAGTTTGCCTCCATCGGCGGCGACCCCCAGGATCTGAAATACCGCGGGGAACCGACACGGGTCGTCATCGGCAACCGCAACACGATCCGGGAATACGTCACGATCAGCCGGTCCACCATCCATGATATCGGCGTCACGATGATCGGAGACGACAACCTGCTGATGGCTTACGTTCATGTCGCCCACAACTGTAAACTGGAAAACCACATTGTCATGGCCAATTCGGCGAATCTGGCCGGCCACATCCATGTGGAGGATTACGCCATCATCGGCGGCCTCACCGGAATCCGCCAGTTCACCCGGATCGGAGCCCATTGCATCGTGGGCGGCGCTTCGGCGGTGGCCAAGGACATCCCCCCCTACGTGATGGCTTCCGGCAATTTCGCCAGACTCTTCGGCCTGAACATCGTCGGCCTGAAACGGCGGGCGTTTGCCGAGGAGACGATCGCGGCCCTCAAAGAGGCCTACCGAATCGTTTTCCGTTCCAAGCTGCTCCTCTCCACGGCCCTCCGAAAGGTCGAAGAGGAGGTGGAAGACCTGCCCGAGGTCAGACGATTCCTCGATTTCATCCGAAAATCCGAAAGGGGAATCTGCCGGTAGACAGGTTATGAAACAGATCCGAATCGGCGTCGTGGGAACCGGCCATCTGGGTAGCTACCATATCCAGAAGTACCTGAAAATGCCGGAATGTCGGGTGGTCGGCGTCGCCGACCTCTCGGAGGAGAACGCCCGGAAGGCCGCCGCCGGCCGCAATTTCGAGATTCTGACGGACTGCCGAGGACTTCTGGGAAAGGTGGACGCCGTCTCGATTGCCGTGCCGACCGGTGCGCACCACGAGGTGGCCGCAATCTTTCTAAAAGCGGGAATCGATGTCCTGCTGGAAAAACCGATTGCAACGACGCTCGCCGAGGCGGAAGAACTGATCGAGTTGGCCGACGCGAAAAAGCTGGTTTTTCAGATCGGCTTCGTCGAACGGTTCAATCCGGCCGTCACGGCGCTCCGGTCCGTCATGGGGCGTCCGCTGTTCATTGAATCACACCGCCTTCACCCCTTTTTCGAACGCGGGACCGACGTGGATGTCATCCTCGATCTGATGGTTCATGACCTCGATATCATTCTGCACTTCGTCAAATCATCGGTGGAGACCGTGGATGCCGTCGGGGTCTCGGTTCTCTCGGACAAGGTGGATATCGCCAATGCGCGGCTGACCTTCGCCGGCGGGTGCGTGGCAAACATTACGGCAAGCCGGGTCACGGGAAAGGTCATGCAGAAGATCCGGTTCTTCGGCATCGACGGGTATCATGCGGTGGATTTCAAAAAACGGGCGCTCGTCTCGTTGAACCGGCGGAACGGCGCCGGCGGACAGATCGAGATCGCAGAGAATCCCGTCGAAGTCATACCAGCGGACCCGCTCGAGGAGGAGATCCGGTCGTTCGTCCGGGCCGTGGCCGACCGGACGCCGCCGGCGGTGCCGGGTCGGGACGGACGGAACGCGCTGGAGCTGGCCCTCCGCATCAACGACGCGATCCTTCGGAACCGAGAACGGGCCCCCTTCCTGACCGACGCAATCCCCTGCGGGACGGTCGGCAAGGGACGGAGCCGGCCGTGACCGCGCGTAGAGTCATGATCGTGGCGGGAGAGGCTTCCGGCGACCTTCATGGCGGAAACCTCGTCCGGGCGATGCGCCGGATCGATCCGGACATCCGCTTCACCGGCGTCGGCGGCAAACAGATGCAGCGGGCGGGGGTTGAACTCCTCGCCGACGTTGCCGACATGGCCGTGGTGGGCCTCACGGAAGTGGTTTTCAGGCTCAGGATGATCCTCGGGGTATTGCGCCGCCTGAAGGCCTTGCTGAAGAGGGATCCGCCTGATCTCGTCATCCTGATCGACTACCCGGATTTCAACCTCCCGCTGGCCCGCACAGCCAAGAAATGCGGCGTCAAGGTGCTCTATTACATCAGCCCCCAGGTTTGGGCCTGGCGGAAGGGCAGGGTAAAAACGATTCGGGAGACCGTGGATCGGATGGTGGTGATCCTTCCGTTCGAGGAAAAATTCTACCGGGACGCCGGGATCGATGTCACCTTTGTCGGCCATCCGCTGCTGGACGAGGTGCGGAAGAAATATGAGCGGTCGGAGGCGCTGAAGCGTTTCGGCCTTCGGGGTGAGGCCGTCACGATCGCCGTTCTCCCGGGAAGCCGCCGGAACGAGGTGGCCGCCCTGCTGCCGGAAATGCTCCGGGCCTGTCGGATCCTGACGGAGAGGATTTCCCCGATCCAGTTCATCCTGCCGATCGCGGGAACGCTCGATCCCGCCTTCGTCCGGAATATCCTGCGGCCGTTCCCGATCCGGGTCAACGTCGTTCCCGATGAAATCTACGACGTCATCGCCGTGGCGGACGCGGCGATGGTTGCCTCGGGGACGGCCACACTGGAAACGGCGCTTCTGGAAACGCCGATGGTTGTGATCTACAAGGTCTCCGGTGTCTCTTATGCCGTCGGCCGGCGGGTGATCCGTGTGGATCACATCAGCCTGGTGAACCTCATCGCCGGACGGGCCGTCGTTCCCGAACTGATCCAGGCGGAGGCCAACCCGGAGCGGATCGCGGCGGAAGTGGGTCAGATCGTCACCCGGAGAGAAAAGGCCCGTGAAATGAGGGCCGCCCTCGCCGAAATCCGGGAGAAATTGGGAACGCCGGGGGCGTCGCAACGGACGGCGCAGATCGCCTGCGGCATGCTGTAACGGAGAATCCGGTGGATATTTTTAAAAGACTGCTTCAGTTGGCAAAACCGCATACGCTCCGATTTTTAGCCGCCATGGCCTGCATGCTCGTCGTCGGCGTGACGACCTCCGCGCTTGCCTTCCTGGTCAAACCGGCCCTCGACGAGATTTTTCTGAAGCGCAACGCCGACATGCTGAAGCTGATCCCGCTTGCCGTGATCGGGATCTACCTCGTGAAGGGGACATGCAACTACTTCCAGACGGTCCTGATGAACTTTATCGGCCAGAGGATCGTCGCCGACCTGCGGGCGGAACTCTACCGAAAAATCCAACTCCAGTCCCTCGCCTTTTTCACCAAACATCCGACCGGCGTCCTGATGTCCCGAATCACCAACGACGTCGGGTACATCCAGGGCGCCGTTTCGGAAGCGGTCACCGCGCTGCTGAAGGATTCTTTCACATTGCTGTGCCTGGTCGTTGTCATCTTCTACCGGGACTGGCAGCTGGCCATCGTTGCGATGTTCGTCTTCCCGCTGGCCGTCTACCCCATCGCCAAGTTCGGCCAGAAAATGAGGCAGATCGCCACCCGGGCGCAGGTCACGCTGGGAAGCCTCACCTCGCTGCTCCAGGAGACCATCTCCGGAACGCGAATCGTCAAGGCGTTCGGCATGGAGGCGCATGAAAACAAACGGTTCAGTGTCGAGAACGAGCGCCTTTTCCGCCTCTCCCTGAAATCGATCTCGATCAACGCCGTCTCCAGCCCCTTCATGGAATTTCTCGGAGGTCTCGGCATCTCGGCGATCATCTTCTATGGCGGCTATCAGGTCATCCATGGCCAGTCGACGCCGGGAACTTTTTTCTCCTTTCTGACGGCTCTCATCATGCTCTATGAACCGGTGAAACGCCTGACGAATGTGAACAATACGATTCAGCAGGGCATCGCCGGCGCCGAACGGGTCTTCAGCATCATGGACCTGGTGCCGGATATCCGGAACCGGCCCGACGCCGTTCCCCTCCCACGGATCTCCCGGGAAATCGAAATCCGAAATGTGACCTTCCGCTATGAAGAGGCGCCCGTGCTGAAGAACATCACCCTTCGGATCCGGACCGGCGAGGCGGTGGCCTTTGTCGGGATGAGCGGCGGCGGGAAAACAACGCTCGTGAACCTGATCCCGCGATTCTACGATGTGACGACCGGAATGATCCTGATCGACGGGCAGGACATCCGCAACGTCACCGTCGAGTCGCTCCGCGGACAGATCGCGATCGTGACCCAGCAAACCATCCTCTTTAACGACACGGTCCGGAACAATATCGCCTACGGCGACATCTCGAAAACGGAGGACCAGATCGTCGAGGCCGCAAAGGCGGCCCACGCCCACGACTTCATCCTGCGGCTGCCGAAGGGTTATGAAACCGTCATCGGAGAGCAGGGAACGAAGCTCTCCGGAGGCGAGCGCCAGCGGATTTCGATCGCCCGCGCCCTGCTCAAGAACGCGCCGATCCTGATCCTCGACGAAGCCACCTCTTCTCTCGACTCGGAGGCGGAGATCGAGGTCCAGGATGCGCTGGAAAACCTCATGAAGGGCCGCACCACGCTGGTGATCGCCCACCGGCTTTCGACCATCCGAAACGCGGACCGGATCAT
Organism: Syntrophales bacterium; assembly: GCA_040765725.1. Classification (GTDB taxonomy): domain Bacteria; phylum Desulfobacterota; class Syntrophia; order Syntrophales; family UBA5619; genus UBA5619. Next base: position 5,266 of record JAXGRQ010000023.1, read on the forward strand.
CGTCCTGGTCAACGGAGAGATCCGGGAGGAGGGAACGCATGAAACGCTGCTTTCCAGACATGGGGAGTACTCCCGCCTCTACAACATGCAGTTCATGGAAAACGGTCGCAACGCAGAAAAGGGAGGAAACGGCAACGGGTAACTTTCAAGATACCGGGAAAGGCTTTTCCCCGTGCATCACGGATTGAAGGATGGATTCCCTTGAAATCGTCTACGGCCGGGATTCAGGAGATCTGGAACGAAGAAAGACCCGGGAATCGGACCACCGTTTCGCTTGCCCTGCTGCGCGCGCTCTCCATCCCATACGGCGCCGTCGTCCTTCTGAGGAACCGTCTCTATGACCTGGGAATTCTCCGGCAGCGGAAGCTCACGTGTCCCGTGGTCAGCGTCGGAAACCTCACCGTAGGCGGAACCGGGAAGACCCCCACCGTCGTTCTGATCGCTTCTCTGCTCAAGAGACACGGCCGTCGGCCGGCCGTCTTGAGCCGAGGCTACGGCGGCCGTGCCAAGAACGCAGTGAATGTCGTCTCCGACGGGAACCGTCTGCTGCTGGGATGGCAAGAGGCGGGAGATGAACCGGTCCTGATCGCCGGCGCCCTTCCGGGGATCCCCGTTCTGACAGGATCGAAACGGTTTCTCGCCGGGAAGACCGCCGTGGAGCGTTTCGGCGCCGACATCCTGATCCTCGACGACGGCTACCAGCACCGGTCGCTTTTCCGAAACCTCGATATCCTGCTGATCGATGCGGCACGCCCTTTCGGGAACGGCTGTCTCCTTCCCCGGGGACCCCTTCGGGAGCCGCCGACGGAAATGCGCCGCGCCCACATCCTTTTGCGGACGGGAAATGCAAACGAGTCGGCGCCGCCGCCGGAAACGGCTTCGCTACCCGCTTTCCGTGGAATCCGCCGACCGCTGGAACTTGTCCAAGCGGGAACCGGAAGAGCCGATTCCCTCTCAACGCTCCGGGGCCGGAAGGTATGCGCCTTCGCAGGGATCGGCTCCCCGGAAGGGTTCCGACAGGACCTGACGGCACTCGGCGCCGATATCGTCTCTTTCCGGGCCTTTCCCGACCATCATCCCTACAGCCTGTCGGACATGGAAGCCCTCCGGCGCACCGCGGAGCAAAGCGGCGCTTCGCTGATCGTCACCACCGAGAAGGACGGCATCCGTCTTGAGGGGTTTACCGATTTCAGGGCAGGGATTTCCCTGCTTCGGATCGGGATGGAGATCACACCTGCCGAACCGTTCGAGAAATGGCTTTTTTCGAGAATCGATGCTTAGAAAACGGGGGAAAAGCGGAAGAATGTTTCGATGGGAGAAAAGATGCGGCTAAAGGTGAGAGGGGGGAAAAGACTCCCCCGTCAGGGGATTGAACGGTTGCTGATCCGGGGAACGAACTGGATCGGAGATGTCGTCATGACGCTCCCTGCCGTCGGCGCGATCCGGAAGACCTGGCCCCGGGCGCGGATCTCCGTTCTCGCGAAGCCCTGGGTGGCCGAACTCTATCGTCTTTGTCCGGATGTGGACGAGGTCGTTCCCTTTCAGGAACCGGGACGTCATGCAGGCGTCGCCGGAAAGATCCGGCTGGCCGGAGAGCTGCGGGATCTTGAATTCGATTGCGCGATCCTGCTCCAGAACGCCATCGAGGCGGCGATCCTTGCGAAAATGGCGGGCATTCCGCTCCGCGCCGGATATAACTCCGACGGCCGGGGATGGCTGCTGACCCATTCGGTCCGCCGGACGAAAGAGATCCGCCGGGTTCACCAGATCGACTATTACGCCGAAATGGTCCGGGCCCTCGGCTGCGAGCCCTCGGGACGCGAGGTGTGCCTCCGCCCCGGCAGGGAGTATGACGATCTGGCGGAAAGACTGTTCGCCGATTTTGGCATCTCTCGAAACCGGCCGTTGATCGGGATTGCCCCGGGTGCCGCGTACGGACCGGCAAAGAGATGGTTCCCGGATCGGTTCGCTGCGGTCGCCGACCGACTGAAGGTCGAATTCGAAGCGCAGGTGATTCTGCTCGGAAGCGAGAGCGACCGGAAGAGTGCAACCGAAGTCCAAAAAAACGCGACGGAACGGCTCGTCGATGTTGCCGGGCAAACGGACCTGAGAGAGGCGATCGCATTGATCTCCCGCTGCTCGCTCTTTCTTTCGAACGATTCCGGCCTGATGCACATTGCCGGGGCGCTGGGGGTCCCGACGATCGCCGTTTTCGGCTCAACCAACCCCTTGACGACATCGCCTGTGGGGGAAAAGAGCGTCGTGATTCGTCATCCGGTCCCATGCGCCCCCTGCCTGAAACCGGTGTGCCCGACGGATTTTCGCTGCATGGAGCTGATCGGCGCAGAGGAGGTGTACGAGACCGCAAAAAGGCTTTTGCAGGAAAGGCGGCAGACGCAGAAAAACGGAATGCAGACAGCCGTTTTTATCGACCGCGACGGGACCCTCAACGAAGAGGTGGCGTACCTCGACCGGCTGGATCAGGTACGTTTGCTCCCCGGCGCCGCCGAGGCGATCCGTCGAATCAACGAAAGCGGGATGAAGGCCGTCGTGATCACGAATCAGTCCGGGGTTGCCCGCGGTTTTTTCGACGAGACCTTTGTCGAGAAAACCCATGCCTATTTTCGGGATATCCTTCGTGTGGAAGGGGCAACCATCGACGCTTTCTATTTTTGTCCCCACCACCCGACGGAAGGGAAAGGGATATACCTGCAAGCCTGCGGGTGCCGGAAGCCGGCGCCGGGAATGCTCTTGAAGGCGGCGGATGATCTCGGGATCGATCTTCGACGCTCCTATCTGATCGGGGATGCGCTGACGGATATCGAGGCGGGCCACAGGGCGGGGGTCAAGGGGATCCTCGTCCGGACGGGCTGCGGGGAAGAATCCGTCGCGGCGCTTGCCGCCGATCCGGAACCGGGTGTCGGTGCGACTTCCCGGCCCCTTTACATCGCGGCAGACCTGCGGGAAGCCGTGGCCTGGATCATGGAAGACCGGGAGGAAAAGGGACGGTGAACATTCTGATCGTCAAACTGAGCGCGATCGGCGACGTCATCCATACCCTGCCCTCTCTCTCCGCCCTCCGGAGCTGCTTCCCCGGGGCAAACATCACCTGGGTCGTTGAGGAGGCGGCCTCCGACATCCTGTTGGATCATCCGGATCTGGACCGGGTGATCGTTTCCGGACGGAAGCGCTGGCTTACCGAAATTAGGCGCGGGAGAATCGACGGTCCCCTCCGGGAGATCCGATCCTTCCTCGGCGACCTCCGGGACCGGAGGTACGACCTCGTCATCGATTTTCACGGCTTGCTGAAAAGCGCGCTGATCGTGCTGATCAGCGGTGGAAAGCGGAAGCTCGGATATGACAGCCTCCAGGAACTCAGCGGCCTTTTCTACAACGAAAAAATCCCCGAAGAGATGGGAAAGCACGCCGTGGAACGCTACCTCGATTTTGTCCGCCACGTAGCCGAGGGAAAGGGGCAGGCCTGCATTCCAAAAACACCGACATTCACGGTCGCGATCGGGGAACGGGAAGAGCGGCGCGTAGCAGAGCTGCTGAAAGAGGCCTCTGCGATTCTGACAGCTTCCACGAAGGATGATTGGAATACGGATTCAGGCGGGATGGAAAGAGGGGGCGGGCGTTTTGTGGCCGTCAATCCGGTCGCCCTGTGGGAGACCAAGCTTTGGGAGGACGAAAAGCTTGCGGAACTCTGCGACCGGATACGGGAGGAACTGCGGATCGGCGTGGTTTTCACCGGGAAGGAATCCGCTCCGCTCGAACGGATTTGCAGCAAGATGCAAACCAGGGCCGTCAATCTCGGCGGCCGGACGACACTCCGGGAGCTTGCCTGCCTTTACCGGCATGCGGCATTGCTGGTTACGACGGATTCCGGCCCGATGCACCTCGCGGCTGCGGTGAACACCCCGGTTGTTTCGCTGTTCGGGCCGACCGATCCCCTTCGAACGGGGCCCTACGGGCCCGGCCACCGGGTCGTCCGGAAAGATCTCTCCTGCATGCCCTGTTTCCGGAAACGATGTGAAACCAAAAGATGCATGAAGGAAATCGGCGTGGATGAGGTTTTGATGCATGTCAGGGAACTGTTGAGCCCTGCCGGAAATCCAAAAGGAGCAATTCATGGGAATACGTAAGGAGCTGCTGGAGATCTTGGTCTGCCCCCAGTGCAAAGGGGAACTGAGACTGACCCCGACGGAAGACGGCCTGATCTGCGATAAGTGTCGTCTGCTTTATGAAATTCGCGACGAAATCCCGATCATGCTGATCGATGAGGCGAAGCCGCTCGACGGGTGAGAAGGCGGATCGTCAATCGGCAAGAGCCTCCCGCAGGACCGCCTGCACTTTTTCGACGGTCAGATCATCCATGCAGCGGCTCACCCCGCTTCCGTCACATCCTTTTAGACCGCAGGGTGCGCAGGCCATGCCGCAAACGGCAACGCGATGATCCTTCCCGGGGGGCGCCCAGTATCGCCAGTTGGAGGGGCCGTAGAGGGTGACCGTCGGCGTTCCGACGGCGGCGGCAATGTGAGGCGCAGCGCTGTCGACGCCGATGTGAAGACGGCCTTTCTCCAGAACCCCGGCGAGCTCGGCAAGGGTGGTCCTGCCCGCCAGATTGAACACCTTTCCGCCGCAGCCCCCCGTTAATTCACCGCTCTTGGCCCTTTCCGACGGCGAGCCGACGATCACGGCTGCAACCCCGAGCTCTCGCCAAAGCCAGTCGATGACCCGAACCCATTTCTCCGGACTCCACTCCTTGTAGGACCAACGGGAGAATGGGTTCAACGTAATCCAGCGGGATGGGGATCTTGCCGGGACAGGGGCAACTCCCGCTCCGACGACAGACTCCACTGTCTGATGGACACCCGCCTCGCGTAAAATCTTCACGGCACGCAGACGTACCTGCTCCGATAAATGAAGCTCCGGCACGGTCGATCCGGTTTCGATCGCGAAGGCCCTCAGCATGGACATGGAGGGACCGGCAGCACGCTCCCCGGGCTCGCCGTCGGATAAAGGCGTCAGGTGCGTGAACATGCGGTTCCGTATCCAGGAAAGGCCGGGATAATATTGGGCGATCCGGATCGGCGCCCCCGTCAGGCGGGCCGTATATCCGCCCCGTTCGTCTCCCCTCAGATCGAAGACGAGATCGAACCGTTTGTGACGGAGCTCCCGTATGAGGCCCAGCGAGACTGAAAGAGTTCTGAAACTCCCCTTCTCCCCATTTTTGACCTCGAAGATCTCCGGCGGCGAGATGTCCGCGGCAAGAAGTTCCCCGTTTCCTTCACGGAGCAGCATGGCGACGGCCGCATCCGGATAGGCTTCCCGGACGGCCCGGAGGGCGGGAAGCGACCAGACGACATCGCCGATGTCCCCCAGTTGAATGATCAGGATCCTCTCGATCCGGGAGGGTTTATCGAAATGTTCGGCGATCCTCATGGAATCCTTTCAAAATCAGCCATTCCGGAACCGCCGGGAATCGTAATCGGGAAGTTCAAAACAGGCGTCGGCGTCGGGGATGCTTCTCATCGGCCCCGTCGGTCTGCAATCTTGCGCACATGGACCGTCAGCATCGCAAAGCCGATGAAACAAACCGTCAAGAAAACCAGGACGACCGGAAGTCCGAAGAAACGCGCGATCAGAACGCCCACCCCAATGGCCAACTGCGCGGTCGCGTAAGCCGCAGAGATCTTCCAGTGGGCAATGCCGAACTCATTGGCCAGCAACTGGTACAGGTGGCGGCGGTGGGACTGGGTCAGATTCTCGTGATCCCGCAAACGGACCGCCATGGTGGTCAATTCGTCCGCATAAAAAGGGAACAGCAGCGCGGCAAAGCAGACCATCTCCAGATAATCGCGGGAAAGCGACACGACCAGGCAGGCGAAGACGAACCCCAGCAGAATGCTGCCGACATCCCCCATGAAAACCCTGGCCCGGGGCATATTGAAGGGAAGATAGCCAAGACAGGCCAGCGATACGCAGATCGCAAGCAGCGACAGGGGGGTTTGAAAGGAATCAGGAGCCGCACGATACAGAGAACATACACCCAGCAGGCCGAAGCCGATCACGCCGCTGAGACCGGCGATGCCGTCGATCCCATCCATGAAATTGTAGAAATTGGCCGTCCCGATGATGAAGAGGAAGATCGCCGCCAGCACCAGCAGGAACAAAAACGGGTATCCGCCGAGCGCAGACTGCGAAAAATGGGCGCTCAGACGGGGCAACAGCGGGAAAAGCAGGATGAGGGTCGAGAGGACCTGGACGACGAGCCGGAATCTGACCGAGACCCGGAAATAATCGGAATAGCAGCTGATCGCGGAGATCAGGATCGCCGCAAACAGAAAGGTGGTCGGGATTCTCAAAGTCAGGCCCGCGAAGACAAAGGCCGCCAGGATGCCGACGCCGGCGCCGCGGGGCGTCGGAACGATGTGGGAGCTGCGTTGGTTCGGCACATCCAGCAGCCGTTCACGGAAGGCCGTGCCGGCGATGAGCCAGGCGCCCAGCGCTCCCAGAGACGGGCACACCAGGAAAAGCAGGATCGTCCGGTAGTGGGCAACCAGCTCCACCGGTCGAATAAAGAATGCCGTCAGGTCCTCGATCATATCTCCCCGGAACTCCGCATTTCATCCACGGTTTCCCGCCATCCCGCAATCAGATCATACCGCGGAACGAAACCGATCCTGGACTGAAAGCAACTGCCGTCCACGGCCATATCCTCCGTGTACTTATCGATCGTTGCCCGGGTGATGGGCGGATGGAAACCGAAAAGCCGGACGCCGTCCTCCAGCAGGCCCGCCAGAAAACGGACGGATCCCGCCGGCAGCGTCCACCGCGGAGGTTTGCGCCCGAGGGCTCCACAGATCGCTTCAAGAACGGCGCCCAGGGTATGGAACTGTCCGTCCGTCACGTTGAAAATCCGGCCGGCCGCCTCCGGATGGACGGCGGCCAACACAGCCGCGCGCGCCGCATCCCGGTCGTAAATCAGCGTGCGACGGTTGGAGCCTGCCCCGATCGGCACGAAACGGCCGCTCGCAAGCGCACGCACGAGACGGCGGTAATTTCCCTTGACCCTTCTTCCATACACCGAGCCCAACCGCAATACAACCCCGATTCCGGCGCCGTCCGCGCCCCTGGCTCCCAGCACGATCTTTTCCGCCTCCAGCTTGGTCCGGGCATAGAAGGTGTCGGGGCACGGCGGCGAATCCTCCGTCAAGATCCGTCCGCCCGAAGGACCGTACACGGCGATCGTGCTGAAGAGGACCAGCCTTCCGACACCGGCGCGAACCGCCGCCGCAGCCACATTCGCCGTTCCCCCGACATTGATCCGCTCATATCGCTCCCGCAGGGTCGGGGACGGATCCGCGATATGCAGCAGCGCCGCCAGATGGACCACCGCGTCGGCGCCCCGCACAGCGGCGTCCACGGCCGACCGATCGGTGACATCCCCCAAAACGGTTTCCACATCATCCGGCCAGTCGCTCCCGGGCGGGGGATCGAGGGACAGGGTCCGAATCGAATATCCCTCGTCCTGGAAGGCCTGAACGACCAGCGGCCCGACGGCACCGGTGGCGCCGGTCACCACAACGAGCGGACGGCTTTTCGTTACCGCCACTTCCACCCCCACTTGCCGAAATACCGGCACATGCTGACGATGAACCTCCAGGTCATCTTCACGTTCCGGTGCGAATCCCGCGTCCAGTAATGGGTCACGGAGGCCTCGGGACAATAAACGGTCCTCCACCCCTGACATTGAAACGTCCGGCTCAAGTCGAAGTCTTCCAGGTACATAAAATAACGCGGGTCGAAACCGGCCACCGCTTTGAGGACATCGGTGCGGCACAACATGAACGCGCCGGTCATCGCCTCCACATCGCACATTTGATCATACCCGACATCCCTCATCTCGTAGCGATCCAGACGTTCCCGGAACCAATGCTGGAACGGTCGGGGGACAAAACGCCGGATGAAGAAATCCGTGACGCTGGGGTAGCGTTTGTTCAGATATTGGTCCGTTCCGTCCTCGTTGAGAATCCGCGGGCAAACCATTCCCGCATCCGGATGATTGTCCATGAATGTGATCAGCGACCGGATCGTGCCCGGGGGGATGACGATATCGGGATTGAGTGCCAGATGGTACCTGGACGGTTCGGCATGGAAGATGGCCCAGTTGTGCGCCCTGCCGTAGCCGAGGTTTTTGCCGGCGAAATGGTACGATACGGGAAGACCGTCAAACGCGGAACGCAAATCGGCCGTAGGAGAATTGTCGACCACCGTAAGCTGAATGGAACATTCGGAGTCCAACAAACCCTCCGCGGCCTTTCGAACCATATCCGGCGCGTTTTGAAAGAGGACCATGGATGCGGTGCAGTCTCTCACCATCCGTTGATCCGGTGCCTCTTTGATTCCAAGATGATTTTTTTCTTTCATTGCTTTCGCGTATCCGCGTTTCCGCGTTTCCGCAACCTATTCAGAAACCGGGGGAAAAGTCTCTCCCGGCTGAAAAGGCTCCAGATATATTGATCGCTTGCACGACGGTTTTTCTGCACCTGCATCCGTTTTTGCCGAACCCGCTGAAAGCCTCTCCATGCATCTCTTTTCGCCCGCAAGTAATCAAAGCTTCGTCCCCGAAAGGTAAAATAGCAAAACGCAGCCAGGTCGTAGAAAAGATGGGGCAGAATCGTCCGGAGCAGCAGGCGGCCCGGCATGTTTTTCAGATAGGTCCACTCCAGGTTCCTGTGGCCGTAATACACGGAAACCGGGGAATCGTATACAAGGCTGCCGCTGGCCTTGTGCAGCACCCTGGCCTCGGGAACATAAAGGCATCGGTATCCCCGGAGTTGGGCGCGGAAACTCAGATCCAGGTCCTCATGGATCAGAAAAAAATCTTCATCAAAAAGCCCGATATCCCGCAGCATATCCGTGCGGTACAGAGCCGCCCCCGCACAGGCTCCGAAGACCCACTCCCGACGATCGTAGTTCGAGGCCGGCTCGCCGCGTCCGCGCAGGAGTCCGACGCCGGCACGGGTATACCCGTCACCGCAGCGGTCGATCACATCCGGCTGATGGTCATAGAGCATCTTGGAGGCCGCGAAGCCCGCCTCTTTTGTCTGTTCCAGCGCCTCGACAAGACTTCCCAACCAGCCGGGCTCGGCTACGGCATCGTTGTTCAGAAGCGCCGCGTAAGGCGTTCCCAGGCCCTGCAAGGCACAATTGTTGGCTGCGGCAAAACCCCTATTCTCCGGCAGGGCAATCACCTGAACCTCCGGGAAACGGTTACGGACGAGCATTAAGGAGCCGTCCGTGGATCCATTGTCCACCAAAACAACCGAGAAGGACCGATAGAGCTGCCTCCGGAGGCCTTGCAGACATTCTTCCAAAAACGGTTTGCCGTTCCAGTTGACGACGATGATGCGGACCTGTTCAGCCATCATTCTTGCACATGAGCGGGATATAGGCGATTTCGCCCTGACGGCCGGCTCTTCCCGCCAGGCCGTGAAAAACGCCCTTTATGATCTGGACCAGGCTCATCAACCGCCGTTTTTCATAGCGAAGGATCAGGATCAGGCTCTTCAACAAGATGAGCTGGTTCTTCCGATACCACGACCTGCGGGATTTCCGGTACTGCCGATGCAGAAGCATGGCATTGCGGAATTGGTAATAGCGCCGCAGGGGCGGGTGATGTGTGGGATGCACGGATCGCCCCATCAGAACATTTTCTTCGAGTTTGCCGATCTGGTGAAGAATTTCCGCCGAAGGCACTTCGACGATCGGATAGCCCCGACTCCCCAGCCGAAGGCAAAATTCGACATCCACATAGTCCACAAAAAGGCCTTCGTTAAAATATCCCGCAACTTCGAAAGCCCTTGGGGAAAAAAGGCTGCCCGATGTAATCACAAAGTCCACTTCCCGCAAGACCGGATCCGTCGCCGAAGACGCTTTGCAGGTGCTGCCCACAAATACAGTGCGCGGACCGGCGACCATCATTTTTTCGGACTGGGGATGGCTTTTCCAAACCTTCAGCATTTCATCCACCATGTTCGGGGACGGCAGGCTGTCCTGGTCGAAAGTGACCATCCAACAACGACCACCCTCCTCCGATAGCCCCAGTCGGATTCCCTGATTCAAGGCGGCAGCCACACCGCGGTTTTCGAAATTCCGGATGCAGCTGATATTTTCACCGACACCTAGTGCCTTCTCCAGATGGGAGCTAAATTCTTTCCTTGTGCCGTTATCCACGACAATCACGCGAGAAACCTGCCCCGCGATGTTTTTCAGCCGTTCCGGGAAGCCTGCATCGGGGGAATACGTGACCACGACGGCGCAGACGCGATCGGAGGGCCCTTGAGGAAAAGGCGGGTTCGGAATATTCATGTCTTACAGTCCGTCTTCGGCCGGCCAACGCGGAAACCGGCGATACGATTCCAGGGAAATGGAGTAATCTTCCCGGTTGCGCGTCAGGTGGGGGCTGTAGAAAGGATCGTTTTTCAGGATCTCCCCCCAGCGCGCCTCCATCAGATCAATCTCACCCCGGAAACGGATCTGCTTTTCCACCGTATCCTCCGGCCCGCGTGTCCGCGATTCATGGTGGTACAAAGTCAGATGGGAGAGACAAAGGTTGTAATACCCTGCCGTCAGCAGCTTGATGCCGAAATCGACATCATTGAAGGCCACCGGCAGGTCTTCGTCGAAGCCGTTCACCTCGAGAAAGCGTTCCTTCTTGATCATGAGGCAGGCGCCCGTCACGGCGGCGCAGTTTGCCGTGATCCGCAGCCGATCGAAATATCCGGGCCGGTCGTTCGACAGGTATTTGTGGCTGTGGCCGGCAATGCCGCCGATTCCCAGAACGACCCCGGCATGCTGGACCGTGTCATCCGGATAGAGCAATTTCGTCCCCACGGCGCCCACCCGGGGTCGCATCGCCTGAGCCGCCATCTCTTCCAGCCACTCCCCCGATATCACCTCGATGTCGTTGTTGAGTAAAAGAACCAGTTCGCCCCGGGCGTGACGGACCCCCTCGTTGACCAGCGCCGGAAAGTTGAACGGAATCGGCAGCGGAACGACGCGGAAACGGTCGGGCTCCCTCTCCCGCCAGCGCTGAAAAAGATCCCGGGTGCCCGCCTCCCGGCTGTCGTTGTCGACGATGATCACCTCGAAACCGGAATAAACGGTCTTTCGAAAAACGGATTGCAGGCAGGCCTCCAGCAGTTCCGGCTGATCCCGCGTGGGAATCACGATCGAAATCAACGGAGTCCCCCGAAGGCGGTACCGAACCAGATAACGTCCCGACAACCCGGCGATCGGTTCGACCCAAGCATCTTCCCCCCGCCTCCGCAAGGCCTCCCGGATCGCCCGGAGCCCCGCATCCTGCGCGTAATCCTTCGCCTGAAAACGCGCCGCGCTCGATTCCGGAATGGAACGCCAATGATAGAGGATCCGGGGAATGTGGCCGATCCTTTCCGTATGCTCGGTCAGTCGAAGCACCAGATCATAGTCCTGACTCCCCTCAAACCCCTCCCGAAAACCGCCGATCCTTCGCACAAGGGCGGTCCGGTACACCCCCAGGTGACAGGTGTACATGAGGGACAACAGCGTGTCCGGAGACCAGTCCGGCTTGAAAAAGGGGGAATGCCTCTCGCCTTGCGTGTCGATCTTGTCCTCGTCCGTGTAAATCATGTCCGTATCCGGTTCGCGGCAGAGCAGCGAGGCAATCTCGTAGAGGGCGTCCGGGGTCAGTTCGTCATCATGGTCCAGCAACGCCACATAATCCCCCGTCGCCAGCGACAGGGCCGAATTGGACGCGGCCGAGATATGGCCGTTGCGCTCCCGGAAAACCACCTTGATCCGCCCGTCACGGGAACGGTACTCCTCCAGCACGGACCGAATGTGCGGCATCGTAGAGGCGTCATCGGCCACACAGAGCTCCCAGTGGGGATAAAGCTGCCCCAAAACCGAATCCAGACATCTCCGCAACCAGACCTCGTCCGTATTGTACACCGGCAACAAAATCGAAATGAGCGGACGAAAGGGAAGCCTTTCGATCTCCTTGCGGATCCGCTCACGGTCCCCGGATGTCAAGCGGTGCCGCCTTTTCCAGCGTTCGTAGATCTCGCGGTCCTGGGGGCCAAAACGCTCCTCGATAAAATACCAGAGACCCCTCCATCCTTCCCGGCGGATGATCCGCAGGACTTTCCAGCTGCGGCGGGGGATGGCCCGCAGGAAATCGACCAGACGGAGCAACAAAGCAAGCAGGATCCGTCTCAGTGTCCGGCATTTCCGTAAAATGACGGGGAATGTCAGTTTCTCTTTATTTTTCCGCACGATGATTGAATTTGCCGACAAAACGGAAGGATCGTCGGCCATCAGGGCAGCAGCGGGACTCTCTTCCAACCGTCGCTCTGCGTGAACTCCCGGGCGGCAAAGCACCAGATGACCAGCTTCTTCGTCTTCCAGTAGTTCGGATCGCGCTGGGCGCGCCGAAGAAGATTTATGCGGGCCGGAGTGGCGCCGGAGCCGCGCACGCCGGCCAGATCCACCGGAAAGCCCATCTCCAGCGCGAGTTGATCAGGCAGCCCCGCATCCCGGGCCTGCATGTCATCTCCGGCATGGAAGACGAGATTGTGGCTGTCGCCGACGAGCAGAACCGGGCTTTTAAGGTCGGGAGCAATGGGTTTCAGGGATGCCGCGCTCCCCGTTCCCACCCGACGGACCGGCAGAACCTCACGCGAGATGGACTTGTCTCCCAGCGCCTTCCAGAGATCCCCCTCAATGGTCACAGGGTTCCAGGCCGACTGGTAGGCGGTCTTTGGAATCGCCTTCAGCCAGGGCCGTTCCCGGATGGCCTCATGGATCTTCCCGGCAGCCAGGACAGCGCCGTTTCCCGACCAGTGGGTATCCTGCCTGCAATAAAGCGCCCCGTCCCGGTGAAAACGATTCTCCAAAAACAACGGAGTCAGATCGAGAACCGCAATGCCCTCCTTCCGCAACAGCCGATAAAACTCCTGCGTTGCGGCATCGATTCTCACCGGCGGTTTTTCCCGGGAAATCGTCAATGCCTCGGAGAGAAAATCGGGATAGATGACGCTTTTGGGCGGAACGGGCACCATCAGCAACTCAACGCCCATCTTCTTCAACTGCCCGTGAAAATCGATGATCGCGGGGAGCGGATCGGCGAATTCGGGTTTGGTCGCCTTGCTGACCTTGGCCGCCGTTTTCCCCCAGAAGGGTCCTGCCGACACAAAACGGAGCTCCGGGCCGAAGAAGAGCCATCCCTCTTTACCCGGAACAGTCATGCTGCCCCGCTGTTCCGCCGATTTGGCCAGCGAGGCATACTGGTCGATCACGTTCCGGACGGTATTCGTCTCCGCCGCAAAAGAGTTCATGACCATTGCCAGCAGGCCGATCAACGGCCAGATTGCAAAAACACCTTTTCTGCTCATTCTCTTTGACCCCTATTCCGCATGGCTCGCGATTTTACGGTTTGGACGGCTCGCCCCAGCAGGGTTCCGCAAGCTGCAACGCCATGTCATCCAGTTCGCTCCGGTTGATCCCCTCATACCGGGCCGCCACATCGGACCAGGCCGTCAGCCGGAGTCGGACGATATCGCCTGCGCGATACCGGGCCGCGGCCGTCCAGACGTGATCCGTCATGCTTCTCATATAGACCATCGCGTCGGTTTCGGCAAGCGGACGGCCGTCCGCCTCCAGATCCGTCAGATGGACGGCCATCACATGATCCTTGTAGGCCACCGTCCCCGGCCTCGGCACGGCGGAAACCGCCTCGATCCTCCCCCGGACAATCCTTTCGCCCCCCTGCGGAATGACCAGATATTTCGTCTCCGGAGGCGTTCCCGGTTTCAGATCGATCCGTTTCCAGTTCCCGACGGCCAATTCCCGGATCGCGAACTGATAGATCACCAGATGTTTCCCGGCCAGACGGTCCCGTCCCCTGGCCAGCTCGCCGGCCAGAATTTCACGGGTCGCGTAGGAACCGTTGTCATTGCGGGTGATGCGATCCAGAGGCCTTTGCAGCAGATAGCTGAGCTGCTCGACAAAGCCGGCGCCTTCGCCCCACCCCATGGCCTCCAGGGAATAGATGTTGCTGAAACTGTCGCCAAGCACAAGCACATCCGCCGTTTTCAGCGGTTTCCATGGCTCCCGACCGCCCCGTTCGGAGATTTTTCGGAGCGAAACCTTCTCCCGCGGGAAGATCCGTTGATCGGCTGGCAGATCGAGCATGACGGCCAGATCGCCCAGTTGCGTCTGTTCCGAACTTTCGGCATCGTATTGCGGGTCCGGCGCCGGGGGGAGAGGGACCTTTCCCCTGATGAAATCTTTCAGTTTTTCCGCTGCCAGGGCCATCGCCTCAGGGCGCCAATGGGTGTCGGTCATCAAATACTGATCCCGACCGGTTTTCGATTTCGCCTCCATCAGCGCGGGCGCGGCATCGAAGATGAGCACACCGTTCCGCTCCAGGTCCGACTTGAAATCTTCATAAGAGGGGTTCTGCAGCTCCGTCCGCCGATGATCGTAACGACGGGCCAACTTCTCCGGATGGATCATCGGCTTGGTCGGCGTCGGCATGACGATCAGAGCGATCCCCCGACGGGCCAACTGCTCCTTCAGATCGAGAATCGCGATCCGCGGATCGGGTTCAACCGGCGGAGCCCATTCACTCCCCCCCGTACTCCGCTTCCGCAACTGCGCGGACAGCAGAAAAGGCGGGCCGGTCAGGTAATCCACGCCGGGCCGGTAAAAAAGCCAGGGTTGTTCGCCGCAGTAAGCCTTCTCGTTCCCCGCGCCGAGCCGGCCCGTCAGCATATGCTGAATTCTCGGACGCAGCCACTTCGCGATCACGGACTGATCGTCCAGCGTCTCTTCATACCCCTTCATCTCTCCCAACAGATAACGGTTCACCGTAAAAACGCGGGAAATGAAGCCGGACGGTCCGGCATCGGCAGAGGCCTTCAGGGCCGTCGGCAGCAGGGAGAAAATTTGATAGGCGTGCGGAAGCGGCATGCGCCTTTCCCCCGCCGCATACTCCCGGAACGCCGCGAGATGCTCGACGACGGGAACGGAAAGGATGATCAGCAGGAACAGAAAGACAAGGCTCCTGGAAAGAGCGGGACGGATCTGGGTGTGCCCCACCTCCCGTCTCGCCATTTCCTCCCGCCTGTCCTGAAAATCCCAATCGCCCATCGATATCCGCTCAAAAAATAAAATAAATAAACGGGTTGTACGCCTGCGTCATCAGCACCGCCAGAGAAACCAGCAGTGCCATCACGATCGGCACTGTTTTCCATAACGGGATCGACCTCGTCCAATCCCAGGTCTGCGGGAACCCCCAAACAATCAGGGCCGCAATGCCGAAGGTTCCCCAGTAATACGGCTGGTAGAGAATGCCACCCAGCAGACCGGAGCCGTCCTGAAGGGCCACCAAACCGAAGAGGCTGCCGAGATAGGCCATTGCCGCCGGCAGATCGGCCGTCCTGAAGAATACCCAGGCGATGAGCACGATCACGAAGGTTACGGCCATGCGGAAGGGTTTTGGCATCCGACGATAGAAGGCGTCTTTGCCCCGGGAGCGCTCCCAGGCCAGCATGCCGCCGTGGATCCCCCCCCAAATGACAAAATTCCAGGAGGCTCCGTGCCAGAGCCCGCCCAGCAGCATCACGACGGCAAGATTGACGTAAGTGCGCCAAACCCCTTTCCGGTTCCCTCCGAGGGGAATATAGAGGTAGTCTCGCAGCCAGGTCGAAAGGGATATGTGCCATCGCCGCCAGAATTCGGTGATGGACTGCGAAAGATACGGGGAATCGAAGTTTTTCGGAAAGACAAAACCGAGCATCAGCGCCAGGCCGATGGCCATGTCGGAGTATGCGCTGAAATCGAAGTAGATCTGAAAGGCATACGCGCAGAGGCCGTACCAGGCTTCCATGACGCCGCGTGAGCCCGCGTCGAAAACCACGTCGGCGATCTTTCCGCAGGGGTTGGCCAGCAGCACCTTCTTCGCAAGGCCGAGGCTGACGAAGGCGACGCCCCGCGCGAATTTCTCCGCCGTGTGGGTCCGGTTGGCCATCTGGTCGGCAATCTCCCGGAAACGGATGATGGGGCCGGCCACGAGCTGGGTAAAGAGCGAAATGTAGCAGGCAAAATCGATGAAATTGCGCAGCACCTTCGCCTGGCCGCGGTACACATCGATGGTGTAGCTGAGCAGATGAAAGGTGTAAAAACTGATGCCCAGCGGCAGCGTGACCCTCAGAATGGTTTCCAGCCTCAGAGCGGATATCCCCAACCAGCCGAACAGCGCATTGTAATTCTCCAGCGCAAAGTTGAAGTACTTGAAGAACCCCAGAATGGACAGACTTGCGCCAACGGAAACGGCGAGCCAGAATTTTTGACGACGCACCGACGGTCTGTCCGATCCATCCCGCCCCGAAGATGCCGGCCCGGCCAAGAGACGCTCTCCCGCTATCTTCAGCCCGCAGACATAGTTGATCAGCGTGGAGATCAGAAGCAGAACGACAAACAGCGGATTGGCCCAGCCGTAGAAAACATAGCTGAGAAGCGTCAGGGCCAGATGCCTGCCCCGACATGGGAGTCCGTAATAGACGGCAAGGGCCAGGGGCAAAAAATAGAAAATGAAAATTTGAGAGCTGAATACCATCGGATCGTTTTAACAGCAATTGCGAGAGGACGGTCGATACATCGGGTTTCGACAGGCCGTCAGGATCATATCAAACGATAGGCTGGAACAGACCGCGGGAATGAGGCATCGGAATTCGCGGCAGCCGATTGACAAGCGGATCAATTCCGCTGCTGATAGAACAGTGGGAGCTTGAATTCATCACTGTCCATGATCAGACGCTCTCCTTCGAGCTCGGGATGATCATCGTAGCGTTCGAGAACCATTCTGTAGGATTTTCCCTTTTCGCGTTTGGCATCCTGAAGAACCCGGCCGTCCTCGATTACCCAATGGGCGACCATGATCTTCTTCTGTGGATAAGAACCGGAAATCACCCGGATGACCTCGTAGCCATTAACCAGAAGCGCGCGGCGGTAGGGGGCGATGTCCTGCGGGGTGGGAATGACGGAAGGTTCGACGAGGCGTGCCTCAACCACCAAACGTTCGATCGCTTTTTTCGAGACGGGTTTTTGCAAAGCGGATTCCCCGGAAACGGAAGCGGCCGAATCGGCTTTCGCTTTGTCCAATGCGCCGCCTTCCGCAAGTTTCTCCGTTTTCGTTTTTTTCGGATCCGCGACTTTTGCCGGGGGCTGTTTCGTTCTTTCTTTCGGGGCCACCCAGACATCCGGGTAGAAGTCCGCCCGATCGTTCTGGGTCGCCTTCCACCAGGACTCGATCTTCGTCAAATCGGCGCTGAATCGACCGACATAAACTTCAATATCTCGACTATACCATTTTCCATCCTTATTGAATGGTCCCGTGATCGCCATGATCCGCGGATCGTTACTCCACCTCGGGAAGTAGACCTCGTGTCCGTCGATTCCTGACGCGCCGTTGATGCTGACCTGCCATCTCTTGTTTTTCTGCAGATCAAATACTGTCAGATTCCTGTGCGAGCCATCGAAAATCCAGTAAAACGGTCTCCCGTTAACGGTTATGAAAGACGGCCAGCAGCCCTTGGTGAAAATCTGGATCGACTTGTTCGGCAACTCGGCAACGCCTCCCTCGGGCCAGGGGAAATTGCCCCCGGCCAAACGGCCGTCCTCCGACAGTTGAAAGTTGTCCACATTTACCGGCACCTTGTCCCAGACAAGCTCCCCCTTGCCTGGGCGGTCCAGCAGGGTCCGATACACGGCAGGACAAGTAAAACCTCCTTTTTGAAAATCTTCAAATCCATAATAGACCCACTCCCGGTTGTCCCGGGGATCGACCCAAAGCGCCAGGGCGAATCCCGTGAACAATTCCCTCTGCCCGGAACCGTCCCAGTTCACCACATAAGCCTTCTTCCGAACACGGTCTGAGTAAACGACACGATCTCCTTGAGGGGTCATCAGAGGCTTCGCGTAATTTCCCACCGTTTCGAGAATGGCTCTCTCGCCTTTCCCGTCGCCCGTATCCAGACCCATTAACCGCAAATTGCCGCCCTTGGCATCGCCATCGCTGCCGTCGCCCATATCCTGAACCCAAACAACGCGAAGTCTGTCTTGAGAGGCAATGTCTTGCCTGGAATGGTCCATTGCCATAACAGGGTTCTGTGCGGAGACCTTCTGTGCAGTGGATGCGAGTTGAAGCTGATAATAAATCAGTCCAAGACCTAACGTGCATAAGACCAGGATGGTTAAGAAAATTATTTTTTTCATACTTTTACATTTCAATCCTGAAACGCTGATCATCCAAGAAAGGGATCCGGACTTATAAAATATCACCCTGTTCCGGATCTTTAGACATGACCACGGAAACGACCTGACAGGCTCATTGGGTCAAGGCTTTATAAAAGGTATCCGCAATGATTTGATGGCCCGCATTGTTGGGGTGCAGACTGTCGGCATAATAGCTTCTGTTCCAGCCCAAAGCCGGCTCAATGTCGGCGCAGGCGATGCCTTCATCCGCGGCCAACTGACGAATCCTTTTGCTCAAATCGATCATATAGGGTTTTCGCCAATCCCATTCATCGAAACAGGCCCCCAACGTAGCGATCACGGGAATCGTCCCGTTTTCCTTGGCTTTCTGGATCATGTATTGAAGATAGTATACGGAATAAGCCGGATCCATCAGGCCGGCATCGTTTGTCCCGAAGAAAATTGTCAAATAACGGGGGTTATGTTGGTACAAAAGGACATCAATCGTCGCCGCGCCGTCCGAACTGTATGCGCCACCCTCGGCCACATTGAGGATGGTCTTCCCCCAACGGGCCGAAAGCAATGGAACATAACTGTTGGCGTAACTGGATGCCCCATCGCCGGTGGTAATGCTGTCCCCCATCGCCATACAGACATCCTGGCGAGTGTCGGAAATCGTCACGGACACCTTTGGGGAATCATCGCTTTCTCCATATCCGTTTTCGGCCGTCACGACATAGTGATACGTCTCGCCCTGCGTTAATCCCGTATGCGTGTAAGGACTTTCGACGTCGGCAATCTCTGTCCCATTCGAACTCGATACATCGGAAGATGTGGACCAGTAAATATTGTAGGTTGTCTTGGATGGGACGGTTGCCTCTTTCTCGATCATATCCCAACTGATCACGGCCTGACGGTCCCCCGCCACCGCCTTGACCCCGGTCGGTGCCGACGGCACGTTTCCCTGATCGGGCTTCGCGGACACTTCCTGCGATTCCACGCTCTCCCCATAGGCATTGACACTGGTCACGACATAATAATAGGTTATCCCATTGGTCAAATCGCCATGGGTATATGGGGCCGCGGCACCCTCAATTTTGGTTCCGGATCCCTTCTTGACCCCGGATAATGTAGACCAGTAGAGGTTATGTGTAATATTGCCGTCCGATGTATCCGCCGCCGTCCAGCGAACAATCGTTTTTTTGTTGAAGCCAAACGCCGCAACCTCCTTCGGAGGCAGCGGCGGAGAAACCTGGCTCGGCATTGCGGACACTTCAAAAGACTCGGCGCTTTCACCATACTGATTGGCTGCGGTCACCACATAGTAGTAAATTATACCGTTGTCCAAACCTTGCTGGTAATAGGGGCTGGTCACATTCGAAATTTTTGTTCCGGTCTTTTTGACCGCCCCGGATGTCGTTGACCAGTAGATATTGTACTCGGTTGCCCCGTTGACATTTTCCCAAGACAGCCTGATCTGGGCGTTTCCACTGACGGCAACAAGATTTGCCGGCGCTGAAGGCGCGGTCGGGCTTGAATCTCCACCACCACCTCCTCCGCAGGAAAGAAGAAGCAGAATCAGAAAAACAAAAATGGGATATGCTTTGCGATTCATCGTTGCGGATCCATTAGATGATGTGCACGTGAGGTATCGGGATGATGAAGCGTCCGCCCCACTCACGGATATCCTTCATCTGTGACATAATTTCTTCTTTGATATTCCACGGCAGGATCAACACATAGTCTGGCTTATCCTGCCGGATCTGATCGGGATGTTTGATCGGAATCCGGCTCCCGGGCAGAAAGCAATTCTGCTTGTGGGGACTCCGGTCCACGGTATAGTCCAGAAAATCCGTTCGAATCCCGCAGTAATTCAGGAGCGTGTTTCCCTTGGCCGGCGCGCCGTATCCGACAATCCTTTTCCCTTCATTCTTGAGACCGATCAATGTTTGCAGCAAATTGCGTTTCACTTTTTGAACCTTTCCACTGAAAGTCGCGTAATAATCAATCCTTCCGTACCCATCGCCGATCTCTCTCGCCTTCAGTTCAGCCACACGGGAGGAGACAGGTTTGCTCCGATCATCTGAATTGGCCGCATAAATCCGCAGAGAACCGCCATGGGTCGGCAATTCATCCACATCGAAGAGGACCAATCCATGCTCCCGAAAAACCCTTTCCACGGCGAGAAACGAA
Source organism: Syntrophales bacterium (assembly GCA_040765725.1). Taxonomy (GTDB): domain Bacteria; phylum Desulfobacterota; class Syntrophia; order Syntrophales; family UBA5619; genus UBA5619. The sequence goes on from JAXGRQ010000023.1 coordinate 25,765, forward strand.
AAATAAGAAAAATGCTCATGATAGATCGTATCGAACTGATTCTCTTCCATCAATCTGGCCAAATGGGGAAACTCCATGGTGATCAAACCGTCGGGCTTCAACGCCGCTTTCAACCCGCGGACAAAATCGTTCAAGTTGGGGTTATGGGCCAAAACATTGTTTCCGATGATCAAATCGGCCTGCTGCCCTTTATCCCTCATCTTCAGGGCATAGGCATGGTCAAAAAATGTGATCTCCGTTGGGATTCCCTTTTCCCGGGCCGCATGCGCGGTATTCGCCGCCGGTTCGATCCCGAGCATGGGAATGTTGTACTTTTTGAAATACTGCAGAAGATAGCCGTCGTTGCTGGCAATCTCGACGACAAACTTTTTCTCATTCAGCCGAAAGCGTTCGACCATCATATCGACATAGCGCTCGCTATGCTTGAGCCAACTGTCGGAAAAGGAGGAAAAATAGGCATATCCGGCATGAAAAATGTCCCTCGCCTTTTCAAACTCCTCCAGTTGCACCAGAAGGCAGTTTTCACAAACATACACGTCAAGCGGGTAATATGGCTCCATCTTCTGGAGATCCTCTGCGCCGAGGTATGAATTGGACAGGGGCGCCGAACCAAGCGACAAGAAAAGATAACGGAGGGGCGTGTTACAGAACCGGCATTGCATGATGTTCAATCTCCCTTCATATGGTCAATCCGTTCAGCATTCCAGGTCATACAGAATCGAGTCATCCCAACAGGAAAAAAGAAAAGAGGCGACAAACCATTAAAATATTGATTGACTTCGGGACTGAGCATGAAAGGTCCATCGCAATGTTTCATCCAGAAGCCCTTTCTCTCTCAACGATTCGATGATCTTCAGTCTCATGAAGTTCGTGTTCCGGAAATTCTGTTCCCTGAATGTCATGGCTTCCAGACCTTCCCTCAGTTCCAGGATGGTCGTTTCCAGATTGTATTGAGGCTGATGATCGGGCGCCAGGGAACGGAACAGGTCGAAATTGACCCTGTAGGAACGCTTGTCGGGCTGTGCATCCTTGTTGATGGAAACCTCGGTGCCGGGAATGACCTTCGCCACGGCTTCCGCAAGATCCCTGACCTGATAATTCCATTCGTTCGCCCCCACATTGAGGACCAGAAAAGACCCGCCCGCGTTCAAAGGCCTCGCAATGCCCCAGCCGATCGCCCTTGCCATATCCTTGATATGGATCAGGGGGCGCCAGGGTGTGCCGTCGCTTAAAATCGTAATCTTACCGGATGCCACCGCCGAAGCCACGAAATCGTTCAAAACAAGATCCAGCCTCAAACGTTCACTCATCCCGCAGGCCGTTGAAAATCTCAGACAGGTGATCTTGAAATCATCCCCGGCCAAGGATTCCAATTCTTTTTCCGCATTCACTTTGGATTTTGCATACGCCGTGAGGGGATTCAATGGGGAGCGCTCCGTCATGGCTTCCACTTCAGCAAAGCCGTAGGTGCTGCAACTGGAGGCAAAAACGAATGATCGGGCGCCGGCTGCCTTGGCTTTTCGTGCCAAAGCAACGGCGGACCGATAATTGATGTCCAGCGTGACCGATTCGTATTTGTTGCCGATGGGATCGTTCGATATCGCCGCCAGATAGACGACGGCGTCGATTCCCTTCAAGACATCTTCCTGAAAATAACGAACATCGCCAATATACTGCCTGTCCAGATAACACTCCGGGAGCAGGTCCACCCTGGTCAGTTGGCTTGCAAAATACCCGATGTCATAACCGATCAAAACCGCATCAGGATCATTTATCCTGAAATATTTAACCACACAGGGTCCGATATACCCCATATTTCCGGTAATCAGCAGTTTCATTTCGATGCTCCTTGCAATGGTGTCGCCGGTTTCTCTTTCGGCTCCGCGTTTATTCCCAATTTAACCGTAAATTGCAAGCATTTTCTGAAACGTGTCAGCTCGGAACCCACAGATCAGCCGATATCTGCCGCAATCCATCCGCGGTCCCGATATCCAAGTAGCGATGCCGGCAAAAACGAACGCTCTGGACCACGATATCCTCGCAAAGCGCCGCCTGGATGATGTGACCCATCGTCAATTCCATGGGCAACTGTGCGCCGGGCAATTGCGCGTTCGTTCTGGGCGTCTTGAGATACTCATGCAAAAACTCCGTAAATGTCGGCGTCCATACGGCAAACATCCATCCTATGGTCCGTTTTGTCTTGCTGGGTCTGAGTTCAATCTCACGCACCCGTCCCTGACGGTCTACGGCGATCATATCCGAATGCAGGATATCACGGGACCTGTACAGTCCCAAAACCAGGTCCGAGCGGGTTGCCGCAAGCCGTTGCAGGGCGCGCTTGTAGGCATCGGGAGGATCCAATAAAATGTCCGGAAACCCAAAGGCAATGTTGGCATGACGGACAAATGGATAGGCCTGGTCAACCGTATAGGGCGGACCATACGGCAGCAACGCAACCAAATAGGCGATATTCATATCAAAATATGAACCATCGCCATAGTATTCCGGAATATCCCATTTCCCCTTCCGCAGAATAAAAATGGTTTTTCGTACGCCGCCATATCGGAATTTTTCCAGAAGGTAATGGGAAACCACCTTGGGTCGAGGCGATCCATCGGCGGCCTTCCAAATTCCTACCGGAAAAATCTCCTTGCTGCACGGCGCAGGCGCGATCCTGCTCCCCAGACCGCCACATGGAACGATACCGATGACTTCATCACTTTTCATCTTTCAGAACCTTGCATCTTCCGGATCATTTACCGGGGCAAATTTCTCGTTTTGTTTTTGATCCGGTAGTCCCCTTTCAGCAACCACCACCTGATTTGAATCAGCTCCGCGAGTGTTTTGCCATAGGCGCTCAATTTTACTTTGCTGTCAAAATCATTGACCCATAAAACCGGGATCTTGGCGATCGGATACCCCAGTCGCCGAGCCAACATCAGCAGTTCGATATCAAAACCCCAGCGATCGATTTTGGCGCGTGAAAAAATATCGATGGCTGCGTTGTCGGTCAAAGCCTTGAATCCGCATTGGGTGTCCCATACACCCCACACAGCGATGATTTGTATCAAAATATTACTCATGTTCCCCAAAAATCTCTTGATAAAATGCTGCGGAACCGACTGCTGGGCACCTGCCGCATCCTTCGAATCCCGTGAACCGATGACCACCTGGTATCCTTGTTCAAAAAAAGGAATCATCCGGTCGAAATGCTCTATGCTGGTCGCGTTGTCCGCATCCATGAAAAGGCGAATTTTCGCCTGGGTGTCGAGCATGCCCTGCCGAACCACCCATCCCTTTCCGTGATTCACGTCATTGTGGATCAAACGAATATTTTTCATTTCTCTGGACATGCTTTCAATCAAATGAACGGTCCCGTCCGTCGATCCATCGGAAACAATGATTATTTCGTAATCGATTCTTTTATCGATCAGGTGGGCATCGATGGAACGAACGGTTTTCCCGATCCGCTTTTCTTCATTGTAGGCGGGAATGATAATCGCCAAGTCTTTTTTGATCTCCATTCTCCTTTTATTCCCCCGTATCTGGAATCGTCATTGTTTGATCGATCCGGTATGCGTTGTACGGACCCTGTTTCCGATAAAGATCGAGTTTTAAAGCCGCATGATCCCATATCCAGCTTGAAGCCAATGGATGATGCTCCCCGCTTCTCTGCATAAATCGATTGAGCCCCAACAGTTCCAAATACGAATAAAGCTTTTCACGCGCCGGACTCAAGGGTCGACCGATGAATATCCAGGGTTTTGATTGAATCAAGAGCTCTTCATGTGACGATATATGGTTGTTTTTTCCGATCCACCACTGAAAAGCCCCTGTCTTTACGAATAAATTATCCTCCTGCGTCCCGGGCAATCTTGTGATGGCCGATCGGATCGTTTTATCGGGATACACAAATTTCAAAAAGCAGTAGTCCGTAACCCAAGGCAAAATCAGCGTGGATTGGGGTTCATGCTTGAAGACGTCCGAAACGATTCTTTTGAACTGTTTTTGATCGATTTCATAAAGAGAAATAGGCGTAAAAAGGATGCGATTCAAAAGAATCATCAAAACCAATGAAAACAGAAATATTTTCTTTCTATGCCCCGGAAAGAGGCCGGTGAAATTCCGAAGCCCCTGATGAGCTATGATGCCAACGGGAAGAAGACCAAAGCTGAAATATCTGGGTTCCAGGTTTTTTGCGACGATAAACAGCGGAGCGACGAAGAAGCAAATCCATAAAAAGGACATCTTCAGGGGCCTGTTCCATGGGCGGCACAACGAGAAAGGCAACAGGAACGCAAAGCATTGGAAAAACATTACAAAGACATATATCTTGACCCCCGGCCCCTCTTTTTTCAGTTCAATGACGTCTTTCAGCGGCCCCGCGGCATCAACGAGGTGACCACTTACGTGAAAAGCGGCGGGAACAAACAATACCAAAAACCCCGCCAATACAATCGATGCCCGACAGATGATTTTCTTGATCGGAACGCTTTTCCGGTAAACGATCGCATACGAAAAGAGCAATCCCAAAAAACTCAGAATGAAAATCAATCTGCATACCGTTCCCAGGGCAATCCCAATCAACGCGAAAAAGAGTTGAATGCTGATTTTTCGGGGATCCGTTTCTCGGACACTTTTTAAAAACATCCATGAGCCGAAAGTACTCAAAAAAAGAGCGGGAACTTCGGTGAGCGTTTTGAAGCCGAGATACAGGGTGACCGGTAAAAACAGGGAAATCATGGACGTCGTCAGCGCCCACTCGGAATCGTCCGAATCCATCGGGTTCGTCAATTCCCTGTAAAATTTATACGACGACAAGAAAAACCCGATCAGAAACAGTGCAAACACAAATTGAATAACGTACAAGGACAGCCATCCGTCACCCAAGATTTGAACAAGCTGCCAAATAATAAACATGCTGCCGATCTTGGAGGAAAAAAACCCTTTGGGGAAAAGACCTGCACTGAGTTCATTCTCTTTCGTTAAGAGTTCCGTCAAGGAATGTTGACTCAATGTATAGACATAATAGATCTCGTCCCAATGATGATACGGCGTGTAGCTGATGCCGAGAAACAGAATCGAAATCAGACAAAAGAAAGCGGTGCGACCCATCCCCGATTTCCCGCATTCTGTGTTGAAGCTTCGGTCACTCATGATTGAAACCAGCGCTCATCCTGAATTTGGACAATTCCTCAAGTTACGTCTCTTTGAAATCGCCCCCTCTATGATCCATACCATTGCGGCAATAGGACGTTCCGGCACACAGTGACTCCATCTCCTCGGGTGTAATCCTAAACAAAAGATAGCTGGTTCCCACCCGATCCGTCGGACGAAAATACGTGCGCAACCATTCATAGTCCGCGTCGTCCGGCGCTCTCGTCACACCGACCAGTTCATTCACGCGCACATAATATCTGCGCGTCGCAGGAATGGGGCCGGGATGCTTCGGCGCTTCCTTCACGTCAGGATGCCTTGCCAAATACTTCTTGATCGCGAAATCATCTTGTCCCCAATCCAGATTTGAATCCGCAAGATAGCGATGGGCGTCCAAACGGTTCCAGACAATTTCATTAAAGTACCCAATATAGTTCGGGTAATAGGAAAGAACGGATCCCAACAGATACAAACCCAGCGCAAACACGACCGTCCGCTTTGCTCGTGGGAATCCCTCCCATCGTTCAAATAGACTCCCGGCAAAGACATACAACAACGGAAATACGATAAGGTAATAGCGAATTCCCACCTGCGTATCGTAAAAAAAGTTAAAATAAATCGTATAAAAAAGGACCGGCAACAACAAAAAGGACTCCTTGCCCCAAAAAGATCTCCTGTTTCGTGCCTTCAAAAAATAGGTCAGGAAAGCGGCCAATAAAATCAATTGTGTTGCAATCGGCATTTTCAGCAGGGTCGCAACGAAATAATATCCCTTGAATCCCCCCTTCCGGCTTTCGCCCAGCATATAAATTTTCCCATAATCCTCGCCCGCCCCCTGCTGGGAGATGACCCAATCCAGGCCTTCCAAAAACGGATACGGTGTCGGCACGCATACATCCAATTTGACGGACTTGAAAAGTTCCGACCGAAAAGAATACTCATGAAATGGCGTGCCTGAACGATTGAACAAAAAACCGGCATTGATTACCATCAGACTCATTGCCGCCACAATCATCATGCATGCAATGTATCTTCCCCCAACCCACCGGATTGTTTCATTGTCTCCCTTGCGGACCCGGGATCTCCAGCGAAGCAGTTCGTGAAGGAACAGCAGACCCAACAGCAACGGATACATGGACACAGCCGTGTATTTGGTCAATTGCGCCAGCGCAATCATCAACGCAAAGATCAAAAGATCACGCACTCTTCTTGACTGTGCGAATCTCCACAGCCAGTAACAGGAAACCAGCATCATCCCCATGATATAGACATCGGTGGTCACCAACCGCGAATGTGCAATTATATTCGGATCGAGAACAAATAAAATCAGGGAAACGAATGCGGCCGCGACCCCGTATAATTTGCGTGCCCAGTGAAAAACGATCAGCGCGATTGCCATCGAAAACAGGGTCGTCATCATGCGCGCCGTGACCGTCTTTTCAAGACAGGCCTTTAAAGTCCCGTCCGGCAGGAAGGAACCTACTTTCGCAGGCAGCACATTCCACGCGGAGACGGGCATTTTGCTGGAGGCGAAGGGGTCAAGGCTATTCCGACTCGAATTTCCAGTGAGAATATTCAATCCATATTCATAATGTTTGGGCTCATCGAAGGTCCACGATTTTTCCTGTATGCTCAAGTTACTGATCAAAAAGAAAAAGAAAACGAATAGCAGTGCGACAAACATTTGCCTTGAAAGGATGGAATAACCCGCATATGCGGCCGCCAACAACAATCCGATCCCGATCCAATCAGTGAAGACAACCTTGAAAAAGCCCATTCCCGGGAACGCTGATTGAGTTGTGGTGGGAAAATCGATAAATGGATCGATCGTGATTTGCGGATCCTTTGCATTCTCGTCGACGGATACGACCAACTCTCCTTGCTCCCTCATCTCGAGCCGCCGAATATCCGCTGCCGGTGTCAACGATTGAAGCGGAATCGACCGGCGCTCTCCGTATCGATCGACAACCTCCATATCCCGAATCACAACCGTCCCTTGCTTCGTCAAGGGATCAAGCCGGAGTCGAAAAAACGGTTCCGGAATATCGAAATGATACGTCCTGAAGTCTCCTCCGGCCTGTAGGTCGTTTCCCACCATATCCGCTTCATTGAAACCAAACCCACAGTCGTAATAGATCTTCACGAAATCTCGCACGTCGGATTTCATGACGAGTTTTAGACTCGATGGAATGCTTCCTGAATAAAATAATCGCAATTCTTTGTAGAATACCCATCCGGCGCCGAGCAGGGCAAACACGACCATTGTCGCAACGATTCGATTCCTCCAGCGGGACCATAGGAAAATCAGGATTACACAGGCGATGAACATGAAGATCCCGAACGTCAGGATATCGCGGAGCACATTCCAAATGACCCGCAAGCGGGGCATTTTCAGTGGATTGTCCACCTGAATATGAATCTGAGGATCGTCGGCGCCATCCGCGACGCTGAAGCGAATCTCCTCCTTCTCGTAGGAGAAACGTTTGATTTGGTGGCCGGCGTTCAGTTGATCCAGGCTGAATTTATGCAGCACCCATCCATGGTGATCGACCAGCTCAACACCCGCAATGATCATTTCATCCGTCTTGAGGGAGGGAGGATCGAACCGCAACCCGAAGATCGTAGCCGAAAAGGGTATCCTGAAACGCAGTTCGTGAAGGCGTCCGTCACCGTGAACGAATGACCGGCTCTTGCTCTCTTCGTTGAATCCGTTCCCGTCGTTAAAGTACAAAACTGCAGGGCCGGAGCTTGGGGCTTTCATGGAAACCTTCAGATACAGGTGCATGTCATTCAGAGCATTCCATACCGTCAAGGCGAGAACCAGCAGAAGAACAACCACCAGTATTCGCTGGGGACCCTTTTTGGATAAAAAATCTTGAACCGTCGTCTTCATTTTGCAGTGTTTTCCAGAGATCGCCTTGAACAGCTTGGGTCTGCTCCGGAATGGCTTATCGGCTATCCTTCAACGGCGAAGGTTCCTGAAGGATTCATCAGTGATCAGCATATTGCTTTTTTTCTGGATTTTGTATGGACAGAGGGCTTTTGGAAATCTCTCAGCATCCGGGCGAGGCTATGGACCGCTCGATTCCTTTAGAAGATCCTTTTCACATAGCGCATGGGCCGCATTTTTGATCACGGAGAATTCATATCCGGACCGTTCGGCAATGTCCAGGAGGGAATGGCGGCCGTCAGAGAGATTCAACACCCACAACAGAGACATCTGATCAAACCCGGTATCCCGATCGCCGCCCATGAGTCGATAAAGACCTCTTTTCCCGAGTTGAGGTTCACATTTTGGATTCAGGTTGATGAAGGTTCGGTTGTTTTCCAGTACCTGAATAACGGAAAGATATTTTTGGTACGAATCCTTCAGCGATTCGGCACTCACAAAATCCAGGTCGTCGGCAGACGTATGATATTCCGGATAACGACCGTTCGGAGTTCTCATCAGGCTGCCGACCGGCAGATTGAATCCCGGTGAGTTGTACTGCCGCTCATCATAACCGTAGGGGGAAAAGTCCATGATCTCATAATCCTGCCCGGAATGCTTCAGAACATGTGTGACCGCTTTGTCGATTTCGGCGTCTCCCTGCCGGCTTTTCTTGTACGTCGACTTTCCAGGATCTCCGACACATGCCGCCACCAAGCCATGTTTAATTCGATGCGTTTTATCTTCATTCCGGCTCAGCCAGGTGATGGAACCGATCGTCCCGGGAATGAACAGAAATCGGTAAGAATATCGACGCGGTTGGGTGCTGAGGTGCCTGGCGAGAAACGTGGCCAAAGCGATTCCGGAAAGATTGTCGTTACACAACGAGGGATGGCATGCGTGGCATGAGATCAGGACCTCGCTTTCCTCATCACCGGGCAGGTGATACTCCCCGTAAGTCAGATTCCCTGCATCCAGCGAACTGTCGATACAAACTTCGTATTGTTCGTCCTTCATCCGCAGCAGATCCTGATGACGCAAGCAGAAGCCCCAGGTCTCTTGGTAATAGGAGGTTCGATAAGGGATCCAGTCCGGGTGATCGGGAAGGGTGAAGAGATGTGTTTGTAATTCTGATAGAGGCAATTTGGTCCTGACAGGCACGCTGTAGCTGACCACATGAAGGTTTGACTTACGGAAATCAACAATCCGTTCACCCGCCAGATTTTTTATATATGCGTCCCGGATGTTCCATTCTTTAGGCACCGTCCAGTCAAAAACCTCCGTTCCCGTAGAGACTTCACGGATATGCAGCGGAATATGCTCTGAAATCCGCTTTAGAGTCTCGCGAAGACCTGCCCCTGTTATGCTGCGACAAATCGGATAGAGGGTCCGGATAAACTCTTGCATCTGCTGTCCGACCATTTCCAGATCCATGACATGCTTTGCTGATGCTTCAGCCATCGTCCATCTCCCTCAAATCAGGAATGAATCCGTATAATCAGGCCAGAGCCGGTCTCGGTCCGACAGGATCACTCGATCCGTTTCCGGCCATTGAATCCCGAAGGCCGGATCGTTCCAGCGAACACCTCTGCCTGAAGCCGGATGGTAAAATGCGGACATCTGGTAGAAAATTTCCGTTTCGTCGACCAGCGTCTGAAAGCCGTGCGCAAATCCCTTTGGAATGTAAAGCATCCGGCCGTTGTCCTCGGTCAGTTCCAGGGAAACCCATCGCTTGAAGGTCGGCGATTCCGGACGCAGATCGATAATGAC
>JAXGRQ010000024.1:0-35485 GCA_040765725.1 Syntrophales bacterium
GGTTCCTGAGATTAGGATCGTGTCGGGGAAAGTTCGGATAAAATGGTTTATCTGCACATCCAAAGCGAAACTGTTTGCACTGTGGTCATGGGGGGGAGTATGCTGCCCATACATTGCTTCATCCATTTTTCAAGGAATGCGACATGGACGAATATCTGAAGTCCACCGAAGCGATCGAGTGTGATCACCCGTCGATTCGCGCCAAGGCACGGGAACTGATCGGAGATGTCGCGTCCCAGCGTGTCAGGGCACTCCGTTTATTTGAATTTGTTCGCGACCGAATTCCGTATAACTTGTTCATGATCTCGATGCATCCCGATGACTTCCGGGCCACCTTCGTCCTGGAAGCGGGAAAAGGATACTGCGTGCAAAAAGCGGTTTTGCTTTGTGCCTTGGCCCGCGCCGTCGGGATTCCCTCGCGGCTGGCCTTCGCCCGGATCCGGAATCATCGCATACCGCCCGCCCTTCAGGCCCGTTTGGGCCGGAACGAGTTCCCCGGCCACGGCTACAATCAGTTTTTTTTGAAAGGGCGGTGGATCTCGGCGGCCGCCACCTTTGATGCGTCCCTCTGCAACCAGATCAAAGTTCCGGTCGTGGAATTCACCGGACGGGAAGATGCCATGCTCCCCGCACAGACCCTGGATGGCAAGCCATACATCGAATACATAGAGCATTACGGCCACTTCGCCGACCTGCCGTTGCATTTTATCACGGAGCGCACTTCAAAAATCTGGGGCTGGGACAAGCGGCCATGGAAACGTCCTGAGGATGACACGGGTTTCCCTTGAGGCCTCTATTGGATTGAAAAACGACAGAAGGATCATCCGCTTGAGGTTGACCAACATGGGAGTGGATACGGTATGAAAAAAGAACACATAAACCATTGTCTGACCTGCCGGACAAAGAATTGTCACCACCGCAAATTGGGCGCGAAAACGAGCAACTGTCTCGAAATCGACTATGCGAAGGAGATCAGGCTTGAGCCGTCCGAAGCAGAACTGATGAACAAAGCCAATTCGGCTACCCAGAAAGCGTTTGAGAGAAGAACAAAAGGGGATTTCACTTTGAACTGGCTGAAAACATTTCTGAAGGATTTTTTCGGGAGTCAGGAAACGATCGGTGTGGCCAGTTGCCTCGGATCCATTGAGACGGCCCGAACAGTGATCGAAGCGATTGAATCGGAAGGGATGAAAGCCGCTCTGGTTACATGCAAATTGGGGGGATTGACCGTAAAAAATATCGACGAGGGTGGTGTGCCTTACGAACATCCGGCGTGCAATCCGGTGGCCCAGGCCAATATATTGAACGAATTGAATGTTCCGGCAGTCGTTTTGGTTGGTTTGTGCATCGGGCATGATATGATTTTCATCAAACACTGCAAATCCTATGTGATTCCTTTTATAACAAAGATGCCGCTGACGTTTGGGACGTTATGAAAACCTTGAGGCAAATGGTTGTGTGGAAAGATTGCGCAGGATGACGAGCGGGACATGACTGTGGTGAGGATGTTTTATTACTGGGAGAAGATGCTTGTGAACGATAAAAAAGAAAACATCATTTTTGAAATGGAAGACCCTTATTTCGGGCGAATGAACGATCCGACCTCCGCAGCAACAATTACGGGGCCGTGTGGAGATACCATGGAAGTCTATCTTGTGATCAAGGACGATGTGATTGAAGAGGTCAAGTACCACACAGACGGTTGCGGCAATACTCGCTCCTGCGGTCATGCCATCGCCAGGCGGGCGCTGGGGCGGTCCGTAACAGACGCATTGTCGATCAGTGCGGGCGAACTGATCCGTTCCGGTGAGTGCCAGCCTTCGGAAGGCCGCCACTGTGCCATCCTGGCGGTCAGCACGCTGTATCGTGCGATTGCGGATTATCTGCTTGCCTGCTGAGGGGCTTACCCTGATTTATATTGACAAATGAATGGATGACCCTGTATATGACCGCCCATAGAAGGAGTGCTTTATGAAACATCTGTTGCCAGTTTTCACACCGTTAATATGAGGCGATGACAGAGAACCCGGGCGGTTCTCCGGAAAATGTCGTCCTGCCGACTTTCTCCCTCCGGCCCATTAGCCCCCTGAGGCGTGTGCCGTGGAGATCACGGCATGGCGCAATCAGGAGGCAGTTTGGTTTCCCAATTCTCCATACATCCAAAAGCAGTTGTTCAAATCCGGCACAGCTTCAGCGGGAAATGGGTCTATCCGGATTCCCGCCGAAAGAGCCAATGGAGCGCAGAAGTCCATTGGTTTCAAGGCGCCGGAATCCAAAGCCTCCTTTTGCGCAGTTACGGTCCGAATGGGGTTGTTCCTGTCTGGCGTCATTAGATTCAAGCCAGTCCGGGAGCATTATGCAAATCCGTCAAAGGAGGAATGTGATGAGGGGGATTAAAAACATCTTTGCTGGGCCTTGGGGCATTGTCGGCGTTGGAATCTTCATCGGGATTTTGGCTCCACTTTTGCAGAAATGGGGAAATCCCGGCAACATGGGAATCTGTGTGGCCTGCTTCGAGCGGGACATTGCAGGCGCCATGGGTCTTCACCGTGCGGACGTGGTGCGATATGTCCGTCCCGAGATCATCGGTTTTGTCCTCGGGTCACTGGGGGCGGCCTATCTGTTGGGAATTTCCGCCCCGCCTCGGCTCCGCGCCGATCGTCCGGTTTGTCCTCGCTCTTTTCGCTGATCGGGTCGCTGGTGTTTCTCGGATGCCCACGGCGGGCGCTCCGGCTGGCGGGCGGGGACGGCAACGCGATCCTCGGTCTGCTGGAGCCTGATCTTTGGCATCTGGATCGGCACGCTGTTTCTGAAAAGGCGGATACAATCTGGGCGAGCACGAAAAACGCATCATACGGCAGGATGGATGCTTCCTTCTTCATGGTCGGTTTGCTTCTGCTGCTGCTGTTCTTCCCGCAATTGCCCGGCGAGGGCAAGAGCGGGGTCCTCTTTTACAGCGTGAAGGGACCGGGATCGATGCACGCGCCGTTGGCGGTTTCTCTGGTCATCGGTCTCCTGATCGGTTTTCTGGCTCAGCGGAGCCGCTTTTGCACGATGGGCGCCATTCGGGACTTTGTCCTGTTCCGACAGATGCATCTGCTCTCGGGCTTCATTGGCCTCATCATCACCGCCCTGGTGGTCAATTTCATCGTAGGGCAGTTCAAACCGGGCTTTGAAGGGCAGCCTGTAGCGCACACGATGCACATCTGGAATTTCCTGGGGATGGCGCTTTCAGGACTGGCTTTTTGTCTGGCCGGCGGTTGTCCCGGCCGGCAGCTTTTCCTGGCCGGAGAGGGAGATGGAGACGCCGCTGTTTTTGTGATGGGAATGATTGTCGGGGCCGGCATTTCGCATAATTTCGGCTTGGCCAGTTCGGCAACCGGCGTGGGTCCATACGGCATTCCCGCGGTGATCATCGGATTTTTGGTTTGTCTGTTCATCGGTATTACGATGAGAAGAAATATCGCATCATGAAGATCGAATAAGGAGGATGATATGGCAAAGACAGTCGATGCCCGTGGGCTTTCGTGTCCCCAGCCGGTTCTGATGACCCTGGATGAAATCAAGACGGGCAAATCGGATGAGATCGTCGTCATGGTGGACAATGACGCGTCGAAGGAAAATGTCTCCCGTGCCGCGGTCAGTCGCGGGTGGGTGGTGGACGAGATCGATGAGAAAGACGGTGTGTTTAGCCTGAAGATCAGAAAGGGTTAATGCCTGTGGCGCTGTTCGGATTTTTGAAAGGTGACAAAGCGAAGGAGGTTTCTCCCGGTCGGAATGGGCAGGCCGACCGGGGGATCCTCGTATTTGAAAACACCGGCGAGGTCATTCAGGCGGAGAAGTTGCTGAAAAAAAACGGCTGGGAGATCCGGGTGATGGGCCCCCCGCCGGAGATCCGTCAGGGGTGCGATCTTGTCATCGAATTTCCGCTGATGGAGGAACTCCGGATTTTAAAGGTCCTGGAGGCGGAAAGGCTGTCGCCGCTGAAGGCAGTACCCGTTATCGGCCCGCTTCTCGAACCGGTGAACATCTTTCAGCTCAGGGATTATGGCAGATACCTCATGGTCCGGGCGGCAAATATGAAGCTGACGGTGGAAAAGCAGACGGGCCTCATCGTGAATGTATCTGGAGGCGGATGCCCGGATGTACCCTTTCTGGCGGCCTCGATGGTCGGGCGAACCCTGGCCGAGGCGCCTAAGCCCAGTGATGTCGGCAAAACGCTTTGTGGTTACGCCCTTCAGCTTGCCTATGAGGAGGTCCGGCGGAGATGCTCTGCATAGCAGGAACGGTTCCATTGGAGGACTTCCCGCTGTTGGAGGGGGAGGTTGGGCTGAGCGGGGAGCAGCTTCGGATCGGGGCGTCCGTCATCGCCGTCAACCGGGGCACACCCGCATTGATGGCCGCTGCGGTGAAAGCCGCGGAGACATTGGGACAGTCCTTGCCGTTTGCCTATCTGGTGGGCGATACGGGAAGTGGCAGAGGAAGTCGGCAGCTTTATGCGCATTTGACGGACGTCTTGCCCCGAAGATCCTTTCAGACCATTGCCTTTCATTATCTCCAGCCCATTGTCCATTGGCATCGAAAAATCCAAGATGTCCTTGCTCAGATGAACCCAAGGCCCCGGCTGATCGCGGACGCGGGTTTCATGTACGCGGCCAAAATGAGCGGCGAGGCATCCCTGTACGATCTGTTCACCCCGGATGCAGGAGAGTTGGCGTTTTTGGCCGATGAGCATGCGCCCCATCCGTTCTATACCAGAGGGTTCATCCTTCATGAGGACAACGATGTTCCCGGACTGATCGCCCGGGCATATCTGCACCGCAATGCCGCCCGATATCTGATGGTCAAGGGGGAAAAGGATTATTTGGCTGACGAGGCGGGGATTCTGGAGACCGTGGACGCTCCGGTTGAAGAAGCTATGGAGGCCATCGGCGGAACAGGCGATACGTTGACGGGGCTGGTGTCTGTCCTGATGGATACGGGAATGGACATCCAGGAAGCGGCTGTGGTTGCCATGCGTGCCAACCGCCTGGCGGGACGTTTCGCCAAACCCACGCCGGCCACACAGATCGCCGATATCATCCTGTACATTCCAGAAGGCCTTCGACAAGCAATGGATGGAAAAGGTTTGGCATGAATGAAGAGATAAAAAGGGGTCTGGTTCCGACAGCAACCGCTCCGGAGATTACCCCTGAAACGAAAATGATCGACGGGATCGGCCGATATCGTCAGACGGAATCGACATTCAGACGCTTTAGAAATAATAACCGATCCGCAGTTCAATCTTGAAGTTATAGGGCTTCTCGCCGAACTCACTGTACTGTGCGCCGTTGATGAAGCTCGCCTTGACGCGCAGATCCAAGTTCGTGAATCCCGTGTAACCCACTTCAGGCGAGATCTGGAAGCTTCGATCCTGGAGGTTTACAATCGTTGTGATTGCGGGGGTCAGGTAGAGGATGTCGAAAGGCTCCTTCTGGGAAATTCGCAGATAGAGGTAATCCCGCATGGGGTTTGCCCGGCCGAAGTTTCCCTCGGAAAGCTGCGCCGCCCTCTGTAATGCAGCATTGCGACCTGTTTGCAGATAATCTTCGTATGCATTGTCAGTAAAACGAAAGAAATCCCCCATCTCCCCCTTGGAAAACCCGGCGCCGTTCCGGTAGTATTCCAGAATATACGTCGTGTCCCGGGCGGTCAGGTAGCGGGTCCCCAAAAGATAGCTCGTGGCGTCGAATTCCACGGTCGATGTCTTACCGGTCGAATCGATCAATCCGGCCTGCGCGTCCCTGATGTAGGCGATCTCGCCATGGACTTCCCAGTTGGTTCCGATGTTCCGCGAAAAGTCGGCCCCGAAGCGACTGGTCCGGCTCCCTCCTGTGAAAACCACTAGGTCGATATCTGTATCGTAGAGGAGCAGGTAGATCTTGCCGGCCAGGTTTAGGTAGTCCTTTTTTCCGAACTCGGTGTTGATATGGTCGCAGACCGGTTGCAAAACCGGCGTGAAGGAGATTGTCTTGAGCGGGCCCTCAAAGCTCTTTGTATAATCGGCCGACAGGGCAAAGATTCCCTCCATGCCGACTTCGGGATCGTCGGGGTCCTTGGGCCGGTCGATAAACGCGACGGGGTTCCAGGCGTACCCCTTTCCCCACTTAAAGGTCTTCTTGCCTGCGTCAATTTTCCATGCGGAAGAAGGACTCAGGGTGAGAAACCCTTCATAGAGATCGGTGTTCTCCTGATCGTCCAGGCAGGAGATTCTGTAATCCGTATTGGTCTTGAAATAGAAGCGGGCGATCCCTTTCTTGTAGTCCCCCTCCAACTGCAATTTCAGGTTGGCCTCCTCCAGCGACGATCCGATGTTCCGGTCATGGTATTTCAGGCGATAGAGTGACGCATCCGGGCGGGTCTGAAAGGAGGTCGGCTTGATCTCCGCATACCCGCCGAAATGGTATGGCTTCTTCTCGATTTCATCGAGGTCGAAGGTGTAGGTCTCCTCGGCAGAAAGGGGAAGCGGATGGATGACCAAGACGCACAAAAAGAACAGACCAAGGATTCCCTTGGCGATTCTCTGCCGTCGACGATACCTGTTGCCGTCGGCACGTCTTTGCGAGGTTGACGCATCCATCCGTTTCTGGATCGGCTGTCGCATTACCGCAACGATTCGATGTTCGGCATGAAGGTCAGCGTGAAGACCTCGTCTTTGAAGTCCCGTTTCTTGACCCCGGCGAAGATCATCACCGACTTGTAGCCCTTGTAGAGGGGGCTGTCCGTCTCGGTCACCGACGGCCGCTTGATGCCGCCGCCGAAGTCCTTCACCTCCTTGAAGTAGAGGGTCTTGATGAGCATGTTCGCCTCGGTGAGGCACTCGATTTTTGTGGGAAGAACGTTCTTTTTGTCCGCCCGGATCCTCAGTTGGTCGTAGGCCACACTCTTGGTCTTGGCTTTGAGGGAGAGCAGGTATTCGCCGCCTATCTCCGCTATCTTCTCCACATTATACTCTGCCGTGTAATCCAACTGTAGGATGTCGGAGTTGTTGAAAACGCCACCCACGACGGACTGGAGGCTTGTGATCCGGACGGGCTTGCCGACATTCGGGATATAGAGCCACATGTTATCACCCAGCCGCAACGTGCTGCGCCCCTTCTCGCTGGCGGGGGCGATGAACAGGGAAGCCATCTTGTCGAGCCCTTTTTTGACCGTAAAGAGGGTGAACTCCTTTTTTTTGCCGTCAGGCTCGATGTTGATCAGCTTCCGGTAGGATTCGTAACTCTCGGGGCTGAGGTTCCGGTCTATCTGTTTAAGCAGCGCCGTACCGTCGATCGCACGCGCGGGAAGGGCAACGAACAGGGACAACAGCACAATAGTCCACTTCAGTTTCTGCATAAAGGCCTCCTTTAGGTGTGTCTGAGCGCGTTGATCGGTTCCATCCGCGACGCCTTGAAAGCGGGCTGGAGACTGGCGATCACCGAAACGAGAACGACCGTAATCGAGATCACCAGGATGTCCGCCGGATCGATGCCGGCCTGGAGGACAATCCCTGTCTGCTGTCCGAAATTATATTTAAACTTAAAGGCGTTGAGAAGAAAAATCAGGACGATTCCCACGATATTGCCGATAATGGCGCCGGCGACGCCCATGCAGAAGCCCTCGATGACGAAAAGGCCAAGGATCTTTCCCGGCAGTGTGCCGATCGCCGCGATGGTGCCGATCTCCCGGATTCGCTCGTAGACAGCCATGATCATCACGTTCATGATGCTGATCAGGACAATGGCGATCAGCATGAACTTGATGAAGAAGGTCATCAGATCGATCATCTGGGCGATGTTGAAGAAGGGTGAGAGTTTCTCCCAGGTGTGGAGCTCGAAGAGCGGTTTCCCCTCTTTGTTGACATCCCCGGCCAACAGGCCGTCGAACCGGGCCCCGAAGTCCGTCAGTTTCCCAAAGTCCTTGATCCGAACGGCGTACTCGCTCACCTGCTTGTCCTCCATCCGCAAGATTTCACGAGCGTCTTCCAGATGAATGTAGCCGTCCCGGCCGCCGGGACCGGTGGCGCTTTCCAGAATACCCGTGACCGTGAACTGCTTGCCGTTTACGGAACCGTCGGCGTTGGTAGCCACGATAACGGCCATGTCTCCGGGCTTGACCTTCATCCCCCGGGCCAGCAGCTCCGGGATCAATATGCCGCCCCGTTGGAGTTCTCTGTTGCCGTCGATCACACGACCGGGAAGCAGGGGGACGGTCTTGAATTCCTTTTCCGGATCAATGGCCGTCAGCCGGATACTCGATGTCTCGGTAAAATTGCTGAACATGCCGCCGAACTTGATCCTCGGCGAGTAGGCCTCGATTTCGGGCTGATTGTTGAGGATATTCTCCAGACGGTCAACGGCGCCCCCTTTTAGGTTGAGATTGAGAGGCAGGGTCTCGATGGAGGCGACAAAGCCCTTGCGGTGCACCTGGAGATGGCCGATCATCGAGTCGGTGATCTGGCCGATCATCAAGTTCTTGAAGGATCCGGAGACGGAGATGAAGGCCAGGACGAAGACCACCCCGACGGTGATCAGCGAGGCGGTCAGCAGCGTTCGCCGCTTGTATCGCAGCAGGTTGCGGATTGCGATTTTAAAGAGATTAACCATGGCCGTTCCCTCCCTTGTTCTGGATTCCTTTGATTTCGCCGTCCTCGAGTGTGAAAAGGATTTCCGCCTCACCGACGATTTTCTGGTCGTGGGTCGAGAAGATAAAGGTTGTCTTGAATTCGTCGCGCATCCGCTTCATTAAATTCAGTACCCGATAGGCGGTATCGTGATCCAGATTGGCTGTTGGCTCGTCTGCCAGAACCAATTTTGGCTGGGTCACCAGCGCACGTGCAATGGCCACCCGCTGCTTCTGTCCTCCGGAGATCTGGTCGGGCATTTTCTCTTTTTGGTCCGCCATGCCCACGGCCGAAAGCAGTTCGGTTACCCGGCGACTCCGCTCTCCGGGGGGGATCTTCTGGACCATCAGCAACGGATATTCGATATTCTCGTAGACGGTTAACACCGGCAGTAAATTGAAATCCTGAAAAATGAAACCGATCGTCCGGCCACGGAAAGCCGCGCCGGATGCGCGATCCAGAGAAGACACATCGGTATCCGCGACCGTCAGGGTGCCTGAAGTCGGCTTGTCGAGGCATCCGATCAGGTTCAGGAGCGTTGTTTTCCCGCTTCCGGACGGCCCGACAAAAGAGACGAACGAGGCGGGTTCGATCTCAAAATGGATATCCTTGAGGGCCTGAACCGCCACCTCGCCCACCTGGTATTCCTTGCAAACCTGCTGCGCTCGAATCAACACCACGATTTTGTGTCCTCCTTTAGGATCTTTTTGATTGGCCTTGCCTCCGGGCTTCTTTCATGGCCTTGAACGGCCATGTCTCTTTCGCTCAGGATAACGACTAACTCTCGTCCCTTGCCGATCAGCTGTTCTCGAAACGGTTCGCTCTCTTCGCGATAGGCTTTATGCAGGGCCATGATCTTTTCCGTCTGCTCCGCCGTCAGGTTCAGGCCGGACAGGGCAATGATTTTCTCGAAACGATCCGGCCCCCGGTGACGCCTCTCCTGGTTTTCGTCTGCACCCACCGCCAATGGGGAGGCAATCAGATTCAGCAGAATTGTCGCCAGGATGATCGCCTTTTGCATATTGATTTGCATCAGCCAACCTCAATCCCTGAAATACAATGCATCCCACATGCCATTCCGACGGGCAATACGTGTAACTATTGAATATCAAAATTTTTATCTATTTTCAGCCATGGACATAACCCGCAACCGATTCAACAGATGGATAGATCGTATCCAGGGGTGGTATCCGGTCTGCATGAAATCGTATCCCAAGTATCCAAGGATATTCTTTTTAATGTCTTGACTGTGGTGAGTCTCACCTCTATCGAGTCTGTTCGTGATCAGCATCCGCAACGTGAAGCGTGGAGGTATCCATTGAATCTGACTTTCAGAAGGTTATGACCTTAAAGCCGGCCTTTTTTGTTGATTGCGTTTTTGCACTTCAACAAAGGCAAATGAGTAGCATTATTGCTATCCTGTAAGCGAAGGCTGAGATTACCATGATTCATCTATTTATTTTCATTAAGAATTGCAAATATTTCTCTAACCGATTGTTCATGGCATGGATTATGATTATAACTTATTCAAACACAAGATACCGGTGCCGATGACATGCATTGTTACGGTATCCGCCATGGACAGCGGTCGATGGTTACAAGACTGGGGGAGGTTTAGGTAGAGATGAACTGCGGTGAAAAAAAAGGTGGTTGTGGAACAAGTGGCGGCCGGCCGGCCGATGACAAGCTGAAAATGTTTACGGAGGATGAAGCGCTCGTCAGACGTATGTCCGGCATCAAGCATAAGATCCTCGTCCTTTCGGGGAAGGGGGGTGTGGGGAAGAGCACTGTCGCCGTGAACCTTGCGATCGCATTGGGCATGGCAGGGATGAAGGTTGGTTTGCTGGATGTCGATTTTCATGGCCCCAGTGTTCCCACTCTGCTGAACATGCAAGGGGAGTTGCTTAAATCCGACGAAGGGGGAGGGATCCTGCCTCTGGTCACGGAGGATGGCCTCCGGGTGGTTTCCCTCGGATTCGCGCTCGGCCGTTCGGATGAAGCGGTCATCTGGCGGGGACCCATGAAAATGGGCGTAATCAAACAATTGCTGACAGACGTGCAGTGGGGAGAGCTGGACTTTCTGGTCGTCGACTTCCCTCCCGGAACGGGGGATGAACCCCTGTCCGTGGCGCAATTGATCCCCGAGAGTGATGGGGCCGTGATTGTTACGACGCCCCAGGATCTCTCCCTTCAGGACGTGCGCAAGTCCATCAATTTCTGCCGGCATCTCAACATTCCCGTCTTAGGGGTGATCGAAAACATGAGCGGCCTGGTCTGCCCGCACTGCGGCAAGATGATCGAGGTATTCAAAAGCGGCGGCGGAGAAACGATGGCCCGGCAGATGCGCGTTGCCTTCCTGGGCCGAATTCCAATCGATCCCCTAATTGTAGAAACTTCCGACCAAGGGCTTCCGTTTGTGCGCCGGTATGCCGATACGGAAGCGGGCAAGGCCTTCATCCAGGCGATCCAACCCGTTTTACAGCTTCAAAACCAGGAAAGAATCGTATCGGACAGAGTTCCGCCGATGCCTAAAGACATCAAGGAGAAAAACATGAAAAACCTGAAAATTGCCGTGCCCACGGCGGCCGGGTCTCTATGCCAGCATTTCGGTCATTGTGAACAGTTTGCGCTGTTTGACGTGGATCCGGAAAATAAAACCATCCTGAAAACGACTATGATGACACCACCACCCCACGAGCCTGGACTTTTACCGACCTGGCTGCATGAACAGGGGGCTGATGTGATCATTGCCGGCGGCATGGGCTCGCGAGCTCAGGAACTTTTTCTCGGCAAAGGTATTCATGTGGTCACAGGCGCTTCGCCGGAAGCCCCGGAAAAGATCATCGGCAAGTACCTCAGGGGCGAACTGGCGACCGGCGCCAATGTCTGCGATCATTAAACCGAGAGAAGACGGCCGTTGACAGATTCTGACCTCACGCCCCAAATTTTTCCAGCCTGTGGGCGTGGGCGAGGGCCAGACCCATCAGGTGCATCATCGGCATTCTCCCCAGGCCTCCCGTGATGCAATCCCGTTCGCCGAACCGATCTACCCGATCCGGGCGGCAATCCGCCGATGAAAGCAGAACCGGCACCGGGTGCCAGCTATGAGAGGCGAGGGCGGCCGGCGTCGAATGGTCCCCCGTGACGACGAGGACATCGGGCTTCAATGCAAGCACATTGGGGATCAAACCGTCCACCTCTTCAATCACGGCGACCTTCGCGTCGAAATTCCCATCTTCGCCCCGGGAATCCGTGGGTTTGATATGGAGAAAAAAGAAGTCGTATTGTCCGTAGTGGTCGCGAAGCGCGTCAAATTCTTCCCTGATGGATGAGGGCTGGGGACCCACCACCATTCCCAGAAGACGGGCAATACCGCGGTACATGGGATAACCGGCGATGGCGAGGGCATTGAGGCCGAAGCGCTGCTGCATGGAAGGGTAGCGCCGGTACCGGGAATACCCTCGGAGAAGCATCATGTTTGCTTTTTCTTCGTCGGAAAGGATGTTCCCGGCCTTTTGGATCAGTTCCCGGAGGATGGCTGCCGTCTCTTCCGCCTCCGGAACCAGCGCCTTCGGGGATATTGGAGGAAGCCCCGTTTTCTGGGGATCCGTTTCAACGATTTCCTCACGGAGGCCTTCCCCCCTTAAAGCCAGCATCGCACGATGCTCCTTGACCGGTTCAAAAATGATCTCCGTGCCGGAAAGATTTCGGATGTTTTCCTGAAGCTTTCCGCAGATCCGCCTGTTGGTTACGTTGTCGATTCGGCCGGCACGACGATCGATAACGATCCCTTTGGCATCAATTGTGGCAAAGTTGATACGGATCAGGAGGTCCCGGTCCGTCATCGGGAAGTCGATGCCCGCCGCTTCCAGGATACCTCGGCCGATACTGTTTTGAATGGGATCATATCCGAAAAGGGCGAAATGGGACGGACCGCTGCCGGGCGTAATGCCGTAACCGACCGGATCCAGAAGTCCGCAAACAGACTCTCGTGCCAATGCGTCCAGGTTCGGTGTTCTGGCCGATTCCAGTTCCGTCTGATTCTTTTTCCCCATCGGAAGGCCGCCGAGGCCGTCCATGATGAGAAAAACGATCTTCGTATCATTTTTGATTACCAGCGTATCGATAAATTCCGGGTTCATATGGTCACCTCAGGATGGATCGGGAGTGCATCAACTTCTCTCCCGTAGGGTCGGTGGAAATCGATCATCATCGAATGTGGACCATTATCACACAAAAGGGCTAATGCTGCAAGGTCGAAGACGGATCTTGTCGAAGACGGGCTCAACACAGACGGGCTCAACACTGTTGTGAAATAGATGGAAATCGTTCAAAAATGGATTTAATGCCTTGACAACCCCTTATCAAATTAGATAGAAGAAACATCTAAAATTCGATGCCTTCATCCGCTATGGACGACCATGATATTTTTCACCCGTCCATTTTCCCAGAGGTCTTTTTTGCGGCTTAACGGATGAAGCCGGTGTGAGGACAGGTGGCGGATCAAGGGATCCGTTTTTGGGATGAGAATTTTATAGACAGGAGGGAAGTGTATGGCAGATTATTACATCAATATTTTTCTCGATGAAGAGAAGCTCAAAAAGGTCGAGGATGCCGGATTAGAGGCAGAGATCATTGAAATCGACGGTAAGAAGGCGGTTCGGGTCGGTGTGACCGCCAAGGAACACAAGAAACTGCTCAAGGGCTTCCCGGATTTGACCCCTGATGCATCCAGCGCCTATACCCTACCGGAAAAGGGTGAGACGATCCTGATGGGTATCATCGTATCGGCGAAGAGCCTGGATGTGATGAAGGCTGCCATCCTGAAACTATACAACCCCTTTGCCGGCAAGGAGCTTCTGCAGAAGACCTTTTAACGACGAAAGGCAAATGTTTCGTGGCTGAGCTTAACCCTGAGGAACAGAAAAAAAAGGCCATTTTCGATGCCATGTCGTCGAGGGGCCGTAAGAGAATCCTCGATAAGGGATACGAAGAGTGGGACCCATTTCTGCCGCCGAAGGACCCGCTGGACCTCCGGATGGCGAAACACCGGGAAACGGCATTGTCCCTGATGAAAAAATTTTTAAGGGAGTGCCCCCAAGATGAGTACGGTAATGCGTACGGTCAAGGGGCTTGGGAGACCTGCATGGGGATCGTCGGCGGCGAAGACCGATGGAGAGGCAGTTACGATTTTTCATGTTGGTACAGTGACTTCCTGAAAAAAGGTGAGCGATGACGGAAACGATTCCCACGGAACAGGCTGTGATAAAGCTCCGAAAACAACTGGCGGGGAACCCCGGTTGCGCGCTTACCCATTATCATTTGGGGATTGCGCTGATCAAGTTGCATGAATGGGATGAAGCCGCCGCGGAGTTTACTGCGGCGATCGCGGAGAGTCCCCAAATGGCGGAGGCGTATATCAACCTCAGCGGCATCTGTTTCCAGAAGGGAGAAATGGACAAGGGGATTGAACTCTGCAGAAAGGTGATCGCCTTTCGGTCGGATTACGCGGTTCCATACGGCAACATCGGGTTTGCGTATCTTCAGATGGGCGAGGTCGAAAAAGCGATCGAGATGCTGAAGAAGGCCGTCGAAAAAGATCCGAAGTTCGTTCAGGCCTTGAGCGACCTGGGGAGTGCCTATCTCATGCAGGGAAAGATCGAGGAGAGCATCGCACACAGCAAAAAGGCTGTTAAAATTGCCCCGCGATTTGCAGTGGCCCACAATAACCTGGCCGTTGCGTATCTGCAGAAGGGAGAGGGGGCCAAGGCGAAGGAGCATTGCGACCGTGCATTGGAATACGGCTATGAAGTGCATCCGGGGTTGCTGAAGGAAGTGAGGGAATTGCGGAAATAGCGGAGATCGCGCCGTGGAGCGGAAGGGGAGAATGGAATCATCATGTTTTTAAACCTGGAGGGAAATAAACCGCAAGGGAAATCCCGACAGAGCACCGAATGGGAGAGGAGGTATTTGAATGGCGAAGCGTAAGACTCCGATGCTGGACGAGTTGGAAAAAGGAAAATGGCCGAGTTTTGTTTCCGATATCAAACAGGAGGCCGAGTCGAGAAAAAAAACCAACGTGGATTTACAGACGCCGAGAGAGGTTTGCGATGATCTGCTCGATCTTCTCGAACTCTCCTTTAAGGACCGGGAGGGGCACTGGAAGCACGGCGGCGTCGCGGGTGTTTTCGGGTATGGCGGAGGCGTGATCGGCCGATACTGCGATCAGCCGGAACAATTCCCGGCGGTCAAGGATTTTCACACGCTCCGTGTCAATCAGCCTTCCAGTTACTTCTACAAGACGGACTTCTTGAGACAGATGTGCGAATTGTGGGAGAGGCGGGGCAGCGGCATCACCAACATGCATGGTTCCACCGGCGACATCATCTTTTTGGGCACGACCACGCCGCAGTTGGAAGAGATCTTCTGGGAACTGACCCATAACCTCAAACAGGACCTTGGCGGTTCGGGATCCAACCTGCGGTCGCCCAACTGCTGTATCGGAAAATCCCGCTGCGAGTTTGCCTGTTACGACACCCAGGAGGCTTGCCGTAACCTGACGTTGGAATTTCAGGATGAATTGCACAGGCCCTCATTCGGGTATAAGTTCAAAATGAAGTTTGATGGCTGCCCCAACGGATGCGTCGCCTCGATTGCCAGGTCGGACATGTCGGTGATCGGGACATGGAAGGATGACATCCGGATCGATCAGGAGGCGGTTAAGGCTTATGTCGCCGGGGAATTCAAGCCGGATGGCGGGGGCTTCGCCGGCCGGGACTGGGGTCCCTTCGACATCGAGAAGGAGGTGATTGACCTCTGTCCGACCCATTGCATGTTCTGGAATGGGAAAAAGCTTGTCATCAACAACAAGGAATGCAACCGCTGCATGCACTGCATCAATGCGATGCCGCGGGCCTTGAGGATCGGAAAGGAGACAGGGGCCTCGATCCTGTTCGGCGCCAAAGCCCCGATTCTGGAAGGCGCGCAGCTATCGACATTGACCATCCCGTTCATGAGGATGGAAGAACCGTTCAATGAGCTTAAGGAGCTGATCAATAAGATTTGGGATTGGTGGTCCGAAGAGGGCCGAAGCCGTGAACGTCTCGGCGAGCTGATGCAGCGCAAGGGTTTCGCGAAATTTCTCGAGGTTTGCGAGGTGAAACCGGATCCACGCATGATCAAGGAGCCCAGATCGAACCCGTATATCTTCTGGAAGGAAGCGGACATTCCGGGAGGATGGGAACGGGATATCAAAGATTTCAGAAAACGACACCAGAAATAGGAGGTTTAAAAATGGGTTACGATCCAAGCAATCCAATGAAGGACAGAATCACCGATATCGGCCCTCGAGATTATAAAGAGTTTCTGCCTCCCGTCATCAAGAAGAATTTCGGAAAGTGGTTGTACCACGAAATCCTTGAGCCGGGCGTGCTGGTGCACGTCTCCGAGTCGGGAGACAAGGTGTTCACCGTACGCGTGGGCGGCGCGCGGCTGATGAGCGTTACCCATATTCGCGAGATCTGCGACATTGCCGACAAGCACTGTGACGGCTACGTCCGTTGGACGACCCGAAACAACATCGAGTTCATGGTCGATGACGAAGCGAAATTGAAACCGCTGATGGCGGATCTGGAAAAACGAAAATTCGCCGGCGGTTCGTCCAAGTTTCCGCGCGGAGGCACCGGGGCGGGCCTGACCAACGTCGTTCATACCCAGGGATGGCTTCATTGCCATACCGCCGCGATCGACGCGTCCGGTATCGTTAAGGCGGTCATGGATGAACTGTACGAGGATTTCGGAAAGATGAGGCTTCCCGCTCATGTGCGGATCTCGTTGGCCTGCTGCCTGAACATGTGCGGCGCTGTCCACTGTTCCGACATTGCCATTCTGGGCGTTCATCGAAAACCGCCCATGGTGGATCATGACAACTTGGCGAACATGTGCGAGATCCCTCTCGCAGTCGCGGCTTGCCCCACGGGGGCCATCAAGTCGACTACCGTAGAAGGCAAGAAGAGCGTCGCCGTGAACAACGAGAAGTGCATGTACTGCGGCAATTGTTTTACGATGTGTCCCGCCATGCCGTTGGCCGATGCCGAGGGAAGTGGCGTGGCCATTCTGGTGGGGGGAAAGCTATCGAACCGGATTACCGCCCCGATGTTCTCCAAGGTGGTGGTCCCTTTCCTTCCCAATGAGGCGCCCCGATGGCCGCAGACGGTGGAAGCGGTCAAGAAAATTCTCAATACCTATGCGAAAGACGCGAAAAAATATGAACGCCTCGGGGATTGGGCCGCACGAATCGGCTGGGAGCGGTTCTTTGAAAAAACCGGACTGCCGTTCACCGAACACCTGATCGATGATTACCGTTTTGCGTATACCACTTGGCGTACCAGCACACAGTTTAAATTTTAACGAAAAGAGGTGTTTGATGAGTACCGAAGAGGACAAGAAGCTGGTCGTCGAAACCCTGAAGGCCAAAACGTTGAAGACGAAGTTCTATCTCAAGGACTTCAATAAGATCTTCCCGGACAAAAAAGCGAGGGAGGTCAGCAAACTGATCAACGAGATGGTCGCGGACGGAACGCTGGAGTACTGGTCGAGCGGCAGCACGACCATGTTCGGGCTGAAAGGTGCCGGCATCCAGCACGAAGCGGAAGACAGTGAGTGATAAGGAATAGAGCGGAGAAATGATTATTGACCGTCCCAGGATGATTTTCTCCGCTTTCCGAGGAAATTCGGGAAAGACCTTCTTGACCGTGGGTGTGGGAGCGTGCCTTCGCCGGAGAGGCAAGAAGGTATTTCCTTTCAAAAAGGGTCCCGATTATATCGATCCGGCTTGGCTGGAAGTGGCGACCGGTTATCCATGCCACAATCTGGATCTTTTTCTGATGGAGCGCGGGGGGATGATTTCTTCCTTCGCGGCCATTGCACGGAAATCGGATTGCGTGTTGGTGGAGGGGAACCGGGGCCTTTTCGACGGCATGGACCGAGACGGAAGCTACAGCACGGCGGAACTGGCCAAGCTGCTGAGGGCACCGCTGATCCTCATTGCGGATTGCACCAGGGCGACTCGAACGGTGGCCGCCATGATCATCGGTTGTCAGCAGTTTGATTCCGATGTAACGATCCGGGGTGTGATCCTGAACCGGATCGGCGGGACGCGTCATGAAGCCATGGTGCGCTCCGTTGTGGAAGCGCATTGCGGTGTGCCCGTTTTGGGAGCCGTTCCCAGAATCCACGAGGGAATCTTTCCCGAGCGGCATATGGGTCTTGTTCCTCCTCAGGAATGCGCCGGCGCGGCAACGATTGTGGACGAAGCCGCCCGTATCGTGGATCGTTACGTGGATATGGACCGATTGTGGGAGATTGCCCGGGAAGCGCCTGCCGTTTCCTTCGATGGTCTGGAGGAGAGGGATCGCGAACCGGTTGCCTGTCCGCTGGAACGGCCACGAATCGGCGTGATCCGGGACTCCGCATTTTGGTTTTACTATCCGGATAATTTAGAAGCCCTCGAATCGTCGGGGGCCGTTCTGATGGAATGCAGCGCACTCCGCGACGAGGAGCTTCCTCCGATGGACGCGCTATACATCGGCGGCGGTTTTCCGGAGACCCATGCCGCGAAGCTTGCGGCCAATGCCGGTTTCCGCGAATCCCTGAAAAAGGCCGTGGAAGATGGATTGCCCGTGTATGCTGAGTGTGGAGGGTTGATGTATCTGGGCAAAGAACTGGTCTTGGAATCGGGAATTTTCCCGATGGTGGGAGTTTTCCCGTTTCGCTTTGCCGTCGAAAGGACCCCACAAGGACACGGATACACTATTCTCGGGGTGGATCGGCCGAATCCCTATTTTCCGGTGGGCGAGACCCTGCATGGTCACGAGTTCCATTACTCCCGGATCCGGGAGGGAGAGGAAGGATGTATTGCTACCGCATTCCAGGTAAAACGGGGGCGGGGCATCCAGGACCGGCGGGACGGCTTATGCTTCAAGAATGTGCTGGCCACTTTTTCCCACCTGCACGCCTTTGGAGCGAAGGGATGGGCAAAAGCGCTTTGCGATCAAGCGGTCGCGTTTCGGAGAAGAAACGGCAAGACAGATAAGGGGATGGAGATGCGGGACGCATCGGGTATTTTGAAAAATCAGGAGAATATTTTCCGCCAGGGTCTGTGAAACAGACGCAACGGAGGGATCAAACCAATAAAAAAAGGGAGGTAGTAGAGATATGGCGCAATTGGAGATCGCTGGAACGACATACGAGGTGGACGAGGACGGTTTCCTGCAGGAGCTGGACAAGTGGAGCAAGGATTTTGCGCAGGGTTACGCCAATGTCGAAGGAATTGAAGGGACGCTTACGGAAGATCATTGGAAGATCATCGATTACATCCGAAACTACTATACGCAGTTCGGCATTGCTCCGATGATTCGAAAGATGTGCAAGGACACGGGATTCAGTCTCAAGCAGATCTATGAGCTTTTTCCATCGGGCCCGGCAAAGGGGGCATGCAAGCTGGCCGGCCTTTCGAAACCGACCGGATGCGTCTGATGGTCACTCCATCAGAACCATCACGACAAGCCTGAAAGAATGCTGGTCCGGCGAGAAGGGATACGTATCTTTGAGGGGACGGCTGCTATACCGAAAATGTCGTGAAGCGGCTTCGAGTTTTCTCCTTTGACAGCAAGATGAATGCCCTCTATCGGCGTGATAACGTGGCTCGACACACCGTCCGATAAAGAAGAGAGACGGTCCTCTTCCGGAGCGGCCTCGACTGCCCGTTACACCGTCATTCCGTTTCGAATCCTTCAATGTAGGATTTTTTCCGGGTCCATTGAATTTTGGGATGGTCATCATGGAAATTGGTTATGGTGAATGAGTTAAAAATGAACGACAAAGTAATCCGCCTGATGGTTGGATTCATTACCGATGTCGGGGGAATGGACGCGATTGTCTATTACGCCCGTCCGGATCTGACCCTGGGATCCGGATTCGGTACCGCCATCGCCATCCAGGGGGGTCCGAAGGTCCAGGAAGAGCTGAAGAAAGCAGGCACTGCAAATGTAACCGATGTCGTCGTCACGGGAGGCGGAAATCTTCAGGCCAGGTATATCCTTCATGCCGTCGGGCCCCGATTCCAGGAAGAGGACAGCGAGGCAAAACTGAAGGCCACCATGATGAACGTTCTGCGGAAGGCGGGGGAATACAAGCTCGGCAAGATCATCGTTCCGGCAATGGGCGCCGGATTCCACGGAATTCCTCTGGAAATCAGTGCCCGTGTGATCTTGGGAGCGGCCAAGGAGTTCTTGTCAAATCACTCCGTACCTGCCGAGGTTGTTTTCTGTCTTCGGGACTTGAGAGAGTTGAAGGCCTTCCAGGATCAACTGGGAAGGATGGGCTAAAATTACGAAGGTTTTTAGGAAGTCATGATTCTGCATGACGAGGATGGTCTCTTTCCGCGTGATTGACGGGAATAGAAAAGCAGTTTCGGGAGGATAGGATGAGCGAAACCCTTCGTTTCGTTTCCGACGATCTGCAACTGATGGCCCTGACTTTCATGGCCGTTGTGTATGTCATTCGCATCCGTTGGATTTTAAAATACAAAGCCTCACGGGACAGGCAGCCACCCTCCGAGCGCAAGGATACCTCTCCGTTCAAAGGGATTATCTATTCCTGGGCGAATATCGCCATGCCTTGGTCTATGGAGAGTACCCGACGGATGTTTCCGTTCTACCTGCAATTCGTGGTCTTTCATCTGGCTGTGGCTGCCAACATTACGATGTCTTTCGTCATTCCGTACGCACCGGGTTTGATGAAGCCTGTAATCGTGGTCCGTTTGCTTCAGACCCTGTTCGCGGCCGCCTTTTTGATCGGCTGTTATCGAATGTATCGCCGTCTCAGCATCCCGGCTATACGTCTGATCAGCACGCCGGACGACCTGTTCTCGTTGGGGCTGCTCACGGTCTGGTCGTTCGCCTCCATCTTTGCAGCGCCGAACCGGCCGGATCTTGGGGAAGGGCCGCTGCTGGTCTATTTCATCATGACTGCCTTTTTCCTGGTCTATGTGCCGTTCAGCAAGATCTCCCACTATCTCTACTACCCTTTCACCCGCTTCTACTTTGGCAGAACCATGGGATACCGAGGTGTCTATCCGGTCAAGCATGTGACACATCCGAAACCGACCCATACTTAGGAAATTCAAATCGACTCAGGGGTAACCCATGTTCGCAAGAACAAGATCGCATAAAGCTGATAAAGTGGTTGAAAGAATGGGCAAGAAACTGAACCGCCAGCTGGTGGGGTCGCTGGTCGGTTGTGTCCATTGCGGAATGTGCACGGAATCCTGCCACTATGTCTTGGCCAACCCGGACGATCCCAGCTATGCCCCGGCGTACAAGGCGGACCAAATCCGCAAGATTTTCAAACGCAACTTCGACTGGACGGGAAGGATCTTCCCCTGGTGGGTTCATGCCGAGGATATCCGCACAGACGAGGAGCTGGAGAAACTCAAGGACATTGTGTTCGGAAAATGCACCAATTGCCGGAGGTGTTCCATCAATTGCCCAATGGGCGTGGATTTCGCCCTGCTCAACCGGATGGCCCGGGGTCTGCTCGTTTCCGTCGGCATTATGCCCGAGGGTGTCGCCGTCGTCAGCAAGGACCAGTGGGAGGTCGGAAACCAGATGGGAGTCCTTCCTCAGGATTACATCGAAACTCTCGAATGGCTCTCCGACGAACTGGAGGATGAGTTCAAAGACCCCTCGGCACGCATCCCGATCGATAAAACCGATGCCGAGATCGTTTACACGATCAATCCCCGGGAGGTGAAATACGATCCCAGAACCATCTCCGATGCGGCCAGAATCTTTTACCTTGCAGGGGAAAACTGGACCATGCCCAGCGAAGGATGGGACATGACCAATTTTGGCCTCTTCTCCGGAGACGACGAGCTGGGCGGGGCGGTTGCACGGAGAGTTTACGACAAAGTCCAAGAACTGCGCGGCAAAAAGCTCGTGATGTCGGAATGCGGACATGGATACCGATCGACGCGGTGCGAAGGGCCGAACTGGTCGGGCGAAGAGATTCCCTTTGTGATGGAAAGCTCGGTCCAGACCATGCTCCGCTATATCCGTGAAGGTCGGATTAAGGTTGACAAAAGCAGGAACAAAGACTCTTATACATTTCACGACTCCTGCAATAATGCCCGAAGCTGCGGTTTTTTCGAGGAGCCACGGGAGCTTCTGAACCTCGTGGTGCCCGATTTCCGGGAAATGTATCCCAACCGTGCGGAGAACTTCTGCTGCACGGGTGGGGGAGGAGCCATGTCGATGTCGGAGTATACACCCGAGCGTCTCAAGTCAGCCAAAATCAAGGCGGACCAGTTGAAGACCACGGGTGCCAAGGTGGTGGTGACCTCCTGCCACAACTGTGTGGATGGCTTGACCGACGTGATTCGGCATTATAAACTGGGCATGAAGGTCGCCCAGCTGGTCAACCTGACGGCCGGTGCTCTGGTGATCCCGGAAAGGATCGTTGTCCCGGTGGCCGGACCGATCCCGGAGGCGGCGCTGCCTCTGCAGGGATTCAAGATTCTGGTCGTGGACGATGAGCCCGACATTCGGACCTTTCTCTCCGTGGTCCTGGAAGATCAGGGTGCCACAGTGATCCAGGCGGCCGACGGCGAACAGGCATTGTCATTGGCAATCCAGGAAAAACCCGATCTCATTACCCTTGACCTGTCCATGCCGGGAAAGAATGGAGGGATGGTGTTTGAAGAGATCCGGAACAATCCAAAGATCGCCTCCACCAAGGTATGCATCATTACGGGAAAACCGGAGTTGCGGCGCCTTATTTACGAACGCCCGGTTCCCCCTCCCGATGGGTATCTGGACAAACCGGTCAACGAAGAGGGTCTTTTGACCAACATCCGAAAAATCCTGGAGACGAAAACCCCTGTAGGACACGCATGACATCAAAGGGAAAATATCGTATGACCAGCAACCCTTATGAGAACTATTTCGAGCTCATGCCCGCCTATCTGACGATCCTGGATCGCGATCTGAGGATCGTTGAGGCCAACAGGCGGTTTCGCCGGGACTTCGGGGAGTTCGAGGGGCGGTATTGCTACCAGATCAACCAGCACCGGTCCGAGCGCTGCGAGCAGTGCCCGGCGGAGCGCACCTTCCGCGACGGGTTGCGACACGGGATCGAGGAGTTCGTCAGTAACAAGCACGGAAATGAAATGGTCCTGCTCATCAACACCATGGCCATCCCTGATGAGTCCGGAGAGATCACGCGCGTGATGCGGATGGCCACGGACATTACCGAACTCAAACTTCTCCAGAACCAGATCCGGGACAGCCGGGAACGATATCGCAAGCTCTTTGAAGAAGTGCCCTGTTACATATCGATTCAGGATTCCGATCTGAGGATCGTCGACGCGAATCGCCGTCTGCGGGAGGATTTCAGGGCCTCGCCGGGGGACAGATGTCACCAGGTTTACATGCATCGGACAGAGGCTTGTGTCCCCTGTATTGTCAAAGAGACCTTTAAAGACGGCCAAGTCCACCAGACGGAGGAGGTGATGACGTCCCACAAGGGGGAACAGGTCAATGTGCTGGTGTACACGGCGCCGCTGCGCAATGCCGCCGGACAGATCAACAATGTGATCGAGATCAGCACCAACATCACCCAGATCCGCCAGCTTCAGTCCAAACTCACCTCGCTGGGCCTCATCATCAGTTCGATTTCCCACGGGATCAAGGGTCTTCTGACCAGCCTCGACGGCGGGGTGTATCTGGTCAACACCGGTTTGGCCAAAGACGACCGGAAGCGCTTCGAGCAGGGCTGGAAGATGGTTGAGCGCAATATCACCCGGATCCGGAGAATGGTGCTCGACCTCCTTTATTACGCCAAGGACCGGGAGCCGGACCTTGAAACCATCCCCGCGCGCGCCGTGGCGGATGAGGTATGCGAGGTCATCAGGCTGAAGGCCGCTGAACTGGGTATCGGATTCGGTTGCGACGTGGACCGCAACATCGGGGATATTGATGCGGACCTCAAAGCGGTCCGATCCCTGCTGATCAACCTCGTCGAAAATGCCATGGATGCCTGCCGGGTGGACACGAAGAAAAAGGACCACCAGGTTCGCCTCAAGCTGCGGGGCTATCCGGAACACATCGAATATGAGGTGGAGGACAACGGAATCGGCATGGACCAGGAGACACGGGAGAGGGCCTTCAGCCTCTTCTTCTCTTCAAAGAGTGGAAACGGAACAGGCCTGGGGCTTTTCATCTCCAACAAGATCGCGCAGGCTCATGGCGGCGAAATCACGATAGATTCCGAATTGAACAAGGGAACTCGAATGATCGTTAAACTTCCGCGCAAGCCTCCGTCCGCAGGGACCAAAGCCCCGAAAACCTGAAAGAGGAGGGAATCATGGCCGAACAGAAACGAATTTTGATTATCGATGATGAAGAGGATATCCGTACCTACCTTTCAACGCTGCTGGCGGACCAGGGATTCCAAACGGTAGTGGCGAAAGATGGGGCGGAGGCAATGAAGATCCTCCAGCAGGAGGTTCCGGATCTCATTACGCTGGATATCTCCATGCCCGAGAAGTCGGGGGTCAAGTTTTTCCGCGAGATCAAGACGGATGACCGTTGGAAGGGCATCCCGGTCGTCATCGTCACCGGGGTCTCCGAGGATTTCAGGAATTTCATCTCCTCACGCCATCAGATACCGCCCCCGGAGGGATTCGTGTCGAAACCCATTTCCCCGGAAGAAATCTTGAACCTTGTTCGAACAATGACAAAATCATAAGGAAAGGGCCTATGGGTTTTTATCTGCTAACGTATTTGTGCATTATGATGTTCCTTATTATGGTCGCCTTCCGGGTATGCCGGCAGGCGACCCTTCCCGTCCATGTGCGCTGGGAGATCTATCCGGTCCAGCATGAAACAACAGATAAACTGGCCCATGGGGGCTCCTACATGGAAGAGGTGAACTGGTGGGAAAAGAAACACAGGGGATCTCTGTTTAACGAAGTCAAATACATGGTGCCGGAGATTCTGTTCATCCGAGGGCTCTGGAAGGAAAACAGGGGGTTGTGGTGGGTATCCTTCCCTTTTCATTTCGGGCTGTACTTGATGATTGCCGTTTTCGGC
The DNA here is from genome assembly GCA_040765725.1 of Syntrophales bacterium. Taxonomy (GTDB): domain Bacteria; phylum Desulfobacterota; class Syntrophia; order Syntrophales; family UBA5619; genus UBA5619. Next base: position 24,796 of record JAXGRQ010000024.1, read on the forward strand.
TTCATGGTCCTCAATGCTCTCCTCCTGTGGGGGGAAGCAGCCCCGGCGGGCAGCACGATCCAAACCATTCTAAATGGTCTGATCGTTTTCCTGGGTTGGGTCGGTTTGGTGCTGGGGCTGATCGGCGGTGTTGGAATGCTCTGCCGCCGGATAGCCGATCCGGAACTGAGGGAATATTCCTCTTTTGTGGATTTCTTCAACATCGCTTTCATCCTCCTTTTTTTTCTGTTCGGGTTTTTGACGTCCCTGTTCACCGATCCGTTGCTGGATGGGGCGAAGGCCTATGTCTTCGGCTTGCTGACCGGCGGAGGGTCGTTGAATGCATACGTCCCTGCTCAAACCTTTTGCGGCGGAGCGGCGATCGTACTGGGCTCTCTTCTGGTGGCCTACGTTCCATTGACCCATATGTCCCACATGTTTATGAAGTACTTCTTCTATCACAAGGTCAAATGGGACGACGCCGCGAACACGCGAGGCGGATCGCTCGAGGTCGCCATTCAAGATAATCTTGCACTCAGGCCGACCTGGAATGCCAAGCACGTCGAAGCGGATGGACGGAAGTCCTGGCTCGACATCGCGACTTCCGTATCCAAGGAGATCAAATGACAAAAATCACAAAACCGTCGGATTTGGCTAAGCCTTCCGACTGCCTGTGCCACATCGAGCCGGGCGAACTTACGCCCTTGCCCCCTCCGTACGAGGATTTCAACCAGATGACGATTCCCCCGCTGAAACCGGAGAAGGTCAAACACATCGAGACCTCGCTGGACGACACGGTCGCCATCGGAATTCCCAAACCCGCCAGCAAGGAGGAGGAGGAAGAACTGATCCGCAGGTTTCTATCGGGCCTGAAAAAACTGTTCGAGAAGGAGAACAACTGGACGTTCCTGCAGCCGCTCATGCTCTCCATGGAGTACTGTGCCAAATGCCAGACCTGCTCCGACGCCTGCCCCGTCTTTGAGATGAGCGGCAGGAAGGATATCCACCGGCCCATGTTTAGAGCCGAGGTTCTACGCAGGATCTACAACAAATATCTCAAACCGGGCGGGAAGATTACGGCCAAGCTCACCGGCGACATCGATCTGAACTGGACGACGATCGCCCGCTTGGCTGAATTGGCTTACCGCTGCACGCTCTGCAGGCGCTGCGCTTCGGTCTGCCCGGTGGGCGTGGACAACGGTTTGATTACCCACGAAATCCGCAAGCTCTTCTCACAGGAGATGGGGATTGCCCCCAAGGAGCTCCATGAAAAGGGTACGGTTCAGCATCTTCGGGTCGGGTCCTCCACCGGCATGAACCCACTGGCGGCCAAGGACAGCGTGGAGTTCATCGAGGAGGAGATGGAGGAGATCACCGGCTGGAAAGTCAAAATCCCATGGGATGTGGAGGGGGCGGACATTCTGCTGCTCCACAACGCGGGCGAGATCATTGCCTGGCCGGAGAACGTCGGGGCTTTTGCGATCATCTTTCAGGCAGCCGGCCTTTCCTGGACCCTCTCCTCGGAAACGGTCGGGTACGATGCGGTCAACTATGGCGTATGGTATGACGATGTGCAGTTGGCGCGCGTGGCTGTCCGTCATGCGGACATCGCCCGGAAACTGAAGGTCAAAAAGATCGTGATGGGTGAATGCGGTCATGCCCACAAGGCGCTGACCGTGATCTCCGACCGGCTGCTGACGGGGGAGCTCAACATCCCGCGTGAGTCGGCCCTGGTCACGCTGGAAGAAATCGTCATGAGCGGGAAATTGCAATTCGATCCGGGCCGGAATGATTTCCCTGTCACGCTGCACGATCCCTGCAACTATGTCCGACTGATGGGGATTGTGGAGCCCCAGCGACGCATCCTCAGAAAAATCGCCCCGCGATTCCGGGAGATGACCCCCCACGGGGTGGACAACTACTGCTGTGGGGGAGGTTCGGGATTCGCGATCATGTCCGGATACAACTTTGCCGAATGGCGGACCTTGGTCAGCAGCCGGAAGAAATTTCTCCAGATCCTTAACGCCTTCAAGGATGAACCGCAGGAGATCCCCAAATATGTTTGCGCTCCCTGTTCCAACTGCAAGGGCGCCATCCGGGACATCCTCAATTACTACCATGCGGAGGAGCGGAGCCGCTTCTATTATGGAGGCCTGGTCGAGCTGATCGTCAACGCCATGGCCGGGATGAAAAAGTCCATCATCCAGTTCGGTGACGAGCCATCGTGGAAATCCTAACCCCTGCGTGCGTGGGCCGTCAGACGAAATTTATCACCATATTGACAATGGCCCGCCGATAAGATACGAATTTCCATCGATCCCGGAGCAGCACCGACTTCGGACGAAACGGAACGGGTATCATGAATCTGCTGAAATCGATCGTAGCCGTCCTGATATTGACCCTCGTGGCCCTGGGATTTTCAGCGAGCAGCGGCCTCGCCTATCTTTTGACGGTTTTTATCCCTTACGCGGCTTTCGCAATCTTCGTCGTCGGGTTTGTCTATCGTGTCGTCCGGTGGGGAAAGTCCCCCGTTCCCTTCCGGATCCCCAGCACCTGCGGTCAGGAAAAGTCTCTCCCCTGGATCAAGACCAACCCTCTGGACAACCCTTCAGGCCTTTGGGGTGTGATCGGAAGGATGGCTCTGGAAATCCTTCTGTTCCGTTCGCTTTTTCGGAACACGAAGTCGGAGATCCTGCAGCATAAGCCTGTGTACGACAGTGCCAAATGGCTCTGGTTTTTCGGTCTGCTCTTCCACTGGTCGCTCCTGATCATCGTGCTGAGGCACCTGCGCTTCTTCGTCGAACCGGTTGCCGGCTGCATCAACACGCTCTCCGCTGTCGATGGGTTCTTCGAAATCGGCATCCCGACCCTCTACCTCAGTGATGCCGCGATTCTGGCGGGTCTGTCGTTTCTCCTCTTCCGCAGGGTGGTCAGCCCGAGGCTGCGTTACATTTCGCTGTTTTCCGATTATTTTGCCCTCCTTCTGATCCTGGGTGTGGTCGGAACGGGCCTGCTGATGAGGCACTTCTTCCCGGCAGACCTTCTCCAGGTCAAGAACCTGGCCCTGGGATGGGTCACCTTCTCGCCTGCCGTGCCGAATGGCGTCGGAACACTCTTTTATATGCACCTCTGTTTCGTCTTCACCTTGATGGTGTTCATACCGATGAGCAAACTGATGCACATGGCAGGGGTTTTCCTGAGCCCGACCCGAAACCTGGCCAACGACAACCGGATGAATCGTCACGTCAACCCCTGGAACGCGCCGGTGAAAGTTCACACCTACGAGGAATACGAGGACGAGTTCCGGGATAAGATGAAGCTTGCGGGACTGCCGGTGGATAAGGAGTAGCAATGTCCTTTGCGAAGATTCCCAAACCCGAAGAACTGATCAAGGTCCGTTACGAACCGCCGAACACGCCCTGGATGGACACGCCCGTCGATTTCCGTCCGGGGACCTGGAGCTACCCGGGCAACGTCAAGAGCCTGACCGCGCTGGATCTCCCGAATCCCCGGTCCTGGTCGCCTACCGACGAGGACTGGAAACTCCCCGAAAACTGGAAGGAGATCATCCTGGAAGGGATGCGGGACCGTCTGGAAAAGTATCGCTCCTTTCGGCTCTTCATGGACGTTTGCGTCCGGTGCGGCGCCTGTGCGGACAAATGTCACTTCTATATCGGATCCGGCGACCCGAAGAATATGCCGGTCGTTCGGGCCGAACTGCTTCGGTCCGTCTATCGTCGCTATTTTACCGGATCGGGAAAACTCTTCGGCCGGCTTGCCGGTGCCCGCGATCTGACCGTCGATGTCGTCAAGGAATGGTTCTACTACTTCTATCAGTGTACGGAATGCCGCCGCTGCTCCGTTTTCTGCCCTTATGGAATCGACCAGGCCGAGATCACGATGATCGGCCGGGAACTCCTGAACCTTGTTGGTTGCAACGTCAATTGGGTCACCGAGCCGGTGTCCAACTGCTTCCGGACGGGAAACCACCTCGGCATCCAGCCGGGCGGAGTCAAGGACATGCTCGAATTCCTGGCGGATGATCTCGAAGAACGCACCGGCGTGCGCGTGGACGTTCCCCTCAACAGGAAGGGGGCCGAGGTCCTCTTTGTGGCCCCCTCCGGCGACTATTTCGCCGATCCCGGCACGTACACATGCATGGGCTACCTGGCCCTGCTGCATGAAATCGGCCTGGACTACACATGGAGCACCTACGCCTCCGAAGGGGGCAACTTCGGTCTGTTCACCTCCCACGAGATGATCAAGCGCCTCAACGCGAAGATCTATGCCGAGGCCAAGCGGCTGGGGGTCAAGTGGATCCTCGGCGGCGAGTGCGGACACATGTGGCGGGTTATGCATCAATACATGGACACCTTGAACGGTCCCGCCGATTTCCTCGGGATGCCGGTTTCCCCGATCACCGGGACAAGGTTCGAAAACGCCCGGTCGACAAAAATGGTTCATATCAGCGAGTTCACGGCAGATCTGATTCGGCACGGCAGGCTGAACCTCGACCCGTCCCGGAACGACCACCTCAAAGTCACATTTCACGACTCCTGCAACCCCTCCCGCGCAATGGGGCTTTTCGAGGAGCCGCGGTACATCATCAACCACGTCTGTAACCATTTCCACGAAATGGCCGAAGACACCATCCGGGAAAACACTTTCTGCTGTGGCGGAGGCGCCGGACTCGGGAACGACGAGAACCTGGAGATGCGGATGCGAGGAGGAATGCCGCGGGCCATGGCCGTCAAGGCGGTCCGGGAGAAATACGGGGTAAACCGGTTGACCTGTATGTGCGCGATCGATCGGGCGGTTCTGACGGCGCTGATGGAATACTGGGCGCCGGAGGTATTGGTCACCGGTGTTCATGAACTCGTAGCCAACGCCCTGGTCATGAAAGGGGAGAAGGACAGAACAACCGACCTGCGCGGCGATCCCTTGGAAGGACGGACAGTCGATGAAACTCTATAACCGCGGCATCATCCTTGCCGGAATCGCGGTCTTTCTGATCCTGACCACCGGCCCGTTCTGGTACGGTAGGGGAAAGACAGTTGCCCCGCCGGATCTCAAGCTGGATACGCCCGCCATCGAGCAGCTCAAGGAAAAGCTTTGCGTGGAGCCGGCACCGTTCATGCGGGCGAACCACATGAGGCTCCTCAACGACTGGCGGGACCTTGTCGTCCGGGAGGGGGAGAGAACCTACACGGCCGCTGATGGAAAGGTTTACGAGATCAGCTTGACCGGAACCTGCCTGAAATGCCACAGCAACAAGGAAACGTTCTGCGATCGGTGCCACGATTACGCCGGGGTAACGCCCTCGTGCTGGAACTGCCACATCATCCCCGAGGAGGTCCGCTGATGGCGCCCACAAGAAGAGAATTCCTGAAGATCGCCGGAATTTCTGCTGCCGGCCTGGCTCTTCCTCCGCTGGCCAAGGTCCTCCATGGAACCCAGCCAAGTGTTGCGCCGGCGGCGGGAGGCGCCCCGCAGACGGCTTCCCCATCCCGCCAGGCCCTGAAGGCCAAACGCTGGGCCATGGTGGTGGATACCCGGAAATGCCACCCCGATTGCCGGGACTGCGTTCTTGCCTGCCATCGCGCGCACAATGTGCCCGACTTCGACAATCCCAAGGATGACGTGCACTGGATCGGCGCCGAGAAGATAACGCATGTTTTCCCCGCGGAGGCGCATCCCCGGCTGCCGGAATCCATCCGGGGCCTTTCCATTCCGGTTTTCTGCAACCACTGCGCGAATCCCCCCTGCGTGCGGGTGTGCCCGACACAGGCGACCTTTCAGCGGGCGGACGGCATCGTGATGATGGACTACCACCGCTGCATCGGATGTCGGTTCTGCATGGCCGCCTGCCCCTATGGTTCCAGAAGCATGAATTACCGGGATCCGCGACCGTTCATCCCCAAGATCGATCCGGCGTTCCCGACGCGGACCAAGGGCGTGGTGGAGAAGTGCAACTTCTGTGAGGAGCGGCTCGCTCAGGGGATGCTGCCCGCCTGCGTCACGGCCTGCAAGGAAAAGGCTTTGGTCTTCGGCGATCTCGAGGATCCCGGATCGGACGTCCGCCGCATTCTGGGCGGGAAATTCTCCCTCCGGAGAAGGCAGGAGTTGGGAACGGAACCGCAGATCTATTACCTGTTGTGAGGATGCCGTGCTCGAAAAAGCCCTGAAAGGAAGTCGCGGATACGGAATTTGGGTGGCGTTCCTGCTGCTCCTGACCGGGATCGGTTTTTTCTTTTACCTGAAGCAACTTGACTACGGCTTGGGGATCACCGGCATGAGCCGGGATGTCTCGTGGGGGCTCTACATCGCCCAGTTCACCTTTCTCGTAGGTGTCGCGGCTTCGGCGGTGATGCTGGTGATGCCTTACTACCTCCACGACTACAAGGCCTTCGGGAAGATTACCATCCTCGGGGAATTCCTGGCCGTCTCCGCGGTGATCATGTGCCTCACTTTCGTCCTGGTGGACCTGGGGCGCCTCGACCGGGCGATGAACATGATTCTCCACCCGTCGCCCAAGTCGGTCCTCTTCTGGGACATGGTGGTCCTCAACGGCTATCTGCTGATCAACATCGTCACCGGCTGGACGGTTTTGGAGAGCGACAGGCAGGGCGTCCCGCCGCCGGCCTGGGTGAAGCCGATCATCTACATCTCCATCCCGTGGGCCATCAGCATCCACACGGTCACCGCGTTCATTTACGCGGGTCTGCCGGGCAGGGGCTTCTGGCTGACGGCCATCATGGCCCCGCGCTTTCTCGCCTCGGCCTTCGCCTCCGGTCCGGCCCTGCTGATCCTCTTCTGCATGATCCTGAAGCGGTTCACGAAGTTCGACGCCGGGGAAAAGGCCATCCAGACCCTGGCCAAAATCGTGGCCTATGCGCTGGCGATAAGCATTTTTTTCGTTCTGGTTGAACTCTTCACCGTTTTCTATGGCCAGATCCCTTCGCACATGAACCATCTGGTCTATCTGTTCCGTGGTCTGGAGGGGCACAACATGATCGCGAACTGGATGAGCGTATCGGCAGTGGCGGCCGTGGTTGCGCTGGTCCTGCTGGTGATCCCCCGGACGAGAACCCGGGAACCGATTCTGGCGCTGGCCTGTATCCTGGTTTTCCTGTCGCTCTGGATCGAGAAGGGGCTCGGCCTCGTGATTACAGGCTTCATCCCGTCCCCGCTTGAGGCGCTGACGGATTACACCCCCACCGGACCGGAGATCGCGATCACGGTCGGCGTCTGGGCATTGGGACTTCTGATCATTACGTTGTTCTATAAGATATTCGTTTCGGTCCGGACGGATGCATGAAAGGTTGAAGATGGGGAAACGGTGAATGGATCCAAAAGGGGCGGGCTTTTAGCCCGCCCCAAAATGTATTCAGCGAATCTCCAGAACGGTGGCCATCGAGACCCCACCGCCCCCGCACAGCGTCGCCATGCCAAGGTTCTTTCCTTTTTTCCTCATCGCATAGAGCAGGGTCACCAGAATTCGGCAGCCGGTGGCGCCCACCGGGTGGCCAAGACCGACACCCGAACCGTTTACGTTTGTGATTTCGCGATTGAGGCCGATCTCCCGTTCGCATCCCAGGTATTGGGCGGCAAAAGCCTCGTTCAGTTCGATCAGCTCGAAGTCCGCCAGCTTCAGTCCGGATCGATCCAGAAGGTCCCGGACCGCCGGGACCGGGCTTAGCCCCATGACGGAAGGATGGCAGCCGCCGCGGCCGGACGCTTTGATCAGGGCCATGGGTTCAAGCCCCAGTTCCCTGGCCTTTTCGTCAGACATGATTACCATGGCGCTCGCCCCGTCGTTCACGCCGGAGGAGTTTCCCGCGGTCACCTTGCCCACCTTCGGAACAAAAGCGGGCGGCAACGCGGCCAGCGCTTCCATCGTCAGGCCGGGTCGGAAATGCTCGTCCCGGGCGAAGACCGCCGGCGGTTTTCCTTTTTTCTGGGGAATTTCCACCGGAACGATCTCCGCGGCAAAGTCGCCCTCCCGCGTAGCCCGTTCGGCGTTGTTGTGGCTGCGGAGGGCCACCTCGTCGATCTCTTCACGCGTGAGACCATGGATCTGTGCGATCAGCTCCGCCGTAACCCCCATGATGTAGGGCTTGCCTCGGAAGAGTTCCACCACGCCGCCCTCCTTCACCGGCCCCTTTTCCAGCCCGGGCAGGAGGTGCGAGCCCGCATGAAGACCGTGGACGATTTCGTCAACAAAAATCTGGTCCTGAAAGCGGCATCCCCAGCGGGCTCCGGGAACGGAATAGGGGATTCCCGACATGTGCTCCATTCCGCCCGCGAGAATGATATCGGCCATTCCGGCCTGAATCATCGCCATCCCGGAGAGGATGGCCTCCATCCCGGAGATACAGACCCGGTTCACGGTCACGGCCGTGACCGTTTCGGGTATTCCCGCCATCAGCGCGGCGATCCGGGTGACGTTCAACGCGTCCGTCGGCTCCATGCAGCAGCCGAAACGGACATCGTCGATCAGCGCGGCGTCTATTCCGGCACGCTTGACCGCCTCCTTCATGACGATGCAGCCCAGGGCAGCGCAGTTGAGGTCGCGAAGCGAGCCGCCAAAGGTGCCGATGGCGGTCCGGCAGGCCGATACGATTACGCAATCCTTCATGATGTTCCCTCCTGATATCGAATGTGCAGTTCAAAAAAATCCATCGTCGCGCGGAATCATTCGTTCACGAAACAGCGGAACGCATCGCCTTGTAGGTTTTGCCGATCCTTTCGATTCCCTCTTCGATCTCCTGCGGCTGGAGCGAGGGGAAGGTGAGCCGGAAGAAAGGTCCTCTGTGCGCTTTCTGCAGAGCGGTTTTCCATCCCGGACAAAAAACCTTGGCTGTCGCGAGATTCACGCCATTGGCCTTCGCCGCTTTCACGAACTCCTCTTCGTTGTCGATTCCCGGCAGCCAGATGCCCGTGAAGAATCCGCCCGTTACTTGGGGAACCTGGAGGTTGTCCAGATGCTTCCGCAGGGACTTATTGAGCGCATCCATCCTCGGCCGATAATGCCCTGCCAGATAACGGAGGTATTGATCATACCCGCCGGAGACGATGACGTGATGAATCATTGCCTGCGTCGGGTAGTTGGGATTGAGCCGGGTGTTTGCGATCACCGGTGAAAGCCGATCCACCAGCGTTTCGGGGAAAATGCCGAATCCGCATTTGGTCCCGGGCGAGAGGGTTTTGGTGAACGAACCGATCAGGCAGGCGGCCTGGTTCGCATCGAGATCCGGAAGGAGGTTCTTCAGGCCGTCATAGCGCAGTTCGTAATAGGCAATGTCGCAGACGTACAGCGTATGGTAGCGTTCACAGAGCCTTGATGCTTCTTCAATGTTTTGTTGAGTCGAATCGAGGCCGGTCGGGTTCTGATGGTAGATGACCCGGTAGAACAGCCGGACATTCCCGCCGGAAATCGTTTTTTCGAGTTCGTCCAAATCGACCCCTTCTTTCGACAGCGGGATGCCCGCCACCTCGTGTTCATAGCGAATGGCATCCTCCAGGGCGCGGTCGTAGGTCAGCGCTTCCATCGCAATCCGGCTGCCTCTCGGAAAGGCCTTCAGGATCATCGAAAACGCCTCCAGCCCTCCGTTGAAGCAGATCACGCGTTTGTTCGGGTCGCCGACGATGCCGTAACGATCGGCCAATGTTTTTTTCAGCGGCATAAACCCGTTGAAGTCGCTGACCCCGGGGGTCTGATACTGCAGCAATTTCGCGCCGTATTCGCGCAAGGCCCAGCCATAGCCTTTTTCCACGATTCCGGTGACTGCCTCCAGGGCCTCTTCGGAGGGCACGCCCCGCAGGAAACTGATCTCTTTCATGGTTTTTCCTCTGATTCGCTGAAAATTCGATCTTTTCCGTTCTTTTTTGCCTGGTACATGAGCTGATCCGCTCGGTACACGAATGTCTTCATATCTTCATTTGCCCTGTACTGCGCGACACCGATGCTCACCGTCATATGGACTTCCCGGTCCTGAGCCGGGGAGAATATTTCTTTTTTGAATTCCGTCCGGATTCTTTCCGCTGTCACGGAACCCTCCGCGATGGTGGTCATGGGCAGGAGGAAGGTGAACTCTTCGCCGCCGTAGCGATAGGCATGGTCCGTTTTGCGCAGGCATCTTTTGACCACCTCGCCGAGCCGTCGCAAGACATGGTCTCCCTCGACATGACCATACGTGTCGTTGAAGATCTTGAAATTGTCGATATCCATCATAAGGAGCGTTAAAGGTTGATGGTATCGGTTCGACCGTTCGGTTTCCATTTTCAGTTGAGTGGAAAACTGCCGGGAATTGTGGAGCTGGGTGAGTTCATCGACAATGCTGAGCTCACGGAACTTTTTTTCACTCTCCCGCAGCGCCTCCTCCATTTCCTTTCGTTCAGTGATGTCCCGGGACACCGATTGGAAACCTTTCACATGTCCATTTTCCAGGAGCAGTTGCACATTTTGACCCAGCCAGACCTCACGGGCGTCTTTGGTGATGATGGGACATTCGTAATAGCTGTTTTGAATCCCTGTGATCATCTGATTTTGGAAGAACTTCACGGCCTCGTTGCGCAAATCCGGGCGGATAAACGACGGATAATGCCTTCCCACGATCTCGTTTTCCTTGTACCCCGTAATCCGGAGCACGGCCGGGTTTACAAAGGTGAATCGCCCCGTTTCATCGGTTCTGAAAACGATGTCATTCGC
>JAXGRQ010000025.1:0-34692 GCA_040765725.1 Syntrophales bacterium
CGCAACGAGGTGAGCGGGCGGCAGAAAACGCAGCTTGACACGATCGGTCAAAATGTCCGGGCCGTCTCCGTGGACGGAAAGTTCGACGACTGCCAGGACCTCGTCAAACAGGCCTTCGCCGATCCCGGTCTCTCCGGCTTCAACCTGACGTCGGCCAATTCGATCAATTTCGGCCGGATCCTCCCGCAAATCGTCTATTACATATGGGCCTGGGCACAGCTCTCCCGCGAGGGCGAACCGGCGGTCTTCTCGGTCCCGTCGGGAAACTTCGGCGACGCGCTCGGCTGCGAGTATGCACGGCGGATGGGCCTTCCCGTGGAGAGGCTGGTGATGCCGACAAACGAGAACGACGAGTTCCCCCGGTTCCTCGAAACCGGCCGCTATGAGAAGGTCTCCCCCTCCCGCGCCTGCCTCTCGAACGCGATGAACGTCGGCCATCCGAGCAACCTCGCCCGGTTCTTCGACCTTTACGGCGGGACGGTGGACCGGACCGGCGTCGTCCACCGCGTCCCGGATCTGGACGAAATGAGGAAACGGATCTACTCGGTGAGCATCTCGGACCGGGAAACGAAAAAAACCATCAAGCGGATCTACGAACAGCACCGGGTCCTTCTCGAACCGCACGGCGCCGTCGGCTGGCGGGGGCTGGAGGTGTATCTCGAAATGTTCGGGGACCGGCCGCTCTGCATCAGCCTGGAGACCGCGCACCCGGCGAAATTCCCCGACGAGATCCGCGAGCTTCTGGGGATCAACCCCGATCTCCCGCCCAGCATGGCCGACATCGACCGGCGGTCCGGCGAACCGGCCTTCCTCTCCTCAGACTACGACGAACTGAGAATTTTCCTTCAGAAAAACCTGCAATCGAGAGGCTGACCGGCTCAGCGCGTCATGACCAGCTTCTGCTCGGCCCTGGGGACGTACCAGCGGATGAAGTTCCAGCCGATCCCGAGCGGTGCGACCTCCACACCGCGAAAGCGGGCATGGAGGATCGGAAGGGCGTCCGGGACGTAGAGAAACAGGTAGGGCTGCTCCTCGGCCAGGATCTCCTGAATCCGGTCGTAGCACCGCTTGCGGAGAGGCTGGTCGAAGGTCTCGCGCGCCCGGACGATCAGCGCATCCACCTCGTCGTTCCGGAAAGAGACAAAGTTCAGCTCCTGCGGCCCCGTCTTGCTCGAGTGCCAGACATCGTAGAGGTCCGGCTCCATCGGGATCGTCCAGCCGAGGATCGTCGCGTCGAACTTCCGCTTGTTGATGAAATCGTTCACGAAGGCGGCCCACTCGATCACCCGGATTTTCACCCGGATGCCGATTTCGGCCAGCCGCCGCTGGATGATCTCGGCGCACTTCGCCCGGATCTCGTTGCCCTGGTTCGTGATGATCTCGAATTCGAAGGGTTTCCCGTCCTTTTCGAGGAAGCCTCCGTCCGTGCGCCTCCAGCCCGCCTCGGCGAGCAGCGCCTTGGCCTTCTCCGGGTCGTGGGGGTAGGTCCGGACATTCGGGTTGTGGGCCCAGGTTCCGGGTTTGTAGGGGCCGGTGGCCGGTTTGCCGAGGCCGAGCAGGACCCCGTCGATGATCTCCTCCCGGTTCACCGCATGGGCGAGGGCCTGTCGGACCCGCTTGTCGGCAAAGAGCGGATTCTTCAGGTTGTAGCCCATGTAGGTGTAGGCGAAGGAGAGGTAGCGGTATTTCCGGTAATTCTCCCGGAAAAGGTTGTTCTCCGTCTGCCGGGTGAACTGGAGCGGCGTCAGGCCCATCCGGTCGATCCCGTTCGCGCGGAGCTCCAAGAACATCGTCGCCGTGTCGGGGATGATCCTCAGGATATAGCCGTCGATGTAGGGCCGGCCCTCGAAATAGTCGGGGTTGGAAACGAGGACGATCTTCTGGCCGGCCACCCACTCCTTGAACCGGTATGGCCCGGTGCCGATCGGATGGCGGCCGAGCGGAGAGGTGGTGATGTCCCTCCCTTCCAGCAGGTGGCGCGGGAGGATCCCGACGGACCAGCTCATCAGCGCGGGGGCAAAGGGCCTGTCGTAGGTCGCCCGGAAGGTGTGGTCGTCCAGAACCTCGGCCTTCTTCACCTTGAGAAAGTCGCCCGCATAGGCGGTCGGCGTTTTGGGATCGACGGTCACTTGGTAGGTGTACAGGACGTCATGGGCGGTGAAGGGTTTCCCGTCGTGCCACCGCACCCCCTTGCGGAGGTGAAAGGTGATCACCAGGCCGTCCCGGGAGATCTCCCAGGATTCGGCCAGGTCGCCCACGATGTGGACATCTTTGTCGTACTTGATCAGCCCGTTGAAAACCAGCCCGGCTATCTCATGCGAGGTGGAGTCCGAGGCCAGCAGCGGGATCAGGTTCGAGGCATCGCCGATCGAGCCTTCGACGAGGATGTCTCCATGGGCAGGTTCGGCGGCGCCGCTCCCCGCGGGGACGCCCCCGGGCGCCTGCGGGCTGCAAGCCGTGACGGTCAGACAGAAAAAAACGAGCCATGTTCCGATGGAAGAGCCCGACGGTTTCATGCCCGTCAGGCTACCGCATGAACGACACGTTTGCAACCGAATCGAGGAAGAATGGTGTCCGTGACAGGATGGTCAATATCCCTTGCTTCTCCCGGCTTTTTTGGTAGAATGCCGCCCGGAAATTCAAGCACGATTTGGATTTGATCCGAATCACAGCGGAGTGTCTATGAAAATCAGTACCTTGATCGCCCTCATCCCCCCGTCCGGGTTCGTCTTCGCAGCGCCCGGCTCCTCGGGGCCGCGATGAGCCGCTGGAAGAAAATCACACTGATCGCCATCGGCGCCCTGGCCGTCCTGGCCATCCTGATCGCCACGGTCCTGCCGGTCATCGTCCGAAACCAGGCCGTCCGGATCCTGCGGGAAACAACGGGGAGGAACGTCGGGATCGAAAAGGTCTCCCTCAACCCTCTGACGCTGACGGCCTCCGTCCGGGGCTTTACCATCGAGGAAAAGGGCGGCGGTCCGTTTCTGTCCGTCGGGTCCCTCCGCGTGTCGGTCAGTCCGGCATCGATATACCGTCGCGCGCTGGTGCTCTCCGAGGTTGCGATCGACTCCCCGTCGCTGCGGGTCGTCCGGGCCGGACCCGACCGGTTCAATTTCACGGACATCGTGGAACGCCAAAAGAAGGGGGAGCCGAAACCGAAATCCGCCGGTCTCTTCCCGCTGGTTCTGAACAATTTTCACCTGGGAAACGGATCGCTCGACCTGAACGACCGGGCGGTTGCGGGGGGGCGGAAACACAGCGTGCGCAACCTGGAGATCGCCCTCCCCTGGCTGAGCAGCCTGCCGTCCGAAGCCAAGCTGGAGGCAAAACCCCGCATATCCGCGGTCGTCAACGACGCGCCCCTCGCGCTGGAGGGCCGTGTCAAACCCTTCAGCAAAGAACTGGATTCGTCGATCCATATTGCCCTCCAAAAATTGAGCCTGCCGGAGCTGGCGGTGTATGTGCCTCAGGTCCCGTCGGCGGAGCTGGCCTCGGGCAAATTGACCCTCGATGCGGAGATTCAGTACCGGCAGCCGGAGGAAGGCAAGCCCGAACTCGATGCAAAGGGCCTCGTGAGGCTGGACACCCTCGGCCTGAATCTTGCGACGGGAGAGCCGCTGCTTCGGCTTCCCGCGCTGGAGGTCAAAATCGCCGAGATGAAACCGTTGGCAGGCCTGTTTGCCGTCGAGTCCGTTGCGCTGGAAGGCCCAGAGCTGTTCGTCCACCGAGACCGGCAGGCCAAATGGATGTTCCAGGAACTGCTCCGTTCCGGAGAGGGAAAAAAGCCGATGGCTTCGGCGGATCAATCCGCGAAAGCAAACGCCGTCCCGGCGCCCGTCTCCTCGGCAAAGCCGGCGGCGGTTTCCCCGCCCCGGGACTCGAACCCACCGGATCAGACCCCGAAACCTCAATTTTCCGTCGCATCGCTGGCGCTGAAAAACGGCCGCGTCCATTTCCGGGATGAGCTTCCCCCGGGGGGATTCAAGACCGACGTGGCGGAGATCGCGTTGAACATCGAAAATGTGGCCAACCGGCCCGGCCAAGCCGCAAAATACAACCTGGCCCTGAACGTGGACGGAGAAACCCGCCTGGCCTCCGAAGGAACCTTCGCCATAGCCGAACCGGCCGCAAAGGTCTCCGCCCGGCTGACGAACCTCCCGTTGCAGAAGGGCCGGCCTTATTTGGCCGAATATCTGACCGTCCCGTTGCAGGGCATTGTCGATCTGTCGGGAGAGGTCTCTTTCAGCGAAAAAGAGGGATTCATCGCCGAAAAGGGCAATCTGTCCCTGAAGAATTTCGCCGTCCGCTTCGGCGACGGGGAGGGGCTGACGCTGGCACGCCTGAAGATCGACGACGCGAACTTCCGACAAAAGGAGAACCGGCTGCAGATCGGCGGGGTCAAGCTCTCGGGGGGCGATCTGTCCCTCTCCCTCGAGGCCGACGGAAGGCTCTCCCCGCTGTCGCTGCCGGTAAAAAGCGGGAGCCCGCCTTCCGCGGACAAGGAGATCCCACCGAACGCGGGCGATCAGGGCCCGAAACCCCGTGCGAAATCGGCGGGCAAGGACGCCCCGGCGAAACCGGACGCCGCCGTGCCGCTCGGATACCGGCTGAAAACACTCGATATCGACCGGTTCAACATCGCCTTCACCGACAAGACCCTTCCGGAAAAACCCCGTTTCACACTGCGGGATGCAAGCCTCTCCCTGACCGGCCTGACCGGTCCCGAGCCCCGGCCCGCCGGGATCGAATTCGCCTCAATCTTCGGGAAGGATGCCTCCATCAAGGCCAAGGGAAGTCTGACCCCCAACCCTTTCCATTACCGGGGCGATCTGCAGATCAGCCGCCTGCCCGTCCGCGATTTCGAGGCCTATTACCCCGAAGCCCTCAATATCCGGATCATCGGCGGCCTGCTGGATACGGCCCTCGCACTGGACGTGGCCCTGAAGGACGGGGCAGCCGCGGGAAATGTAAAAGGAAACGCCGGCCTCGGCGCATTTCACGCGGTCGATACCGTCGAAGAGGAGGATCTGCTGAAGTGGCAGCGGCTCCAGGTGGACGCGATCGACTGCGCCCTGAAACCGCTTCGCCTGGAGATCGGCCAGGTGTCCCTCACTGAGGTCTATTCGCGGATCATCATCCGCGAGGACGGCACGGTCAACCTGCAGGACGTGGTCCGGAAGAAGGAGGAAACCGCCGACACGGAGAAAGCCGCAGACGCGGAGAAATCGACTCCGGACGGGAAGGAGAGCGTGGCCCCGAAAGCATCTGCCGCCCCCGCAGCGGCCGTCCCGGCAAAGGCGGAAAAGGCAGGATCGCCCGTCACCCGCATCGGAACCGTCACGATCCTGAACGGAACCGTGGCCTTCACCGACAAGCTGCTGCCGAACGACTTCGAAACCACCTTTTACAACCTGGGAGGGAGGATCAGCGGCCTCACCTCGGAGGCGTCCCTTCTGGCCGACGTCGATCTCCGGGGAAACCTGGAGAACCATTCGCCGCTTCGGATCAGCGGTCGAATCAACCCGCTGAGCGAAGACCTCTTCGTGGATCTGAAGGTCTCCTTTTCGGACATCGAACTCTCGCCGATGAGCCCTTACACCGAAACCTATCTGGGATACATCCTGAAACAGGGAAAGCTCTTTCTCGATCTGGCCTACCACATCGAAGACAAGAAGCTCGTATCGGAGAACAAGATCCGGATCGATCAGTTCACGTTCGGTGACGAAGTCAAAAGCGACAAGGCGACGAGCCTCCCCGTCAAGCTGGGACTCGCGCTGTTGAAAGACCACCGGGGGGAAATCCATCTCGACGTCCCGGTGACGGGACGAATCGACGATCCGAAGTTCAACGTCTGGCGGATCGTCTTCCAGGTGCTGAAAAACCTTCTTGTGAAGGCGGCCACCGCCCCCTTCGCGCTCCTCTCCTCGCTCTTTGCGGGTGACGGCGATCTGAGCTTTGTCGCCTTCGCCCCCGGGTCCGTTGCGTTGCAGCCTTCCGAGGAGAAAAAACTCGAAGCCCTGTCGAAGGGTCTCGGCGAACGCCCGGCGTTGAGGGTTTCCCTGACGGCCTACACGGACCGGCAGAAGGACGCCGAAGGGTACAGAAACGAGCTGCTGGAGCGCAAGCTGAAGCGGGAGAAATTTTTCGCCTTGACCCGCGATCGCCAACCCGCGGCCGGGGAGAGCGCAGAGACGATGGTCCTGACCGCGGAGGAACGGTCGGCCTATCTGAAGGCGGTGTATGCCAAGGAGAAGTTCCCCAAGCCGCGAAACGCGCTGGGCGTGGAGATCCCGCTGCCGGATCCGGAAATGATCAAGTTGATCCTCGCCAACACGCAGGTCGGCAAAGAGGAACTGGAAGACCTGGCGCACGAACGCGCAAACGCCGTGAAGGGCCACCTGATCGGCAAGGGGAAGATCGCGGCCGAGCGGATTTTCGAGAAGAAGGACGACATCTTCAAGGAACCGGCGAAGAGTGAAACCCCCCAAAGCCGGGTAGAGCTCAACGCGCTCGCCCCGTAACGACGAACGGAAACGCCGGACGGCCGATTGCGGACCGTCCGGATGGAACAGACCGGGACGCCGCACCCACGGGACCCGCCTCCGGACCTCCGCCGAACGGCAGGAGGCATGAAGGTTTTTGGTCTTTGTCCCGAAAAGGATTCCAACGAAAGGCAGAGATTGGAGTGCGATGGACAAGTCGTGGAGCTGGATCTCTTCTGAATTTATCGCCCTCACCCTGATCATCGTGGCGGCGTTCTGCAATGTCAGCGTTTTTTACAGCTTCTACCACTACCTGGAAACCATCGACGTTCCCATCGGATGGCGCGGCTTTCTGCTCGGACTGGAGCCGATGGCGGCGTTCATCCTTCGGCTCTTCATCCTCCCCTGGCTTCATGTGCGAAACGCCATTGCCGTCACGATGGCCTCGCTCGTCCTTCTGGTCGCGGTCTCCTGCTCCTACATATGGGCCCTGTCGGTCCCGGCCCTGATCGTCATTCGCATTCTTCACGGCGCAAGCTTCGTTCTGCTCACGTCCGGGGTGATCTCCCTTGTCGTGAACTTCATTCCCGAAGAGAAAACCGGTCAGGGATTCGGCATCCTCAGCATTGGAACGTTGATCCCCTACGCGGTGATCCCGCCGCTGACCGAAACGCTCTTGCCCTGCGTCCGCAACGAGGCGGACATCTACGCCGGGGTTTCGATCTTCGCCGTCCTGGCGTTGCTGCTGCTGACGGCGCTTCGAAAGCGCATCCGTGAGTCGCTTCGCGGCAGGGACGGGGTTCTGATGCGCCGCGCCACCCTCGGCGAGATCCGGGAGAACCTGCGGTCGAAAACCGTCGGCCTGCTGCTGGCAGCGGGGCTGCTGATCTACCTCGCCCATGCGACGGTCTTCTACTTTCTGAAGAATCTGGTTCTGCAGACCGGCGGCGGCAGCGTGGGTCTCTTTTTCACCCTTTCCATGGTGACGATGATCGCGGTGCGCGTCTTCGGCGGCGCGCTGCTGGACCGGTTCAACAAACCGGCCATGGTTCGGACAGGCCTTGTTCTGCTGATCCCCTGCTTTGTCGCGCTTCCGTTCGCCGAAACGCGGACGGCCCTCTACCTGCTCGCCGGCCTCTACGGCTTGTGCATAGGCGTGATCATGCCGCTGCTGAGCGCGATGCTTTTTTCGGCCTCCCCGCCTCCGATGCGCGGTCTGAACACCAACCTCAGCCTCTTCACGCTGGACATGGCCTATTTCCTGATGCCCTACCTGGGCGGGGTTCTGCTCACATTCGGAACCGATTTCGACGTGCTGTTTTTTATCGCCGCCGGCTTTGTCCTGCTCACGCTGGCGCTCACGGCAGCCCTGTCGCAAAAGCTTCGGCAGAGTCAACCGGACGGGCCGCGACCGAATTTCTGATGCTGCGGCCCCTTTGAAAAACAGCATGAAGACGCCTCGGCGCTTGACGGATGCTCGAAAATATGGGTATATCCGCGCCCGGCGGTCAAAGGATATCGGACGAATCAACAACCGCCCCCCGGAGGTCCAAAATGCCCATGATCGATCTGCGCAGCGATACCGTGACCCTGCCCACCCCCGAGATGCGCAATGCCATTTTCCAGGCCGATCTCGGCGATGACGTCTTCGCCGAGGACCCCACGGTCAACCGCCTCGAAGCCGTAGCCGCGAACCTCCTCGGCATGGAAGCGGCGCTCCTGGTCGTCAGCGGCACGATGGGAAATCTCACCTGTGTTCTCGCGCACTGCGCTCGCGGCGAGGAGGTCATCCTGGGAAACCTCTCGCACATTTTCCTGAACGAGGCGGGCGGGATGTCCGCGCTGGGCGGCGTCTTTCCCCACATCATCCCCAATCAGCCGGACGGAACGATGCGTCCGGAGGAGATCGAAGCCGCCGTCCGCGCCGAGAACATCCACTTTCCCCACACACGCCTGATTTGTCTGGAAAACACGCACAACCGCTGCTACGGCGCCGCGCTGACACCCGAATACACCGCGGCCGTTGTTTCGATTGCAAAGGAAAGGGGGATCTCCGTTCACCTCGACGGCGCCCGGATCTTCAACGCCGCCGTCGCGCTTGGCGTGGACGTTCGCGAACTGGCGCGAGGGGCCGACTCGGTGAACGTCTGCCTCTCGAAGGGGCTCGCCGCGCCGGTCGGATCCGTGATCTGCGGAAGCAGGGAATTCATCGGACGGGCCCGCAGGATCCGGAAGATGCTTGGAGGCGGAATGCGCCAGGCCGGGATCATCGCGGCCGCGGGAATCGTTGCGCTGGAAGGGATGGTCGATCGACTCGCGGAGGACCACCGGAACGCACGCCGCCTGGCGGAAGGCATCGCCGGGATTCGCGGCCTTTCCACGGAGCCCGACCGTGTCTGCACGAACATTCTCTACATCGATCTGACGGATCGGCGATTTTCGGACGAAGAATTCCTCGAGCGCCTCGAAAAGAGAGGCGTGAGGGTTTCCCATACGGGTCCGTCCCGTTTCCGGATGCTCACCCATCATGGGATCGGTGTCCCCGAAATCGATGCGGCGATTGCCGCGCTCCGCTCCGTCCTGCAGGAATGACCGTTCGGAACTTCGAAGCAGACGGGTGTCTTTGGCGAATCACACGGGTTATCGGCCGGCCATTATGATTGGCCGGTCACGCGGCAGATCGCCCGCTCCATGGCTCCCATGAAGGAACGCCAGTAAGTCTCGAAGGCTTCGGTCCCCGTGAGGTAGGGGGTCAGGATGCAGGAGCGGAGGACGGAGACCGTCCCCAGGCGCTCCCATTCTCCCGCAGGGATGCCGAATTTCGCCACGTACGATCGCGGCGTCTCACCGTATTCTTCCCGTGTCAGCGATGTCTTCGAGGTGATGAAATCGTTGATGTAGACGGGGCCGGACTTATACGAGCACTGTTCGTACAGCGTTTGGTTTAAACGGTTCATCTGCTCCAGGCCGGCATTGCCCTTCTCGTGGAATGCGTAATCGATGATGTTGATGTCGGGTCTGGCGAGGGGGATGACCTCGTATTGCCGGCCCCCCACCGTCAGGGGGGCGTTCGACAGAAGGGACCGGTAGAACCGGTAGGCGCCCTCGATGCTGGAGCCGATGATCCGGCCGTATCCGGTGATGTTGAGCGGTACGACCCGGTGCGCCATCCAGACCGCCGCGACCGCGGCCCCCGCCTTCGAACCCTCCATGATGTAACTGCCGAGGAGCATCGGGTTGTCGTCGGTCTTTTCGAAGACATACGCGGCAAAATAGGAGATCAGATCAATGATGCGGCGGTCCCGGGCAGTGATGGCGCCGGCTGCGTAAGGGGTGTAGCCCAGCTTGTGGGGATCGACCGTGATCGAATCGGCCTCCGGCATCGCCTTGAAAGCCTCGTACACGTCGACGGTAAGCCAATCCGTGTCGTCATGGAGGATGGACTGGCGCGCATGCTGCCGGCTCACCTCATTGTAATCCATGAAACGATCCTCGTCGTCGAGGAAGAGGGATCGTGCGTAGCCGCCATACGCGGCGTCGATATGGAGATAGAAGCAGACGCCCCGATCTTCGCACCGGTCGCGCAGCCGCACGATCTCGTGGATCTCGTCGACCGCGCCCTCTTCCGTGGTGCCGACCACGGCCACGACGGCGAGGATCGGTATGCGCCTGGCGATACATCCGTCGATGATGGTCTTGAGGGCGGCGATGTCCATGCGGTAGTTGTCGCGCACCGGCACGGAAACGAGATTTTCCTGGCCGATGCCGAAGATGTCCGCCGCCTTGGTCCACGAATAGTGCTTCGACTGGGGAACGAGGACCTTGCCTAAGGTCCCTCCCTGCATACCCATACCGCGCACGGAGCGCCGGCGCACCTCGTCGAAACAACCCGCCGCCTTCGCCCGATCGGCCATGTCGAGGATCGCTCCCGTCGACAGGTTGAGAAGCTGCCACTCGTCGAGACCCGCCACAAGCTCCGGCATCACCGCGCGGATGGCAAGGGGGATCGACTTGAGGTTCCGTGCCATCCACAGGCCTTCATAATTCGCCACGGTTCCGCCGGAGGTGATGTGTCCCCACGCCTTTTGCGGATCATACCCCATGAGCTTTGCGAGTTGCCTGCCGATCTCGATTTCGAGGGCTGTGGTTGCCGGCGAACCTTCATAGGCGCAGTTGTTGGGGTTGTACAGGAGCGTCAGCATGTATCCGAGATTGGCCGCGATGAGCGTATCGGTGGCCATGTGCCCCAGATAGCGCGGAGAGAACCACGGCGTCGAACAGAGTTGGAGATTGCCCGCCAGTTCGATCAACGCCTCGCGCGTCTTCTGAATCGTGGCGAGAAAGTCTGGCCGGCCCTGCTCCTCAGGCGTGACCACCGGGCGGTCATCGGGATGGAAATAGCGCCGCCACTCGGCGTGATCATCCATGAGGAAATCGAGCATTTCCCTGAAGAAGAGGTAATTTTCCGATTTCGGCCCCAAGAACAGGGCATTTACGTTGATCTTCTCGCTCATGGGATGCTCCGCGTTGTGGACTGGGTTATGCTTTTTTATCAGTACCGGGGGAAAAACTCCAGGGGGAAAACCTCGATCCGCTTTATTCCGGCGAACTTCCACAATCCCATCATACCCTGAAGACTGTCCGGGAGAGGTTAGGTTATTCGGCCAGTGCAATGATAGCGGGTTGCAAGGCTCAGCTTCTGGGGCTTGATTTTTGGGGGAAGGGGGTACCGGCACCTTCCTGAATTCGAGGAATAGTCGAAACACCTTTTTACATCTGGATCTCAAATGGTGATGGTGGTAAATATTTGTCAAGGGGCGTGGCCAAATCTTTGAAATGACCCTCAGCCGGTTATATGAAGAAGCCGACCAAGTTGAAGGAGGGATGAACCAAATGAACACGGCAAAACCCAAACAATACTTCATGGAACATGAGCAGATGGACTTCGAAACCCAAATTCTTCTCGGTTGCTGTCACTATGGCGCGGCTGCCGCAGGAGATGCGGGATCTTCTGGACAGCGGAGAAGAACAGGCCTTCAACGAGGCTATGGAGGAGGGTCTTAGATACGCCGGTGACCAGGTGCGGCAGAAAGTCGAATGGCGAATGAAGCCGTACATGGCGAAAAGCTTCTATCAACAATTCAAGATGGTGCGGCAATACAACGTACGGGACGTCATCAGGCAAATTGAATGCCCCATGTTCATATCCGATCCGGATGACGAGCAATTCTGGCCCGGGCAGTCCATAGAGGTGTATGATGCGCTTCTTTGTCCGAAGACAATTGTGCGGTTCACGGCCGAGGAAGGGGCAAATTGGCATTGCGAGCCGAAGGCGCGCAGTCTCTATGACCAGCGGATGTTCGATTGGCTTGCTACGGTTTTGCCCCAATGATGCGTCGGAAAGGACGGATCGGCGACGGTTGGAAATGCCTTCAGGACCATAGAAAAGGCCCAACAAGCAGAAGGTGTCGGCGGATGGCACGGGAAACACGTGTCGGTGCTCAGCGCCGGCATCCGTTGGATTGTGCGGGTGCAAGCATGAAAAGGAATCATGGCATTGTGCCCGTTACAGCTCTGATGACGGGTCATTCCTTCTGAATCTCTCAATACAGGTGTCGCCTTGAAAAAGATCATTTTTGTTTTTTCGTTTATTTTGCTTATGGCTTGCTGTTTGGAAGGCTGCTCCGACTCTTCCGGTTCAAATTTGATCCCTGTAGCCGAGTATGAAGGGGGGGCGCTATTTACGGCTGGTCCTGTTAATGTCTTGCGCCTCTGTGGGACGCATCATCAGATGGGCAGGCAGTATGGGATGCTGCTGAAAAAAGAGCTGAACGCCCTTTATGATCTGGCTACGGCAAAGTACAATGCCGTCGGTTATACGAATCTTCGCATGCAGCAGATCGCCAATGCCTATTATGCGAATTTCCCCCAGAAATACAGAGATGTCCTCACAGGAATGGCTGAGACCTCGGGATTGGGTCTTGAAAAACAGATCTTGTTGAACGGGGTTGAAATGATTTCGAAAATCAACGGCATTGTTCCTCACTGCACGGGTCTGGTCGCATGGGGCGATTATACCGGCGGTGACCCGCTGATCTTCGGTCGCAACAACGATGATCATCCCTTCTTCAGGAATTTTGGGGGGTACACGGTAATAGCGGTTTTCAATCCGACGGACGGAGGCATCCCGACGGCCGTTGTCAACTATGCCGGCGTAATTTACGCCCCCACGGGGTTGAACCGGGACGGCATCTTCATGGAAATCAACAGCGGAAACTCTCCCGGAGGCTTCAGATTGGATCGGACTCCCACGGTCGTTTCCATGTTCGAGGCCCTTCAGAGCTGCTCGACCCAGGCCCAGGTGAATGATCACTTTCAGAACATAGCGCCGGATATTTCCTCGATCATCAATGTGGCCGACCCGAGCGGCGCTTACAGTTACGAATGTTCGCTGAGCGCCATGAAACGCCGGTCTGCCGATCAGGACGGATTGCTCGTTTCGACCAATCATTTCATCGATCCTTCCTGGGGACTGGAGCCCCCCGAACCGGACAGCGCCAACGGCTGGACGGTAGCACGACGCAACAATGGACTTGCATGGGCGGAATCAGGCAAAGGGTATTTGTGTGCAGAGCAAATGAGGAGCATTTTGTCCAAGGAGATCACATCCGAGGGCGGGCTTTTTAGTGAGTCTACGATTTACCAGGTTGTGGCTGTCCCTCAGCAGCTCAAACTATGGCTTAGAGTTCCGGATCATTTCGACTGGCAGGAAATGGACCTGACGGAGCTGTTTCACTGAAAATCCGTCACGATCTCTTGATCGAAACGGAAGAAAACATAAGCGCCGTCGAAACTTCCTTCCCGGCAGGATGTTACTGTAACGGCACGCGAGCCGTAATCCGGCATGATTGTATCCTTTGCTTCGCCGACGGATGGAATGATGCGAGTATTCCTTTTGCCTGTTTTTTCCGGGATCCTTTACTGGATCAGTTCCCAGCCGTTTTCCTATCCCCTGGCGGTGTGGGTGTGTCTCGTACCCCTGGGATTCTCTTTATACAAGACATCTCCGGGAAAGGGCTTCGCAGGCGGCTTTATCTATGGATTTTGCTTCTGGCTTTTTGCCGTCTGGTGGCTCAAAATTCAACTGATCAACATGGTCCGACTGCCGCCTTGGCAAGCCTGGAGCTGGACTCTGGTCTTTTGTGCATTTCACGCCTTGCCCTATGCCTTCTTCGGATGCCTTACAGCGAAGCTCCGTTTGATGGAAAGCCACCTGGGCGTTTGGTTCGCGTCTGTTTCGCTGGTTGCCATACGGACCTGGTTTCCACATATTTTTCCGGGCAGTGAAGCCCACAACCTCTATGCCTGGCCCATTTTCATCCAGGTACTCGATTTGGGGGGTGCGCCCCTGCTGCTGTTTTTTATCTATCTGGTCAATTTCCAATTCGTTCGGGTGTTCACAGCACGGGGCCTTCATGGATCTCCCGCACCGGCCCTGATTTCCATTGCCGCCGTTTTCATGTTGCTTGCCGGATACGGTGAGTATCGTATCCGGCAGATCCATCAACAAATGAAATGGGCAAATGCCGGCCAACAGATCATGATTGTCGCCGTCCAACCGAACGTGCCCATCAGTGAAAGGATCTTATATATCCCTCCCGAGGATCGGGAGAATGATGTAAAAACTGCAATATCCATGAGCCGCAAAGCGGCCCATTCGTATCCCGGTGCGGATCTGATCGTTTGGCCCGAGATGCCTGTGACTTACCATTGTCGAGAGGAGGCAGGCCGAGATCTGCCGCCTTTGGCAAAAGAAACAAGCAGAGCCTTCATGCTCCCCTGCACGACAATGATAGGAAACAAAGGAGAGGCCTATTATAACAGTGTAGCCTTCATCGACAAAGATGGTATCGAGGGCGAAAAATACCACAAGATCATCTTGGTGCCTTTCGGCGAGTATCTTCCCTTGGAGCGGCAATTTCCATTTCTTCGGAGGCTCTTTCCGGGCGTTATGCCCTTTGTCTCCGGAAACAACGGAGAATTGATATATGATTTCGGAGAAGAAAGAAAACTCATCCCATCTCTCTGCTATGAGGCCATATTCACGGATCACACCCGCCGGTTTGTCAAACGCGGCGGCAATGTTCTGATCAACATGGTCAATGACGGGTGGTTCGGAATAAGCCATGCATCGGTTATTCACATGTCTTTGGCCCTGTTCCGCACAGTTGAATTCCGAATTCCCCTGGTTAGAGTCACCAATTCCGGCGTCGGAATGTTTGTTCAACCAACGGGCGAGATCGTTCCCGACTCGCAAACACCGCTTTTCCAAAAGGCCGTCACCGGCCATAGGCTCTATATCCCACCCGAGCGATCGCCTTATGAACGCTGGGGGGAGACTTTCCTTTATGGGCTCACCGCATGGTTCATCGCCGGCCTGGGATGGTGTTGCCTCCATAACCATCAAGCGACCCGCCGCGAGAAGCGGCCTGTCTTCGGCAGTCATCCGTTTCTTTGACTTGATTCCCGCTGTACACTGGGGCCTGAATGCCACGATTGCTGGAATTGCTCTACGAGCTGTTGGAGTTCCGACTGCTTCGCGTCTGGAGCGTGCCCGGCATGGCGATCTCTCGTTTCATTGGGTTGACCGGATTGGCTGCTTGACGACCCGCCATGCGTTCAGCTTCTCCGGGTAGGACATCCCCGCATGGGCCGGGCTTGTAGACGGCAGCCGCCGGTAGTGAAGCGCCTGTCGTTTGAGCGACGGGCGCACATGCCTCCTGAAGCACTGCTCCGCCTTGGCCCCGTTGAAGAACACCTGCCTGATCGCGGGATGGCTCCGGAAAAAAGATTCAAAATCGTTCGGGACGACGGATGCCGGCTCGATGCGGGAATCCAGGCTGCTTTGGCGCGCGCAGGACGCAATGACATCCCACAAAGCGATCCCGGACGATTTCAGGACTTGAAGCCTCTCTGCATAGGAAAGGCCGGGACGGGCGCCGAAGAGCTCTCCCATGATCGGCCAGAAACTGTTTCGCGGATGGGCATAGTATTGGCCCGCCGCCAGAGAGGCCTTCCCGGGCATGCTCCCCAGGATCAGGACGACGGCATCGGCATCATCAACGGGTGCGAAACTGTGGGCGCGGGACATCCTCTCTCCAGGACGGCGTTTCGGGTTCCCGTGATTTTCACAATCGCGTTTCTGCCGCCGTGCAAACGACCCGGGACTGCTTCCATGCTCCCCAAGGAATTCCCAAACATCTAAGTGGACGGCGACGGAAACGCCAAGCCTAACGGGACGGCCGTTATCCCGACCGTCCGGCAGGGGCACGATCCCTCCGGCTTTCGAGAGAGGGATGAGAAGTCTATTTCATAATGAAGGTCATGACCAACGCGAAGACGGCGTAGGTCTCCGGCATGGCGCCGGAAACGAGCGCGTTGGCCAGCGTGTTCCTTCCCTCCAGGATGCTTTTGATTCCCGCCGCACAGCAGATTCCCTGGTACCAGGCGCTGAAAAACATCGCCAGCCCTGCGGTGGCTGCCCGGCCGGCCACGGTGTACGGGTCGGTCGCAAAGGCATCCATGTTCGTGAAAAAAACGACGATGCCGTAGATGCCCTGCGTCGAGGGCATCAGCGCCACGGCGATGTTCTTGTAGAAGTTCTCCTCCCCCCCGCCCAACAGCGATTGGAAGGCGACGGACAACCCGAGTGCGGAGCCGGCCAGGGCCAGCGAAAGGCTGAAGCCCATGACGACTTTCGCTACGAGCGGTCCCCAGTCTTTCGGGGCTTCGGCCGCCGCCTGCGCGAAGGCCGGAGAGAGATGCCCTGCCACGGCGACAAAGGCCAGGGCTCCCAGAACGATCATCCCCACTTTTCTCGTTGCATCCATAACGCTAACCCCTTTCGATTTTAAATGGTTGATACTCCGTTCCGCCCCCCTGGTAGAAGTTTTTGAAGGCCTCGACGAAGTGGAGGCGGGCGGAATGAACGGTGCTCCCCAGCAGGGAAAGGAGCAGATTGAACGTGTGCCCCAGCATGATGACCAACAGACCGAAAAAGGACCCGAGGAAAGGCCCCGCAGCCGCGTAGATCATCCCCGCCAACTGGTTCATCACCGCTGCGATGGCGCTGGTGGCAATCCCCAGACCAAAGAGTCGGGCATAGGAAAGCAGATCCCCGATCAGGCTCGTCAACCCATAGACGCTCCAGAGGCCCAGCCCCAGCCGGACACCCCATCTCCGGTGGTCCGAGGAAAACAGCAACGTGATCAAAACGCCTGCGGCCAGGAAGCCGATCCCCCCGGAATAGAGGATCGGGTTCAGCGCCGCTTCGGGGGCGGCAAACCAGACGTTCCGTACGATCATCAGCACGCCGCCCCAGAGGACGGCCATCAGCCCCAGCTTTTGCAAGCCCGACTGCCAGGTGGGGGACTGGAGAGCGCCCAGAATGTAGGCGATCGATAACTGCAAAACCCCCAATCCCAGGGCCATATAGAAGAAAATCATCGGATTGCCGACGCCGACGGCCACGTCGATCAGAATCCACTGGCGGTTTTCGAAGTTGTATCCGAAGATCGACCCCGT
Organism: Syntrophales bacterium; assembly: GCA_040765725.1. Classification (GTDB taxonomy): domain Bacteria; phylum Desulfobacterota; class Syntrophia; order Syntrophales; family UBA5619; genus UBA5619. Next base: position 17,067 of record JAXGRQ010000025.1, read on the forward strand.
CAGCAGACCCACGCCGATCGTCGCGATCGCGAAGGCCTGGCAGAGCTTCATCACCAGGGATATGCCGTCAACCTTCGGCCCCAGCTTCTTTTCCAGCCATAGGGACAGCAGCAGGAAAACCAGCCCGTAACCCGCGTCGCTCAGGCACATGCCGAAAAAGAGGATCATGAACGGGGCAAAGAAATAGGAGGGATCCAGCTCACGGTAGTTGGGAGTCCCGTACAGCTTCAACAGCGGCTCGATCCGTCGGATAAACCAGTTGTTGAGGAGCAGGACCGGCGGCTCCTCGTCGGGCAGCGGTTCGCGGATCTCGACCTGGAGCGGAAACGGCTGCGCCTTGACCTGACTGAGCAGCTCCTCCGCCCGGAGAGCCGGCACCCATCCCTGGAGGCCGAAGAGGTGCTCCTCGGCATGGAGGGTGCCCACCGTCTCCCGGTAGCGAACCTCGTTCAGGGCCTCTTTCACCTGCGCCTTCAACGCTTCGGCCCTAGACGCGATGCCGGCGAGGGACGCCTCCAGGTTCTTTTCCTCCTCGCTGATTCGCCCGATTTCCTTTTGAACATCGGTCAGGCATTTCTCGGGCATGGGCAGCGGCGTTGCGCCCGCGATATCGACGGGGGAACCCATCGAGATGGTGTAGAACAGAAGCCCCTGCGTCTCGGAGACCACCTCGGCAAGAACATTTTCGGGAACGGTCAGTTCCGCCGACTTTTTACGCTCCATCCGCCAGCGTCGCACATAAACGCCCTCCTGCTCGAGAAGCCGAAGACGTTCGGGATCGAAATTCCCCCAGGGGATCAGATCTTCCTGCTGACGCTCCAATGCCTGCCGACGGTTCCTCAATTCCTGCAGGTCGTTGAGGATCCCTTCCGCACTCTCGGCGAGTTCTGTGTCCGCGCAATCCGCGGGGACGCCTCCCTTGAGGTTGCGGTAGCGACCCACGGCCTGTTCGATCTGCCCCAGACGTCGGAGCCGGAGCGAAGCCGCCGAAGCCTGCTTCTCATGGTCCCCGGCCAGCGGAACGACGGGCTCCGGATGGATCACGCCGGCATTTTGCAGAAACCGCAACGTCTCGTCCCGGCAAGCGGAGACGCCGACCAGGAAGATCCGCATCATTTTTGCAATCGCCAAGGCCAAGACCTCCTTTGCCCCGGTTCCGCGCAACCCGGGAATCTTGCGTTACGCCCCATCGGCCTATACCCCCTCGGACAAACGTTTGGCCGTCTTGGCCACACCGACGGCGGCCGCCTGCTGATCCTGCAGATACACGGCGATTTTCCGCAGCGCCTCCCGGCACTGCGGGATCAGCCGCTGTTCGTACAGATTGATCCGCTGGCTCGTCTTGCGGAATCCGTCGGAAATGATTTTTTCCTGTTTTTTCAGAATCCGGAGCTCCTCCCGGAGCGAGATCGCGGCGCGCAACCGATCCAGAACCGTTTCGAAACTGTATGCCGTGGCAAAGACGCTGTAGGGCGGCTCCGAGAAGATCAGCTTCTCAAAACGGGGAATCTTGAGTCCGGCCACGTTATGAACGGAAGAGCGAACCTCTTCGATCTCGAGAAAATACCGCATCAGAGGCTCGTGGTCCCGGATCAGCGCGGACCACTGCGCAATCTCCTCCAGCAGGTCTGTCAGGGTTTCCTGCCGCATCTGGATGTCCTTCCGCACGACGCCGAGCTGCAGAAGAAATTGCTGCTTTCGGGCCTCCAGAGCCGGTAAAAAGCGACGATAGAGCCCGAGCCTCTGTTTCTGCTCGCGCAGCGAAACCTTGTTGAGCTTGATTCGTTCCGTCATACAGCGCAGCTCACCACTGTCTCATTCTTGGGCCAATGCTTGTCGATGAATTCCTGCTTGATCCCCACCTCGTTCGGCTGGAAGCACTCCGCAAGGGTCGCCCAACCCAGATCGAGGGCATCGTTGATCCCCATGTCCACCTGGAGGTCCATAAACCGGTCATAGAAGAGCTTCCCGTAACGGAGGAACCGGTCGTCCTCCTCTGTCTTGTCGAACCCCATGGCCAGCTTCTGCTCCACCTCGCGGCTCTTGGCGAAGAGCCGGATCATGCTGTTCATGATGTATCCGTGATCCTCTCGGGTCACCTTGCCGATGACCAGTTGCTTCAGTCGCGAGAGGGAACCGAAAGGCTCAATGACCCCCTTGCGGAGATAGAACTGCCCTTCGGTGATGTAGCCCGTGTTGTCGGGCACCGGATGCGTGACGTCGTCCCCCGGCATGCTGGTCACGGCCAGAATCGTGATGCTTCCCGCCCCTTCGAAATCCACCGCCTTTTCGTACCGGGAAGCCAGATCGCTGTAAAGCGACCCCGGATAGCCCAGGTTGGAGGGGACCTGATCCATCGAGATGGCGATCTCCTTGAGCGCGTCGGCAAAGGCCGTCATGTCGGTCAGCAACACGAGAACCCTCTTCCCCTGGACACCGAACTGCTCGGCCACCGCCAGCGCCATGTCGGGAACCAGCAACCGCTCCACCACGGGATCGGAGGCCGTATGGACAAACATGATCGAACGGGAAATCACCCCCGCATCCTCGAAGGATTGCCTGAACTTGAGGTATTCGTCGTATTTGAGACCGATGCCCCCAAGGATGACCACATCCGCATCGGCGTGCATGCCGATGCGGGCCAGCAGTTCATTGTAAGGCTCTCCGGCGGCGGCGAAGACGGGCAGTTTCTGGCTCTCGACCAGCGGATTGAAGACATCCACCATCGGAACGCGTGTCTCGATGAACCCGCGGGGAATGATCCTCCGTACCGGGTTGACCGAAGGCCCCCCGATGTCGATTCGGGGCAGGGCCGTCAGCTCGGGGCCATTGTCGATCGGTTCCCCCGAGCCGTTGAAAATGCGCCCCAGAAGGGCATCGCCGAAGGCCACCTGCATCGGGTGCCCCAGAAACCGAACCAGATCGCCCGTCGAAACCCCGCGTGAGCCTGCAAACACCTGAAGGAAAACATCGTTCCCCTTGAGACGGATGACCTGAGCCAGGGACAGTCCGTGCCGGCTTTTCACCGTGGCCAGCTCCCCATAGGTAATTCCGTCGGCGGGCACCGTGATGATGTCCCCCTGGATCCGGACGATGTGCGAGTGTTCTAAAATCATGAGCAACTCTCTCCTTTCCCCGCCAGGACGGCCATGATCTCGTCCCGGTACTTCCGATACGTGTCGCCCTGATAGGGACAGTATTTCATCTGGAAGAAGCTGTTGTGGAGCGCCGCCATGCTTCTGCGGGCATCCTCCTTGGTTTCGAAAGCGAAGGGATGCCGCACGGCGTCCATCAGCAGCAGGAAATCGTTCACCTGGCGGTCCCGCGGGGTGGCGCGGTCGACGGCATCGAAGGAATCCTGCTGCAGGCACACGGCATCGACCATTTCCGCCTTGAGGTAAGTCACCAGATCGTTCACGCTGATGCCCTCTTCGCCGACAACGAGCATCATCTGGTGCACTTCGCTGCCCGCAGAGAGGAGCCGGTGGACCTCCTCGACCAGTTCTACCCAGCCCTCGCAGCGCTCCTCCAGGGACTCCCTCATCTGCCGGAGATAGAGGCTCCAGGAGATCTGGGGATCGATGGCCGGGTAACGCCGCTGGTCGGAACGGGAACGGGAGAGTCCGTAGAACGCGCCCACGACCTTCAGGGTGTTCTGGGTGACGGGCTCCTCGAAGTTCCCGCCGGCCGGGGAAACCGTCCCGATCAGGGTCAGCGATCCGGTATTCCCGTTATGGAGCCGCACCAGCCCCGCCCGCTCGTACACCGCGGCGATCCGGCTCTCCAGGTAGGCCGGGAAGGCCTCCTCGCCGGGGATCTCCTCGAGACGGGCCGAAGACTCGCGGAGAGCCTGGGCCCAGCGGGAGGTGCTGTCCGCCAGGAGCAGAACCTTGAGCCCGATCTGCCGGTAATACTCGCCGATCGAAATCCCGGTATAGATCGAGGCCTCGCGGGCCGCCACGGGCATAGAGGAGGTGTTGCAGATGATGACCGTCCGGTTCATCAGGGATTCGCCCGTTTTGGGGTCTTCCAGCTCCGGGAACTCGCGGATGGTTTCCACGACCTCGCCGGCCCGCTCGCCGCAGGCCACGATGATGACGACGTCGGCCTCGGCATAGCGGGATATGATCTGCTGGAGGACCGTCTTGCCCGCGCCGAACGGGCCGGGGATGCAGGAGGTTCCCCCCTCGGCCAGCGGGAAGAAGATGTCGATGAGACGGCACTGGGTGAGGAGCTGCCGGTTCGGCAGCAGCCTCTCCTGGTATGCCCGAACGGGCATCTTGACCGGCCACTCCTGCTTCATCGTCACCTGCTCCTCCTTCCCCAACAGGAAGGAATAGTCCGACGTGTTCTTCAGGGTGGCGAGCGGATCGCTCACCCGGTAACGGCCCTTCGGTTTGATTTCCATCACTTCCCAGGCCCCCTGGAGCCGGAGCGGCACGATGATGTGGTGCTGGAAGATCCCCTCCGGCACGCTGCCCAGGTACTGTCCCGGTTTGACCACGTCTCCCCGTGCCACGGCGGGGGTGAACTCCCACTGCTTCTCTTCGTCGAGCGCATGGAGATACTGGCCGCGCTTGAGGAAGAAGCCCTGCGCATTCTGCAGCTGCTTCAGCGGGTTCTGCAGACCGTCATAGATCATCCCCAGAATGCCGGGCCCCAATGTGACGGAGAGAAGCTCTCCCGAGAATTCCACCTCATCCCCCACCACCATTCCGGTCGTGCTCTCGAAAACCTGCATATCGATCTGCCGGCCGCGGACCCGGATCACTTCCGCTTTGAGCGGCACCCCCTGACACTTGACGAATGCCACCTCGTTCTGAAGAACCTCCCGACCCTGCTCTACCTCGCAGGTTGCCAGAGGACCGTTCACCGCGATAATGCGACCCTTGGAATGACCGCCCACGTTCAACCTCCACCGTATAAAAAGTTGTTCATGTCATAGGGTTCCTGCATCCTCTCCCAGCGTCCGTAAATGAGCGCACTGGACACATACGCGAGCAGGACATCGAGCGAGAAGGGGTCGTGCCCCTGACAATGATAGATCTGTTTCAAACGCTCGCCGTCCAGATAGCGCTCCGCGGCAAGGGGATTCTTCTGCCCCTCGAGCTGGGAGAGGAGGGCCGTGAAATCAAAGCACCGCACCCCGGGCAGGACGGCATGCTCCCCCGGATTTTCCCGGGTGTCCCGGAGACGAAGCGCCGCGAGACGGTTGCGGAGCTCGATTTCCCATGGGATGTAATCCATCAGATAGCGGCAGCCCGCGTCTCCCGCTTTTTTCAGGATCTCTTTGTAACAGAGTTCCCAGAGCCGGTCGTGAATATGAACGCTGCGAATCCCCCGATCCTTCTCCTCCAGAAACTGACGGATGAATTCCGGGAGATTTCGACCGGCCTCCAGATCCTCCCGGCTGATCGTCCCGCCTTCCAGGAAAAGATCCCTTCCCTGCTCCATGTTTTCGAAATTGGCTGCGTCGATCACGGACAGATGGCCCTTGAGAAGGGGATCATCGGCGGGCTGAATGTTGCTCTGGATCATGCGGGAGAGTTTGGAAAAAGGAAGGGGAAGTTTTTCCCCCAGCGCCGACGGCAGGGGCGGCAGAAGTGATGTGAGGAAATAGTAAGCCCCCATCGTCCGCTATGACTCCTTCCGCGGGAAGAAGTGCTTCCGGAAACGGGGGGAACAGAACTCGGAAAAGACCTGGACCAGGCCGTCACTGAAATTGATGTGGCTTCCCTGCCCTCCGACCCCGATCTTGAAGCCGAACGAAATTTTGTCGGTGAAGCGGATGTCGAGCGGTTGGGATACCTTATTCCGGAATTTCTGCAGAAACCAGGTTTCGAGCTCCGGTTGTTTCGCCTTCGGGAGGAGAACCTCGATGCGATGCTCCTGTCCGCCGTGGCGGCCGAAGCCGACGATCAGTTCCTCAATCATTTTGGCCAGGAATTCGCGGTCATCCAGAAAGGGTTTCACGTTCTGTTCGATCACGGGATCCACGACGGCCCTTTCGAGCCGCTCTTCGACCTTGATCAAAAAGTTTCGGGCCGCCGTATCGAGATCGACGTTCATCTGCTTGCGAAGGTTTTCGGCCTCCCGCTTCGCCGCCTCCCGGATCCTTTGGGCTTCCTGTTCCGCGGCTGCAACGATTTTCCCTGAATCGGTTCGGGCCGCGCTCAGGAGGTTTTCGGCCTCGGCCTTCGCGGGCGCAAGGACCTTCTCGGTCAGTTCGCTCGTAATGTCCCCTAACGTTTTCGCCATTTTGAACCCCTTTTTCTTTTTTTGCCGGACGTACAGATGTGTGGATGGTGGTGCTGTTGAATTAAAGAAAGTCGTTGGGCCGTTTATTCCGCTGTGCCCTATATTAGAATTCGCCATGCTTTGCAAGCTTTTTTCACAACAGCTTTTTTCACAAAACCGCAACCGAAGGAAATGGTTGCAATCTTTCGACGGCGGCCTTATGATCCGCCCAGTCCGCCCCGATCGCATGGCGGATTCATCAACCGTCCCCGCTCTGTACTGCGGGAAATCCTCCGTTTGCGTTTCGTCGTCCCATTGGGGGCAAGCAGCGGAGGAAACGGACCGGAGAAGAATGAAACAGGAGGCGACATCCATGACCACACCCATCCGGATCATTGTCGGCAAGGTTGTCGTGAAAGCGGAGCTGGGCGACACGTCGCTGGCCGAAAGCATTGCCGGCAAGCTGCCCATCGAAACGACGCCGAACGAGTGGGGCGACGAATTCTATTTCGGCATCCCCGTCCGTTCCGGTCTCGACGAAACGGCAACAACGAAGGTCAAGATCGGCGACATCGGCTATTGGCCGCCCGGAAATGCCATGGCCATCTTCTTCGGCCCCACCCCGATGAGTTCGGGCGCCGATCCCGTCCCGGCGAGCGATGTCTGTCTCATCGGCCGGATCACCGAGGATGCGACCCTGTTGCGCAAGGCCAGGGGCGCCCGAAACATCCGGATCGAAAAAGCGTAATGGCCCACCACACCGTCAAATCGGCATACGCGGCCCTGACCGAACGGCTGAACCGTTTTCCGCAGGGGGCTCCGCCTTCGGATCTTCTTCGGGGCATCCTCTCGATCCTGTTCACCGACCGGGAGGCCCGGCTGGTTTCGCTGCTGCCCATCAAGCCCTTCACAGCCCGAAAGGCGGCCGACATCTGGAAAATTCCGCTTAAGGAGGCCCAAAAAACGCTCGATGCGCTGGCCGGCCGCGCCCTCCTTCTGGACATGGAAGACGACGAGGGGAACCAGACCTACCTCTTGCCGCCCCCGATGGCCGGCTTTTTCGAATTTTCCATGATGCGGATCCGGGGCGACATCGATCAGAAGCTCCTCAGCGAGCTCTTCTACCAATACCTGAACGTGGAGGAGGATTTCATCCGGAACCTCTTCACGGAAGGGGAGACGCAGTTGGGGCGGGTTTTCGTGCACGAACCGTCCCTGACCGCGGAAAACGCCCTTCACGTGCTGGATTACGAGCGGGCGAGCGAGGTGATCCGGAGCGCCTCCCACCGGGCGGTGGGGATCTGCTACTGCCGTCACAAGATGGAGCATCTCGGCCGGGACTGCGCCGCGCCGAAGGAGATCTGCATGACCTTCGGCAACACGGCCCGATCGCTGATCCGCCACGGCTTCGCCCGCGGGATGGAAATCGCCGAGGGACTGGATCTGCTGGGACAGGCCCACGAAAGCAACCTTGTCCAGTTCGGGGAAAACGTCCGCCGGCAGGTCAATTTCATCTGCAACTGCTGCGGCTGCTGCTGCGAGGCGCTGATCGCAGCGCGCCGCTTCGGCTTTCTCCACCCGGTGCACACGACGAATTTCCTGCCCGCCATCCGCGAGGCGGACTGCACCGGCTGCGGGAAGTGCGTCCGGATCTGCCCGGTCGAGGCGATCGGGCTCGTTTCGGCAAACGATCCCCGACGGCCGAACCGGCAAAAGGCCAAACTGGACGGGGAAATCTGCCTGGGCTGCGGCCTCTGCGTCCGGGCCTGCACGACGAACGCCATCATCCTGAAGCCCCGGCCGGAGCGCGTCATCACGCCGCTCAACTCCTCCCACCGGGCGGTGGTCATGGCGATCGAACGGGGAAAGCTCCAGCACCTGATCTTCGACAACCGCGCCCTCTTCAGCCACCGGGCGATGGCGGCGATTCTCGGCGTCATCCTGAAGCTTCCGCCGGTGAAGCAGGCGATGGCCGGCCGTCAGATGAAGTCGCGCTATCTGGAGGCGCTGATCGCCCGGTTCAGGGTCTGAAAAGACGGGAGTCAGGAAGATCCGGCTTAGACGAACTCCGCCCGAAACAGATCCATCAGCTTCGATTTCTCCTCAAAACCGATGCCCGGAACGGACGGAAGCCTGACATAACCATCCTCGATCGGCGTGCTGTCCGCGAATCCCCCGAACGGGGCGAAGACCCGGGGATAGGATTCATTGCCCCCCAACCCCAGACCGGCCGCGAGGTTCAGCGCAAACTGATGTCCCCCATGCGGGATGCAGCAACGCGGGGACCAGCCCTGCTCTTTCAGCGCCTGCTGCATCCGGAGGTACTCGACCAGACCGTAAGATAGAACGGGGTCCATCTGCAGAACATCCCGGTCAGGCCGGAGTCCCGCATGGCGCAGCAGGTTTCGCGCGTCCTGATGGGAGAAGAGGTTCTCGCCCGTCGCCAGAGGTCCGTCATAAACCTTGGCCAGCTCCGCATGGGCCGCGTAATCGAGGGGATCGAGCGGCTCCTCATACCAGCGGAGGCCGAACGGCGCCATGGCCTCCCCCCAGGCAACGGCGGACGGAAGATCGAAACGCCCGTTCGCGTCCACCGCCAGCCGATCGCCCTCGCCGACGAGATCCAGCACGCATTCGATGCGGCGCAGATCCTCCGGAAGGTCGGCCCCGCCGATCTTCATCTTCACGACCCGGTAGCCCATGTCGAGATACCCCTGCATCTCTGCCTTCAGCGCACCGAGGTCCTTCCCGGGGTAGTAATAGCCGCCCGCCGCATAGACGAATACCCGGTCGTCCGCCGAACCGCCGCGATACCGGTCCGCAAGAAGACGGTAAAGGGGTTTGCCCTCGATCTTCGCCACCGTGTCCCAGACGGCCATGTCGACGACCCCGACGGCCACCGACCGCTCGCCGTGCCCCCCCGGCTTCTCGTTCGCCATCATGACGTCCCATATGCGAAAGGGGTCCAGATTGCCCCCTTCCGGGCAGATCAGTTCCTTGGGATCGGCCGCCATGATCCTGGGGATGAACCGCTCGCGGAGCAGCGCGCCCTGGGCATAGCGGCCGTTCGAATTGAAGCCGTAGCCCACCACGGGCTTCCCGTCCCGGATCACATCCGTGGTCAGGGCCAGCACCGAAACGGTCATCTTGCTGAAGTCGATGTAGGCGTTGCGGATCTCCGAGGCGATGGATACGGTTTTTTCCCGGATGTCTACGATGCGCATGAGAACCCTCCTGATTTCGGTCTTTTGAAAATTCGCGGCGTTTTCATTCGAATCCCGCGGATTTCCGTAACGAGATCCTATCGGTGTTTCCGGACGTAATATGCCCCATAGCACAATGGTTCCGGAGCGTCAACGAGACGGGAAACCCCGCAACGCAGAGTTCAATTAAGGGCTTTACGGAGAAAAAAATCTGTGGTAGCAAGGCAACGACCACAGCAGACTCAACCCCATCCTGTGGCCTGTTTCCGGACAATAGGTCGATTGAAAGCAACAACAGCGATTCGGGCTCAGAAGGCGCAGTGTTTCGGAACACTCATCGTACAGGGAGGCGGTTGTGAAGACACAGCGGAATGCGGATATCGTCTTGGGGTGCCTGTTCGCCCTGTTCGGCATCCTGATCATCTACGCGTCGACATTGATCACCAGCGGCACCCCGCATAAACTGCCGCCCAAAACCTTCCCGATGGTGGTCGGCATCCTGCTCCTGATCTGCGGAAGCGCGCTTGCCGTGAAGTCCTGGGGCATCCGGGAGGCGGATCTTGCCATCAAATGGCCGGACCTGGAGGGGGTCCGGACGATCCTGGTCGTCCTTGCAAGCATCGTTGGCTACATTCTTCTGCTCAACCCGCTCGGACTGCCGATCGCCTCATTCCTCTACATCGCCTTTTCGATCTGGTACCTGAAGCGTTCAAAATGGATGCTGGCAATCGTGATCAGCGCGGTCACCGCGGGGATCTCTTATTTTCTGTTCATCCGTCTGCTGGCGCTTTCGTTCCCGGCAGGTCCCTTCCTCGAATAGGAGGACATTATGGGGTTTTCCTTTGATTACCTCTTCCAGGGATTCGGAATCGCGCTGACGTGGCAGAATCTCTTCTGGGCCGCGCTGGGCTGTTTCATCGGAACGCTGGTCGGCGTGCTTCCCGGCATCGGTCCCGTCTCCGGAATCGCGATCCTGCTCCCGCTCACGACGGTGCTCCCCCCGACTTCGGCCATCATCATGATGGCGTCGATCTACTATGGCGCGATGTACGGAGGTTCGACGACCGCGATCGTCGTCAACATCCCCGGGGAGGCCTCCTCCGTCCCGACCGCAATGGAAGGCTACGAGTTGGCCAAGCAAGGGCGGGCAGGCCCGGCGCTGGCCATTGCGGCCATCGCCTCCTTTGTCGCCGGAACGATCAGCGTCATCGCGCTGACCTTTTTCGCCCCCACGCTGGCCCGGTTTGCCGTCGTCTTCGGCCCGCCGGAGTATTTCGCGCTGATGTTCATGGGACTGAGCCTGGTGATCAGCCTCTCGGGCCGCGCCCTGCTGAAGGGGATCATCTCCATGGCCCTGGGGCTCACGGCCGGCCTGATCGGCCAGGACCCGCTCACCGGGGCGGAACGGTTGACCTTCGGCTCCGTCACACTGACGGTCGGCGTCGATTTCATCGCCATCATCGTGGGGCTGTTTGCCATCAGCGAGGTGATGATCAATGTGGAGCAGCGTCTCGCCTCCATCAGCAAGATGGAGGTCAAGAGCTGGATGCCGACCTGGGCCGATATCCTGTATTGCAAGGGGGCCATGCTTCGCTCCTCCACGGTCGGTTTCCTGCTGGGCCTCCTTCCGGGATGCGCCCCGTCCGTCACCTCCTTTGTGGCCTATGATGTCGAGAAAAGGTTCTCCAAACATCCGGAACGGTTCAGCCACGGGGCGATGGACGGGCTCGCCGCCACGGAGGCGTCGAACAACGCGACCTCCACCGCCGGGTTCGTTCCGCTCTTCTCCTTCGGGCTTCCCACGGCGCCGTCGATGGCGGTCCTTCTCGGAGGGTTGATGATGTACGGCCTCCAGCCCGGGCCGATGCTCTTCGTCCAGAATCCTGATTTCGTCTGGGCGGTCATCGCCAGCATGTACATCGGCAACGTGATGCTCCTTGTCCTCAACCTGCCGCTGATCGGGGTATGGGTCCGGATCGTCCGCATACCGTTCTACATCCTGGGGCCGCTGATCGTTTTTTGCGCCCTCGTCGGGACTTACAGCGTCCGGTTCCAGACCTTCGACATCTGGATCATGCTCCTTTTCGGCGTGATCGGATACTTCATGCGGAAGCTCGGCTACCCCATCGCCCCGATGGTCCTGGCGAGCGTCCTGGCGCAGATGCTGGAGACGTCCCTCGGGCAGTCGCTGCTGATCTCGTGGGGGTCGCCGTGGATCTTCTTCACCCGTCCCATCTCCGCGGTTTTCATGGCGCTGGCCTTCCTCTCCATCGGACGGGGGGTCTGGGCTCAGATCAAAGCCAAAGCCCCCGAGGTCGTCACGGATGATGCGGATTATTGAGCCGGAAGGAAAGCAGAGCTTTTTTTATTCGTGCAGCCCGCACCAGCGATTGAAAAGATGCAGCCCGTCCATAGGGCTGGTGGATTTACAGAGGGATGTCCGGGGAATGCGGGACATCGAAATTAAACAACGATGAATGAGGAGGGAAGAGATGAAAAGGATTGCCGTTGGTTTTATCGTTCTCTGCGCCGTCGTTTCACTGGTTCTGGTCGCTTCGGCCACCGCGGCGGACAAGTTCCCGAGCAAACGAATCACCTACAAAATCTGCTTCAATCCCGGCGGTGAGTCGGATATCACCGCCCGGTTTCAGGAGGCGGCCCTGAAGAAGGCCCTCGGCGTAGATGTCGCCATCACCTACCAGGTCGGCGGCGGCGGGGCGCTCTGCTGGGCGGAACTGACCCGGACCAAGCCCGACGGTTACACGATCGCCGGCCACAACCTGCCCCATACGGTCGTCCAGCCGATGGAGATGGGCAATGCCGGATACAAGACGCTGGATCTCAAGCAGATCTATATGTTCGAGAGCACGCCGAATGTCCTGTTCGTCCGCAAGGACAGCCCGTACAAGACCCTGAAAGACTTCGTCGAGGCCGCCAAAAAGCAGCCCGCCGGCGTCTTCACCTGCGGGGGCAGCGCCAGCTCCTCGGCGAACGATCTGGGGACCAGCATGTTCAACAAGGCTGCGGGCATCAAGTTGACCTACATCCCCTTCGGCGGGACCGGTTCGGCGATTCCCGCCCTTCTGGGCGGCCATGTCACCGCATTGATGAGCTATTCCACAATGGCGATTCAGCAGAAGGATCAGTTCCGCGCGCTGGCCATTGCCACGGAAAAACGGATGGAGGTTCTCCCCGATTTGCCGACTTTCAAGGAACAGGGATACGATGTCGTGGAAGGCGCCTATCGCGGTGTCGCCGCCCCTCCGGGAACGCCGGATGAGATCGTCAAGATCCTTGCCGATGCGTTCGAAAAGGTCATGAAGGATCCGGAAGTCAAGAAGAAGATGGATGCCAACGCCTTCAAGACGGAGTTCATGGGCCCCGAAGAATCCTTGGCCCTGGTCAAGAAAAAGATGGTGGAGTACGAAGCCATCATGAAGGAACTCGGAAGGATCAAGAAGTAGAATCCGTCCGGATCCCTTCCAACAGGAAGCACCGCGGATCCTTGCAAAACCCGATGCGGGGCACCCCGTTTCTGCATACGGGTGTGCCCCGCCCGGTGCGGGATTCGAAACTTTTATCTTAGGAAACACAAATCATGGCGACCTATCGCATCGCGGCCATCCCCGCCGACGGGATCGGCCTGGAGGTCATCCCCGAAGGGATTCGGGTCCTGGAGGTTCTCCAGAAATGCACCGGAAACTTCCGGATGACCTTCGAGACCTTCCCATGGGGGTCCGACTACTATCATGCCCATGGCCGAATGATGCCGGAGAATGGCCTGGATACGCTGAAGGCCTTTGACGCCATCTACTTCGGCGCCGTCGGCCATCCCTCCGTTCCGGACCACATTTCCTTGTGGGGTTTGCGTCTCCCCATCTGCCAGGGATTCGATCAATACGCCAACGTCCGCCCCGCCCGCATCCTGCCCGGCGTCCGAAGTCCGCTGAAGGACCGCGGCCCCGGGGATCTGGACTGGGTCATCGTCCGCGAGAACACGGAAGGGGAATACTCGGGCGTCGGGGGTCGGGCGCACCAGGCACATGCGGAGGAGGTGGGAATGGAGGTAGCCGTCTTCACCCGGGCCGGGGTTTTTCGGATCATGCGGTTTGCCTTCGAGCTGGCCCGGAAGCGCCCGCGTCGCATGCTCACGCTGGTGACCAAGTCCAACGCCCAGCGCCACGGGATGGTCCTCTGGGACGAAATTTGCGCCGCGGTCGCGACAGACTATCCCGATGTTTCAACGGACCGGATGCTGGTCGATGCGGCTACGACCCGGATGGTGCTCCGGCCGGAAACTTTGGATGTCCTGGTGGCCACGAACCTCCATGCGGACATCCTCTCCGATCTGGCGGCCGCCCTCTCCGGAAGCCTGGGGATGGGCGCGACGGCCAACCTGAATCCGGAAGGGAAATACCCTTCCATGTTCGAACCCATACACGGATCGGCGTTCGACATCATGGGAAAGGGCATCGCCAATCCGATCGGAACGTTTTGGTCGGCCGTGCTGATGCTCGAGCATCTGGGAGAGAAGGAAGCGGCGGGAATGCTGATGAAAGCCATTGAAACGGTCACAGCCCGCGGGGAGTTCATGCCGGCGGACCTCGGAGGCCGCGCGACAACCCGCGAAGTGACGGACGCTGTTTGCGCCTCGCTGAAAAAACCCTGAAGGATACGGCTCTACAGACGAAAATCTTCCCGATATTTTGCGGGTTCCGCGTGTTATCGGTTGCACTGTCCTCCGTCGCACTTGACACAGGCAAGTCATTTTTTTATAGTGCGCACATTCTGTGTGGATTCCCCCATCAAGCATGGGCTCGTGTTTTTCCCGACCGACATTGGGTTTTCGAATAGGGAGTTGAAAAGAGATGCGACAATTCGAAGGGAAAGCCTCCTGGGCCATCGGCGCTCTTTATGTCGGTTTCGCGGCCTGGTCGATCTACGGCGCCATTTGGCCGGTAGAAACCTACGCCTTTCGCATGGTCCACATGGCCTTCATTTTCGCCCTGGCCTTTCTGGTTTACCCTTACAGGCCGAATGCCGGACGCTGGACACTGGCGCCGGACTTGATTCTGGCGTTGCTGGGCGTCGCCACGATCGCTTACGCCTTCACGGATATGGATGCGTTTCTCCGCCGCTCCACCCTGCCGGAACCTCTGGATATGTTCTTCGGGGTCGCGGCGATTCTCCTTCTGCTGGAGATCTCCCGCCGCATGGTCGGAACCGTCTTCACGGCGGTCGTGATCGGCTTTCTGCTTTATATGATCTTCGGCCAGTACTTTCCGGACGTGATCTCCCACAAGGGCTATGACCTCGACCGGATCGTCGGCCACAGTTACATGACCCTCGAGGGAATCTTCGGTGTGCCGCTTTCGGTGAGCGTCTCCTTCGTCATGCTCTTTGTCGTCTACGGCACCTTCATGGACGTGGCCGGCGCGGGAAATTTCTGGCTGGAGCTTTCCCTGGCAACGATGGGGCGCCAGTCGGCCAGCTCCGGGCGGGGCGCGGTGATCACCGCGGCCCTTCTGGGCGGGCCGCAGGGGAGCGGTGTGGCCACCACGATGTCGGTTACGCCGATCATGTGGCCGATCCTGCAGAAGGCGGGCTATTCGCCGAATATGGCCGCGGGGCTGATCGCGACCGGCGGGATCGGGGCCGTCCTTTCGCCGCCGCTGATGGGAGCCGCCGCTTTTTTGATTATGCAGTTCATGGGGATCACCTTCTGGGAGGTGGTCGTCATGGTCACCATCCCGACGATCCTCTACTACGTGGGGACCCTCTTCATGGTGGAACTGGAGGCCCGCAAGTACCGCTTCGCCCCGCCGGAGACCGAGGCCAAGACCGTCCGGCAGGTGATGCGCACCAAGGGCTATCATCTGCTGTCGATCGTCGTTCTGGTGGCGCTGCTGGTGATCTGGAACAAGTCGCCGGAACTGGCGGCGCTGGGGGCAATCGCGACGACGATCGTGACAAGCTTTATCAGCCGGGACCGCAACGAGTGGCTGACCCCCGGCAGGATCTTTACGGCGATGGTCGAAGGGGCCAAGAACATGCTCCCCGTGGCCGTTCTGCTGGCCGCCGCGGGACTCATCGTCGGAACCTTCACGCTGACGGGCCTGGGGCTGAAGGTCTCCTCGATCATCATGTCCGTCAGCGGCGGCTCGACGCTGGCCGCGCTGTTCCTGGCGCTGTTCGCATCGATGCTGATCGGCCTGTCCCTCCCGATCACGGCCACCTACATCATGACCGTCGTGATGGTCGCCCCGGCCCTGGTGTCCATCGGGATCCAGATGCATGTGGCGCACCTGCTCTGCTTCTATTTTGCCGTCCTGTCCGAGGTGTCGCCGCCGGTGGGCCTGTCCCCGTGCGCGGCGGCGGCCGTCACCGGCGGGAACCCGTTCGCCTCGATGATGCAGGCCTGGAAGTACTCGCTGCCGGCCTTTCTCATTCCTTTCTTCTTTTCCACGACCAAGGTCGGCAACAGCTTGCTGATTATCGATGGGAACGGGCCCGATTTCTTCCTCGCCATGCTGACGAGCCTGTTGGCTCTCTTTTTTCTGGCCATGGGGATCATCGGTTATCTGCGCAAGCCCTTCGCCTTTGTGGAGCGGGTCCTGCTGATCATTGTCGCTATCGGCATGGTGATCTCCCCGATCGGCCTGTCCGTGGCGGGGCTGGCGCCACCGGCGGTCGGCGTCCTGATGCTTCTTTACCATCTGTGGGCGAGCCAAAAGCCGGTCGGCGGCGGATCGCCTAAGGGCATCGGACAGCCATAAGATTTTGAGGATCGGATTGAACCCGTAAGATTTTTTACGGGTGCATCCAAAGGTTCAGGGCAATGGCGTCCTGTCGAAACCATCATGTAAGGAGGAGTGCAATGAAAGTTGGCAAATATGGAACCATGGCAGCTTTGGCGATCATCCTGTCGATATCGCTGGCATTTGCCGGCAGCGTCGGCGCCCAGGCCAAAGCGGACAAACTCTCTTTCAGCATCGTGACGGGCGGCACCGGCGGCGTCTGGTATCCGCTGGGCGGAGCGATCGGCGGTGTCATCGGCAAGTATGTTCCCAATGCCGAAGCCTCCGCCGAGGCGACAACGGCCGCAATCGACAACCTGAAGCTGCTGACGGCCGGGAAGGCGGGGTTGGCCTTTGCCTACGACTATCACATCGGATGGGCAAACGACGGGAAGGTGCCGGGCCTTTCCGGGAAACATAAGGTCCGCATGGTTCTCGGCTTCTACGAGCAACCGCTCCACCTTGTGACAAAGGAGGGAACCGGGATCAAATCGATCATGGACCTCAAGGGCAAGCGCGTCTCCACGTGCGCCCCGAACAGCGGCACCGAGGAGCAGGCCGATTACGTCCTCAAGGCAATCGGAATCGACTGGAACAAGGATTTCAAGCGGGAAAAGCTCGGGGCGGGCCCGTCCGTAGCGGCTCTGAAGGACGGCAAGATCGACGCCTTCTTCTGGAGCGGCGCCGTGCCGACTTCCTCCATTATCGACCTCTCCTCCACCGCCGGCCTCAAGATGGTCATGCTGCCGATCGCAGGGGAAATTGCAGAAAAGATCATGAAGGAGAATCCCGGCGTCTTCCACAAGACGATTTTCGCCAAAGGCTCGTACTCCGCCTTGGACAAAGATGTCGAAACGATCGCGATTACGGCCGTCCTTCAAACAATGGACACCTTCCCGGAGGATCGGCTCTATCAGATCGTCCAGGCGATCTTCGACCACAAGTCCGAACTGTCGGCGGTCTGGAAGGGCGCCGCAAAGATGACGCCGGAGAGCGCCGTCGGCCAGGTCACGCCGGACGCCCTCAAGTTCCTCCATCCCGGCGCGCTGAAGTACTTCAAGGAAAAGGGCGCGGTCAAATAAATCCCGCGTGAGCTTCCTTGGCGGGTCGGTTCCCGGTTCATGACCGAGCGCCGATCCGCCAAGAAATCGATTCCCCTGCATCCCGACACCTTGATCCGGGTCGGAACAGAGCGAGAGACGTTTGAATCTCTCTCTAAACCCGGCAAGTCGTCATTTCTGTGAAAACGGGAATCCATTTTTTTTAGAGCTTCCGGATTCCAGCCGCACGGGAATGACACAGAAGGGACGTTTTCAACCGTCTCGGAGAAGGATCAGGTAACGCAGCGGATTTTTTCGGAGTCCCGTGGGGAATCCGCGAATGCGCCGG
>JAXGRQ010000026.1:0-31921 GCA_040765725.1 Syntrophales bacterium
AGAACACATACGAGGCAATCCCTGAATATCTGATCATAAAAGCCGGTCTTTTGGCAGCGGCAGCATTATTAACAACGTAATCAGAAGGAAAATGTCGTTTAACAGCGAGTTGCACCGGATCGACGCGGACGCGTGCCTCGAGGAAAGCTTTTCTCTATAGGGGGAATGATGGAAGAGAAAAAAGACTTAACGGCACCCTGTGGACTGGATTGTTTCAATTGCGAGCTTTATGAAGACAACCTCACGGATAAACTTGCCGAATTGATTCATGCCAAAATGGGAGTGACAAAGGGGGAAATTGCCTGCAAGGGGTGTCGCCGGCAGGATGGAAAGCATTATCATTTGCCGCCGGAGGGGTGTGCAACCCTGAATTGTGTCAAGGCCAAGGAAGTTGAGTTCTGCTGCGACTGTGCCGATTTCCCATGCGCCTTTCTCGCACCAACAGCCGACAGGGCCTCTCAGTACCCACATAATATGAAACTTTACAATCTCTGCCGCATTCAAAAGGTTGGGCTTGAGCGCTGGATCACGGAAGAAGCCGGACAGATACGAAAGAAATACTTCACAGGCAAATTTGTTGTCGGGAAAGGGCAGGCGGCGCCGTGACGTGCCCCTCGACGACATTGTGGAAGAATCCATCGTAAGGCACTTTGATCTTGATATCGCGGAGGATGATTTCGCTTCGGCGGGACCTTTGAAGGATGTTGCATCAAGTGTGGATGGGGTGAAGTCGGACTATGGGGAGTTCGTCCAGATGTCTGCTGAACTGGCTGAGCATCTTGCCGTGGCTGCCGGGAAAAGAGAAGAACCATTCATCCTTTCGGGTTGCAGCTTGCCGGCGAGTTGTGTATAGATAACCATCATTATCGTAGGAAAGGGGGATAGCATGATCAACAAGGCGATCCTGGTGGGCAGACTGGGGAAAGATCCGGAAGTAAGATACACGCCGGACGGGATGATGGTGACCAACTTCACTCTGGCGACGGACGAACAGCGGAAAGACAAGAACGGAGAGAGGGTGCAGAAGACCGAGTGGCACCGGATCGTTACCTTCGGGAAACTGGCCGAGATCTGCGGAAAGTACCTGGTCAAGGGAAAACTGGTCTTTGTGGAGGGGCGCATCCAGACAAGGGGTTGGGACGACAAGGAAGGGGTTAAAAGGTATACGACCGAGATCGTTGCCTCGGATATGCGGATGCTCGATTCGAAAGGCCAGCGTGGCGCGGATACAGTGCCTGAGGACGCGCCTTTGCCGTCCAGAGCGGATGGGCCTCTGCCTGAAGACGACGTGCCCTTCTGAAAATATCAGGGCTTCTTCACGTCATCCGCTTTCTTCTCGACTTTCGGCGTGACGTCGATTTCGTCCGGCTCTCGGGTGGCTTTTTTGAAGTTCTTGATTCCACGACCCAGTGCGCCGCCGATTTCAGGAAGCTTGCCGGCGCCGAAGATGATCAGGATAATCACCAGAATAATCAGCAGCTCGGGCATACCTATTCCAAACATATCTTCACATCCTCATCGCTTTCGTTTCGTGTCGGCAATCTTAGACGATCGTTTGCGTATTGTCAAACTGGAACTTATTCAGCTTGTTTTTTTTGCGAATCCTTCTCGGGCAAACGGATATGGATGATCTGCCCCGGTTTTCCAAGGGTCCCCAACGGCTTTCCCTGAAAGGTCAGATTGATCCCCCCCGCATTTCCGATGTCGAGCAGGAAGAACTCGGATGCCATCCGCTCGATTCTCTCGCCCGGTTTCAGGAGGACCTGATACGGGGGGTTCCGGTCTTCCGTGATTCGAATCCAGGTCAGTTCGCGGGCGTCGAAAACGAGATGATACATCTTGCCTGCCGGTGAGACGGGGGGAATGATTGTCTTTTCCGGTGAGGCCGGGGACGCTGCCGGTACCGGTTTCGTTTCCGGAGCGGAAGGGGACGGAACAGCCGCCGTAATCTCCGGGGCTGGTGCGGTCGATTCCGGAGAAGATTCAACGGAGGCGACCGGAGCGGGCGAAGGCGGGCTCCCGGCCCGGTCATAGAGGAATATAACGGACACCAGGATCCCGAGGAGAACCACGGCCGCAAGGCTCAAGAAAAGAAACGTATAGCGTCGATTGGCTTCCGGCCAGGGTTTTTGGATTTTTTTTTCATCAATCGGTTCCTTGAGGCGGTCCATATGCCTTGCATAACGATCGAGAATCGGTTTTTCATCGATCCCGACCGCGTGGGCGTATTTCCGGATGAAATTGAGCGCATAAACGGGAGGTGGAAGACGGTCAAAATCCTCCCGTTCCACCGCCTCAAGATTGACGAGGCTGACCCGCGTCATTTCAAAGACGTCATGTAGAGAGAGACCACGGGCCTCGCGTTCGGCCGTCAGATTCTGAACCGCCTGCTGCGGGGCATTCGGCTCTTCCGTTGGCTGATTTTTCTTCTCTTCCATGACGCCCTTTCTTGTCTTACCCGTTTATGAAATTAGCATCATTTCCGAGGTCACGCAACAGAAAGATGCCGGAGGACCTGTCGGCCGGGTGGAAGAACAGAAATTTGGGCTGGTTTTTTAATTTTTTTTATGCTGCTATGGCACGCAAAAATGAAACGGAAAGGCGGGAGGGATGCATCTGTATCGGGAATTCATTGAGGAGATGGTTTTAGAGGCGGGTAGGCTCCTCCGGGAAAAGATTGATGAATGTCACACGATCGAATACAAGGGGAACATCAACCTGGTCACCGAGGCCGATCGTCTTTCCGAGGAGCTGATCATTCGTCGGATCCGGAGCCGTTTCCCGGAACACGGCATCCTGGCGGAAGAATCTCCGGGGACGGCAAACGGATCCGCTTTTCGCTGGATCATCGATCCGCTTGACGGGACGACGAACTATGCCCACGCCTATCCGGTCTTCAGCGTCTCCATCGCCCTGGAGTGCGAAGGATCGATTCGGCTCGGCGCTGTGTTCAACCCGATGTTGAATGAACTGTTCGTTGCGGAGAAGGGAGAGGGCGCCTTTCTGAACGGTCGGCGTCTGACCGTATCCCGGACAGCGGATCTGTCTCGCAGTCTGTTGGCGACCGGATTCCCCTATGACCTCAGGGAAGACCGGAACAACAACATGAATTACTTCGAGACAATGGTAATGAGTGCTCAAGCGGTCCGCCGAGCGGGATCGGCCGCCTTCGATCTGGCCTGTCTTGCGGCGGGCCGGTTTGACGGTTTCTGGGAGCTCAAACTGATGCCTTGGGATACGGCAGCCGGTTGCCTCCTGGTTCAGGAAGCGGGAGGCATCGTGACCGACCTTCAGGGCGGCCCCTTTTCCCTGACGTCACCGAATATCCTTGCATCCAACGGTCTGATCCACGCGGAGATGTCCCGGCTGCTTTGCGGAACCGATCCCCTCCACAACCCTTGACGGGCTGTTGACCGGGAACATGTCCGACATTCTCAAGTGGTCATTTTCACCATGGCACTCCAAATATCATCGATCGGTGTATTTTTGTAACTGCCATGCCATCCGGTACTTCAACGCCCTGCGTCTGGCAGGTTTTCGATAGCCTGTCGTAACGCCCACACGAACCGTCCGTGCCTGTCTTGACAACCCCAAATCGATGTCTATATTAAGGCCGAATTCGGAGAGATCTGAACATTATCATGATGATGGATTTCACAAGACCATTGTGCCGTTTGTTCGCGGCGGGTCGTTCCGGTTCCTAAAAATAAACAATTTGGAGGTGCAGATATGTTTGGGCCGGCAATATGGAGGTTCGGTGGAAGAATGGATCCGTTGCAGGAGATGCAGCGGCTGCAGCGGGAAATGAACCGCGTTTTCTCCGGGCTGGAACAGCCCTTGAACCCTGAGGTTCCCCCGCTGAATGCCTGGGTGGGTGAGTCCGATGTGGTCGTGAGCGCCGAACTCCCGGGTGTGGACCCTGGGAAAGTGGATGTTTCGGTGGTTGGAGACACGCTGACGATCAGCGGTGCCCGTGAGGCGGCGGCGCTGAAGGAAGGCGAGAGCTACCATCGACAGGAAAGGAGTTACGGCCGTTTCACCCGCTCCCTGCAGTTGCCATTTCACGTGGAGGCGGGCAAGGTCGAGGCGAAATATGACAAAGGCATTCTTCGGGTGACGCTGCCCCGCGCGGAAGCGGACAAACCGAAGAAGATCGCGGTCAAGTGCGAGTAGGGAGGTGAGGCGATGGAAAACATTACGGATTATCAGAAAGAACGGGCACAGACCCCGGTGAAGATGGAGCGAACCCGGAACAGAAAGGTTTTTGTTCCGAAGGTGGATATTATTGAAACCGGCGATGCGATGGTGCTGTTTGCCGACATGCCCGGCGCCGATGAAAACTCGGTCGAAGTGGTCCTGGAAAAGAATATTCTGACGATTACGGGAACGGTAGAGCCCCAGGACTGTCCGGGCCGGAGCATCGCCTATTCCGAATATGATACCGGCGATTATGAGCGCACATTCACGATTTCTGATGAGGTGGACCGAGGGAGGATCACTGCAGTTGTGAAAAATGGGGTTTTGAAATTGACCCTGTATAAGGCGCCGCAGGCCGAAGTGAAGAAAATTGCGGTCCGGACGGAATAACCGGCCGTTTCATTCCCCCGGAGGGCTTCCCTCCGGGGGTCCTTTTTTTTACAATCAACTTTTGGTTGGATCGTCATCATTCGGTATTTGAAAGGCCCACCAGAACCTCCCTCGTCCGCGGACCGTCAAATTCACAGAAGAAAAGCGATTGCCATGTCCCAAGGACGAGTCGGCTGTTTTCGACAAAGACCGTTTGGGAGGCGCCCAAGAGGGAAGCCTTGACGTGTGCAGCGGCGTTTCCCTCGGCGTGCCGGTAGCGATTGGAAAGCGGAACAACCCGATCCAGCGAATCCAGGATGTCCCTTGGGACGTCCGGATCGGCATTTTCATTGATCGTCAAGGCAGCCGTGGTATGGGGGACGAAGACATGGCAGATCCCGTCCCGGAGGCCGCTCTCCCTGACAAGGGTTGCGATCTTATCCGTGATGTCGATCATTTCACACCGGGCGTTCGTTCTGACGGTGAATTTTGTCATACTTTCCTCCTTGTTCGGCATTCGCGGGGTTCTGCCTCTCCATCAACTCCCCATACAGCCTCCGGCCGATTTCGAGACCACGATCGATGAAATCCGGTCCGTATTCACGTCCCGTCGCCGTACGGAAGCTCCCGCGGATCTTCCGGATTCCCTCCAGCCCGGAAAGAAAACGGGGCAGGATCGTCCGGAGCGGAATCCCGAGGGGGATGACCATGGCCCAGAGGGTTTCCGTGAAATTGTCCGGCCCCCAGCGGAATTTGTCCGCGTCATATAATGTATCGGAGAGCAGCCTCGCATTGGGATCCCCCTCGACCCGAAAGGGCTGGAAGGCTTCATGGTTTCGGATGGCCCCGGCTATTTCCGCGCGTTCCTCATCCCGGATCGCGAAGGAAGCGAGGATTTCGATCGCCGCTTCCGCGCCCCGTTCGGCATGGTTTTTTTCCGATCGCCGGATGTCATGGAGGAGAGCGGCCAGATGGGCGAGAAGGACCAATCGTCGGACATCGGTGTCGGCGGTAGCGCCTCTCTTCTCGATCAGGATCAACGCGCCGACATCGGTCGCCACCTTGCGGACATGGGTGAGGCCGTGGCCGAGACAGTCCCTTTGTTCCTCGATGACCCGGAGCCCCTCTTTAACCAGCGGTTCCGAAGAGAACATGGCGCGGGAAAGGGCAATTTCACGTTCCCGTTCGAGATAGAAACGAGGTGTGCCCACCTCGGCAGCGATCTTTCGGGACAAATCGATGGCCCTGGCGTATTCCGGATCCATCAATGCCGATCCCTCCGCCGGACGGGAATCATTCCGAAAACATGGGATCGTTTTGCGGATGACCATTGCCGGCCTGTCGTTCGTTCGAGGGCACTTTTGTAACGGCTTTTGCGGAAGACATCAATCTTTTTTTGCCTTCGTGGCCCGCATGTGCCGAAACCCTGGTTTTCAAGTTTCCCGTATCGTACCTCGGCAGCTTTCCGCTTGACACCCGGAAGACATTGGCCGATAATCCGCCCCCGTCAGCAAAAGCATGTTTCCTCATCGAAAAAGGAAGGGATCCCATGAGCAACCTCGATGCCATTTTTTCGCCGGAGTCCGTGGCCATCATCGGCGCCTCCGGCACTCCCGGCAAGGTCGGTCACGACATCTTCGCCAACATCCTCCAGGGCGGTTTTCAGGGAACGCTATACCCTGTCAATCCGAACTCCAAATCCATTCTCAGCGTAAAAACCTATCCGACTATCACGGCCATCTCCGACAAGATTGATCTGTCGATTCTCATCCTGCCGCCAAAGGCTTGCCTCACGGCAGTCGAGGAGTCTGTCGCCAAGGGGGTCAAGGGGATCGTGATCGTATCGGCCGGCTTCAGAGAAGTCGGCGGCGAGGGGCTGGCGATTGAAAATGAGATCGTCTCCGTCTGCAGGAAGGCAGGGGTCAGACTTGTCGGCCCCAATTGCCTGGGTGTGATCAATCCCGTTCCCGAAGTCAGTCTGAACGCGAGCTTTTCCAAGCGGATGCCGGCCTGCGGAAACATTTCTTTCATCTCCCAGAGCGGGGCGCTCTGTACGGCCGTTCTCGATTTTGCCGCCGACCGGGATTTCGGTTTTTCGAAATTCATCTCGATCGGCAACAAGGCGGACGTCGACGAACTGGATCTGCTCCTCTATCTTCACCAAGATCTGAACACGGCGGTCATCATTCTCTACCTTGAGGAACTTCGGAAGGGACGGGAGTTCATCGAGGCAGTCAAGGAGATCACCTCCGGTCACCGACCCACGCCGGTATTGGTCATCAAGTCGGGACGCACCAGCGCCGGGGCCCAGGCGGCCGCATCCCACACCGGGGCGCTGGCCGGGACGGAGGCGATCTACGAAGCCATTTTCAAGCAGGCGGGGATCATCCGGGTGGATTCGATTTCAGAGCTCTTCGATTTTGCCAATGCTTTTGCCTATAAGCGAGAAAGCGCCCTCGGAAAGACGAGTCGCAAGATTCCCCGTGGCAGAAGCGTGGCCATCGTGACCAATGCCGGCGGTCCGGGGATCCTGGCGACGGATATGACCATCTCCTCCGACCTGGAACTGGCGAAATTCAAGCCGGAGACGGTCACCGAGTTGGCCCACTGTCTGCCCGCCACGGCCAACATCCACAACCCCGTGGACGTGATCGGGGATGCCCCATCGGACCGTTATGAAAGGGCCCTTTCGGCGGTGATCCGGGACGAAGGGGTCGACGGTGCGCTGGTGATCCTCACCCCGCAATCCATGACGAACGCGCTGCAAACGGCCGAGGCGGTCGTCCGCGTTGCCCGCCGCTCCCCGAAGCCGATCCTTTGCTGCTTCATGGGTGTGGTGGACGTCTCCGCGGGTGTAAAATACCTTCAGGAGCACGGCTATCCGGTCTACAAGTTTCCCGAAGACGCGGCGAAGGCCCTGGGGGCGCTCTACAAGTTTTCGCATTGGACGAACCGGGAACACCTTCCGCCGTTCCGGCTCGATTACGACCGGAAGCGGGCCGGGAGGCTGATCCGGGACTGTCTCGCTGCCGGCAAGGACCGTCTCGGGGAAATGGACGGCCTGGCGATTCTCGACAGCTACGGTTTTACCACCTTGCCGACAAAGCTCGTCACAGACGAGAAAACAGCAGCCCGGGTTGCCTCCGAGATCGGTTTCCCGGTCGTGATGAAGATCGTCTCCCCGCAGATTCTCCACAAATCCGATGCCGGCGGCGTGGTTGTCGGCGTGCAGGACGGTGAGGAGGCTAAGAAGGCCTTTACCCGGATTATGGACAATGCGCGAAAATACGATCCCAAGGCCGTACTCGAGGGGGTTTTGATTCAGAAGCTGGCCCCTGCGGGAGACGAGGTGATCCTCGGGGTCAACCGCTATCCGGTGGGTCCCCTGATCATGTTCGGACTGGGCGGCATTTTTGTCGAGCTTTTCAAGGACGTCGTCTTCCGGCTTGCCCCCGTGGACCGCGACGAGGCGCACCGGATGGTGAGTGAAATCAAAGGGTACAAGATGTTTACCGGATTCCGGGGACGACCGAAATCGGATGTGGAAATCCTTGAAAAAAGCATCATCCGGCTTTCGGAAATGGTGATGGACCATCCGGAGATCATCGAGCTGGACATCAATCCGCTTCTGGTTCATGAGGAGGGGAAAGGGGCCACCGTTGCGGATTGCCGGATCATCCTCAAACCGTTGGGCGAATAGGATCTTCTGAGGTGGGACCGGGTTTCCGGAAGGGAATTGCGAACGAGGGGGCTGAAATTTCAGCCCCCTCTTCTGTTTGGGCGGGCGCCTCGTTCTTTCCTGTTATTCCTTCGGAATCCCGCAGAGACGCTTTGCCGCAGCCTGTTTTTCCTGAAGGTTCACCTCTCGGGCGATCATGACCCGCTGAGCCTGCGGGGAGCCGGCGCCGTGCATGGATTCCGTCAGGTAGCCGACGGCCGCCGCCCCCAGCGTCAGATTTTCGATCAGCCGGAGGATCCTCATCCGGTGCTCCACAGGCACGCCGGCGCGGCCCCGACAGTACTTTTCGATCCAGCGACCGGTCTCCGGTGTCTTGAAATCCTTTTCCGAAGGAAGCGTTACGAGAAGCCCCCCCGCGATGTCCTGGGCAAGCCGGGCGATTTCATAAGGGAAGCGGGTTACGTTCTGCTTGTGGACGTTCGCGAGGAGGGTGTCGACCATCCAGGTCCCGCTTGCCTCCCGGTGCCCTTCGGCGGCACAGGCGATACAGCCGCAGTACAGGGTTTCGTTCAGGTGGTTCATCTCGATGATCTTGTCGCGGATGTGCGATGCCTTTGCAACCCCGTTGTATTCCGCCGCCGTCTGTGCGGCGCCGATCAGCACGTCTCCCACTCCGACCTTGCACGCGTAGCTCTGCCGGTGGTAGGAGGCGAACTGTTCGACCAGGCCGCCTGCAAATTCGTGCTCGCCGCAGAGAAAGACCCGCTCCCACGGGACGAAGACGTCGTCAAAGACGACGAGCGCCTCATGACCGCCGAAGAAAAGATTCCCCCGGTCGAAGGTCGAATCCTCCAATTTACGGGTGTCGCAGGATTGGCGTCCGATGATGTAGGTGATTCCCGGGCTGTCGCTCGGCAGCGCAAAGGCCACGGCATAGTCCCGGTCCGCCTCCCGCATCGCGACCGTCGGCATGACGATGATCTCGTGCGAATTGACCGCCCCGGTCTGATGGATCTTTGCCCCGCGGACGACAATCCCCTCCGGCTTTCGTTCGATCGCACGGAGGTACAGGTCGGGGTCCGCCTGGGCGTGCGGCGGCTGCGACCGGTCCCCCTTCGGATCGGTCATCGCTCCGTCGCAGGTCAGGTCGTTTTGCTGGACATATTCCAAATACTTCAGAAAACGACGGTGGTAGTCCGTCCCGCTGTTGACCTCCGCGTCGTGTGTCGTGATCGAAAGCGCGTTCAGCGCATCCATGCCGACGCAACGCTGGAAGCAGCATCCGGTCAGCGATCCCAGGAGCCGCCCCATCTTGCTTTTCTTGACGAGATCGTCCGCGCTCTGATGAATATGGGTGAAGCGGTTGATCCGCTGTCCGGTGAGATGGGAAACGGCCGTCATGATCTCCCTGTGTTCCGGTTGGTGGGCGAGGTCGTAGGTTAGAGCCACCGCGTTCATCGACGGACGGATCAGCGGATGGTCCACGACGTTTCGAACCCTTTCGCCGAAAAGATGCACCTTCAGGTTCAGTTTTTCCAGGCTCTCCCTGTACTGTTTCCCTGTCTTCAGCATCTTCTTCCTCCTCGATTTTTAAAAAATTCCGCCCAGGATATATCCCGCTGCAATGAGCGCCTGGATCGACAATATCAGAAGGACGTTCTTCATCATGGCCGGCAGAAAGACATCCATGTCGTCGTACCGGAACGCCCCCCGGATGACCTGAACGGCGATGGGCAGGGTCAGCAGGGCCAAAAGCGTCCATGCAGGCATGGTCCGCAGGATCACCGCCCCGGCGATCCAAAAATAGACCAAAATGAGAAACAGGGAAAAACAACGGCGGCCCCTTTCCTGCCCAGAACGATCGGCAACGTCCGCCTTCCGATTGTGACGTCCGCATCGACGTCGGGGAACTCATTGAGCAGCAGCAGGTTATGAACCAGAAAATAGGAGGGCATCGAGGCGATAAAGGCGCTGAGGGTATATTCGCCGACATGAACGAAATAGGCTCCCAGGACGGGCAGGATACCCAACCCCAGACCAGGCGACCATTCGGGATAGCCCATCTTTAAGATGACCGGGGTGTACAGGACGATCAACAGCGTGGCCAGCACCAGCAGCGGCACAAGCATCCACCCCTTGACCACCGTGAAGAAGACGCCGATCGGAATGATGAAAGCGAAACAGAAGATGCCCAGCCACAGGGCCTCCCGTAGTGTCAGCATGCCGGAAGGGATCGCGCCGCTGCCCCCGCTGAAGGGCGTCCGTCGGGTTTTATAGTCCAATCCGCTGCGGCAGTCGAAATAATCGTTGAAGATGTTGACCGCCGCATGAGCGACCAGCAGACCGAAGGTCGCCAGCAGCGCGTACCCTGCATGAAAGGGGGTTCCGAAACGTTTTGATTCGTACCATGCGACAGCCGTCCCGAGAATGCCCAGAATCAGGGCGAGGATCAGAAAGGGTACACGAATGACGGTAACGATGCCTTGAAATTTCATTTTTCATCCGCCCAAGGGTCGCTTTTGCCGTTCAACGCTACGGAAAGGGGGCCTGCATGTCAAGGAGATTGTATCCAGTTGCCCGCTTTTCCTTGACATACCGGTGCATTGTCGCTTATCTTTCATCCAGACGAAGCCGACGGAGATTATGAGAAAGAGAGGGAAGATCGATGGATGAAAGGGATGTGTACCGGGTCAAGGAGGGAATGAGGAAGGTGCCCATGCCGCTGCTGGTCGCGGCAGTGGTTCTGTTTGTCTTGATGTTTGCCAAACCCTGGGTGACGGTTGGTCCGGGACAGCGGGGGGTCGTCATGAATTTCGGGGCCGTTCAACCGGGAGTCCTTGACGAGGGCCTCCATTTGCGGATCCCGATCATGCAGGAAGTGGTGATGCTGGATGTGAAGGTGCAGAAGGCGGTGACCGATACGGTGGCGGCTTCGGCCGACCTCCAGGACGTCACGTCAACGGTGGCCCTGAACTATCACCTCGTCCCCGACAAGGCCAATGTGGTCTATCAGGCGATCGGTTCCTCCTTAAAGAGCGCATCATCGATCCGGCGATTCTCGAGGTGGTCAAGGCCGTCACGGCCCGTTACTCCGCCGAGGAACTGATCACGAAGCGGCCGCAGGTGAGCGAGGCGATGCGGCTTGCCCTGACCGAGAGGCTGAAGGAGTACAACATCGCCGTCGACGCGTTTTCCATCGTAGCCTTCAGCTTTTCGAAAGTTTTTGCCGAAGCCATAGAAGCGAAACAGACCGCCGAACAGTTGGCCCTCAAGGCGCGTCGCGATTTGGAGCGGATCAAGATCGAAGCGGACCAGAAGATCACCGCGGCGAAGGCCGAGGCGGAGTCCCTGCGGCTTCAGCGGGCCAACATCTCTGCCGACCTGATCGAACTCCGCCGGATCGAGGCCAATCTGAAGGCGATCGAAAAATGGAACGGCATCCTGCCCCAGGTGACCGGCGGCGGGGGTGTGCCGTTGATCGGAGTGGGCGATCTGAAAGGGAAATAGGGAGGATGAAAAAATCATGAAAAGGATTTTTTTGTTTATCCTGACCAACCTGGCCGTCATCCTGATCCTCAGCATTGTCCTCAACCTGCTGGGAATCGATCGTGTCCTCGACGCCCAGGGGATCGATCTGGACTTGCGGAGCCTGCTGGGCTTCGCCGCCGTTTTCGGCTTCGGCGGTTCCCTGATCTCGTTGGCCATGTCGAAATGGACGGCCAAGCGGATGACGGGCGCCGAGGTCATCAGCTCGCCGCGCAATCCTGATGAGGCCTGGCTCTTCCAGACGGTGAAGCATCTGGCAGAGCAGGCGGGCATCGGCATGCCCGAGGTGGCGGTTTACGAAGCGCCGGACCCCAACGCCTTTGCCACCGGCATGCGGCGAAACAGCGCGCTGGTGGCCGTGAGCACGGGGCTGCTTCGGGCCATGAACCGTGACGAGGTGGAGGGTGTTCTGGGGCATGAGATCAGCCATGTGGCCAACGGCGACATGGTGACCCTGACGCTGATCCAGGGGGTGGTCAACACATTCGTCATCTTTTTCTCCCGTGTCGTCGGCCATTTCGTCGACCGCGTCGTTTTCAGGACCGAGCGGGGCCATGGACCGGCCTTCATGATCACCACCATCATTGCCCAGGTTGTCTTCGGCATCCTGGCCAGTGTGATCGTCATGTGGTTCAGTCGGCAGAGGGAGTTTCGGGCCGATGCGGGCAGCGCCTCGCTGGCCGGCCGGGACAAGATGATCGCCGCGCTCCGTCGGCTCCAGAAGTCGGTGCAGCTTCCGCATTTGCCCGACCAGATGGCCGCTTTCGGCATCTCGGGGCCCCGCGGTTCCGGACTGCGGCGGCTCTTCATGACACACCCCCCGCTGGAGGAGCGAATCGAGGCCTTGACCCGTCTCCAGGTATCGTAATCTAAAGCCTTGGTTCTGCCCCGGAAGTTACCGGGCAAAGGGGAAGAAGGGTGGCGGCGTGCAAGCCCACAGAACGGTCATGCCGAGCCCCGTCCTGTTCGGCTCAGCCCCGGCCGATAAAAGGCATCTTTGTGGCCATGATCGTCATGAACTGGATGTTGACATCGAGCGGCAGGCTTGCCATGTAGACGACGGCATCGCCGACATGCTTGATATCCATCATCGGTTCGGTAGATATCTCACCTCCGGCCTGCTTCACGCCGGAGATCATCCGCGCCGAAAGTTCGGTCAACGCGTTGCCGATGTCGATCTGGCCGCAGGCGATGTCGTATTTCCGGCCGTCGAGGGAGATGCTTCTGGTCAATCCGGTCACGCCGTGCTTGGTCGCCGTGTAGGGCGCGGAATCAGGCCGCGGCACATGGGCCGAGATCGAGCCGTTGTTGATGATCCGCCCGCCCCGCGGCTTCTGGCTTTTCATGAGCCGGAACGCCTCCCGTGCACAGAGAAACATGCCCGTGAGATTGGTGTCCACGACCGGTTTCCATTGGCTGTAGGCAAGATCCTCGAAGGGGATTCCGGGCGCGTTGACACCGGCGTTGTTGAACAGCAGATCGACGCGACCGAACACCTCTTTTACTTTTTGAAAGAGCATCTGCACGGCATCCGGATCGCGGATATCGGCGGAAATGGGCATCGCACGCGGGCCTGCCCCTGATTCCGCGGCTGTTTTTTCCAGCATGTCCGGGCGGCGTCCGACCAGCACGACGCAGTAGCCCGCCCTCAGCAGCGCGAGCGCCGCGGCCTTGCCGATGCCCGTTCCCGCGCCGGTGACGACGGCAATCCTCCGTTGTGATTCCATGATGTCTCCTTATGACGCCAGGCTATGCCCTGCGGATGGTTGCGGGGGGATTCACGTTGGGCTTTCAAGGATACGCTGCGCTTCCTACCGCGAGCCGATCCCCCTTCTTTCCTTTGACCGTTTATTATCATGTTCAGTTATCGGCGGCAACCGCGTTAATAAATCGGGAGGCCCCTTCCTATTAGCACTGACACAAAACTCTTGATGTCACCCCTTTCCAGCGTTTCTTTCCCGATCGACCGGCTTGACATCGACCGGCTTGTCCTTGCTTTTTGGCCGGTTGTTGCTACAATTGACTGTAGCCGTCCTAACGTGATCAGGAATCGGATGTCTCCTTCAGCGAAAAGGGGTTTGTTTTTTTACAAACATAAGGAGGTATGGGCATGATTGACTATCCAAAATACAAAAAAGTGCTCTTCTGTACGGACTTTTCGAAAAATTCGGATTGCGCCTTCGACTATGCCTTCGGCATCGCGAAGAGAGATGATGGAGTCCTGTACATTCTCCACATCATACCGCAGATTCCCCAACTGTATCATCTGGAAGACACCTACCTGACGAAAGAGCAGTTGAACGAGATCCGGGAGAACCTCTGGAAGGATCGGGAGAAGATGTTCGATGAGAAATACTTGAGCCATATCAAGGATAAAACGAAAGTGAGGGCCATTACCGAATCCGGTCGCGAGGATGAAAAGATCATCGAATTCGCCCGGAAGGAGAAAGTCGACATCCTGGTCATCGGTACTCATGGGAGAACAGGAATCGAGCATGTCTTCCTGGGCAGCGTGGCCGAAAAGGTCATCCGGCGAAGCCCGGTCCCGGTCTTTGTGATTCCTTACCAAGACAAGACGAATCCGGGGTGATCCGTTTGGCCGAAATGCTGCAACGAGACCGGATCCCAGATTAACCGTCTGAATTCCTCAAAAACGGAATTCACGACCCATCAACCCAGTGAAAGGAAGTTTAGCCCATGACGGAGACAGATCCTTCTCATCCCTCTGATTTCATCCGGGACATCATCGATGACGACATGAAGGCGGGTAGGCTTCGGGGGCCTGTGGCCACCCGTTTTCCGCCGGAACCAAACGGCTATCCCCACATCGGACACGCCAAATCCATCTGCCTCAATTTCGGAATTGCCGAACAGTATGGCGGAACTTGCAACCTGCGCATGGACGACACCGATCCCAGCGGGGAGAGCATGGAATATGTGAAGTCGATCATCCGGGATGTGAAATGGCTGGGATTTGACTGGCAGGATCGCCTCTTTTACGCGTCCGACTACTATGAGAAATTATACCGGTATGCGCTGGCGCTGATCCGGAAGGGGAAAGCCTATGTCTGCGACCTCAGCCCGGACGAGATCCGGCAGTACCGGGGCACGCTGAACGAGCCGGGCCGGGAAAGCCCCTACCGCAACCGAACGGTGGAGGAGAACCTCGATCTGTTTGAACGGATGCGGGCCGGGGAGTTCCCGGACGGGAGCCGCGTTCTGAGGGCCAAGATCGACATGGGTTCCCCGAACGTAACGATGCGCGACCCGATCATGTACCGGATCAAGAAGGAGAACCACTACCGGACCGGCGACGCGTGGTGTATCTACCCGATGTACGACTTTGCCCATTGTCTATCGGATTATATCGAGGGGATCACCCACTCGATCTGCACACTTGAGTTCGAGAACAACCGGCCGCTATACGACTGGTTTTTGGATGAGCTGGTCGAAAGACCCCGTCCCCGGCAGATCGAGTTCGCCCGTCTGAACCTGAGTTATACGGTGATGAGCAAGCGTAAGCTGCTGGAGTTGGTCGAAACGGGGGTGGTCGGCGGCTGGGACGACCCGCAGATGCCGACGCTGTCGGGGATGCGCCGTCGCGGATTCACCCCGGAGGCGATCCGGAAATTCTGCGAGAAGATCGGGGTATCCAAAAACGACAGCCTGATCGATATGGCGCTTTTAGAGGACTGCGTCCGGGACGACCTGAACGAAAAAGCGCTCCGTGTTCTGGCGGTTCTCCGGCCGCTTCGTGTCGTGATCGACAACTATCCGGAGGGACAGGTCGAGATGTTCGACTGTCCCTATCACCCGAAAAATCCCGATGGGGGCTCCCGGAAGGTCCCCTTCTCCCGGAACCTGTTCATCGAGCGGGAGGATTTTATGGAGGAACCGCCGAAGAAGTTCTTCCGGCTTTCTCCGGGCAGGGAGGTGCGACTCCGATACGGGTACTTCATTCGCTGTGTCGGATTTGAAAAAAATCCGGCCACCGGCGAGGTTGCGGAGATTCACTGCACATATGACCCGCAGACGCGGAGTGGATTTGCCCCGGACGGCCGGAAGGTCGATGCAACCATCCACTGGGTCTCGGCGCCGCACGCCGTTCCGGCTGAGGTTCGGCTTTACGATCGTCTCTTCCGCGTTCCGGACGCGCTGTCGGAACCGGGTGAATTCAAGGAATACCTGAATCCGAAATCGCTGGAGGTTCTCCGAGATTGCCGCCTGGAGCCCAGTTTGGCGACCGCCGCGTCGGAGCAGCGCTTCCAATTTGAACGGCTGGGCTATTTCTGCCGGGATGCGGGGAATGCCACGGAGAAGGCGATTGTTTTCAACCGGACCGTGACGCTTCGGGACACCTGGGCGAAGATAGCCGGGAAGGGGAGATAAGGGATCGGGGACGGCTACCCGAGGATCCGGTCCAACTCCCGGTTAAAAAGGTCGTAATCGCTCAGGTTGTTGTGTCCTCCCCCCTCGATCCGGACCAGCCGGTGCGGGGAACGGACCAGCTTCTCCAGCCGAACGCTGTTGTCGAAGGGGACAACCCCATCTTTTGTCCCGTGGAACAGGTAAACGGGGCAGACGACTTCTCCGATGATGCGGTCCGTTCGCATCGGGTATCTGAGGTAGAGCGAAAGGATCGGACGGGGGACGAGCGGGTAGTGGAAGGACGCCAGGTCGACCATGTTCAGGAAGGGGGTTTCGAGCAGAAGCATCCTGGGTTTCGCCAGGCGGGCTATGGGGACGGCGACACCCGTTCCGATCGACCGCCCGTAAACGACGATCCGCTCCGCGGGCATCGTTTTGGCCAGCAGGCGGTACGCGGCCATTCCGTCGGTCAGCAGTTGTTTTTCATTTGTGATCTGGCCGGTGCTTTTGCCGAACCCGCGGTAGTCGGGGATCAGGATGTCATATCCGCGGGAGGTGAAGTCCAGAGCCACTTCACCCCAGCTCCGCAGGCTCCCGGCGTTGCCGTGAAAATAGACGACGCCCCCCTTCGGGTTCGGAACCTTGAACAGCACCGCATTGAGGGTTGCCCCCTCTACGGGGATGTTCAGCTCCTCAAAGGGCTGGGAAAAATTGTAGCGAAAGTCCGGCGGAAGGGTTTCGGGATAAAAGATGAGGCTTTCCTGGCTGCAGCCCGTGAAAATGGAGCATAGGCAAAAGAGGCTTATGGAGGTCAGCAGGTCATTCATCTTCGGCTCCGGGAACAACTGGTTCCACTATACCGCTGATCGGTGAATTTCAATACACTTTTTTATGGATAACTGCTGAAGGGCACCACATTTTTTTGTGATCATGTTTATTGCCGGGGATAAGGGTGAGGGGATGAAAGACCGGGTCATCGTCGTGACGGGCGCCGCCAGCGGCATCGGGGCGGCCGTCTGTGAAAGGTTCGGCAGGGAACATGCGAGGGTCGCCTTGCTGGACATGAACGAGGATGCATTGCGCAAACAGACGGAGACGCTTAGGTCTCGGGGGATCGACGCATTCCCGGTCGTCTGTGACGTAACGCAGGAGGCTTCCTGCGCACGGGCCATGGAGGCTGTGATCGCGCGATATGGCGGCGTCGATGTCCTTGTGAACTGTGCGGGCACGACACTGCGGGCGAATTTCACGGACTGCACGGTAGCGGTGTTGCGAAAAGTGATGGATGTGAATTTTTTTGGATACGTGAACTGCACCAAGGCGGCATTGCCGAACCTGGTGCGGAGAAAAGGATCGATTGTCGCGATCTCCAGCGCCGCGGGATTCGCCCCCGTTTTGGGGAGAACAGGGTACTGCGCCAGCAAACATGCCATCCACGGTTTCTTCAACACGCTGCGGGCGGAGCTCAAACCGGCGGGCGTCCACGTCATGATCGTCTGTCCGGGCTTTACAAAAACCAATCTCCAGACCCGGGCGCTGGCCGGAGATGGAGGGCCGGCCACCGATCCCAGGACAACGTGCGGGAAAGAGGCTTCGCCGGATCTTGTGGCAGAGGCTCTGTACAATGGGGTTATCCGCAGGAAAAGATTGCTCGTTCTTTCCTTTGTAGGCAGGCTGTCCTATCTGCTGTGCAGGGTATCTCCCTCCCTGTATGACTGGTTGATGGCGAGAAATTTAAAGGCATCGGGACAGGAAATGTAGATAAACGAACGTTCGAGGAGAAAGGAGGTGCCGGTATGTATCCGAAAATTCTGGTTCCATTGGATGGTTCGGAGGTGGCCGAGAGTGCACTGAAGGAGGTCGAGAGGCTGGTCAAAGGAGGCATGGTCCGGGAGATCACCCTTCTTTCGGTCGTGGCCATCTCGACACTGGCTGCGTCGGAAGGACTCGACTTGCCGGTTTACAGAAAATCCCGGTATGAAATGTACGAAAAGTATCTTGAGGAGGTGAGGTCCCGGATTGCGTCAGAGGGGATCGTGGTGAACACGGTCATCAGGGAAGGGGATGCCGCGAGCATCATCAACGAGCATGTGAGGAACAAAGGGATCGATCTGATCGTGATTGCTACCCACGGGTACAGTGGAATGAAGAAGCTGATGTTCGGCAGCGTCGCGCTCCGGGTGATGCATGACTCGGATGTTCCCGTCCTTCTGATCCGGCCGAAGCCGGTCAAAGAATAGAACGGGCCTTCAAAGGCAGAGGAGAGGGCGCTCTACCCATCCTCTGCCTGAACATCCCTTCGGTCTTGATCCTATCCCTTCTTGATGATGTCGGCCGCTTTCGCAGCGTCTTCGGCATTGTCCAGGCTGATGTAAATGATGAACTTGGTCCCGATCACGGCCGCAGAGAGCCCGTGAAGATTGATCCCGGCATCGGCGAGCTTACCGGTCATCGCTGCGGCGACACCCGGCTTGTTTTCTCCCTCGATCCGTAGGGATTTAAGGCTGCTGGTTACGTTGAAACCCAGTGTCGATGCCGCAGCGACTTCTCTGTCGCCCCGCAACGGGGTGACGAATACGACCCCTGTGCCCGGTTTCTCCGGCGCCCGCCTCGCGATGACAAAATCGAGATCCGCGCCCGCGTCCCTCAACCCGTTGAGTATCTTTGCCAGACCTCCGGGTTTGTCTTCAATCGTAGCTGCCCATACGTCCACCCGTTCGACGATCAGATTTTTCATGCGACACTCCCTCCTTTGCACACTGGTGCATTAGTAGCCCCGTAATCTCATTCATCTGTCTCCCGGCTACAGGTACTCGTACGCTTCATATTTTGTGGGCACACCCAGCAGGGCATCGATCTTCTTCTGAATTTCGGTCCGTTTTCGGTTTGTCTGCCAGCTTTTCCAGGCATCCATATTCTGCCAGGTGCTGATCACCAGGTAATCCTGAGGGCGGCCTACCCGCTTAAGCGTTTCCCCGGAGATGTAGCCCTGGTGAGCGATGGCCAGCGATCGGAGCTGACGGATCAGCTTGTTAAACTTCGGATCATCAAGGTTTTTTGGAATTTTTCTCTTGATCAAGATCTTGACGGCCATAATGTCCTCCTTTCATTTCGGGGTTGACAGGTGCTTTAACGGGTCGGCGCCGGTCCAGCGCGCCGCAATAAAGGGGAAATTTCAGGTGAGGTCAGCGATCAGCGGAACGGCGCTGAACATGCTCATGGATGGCTTCACTGTAAGAGCTGGATGAAGGCTTGTCAAGCGGAAACAAAAAACTGGGGAAACAAACAAACCGGATCGGGGTAAAATATGATGGGGACATTAAAATGCTTGTGCACATCAAAGGCATGGGATATAAGCCTGCGCACAACTTACAGAAAGGTTCGATCGATGAATAAAACCCTTTATGTTTTAGCGGCATTGTGCATATTCGGACTCACGGGCGGATGCGGTGATGTAAAGGATGCGTTGGATGTGGAGTTCGATATTCACTACAATCATACCTTTACCATTCGGGGCGATGCGGCAACGCTTTCTTATGACATCAATCTGGAAGATCATGAAGACTACCGGAAGTACAAAGACAAAATCAGAAGCACCCAGATAGAGTATATCCGCTACTCCATCACTTCAAACACGGGCGGCGCGGGGACGTGTGATTTTTTTGCCGGCAACTATGGCAGCGCATTTCCTGACGCGACGAAAGTGGCCCAGACCATCCGTTTTGAAGCAGGCGAGACCCGCGGAGAAACAGACGTGGAATGGATAAACAAGGCGTTTCTCGAGAGTCTCTTGGCTGCCGGAAAATTAAGTCTCTGGGCAGTGGGAACCGGCTCAGGCATCGATGTGATCGTGCCGGTGGTCGTCAAGGTAAAGGTGATCGCGAACCCGCTCGAATAATATTCACTCCTTGTCAATCCGGCGACACGGCCCACAACATATACCCGGCCGTGTGTGTGCTAAACCCGCGGGCTGCGAGAAAAGAGGACAAAGCCGTGATATTGTGATCCGGCTCTTGCCCGGCGTGAACTTCGATCGCCATTTTTCCGATCCGCTTCAGATATTCAGCCGTGCATCGGTACAGGATCGAATACTCGGATCCTTCGCAGTCCAGCTTCAAAAGATCGACTCGGTCGAGGCCGTGCCGGTCGAAAAGGTCCTGCAGGTTCACACACGGCACTTCCATCGGGATCCTCCCGCCGACAGCCAGAACTGTCGCGGCGGTCGATAATGCATCTTCCCATTCCACCAGCAGCTGCATGCTGCCGGTGTGGCCGTAGACGGCGACCTGCCGGGCCGTTATATCCAGGTTCGGATTGATTGCCGCATTGCGTGACAACTGCGCAAAGTTGACCGGGATCGGTTCGCAGCAGAGGATCCGGGCCTTCGGCCGATGGCTTGCGATTTGGAGGCAGAAAAAACCCGCGTTTGCCCCGATGTCTACGACGATAGGGGAGTCCGGGAGGGGTTTTTCAAAACCCTGCAGATAGCAGTCTTCGAGGAAGATTTCCTTGAATTCGTGGTAGAGGAGCAACGGAACTTCCATCGTCACTCCGTTTCGCAGATGAAACACAACCGGATCTTCCCGATTGATCCCCGCTTTGACTGCGAGGTGTTTCCACCAGTCAGCGACGTTTCCGAACAGTCTGAGATAGCGTTTCATGTTGCCACTCCCGGGCACATTATTTTGCGAGGGCCGTCAGGATCAACACCACTACCGCCGGCGCGTTGAGCCCGATGAAAAAATAGGGAAAAGTATAACATCAATGGATTTTGCCGCCCTCTCTCTTCAATTTGAGCATCTCCTCCAGCAGCGCATCCTCACTTTCATCTGGGTTTCGGATAGCCTTTTCACCGGAGGCGGCATCGAATATTTTTTCCAGGTTCCTGAGTTGGGCCAATGCCTTGGGGTTTTCGCTGAAGGCGCTGTCGATCAGCTTCAGCTGTGCCTCACCGGCCTGCTTCAGGTCGTTCTGATCGACGCGAAAACCCATCAGGGCGAAGACGTTGCTCAGAAGGTCGTAGCAAGCCCTGGAGTTCAGGTCGTGGATATAGAGAGGCGTTCGGGCGTGGAGGCTTGCAAACTCGATTGCCTGCTCACAGGCCAGGGTGAGCAGCATGGTCGTGAAGCTGCAGGGGCCCTCATAATCGGTGAAACGAGCAAAGGTCTTGAGTTCATCCTTCAGCCGCGAGTGGCTGACCGTGGCCTGGATGGCCGTTTTTCTGGTGTGAGGTACCTGATCAAAGACACCCCCAAGGAAATAAATCCTCAATGCCTGATGGTGTCGTGCCACGTCAAGGATGGCCTGTGCATATACCGGCCAATCCAGATTCGGCTCAACGCCCTGGAAAAGAATGAGGTCGTTTTCGGTACCGCTTTTCCAGAAGAAAAAATCATTTTGAGGACTATCGAGCCTCTTGACCAATCCCTCCTTAATGCGGGCATGGGGCCGCAGGGTCAGTTCCGCGGTCGAGCTCGGCATCTGGTAGATGTAGAACCCCTGCGACTCGATATGAGCGAACTTGCGGGCATCAAGTTTTTGCAGCAAATAACCGATGCAGCCCGTGGAGACTTCACCGGCATTGAGCCATCCTTTCTGCCCAATCAATATATAGGGAGAACGGAGTTTAGGTTGCTCTTCCATCATGAGACGACCAGCCATGTTGTCACCTTCCTTCAGTATGATCTTGTCTGAAACCTTTCCGTAGTCGTTATTTTAGATGATTCTTGCGCAAGAACTCAATTACAAATTACAAATCTCTTCCTTGACGTACGGGACACCGCCCCGTATACTCAAGCCGTCCAAAGCAAGTTCTGATCAATTCAATGCGCAGAGTGGGGAGTGAAACATGCCGAATGGATATGCAGGCGGGATCCCCTGGATCGACAGGATCGGCTGCGCGATCGGCAAAAGCGGTCGGATGATCGCTTTGACTACGTGTGTGCCGGGCCTTCAAATTTGAAGAAAATACGTGAGAAGGAAATATGTCATGAGCAGCAGGACGATTTACATTACAAAACCGGATGTGCAAAAGCTCAGGGCTTTAATTGCAGGTGTCCAGGCAGGCAGCCCCAAGCCGAAAACGAATTTGGAAAAGCTGGAAAAAGAACTGGACAGGGCGAAATTGGTCAGTCCCCAAAAAATCCCGAAGGATGTCATCACCATGAATTCTCGGGTACGCGTTCTTGATATCGAGTCGGGTAAAGAGTCGACCTATACCATAGTTTTTCCGTCCGAGGCAGACATCACAAACAATAAAATTTCTATTCTTGCACCGATTGGTACGGCATTGCTGGGATATCGTGTCGGGGACATTGTGGACTGGGAGGTTCCTTCCGGGCTGAAGCGTCTGAAAATCGTGGAAACCCTGTACCAGCCGGAAGCCGCGGGTCACTTCCATCTGTAGAAGATCAGTTCAACATTGGCTCCGATATTGGTTTTTGCTCCGCCCAATGGACCGACGATATCAGTCCTCTCAGTCCCGGCCGGATTCAGAAACCCATCAGACCGTCCAGCAGCTTCAGCATCTCGCTGTTCTTCGGGATGTCCGACATGGTCCTGCCGTACTGGGCAAAGGCAACGGCTCCATTCCGGTCAATCACAAAAAGGGCGGGCATCCGGCCCAGTTTCAGCAGCTTCCATTCCTGTCCGTAAAGCTCGGCGAGTTTTCCGTCCTCGTCGGGAACCCCGATCATGGGCAGTTCCTCTTTTTTCCAGTACTCCGCGACCTTCTCCGCGGTGTGCGGGGCAACGACGACAATTTGGGTATTCCTTGACGTGAACTCCTTGTAATCCTGTTTCATCTGACCCAGATGATTTCTGGCATAGGGTCAACCAAACCCGCGCAGGAAGACCAGCATCACCGGACCCTGTTGACGTAACTCGGATAGGAGCATCTTTCGGCCGTCGTGTGAAACCGACTCGAATTCCGGTGCGGCCGTTCCGGTGGCGAGTGCAAAAAACGCGATGATTGTTACCAGCATATCCTGGATCATCATGGGGACACCTCCTTGGCCTGCTGCAAAAAAGAATGCCGTGATTTTACATGACCGGTATGGGAAATTATAGATATGATTCCCCAAAGGGCAACTTCAATTCTGATTACAGATACCCCATCCGGCGGAAAATAGTCAATTCATTCATGGCCGCGGGAGCAAATGGAAAGTCGACCCCGGATATTGAAACGGTTCCATGTGAGGAATGTGAATTCAGGGATTCGTGAAGTTAATGGTTGAATGGGGCCGTCAGTATTGGTATGAGATAAAGCATGATGGACAACGGTATTGGCGGCGGAATCCTTGAGGGCATGTCCTTTTTTTGGTTTCGGTGATCAGGTGGGAAAGGGGTATGAGAACCCGGTGTAAAAGGAGGCGTTCGACATGAAAATTTTTATGACCGGCGGTACAGGTTTTGTCGGAACATCTCTGACCAGGCGTCTGATTTCAGAGGGTCACTCTGTGACCATTCTTACGCAAACTCTCAGCGGCACGGAATTGAAAATGACGGGTCTCTCCTATCTCATGGGCAATCCAACCACGAAAGGAAAATGGCAGGAGGCCGTCCCGGAACATGATGTAATCATCAATCTGGCCGGCGCTTCCATCTTCAGCCGATGGACGCCGGAGAGAAAGAAGATTCTCCTGAGCAGCCGAATCGAAACAACACGCAACCTCGTTGAAGCCCTGCCGGCCCGTGCAGAACAAATCACTTTTTTCAGCACATCGGCAGTCGGGTATTACGGTTTTCATGAAGATGAAGAGCTCATCGAATCCTCTCCGCCCGGCCATGATTTTCTGGCTAACCTGGCTTATGAGTGGGAACAGCAGGCTTTTCGCGC
Organism: Syntrophales bacterium; assembly: GCA_040765725.1. GTDB lineage: Bacteria > Desulfobacterota > Syntrophia > Syntrophales > UBA5619 > UBA5619. Next base: position 23,997 of record JAXGRQ010000026.1, read on the forward strand.
TCAGGATAAGGGGGCCCGCGCCATGATCACCCGCTTCGGCATCGTCCTGGGCAAAAACGGTGGCGCGCTGGGACAGATGATTCCGCTGTTTAAATATTTTTTGGGCGGCCCGCTGGGCGGCGGACGCCAGTGGTTTTCCTGGGTGCATATACACGATCTTGCCGAAGCGTTTCTCTTCCTGCTCAATCAGGAAGATATCTCCGGAGCGATTAATCTGTGCTCACCGTGTCCCGTCCGCAATAAGGATCTTGGGAAAGCGATCGGCGCCGTCTTGCACCGGCCCTCTTTCCTGCCCGCACCCGGCTTTATGATCGAACTGGTTCTCGGAGAGTTCGGCTCCGTTTTGCTCAAGGGCCAGCGCGTGATTCCCCGACGTCTGCTCGATGCCGGCTTTGGATTCCAATATCCGGACATTCGGGACGCGTTGAAGGATATCGTCAAGGATTAGTAAGCCCATAAAATCGAACGGATTGTGCGCTATCAAACCGGACATATCCTGTGTCGGCAACACAAGTTTTATTTTACATTGACAAACAAATCCATGTATTTCAGAATGCGTCGGCTGAAAAAATGATGCCGGTAGTCAGTGGATGCAGATGGACGGAGAATGCACTACTGGGGGTGGTGATTTATTCCCGGCATCTTTTCCGAAAATTTCCATGAGGGCCTTTGAAGCCGCAGTAATCCCGTTGGGGTTGATGCAAGCATTCATGAAAAAATTGATCCTGACCGCCATTATCACTCTTGCTTTTGTGTTTCCCCTAGCCGCAGGCAGCTCTGGCGGGTTCTGTGCCGACATTGTCCGGACGGTCGAACCCGCTGCGATGAAACTGACATTGGCGGATGCGGTATTCATCGCTCTGACCAACAATGTCGATCTCCGCAGCGCCTATCTGGACCGTTACCTGAACAGGCTCGATTTGCAGATCGCGGAAAGAAGATACTACCTTCCCACGGACCCCTCTCTGACTCTGGCAGCCGGCCGGACATCCACCTATATGGCGCCTGCAGAGGGATCCGCGGCCGGTCGGACCGAAGACCTGAGCGCGACCGGCGTCCTGTCGGCTACGCTGGCGATTCCGACAGGCGGAACGTTTACATTTGCCTGGAATCATGCGGGGGACAGGCCGGATGTGGGAAATACTTTTCAGTATTCTTCCGACTGGAGCATCACGTTCAAGCAGCCCCTCCTCAAGGGTGGAGGGCTGGAAAACGCCGCATATAATGTCAGGATCGCCCGGATTTCGGAGGAGAAGAACATTCTCTCCCTGAAGGAGAAGATCGTTTCAACGATTAAGGCGGCGATCACAGCCTTCCGAAATTACAAAACTGCGGAAAGACAGCTCGTGATTGCCGAGATGGGACTTGTCCGGGCAAAGTCGCTATATGAATACAACAGGGAAATGATCGCGGCCGGGCGTATGGCGGGAACGGAAATCGTCCAGGCCCAGGCGGACATCGCCACCCAGGAAACATCCGTCATCAACGCCCGGAACAGTCTGGATGAAGCCCGTATGACCCTTGTTCAGGCCCTGTATATCGACAAGAAGACCTCGTTCCGGACGGTGGACGAAAATGAGCAACTCATCACCCCTCCGGCAATGGAGGAAGCCGTTTCAATGGCGTTCAAATATCGGACGGATTATCTGCGTGCCCTCCAGGATCTGGAGGTCCGGAAATTGGATCTTGCCAAGAACAGGATAAACCGCCTCTGGAGCCTCAATCTGACGGCGGGCACGACCGACGGCGACGCCGCGGCGACCTTTGACACTTATGGTTCCGCCTTCCGCAGGGCGATGGGAAGCGGTTCCGAGAGAAACTGGAATGTGGGTTTGTCGCTGGAGGTGCCGCTCGTATACATGACCTCCGATATGCGGGCCTATCTCGGGGCGAAAACCGAAATGGAAAAGGCCGCTCTCGCTTTCGACAAATTGAAGCTCGACATCGAAATCAATGTACAGAATGCCATCAGGAACGTCGATTCGAACTACCGGTCCCTGATGAGCGCGAAGCAGGCACGGGAACTGGCCGAGAAGAAGCTCGAAATCGAGCAGGAAAAGCTCAGTGCGGGACGGACAACGAACTTCCAACTCGTCAGCTTTCAGAGGGACTTGCAGACCGCCCAATTGAATGAGTTATCCGCTTTGACCACCTACCTGAATTCCTTGACATCCCTCGACGACACCCTGGGGACCACCCTGTCGACATGGAATATTGAGGTTCGAAAAGAGGATGACCGGATCCAGAGGTCCGGCAATGCAAAAGTGTCCGCTTCACCCGACAAAGAGGATCCGAAATATGCCCGATGACATTATATCCCGGAACATACTGGAGAACATGAGCGACGGGGTCATGACCATCGGCCTCGACGGGCAGATCCTGACGTTCAATGCTGCGGCGGAGTCCATACTCGGTCTGAAGGCCTCGGAGGTCCTCCACAAGTCCTTTGCGGAGCTGTTTCTCGTCCGGGAAGAAAACGATTCCTTCAACCAGGCCATCCTGAATGCCATTTACGACACCGATACGGTCCGCAACAGAATCATTCACTGGCATCGAGGGGACGAGGTTCTTACACTGGAGATGACAACGTCGTTCCTCCCCGCCGCGGAAGAAGGGTCCAAAAAAAATGTGGCTGTAATTGTCGTTTTCAACGACATCACCGAAGTCGCCCGGCTCCAGGAATCGGAAAAGCGGCTGACTCAGGAGCTGAAGGAGAATCATTCGGCGCTTCAGAAATCCTATCTGGAGATGGAGGAGGCCAACAGCAATCTCCAGGCGGCCCTGCGGAAAGTTCAGATTCTTCGTATGGCGGCCACCGGTTTTGTCATTGTTCTTTTTGTGGCGATCGGGCTGATCACCTGGAAGCAAACGGGCGTCTCCGCCATGAAGATGGGACTCCTGTCGAAAAGCCGCCAGAGTGCACCCGCGGCCAGGGCATACACGGTCTCCCCTCAATCCCTGACGGACAGCATTACGCTGAAGGGGACGCTGAAGCCCATCCGGATCGTTAATATCACCAGCCCTTTCGGCGGCATGGTCCGGGAAAAGTATTTCGAATACGGACAGGCCGTTACCAAGGGGCAGCTTCTGCTGAAGCTGGATCGGGCCGAGACGGAGGTGAAATACCGGGAGGCCAAGACGGCCTACATCGAGGCGCAGGAAAAAGTCAAAGAGCTGGAAAACTGGATGAACAGCAACGAGGTGACCAAGGCCCAGCAAAACGTGACGCGCTCGAAACTGACCCTGGACGGCCATTACAAGACATTTCAGGAAACGGAGCGGCTGTTCAAAAAGGAGATCGTGCCGGCGACGGAATACAACAACGCAAAACAGCAATACACGACCGCGAAGATGGACTATGACTCGTCCCTGCGCGAGATGGAGGTCGTCAAGGAAAAGGGGGAGGGGCAAAACCGGCATATCGCCGAACTCAAACTGGAGAATGCCTATCAGAAGTTGCAGGACCTCGAAAGCCAGCTCCGCCGGTCCGAGATCACCGCCCCTGTTTCCGGGACCGTTCTGCTGCCTGAACTCGCCGGAGACAAGGATCAGAAAGGAAAGATTGCGGATCGGGGCGTCACCTTTTCCCAGGGGGACATCCTGCTTTCCATCGGCAATACGGAGGGGCTTTCCATGACGGCGGAAGTGGATGAGCTGGAGGTCCTGAAAATCAGAAAAGACCAGGATGTCCGGATCACGGTTGAGGCCTTTGGAGAAACGATTTTGGGGCGGGTTTCCCATATTTCTTCACAGGCCGTCAAAGCCGAAGGCGGCAGAAAGGCGGCCAAATTCGAGGTGTCCGTCGCCATGGATAGCCTGCCTGCGGGCTTGAGAGAAAAGCTCCGTCTGGGCATGTCGGCCAATATGGAGATCCTGCTTTTAAACAAGCCCAACGCCATGATGGTGCCGATCCAGGCCGTCCTCGTCGAGGGCAAGGACCGTGTCGCAACGGTCCGGGATAAAACGACCCAGGCCCTAAAAAAGGTGAGTGTGACGACGGGGATTACCACCCTCGATTCCGTGGAAATTACCAGCGGGCTCAAGGCGGGAGACGAGGTGGTCTATTGATGAATCCCCTGATGCTGGATATCGCGGACATTCAAAAATCCTATCGCGTCGGCCCGACGGAAGTGAAGGTTCTCAAAGGGATCAACCTCACGGTGGAAAAAGGGGAACTCCTGGCGGTGATCGGGCCTTCGGGAAGCGGAAAGTCGACGTTGATGCACATGCTGGGGCTGCTCGAAAAACCGGATGCAGGCACGTTTCACATCGACGGCACCAAAGTCGTGTATGACGACGACAGGGTTTTGTCCACGCTCCGAAACCGGAAAATCGGATTTGTCTTCCAGCAGTATCATCTTCTGCCCAAGCTGACGGCCCTGGAGAATGTGGGCGTGCCTCTGACCTATCGGGGGCTCAAAGGATCGGAAATCCGGGAGAAGGGAATGGAATATCTGGCGAAGGTGGACATTCAGGAGCGTGCGGGCCATCGTCCGAATGAGATGTCCGGTGGACAGCAGCAGCGGGTGGCCATCGCCCGTGCGCTGATCGGATCGCCGGCGATTATGCTGGCGGATGAACCGACCGGTGCGCTCGATACGAAAACGGGAGAGGAGATTATGAGCCTCTTCCAGCGGCTGAATCGGGAGGAGGGCATTACCATGGTGATCATCACCCATAACCCAAAACTCGCCGAGCAGTGCGGGCGTTCCGTGAAAATCATCGATGGGATGATCTATTTGTCATGAGCCTGTTTCAGGTCAACTTTCACGAAGCGTTCAGAAGTCTCTGGGGGTCCAGGCAGCGAAGCCTGCTGGCCCTGATCGGAATCGTCATCGGCATCGGGTCGGTCATCGGCATGGTTTCCATCGGCACGATTGTGCAGCAGGAGGCGATTCGGCAATTCAAGGACATGGGGGTGGATATCGTCACCATCCGAAAAAATTACACGGAAAACAAGCAGGCGGAGTTCCGGTTGGATCACATTGTCGGGATCACCGGGGAAAAACCGAACATCCTCGATGTCGCCCCTTATCTGAACAACGGGACCGAATTGATTCGGGGACGACAGAAAATCAGCATGGAACAGATGGGCGTCACCGCCTCCTTTTTCGATCTGAACAAGTTGCAGATCCTCCAGGGGAGGGCCATTTCGGAGCTCGACCGGAATCGTTATTTCTGTGTCGTGGGCGCCGAACTGGCCGATTTTCTGAGGCAGACTTCAACCTCGCCGATCTTGGGCGTCGAGGTTGCGGCGGAAGGGCGGAGCTTTACCGTCATCGGTGTCCTGGACAAGGTGGCGGAAGGGGGCCTTCGTCCCTACGGTATCAACCGGGCGATGATGATTCCGCTATCCACGGCCTTCCGGACGTTCCAGAATCCGGACATCAACACCATCATGGCCCGGGTCGCTGCGCATGTTCCCATCGGCCAGTTGAAAGCGGACATCCAGGACTATTTTCAGAAAAAAGCCAGGGGCATGCAGGTGGATGTCACCTCCGCGGAAGAGCTGATCGAACGAATGAAAAAGCAGATGCAGATGTTTTCCCTGCTGCTGGGTGCAATCGGCAGCATCTCCCTGATTGTCGGCGGTATCGGTGTTATGAACGTGATGCTCATTTCCGTTTCCGAGCGGAAGAGCGAGATCGGTCTGCGTCGTGCGCTGGGGGCCCAGCAAAGCGACATTCAGAGTCAGTTTCTCATCGAATCGGTCCTTCTCTGTCTGGCGGGGGGGCTGATCGGCATTGTTCTGGGCATGGGGATTTCATATCTTTTTGCCTACCTCTCCAAGTGGCAGTTCATTATGTCTTACTCCTCCATTGTCCTGGGGTTCGGCGTGTCTACGGCGGTCGGCGTTTTCTGCGGCTTCTACCCGGCCCGCACGGCATCGCGGATGGACCCGATCAAGGCCCTGCGATCGTAATGCTCCAAACCATCAAAAGCCATACCTGATCGATACAAAAAAGCTTGAAGAGATTGTCGAATTCTGTATATTCACGGCCCCAAAGCAACTTGGTTTGTAAAATCCTAACGCACACAACAATCATAACGAGGAGGAAGCCATGAACAAAAGACTATTGACCATCGCCGCAGTACCCGCAATTTTAATCACCCTGTTCGTTTTTATCAAATATTCCACGGCAGGAGGCGTGATCGACCACACCGTCAAAGTAATAAACGATACAGACTATACAGCTAATATTACTCTTCAAACTTTTAACGGCGATACTCAATCGGCGACTGTAAATTCAAGGACAGAATACAAATTCCACACCGGGAAAAAATGCCCTTCATGTCTTTACGGGAGCGTCACAGAGTCTTATAGCTCAACAAAAAGAATTCTTTATCATTGCATAAAAAGTGGAGATAGTGCCCTCTCCCCGCTAGACTGCTCTCGGTTGCTTACCGGCGATCTGAACTGCAAGTCTTCCTCACACCGATTGCGGCCGTTTGACAACTATACGACCGGTCGTGGTTATCATTTCATAAAGGAATAGGCGTCCTGCCGCGGAAACATAGACGGCTGTCTCGATAAAAACGAGTTTGAGGCCGGACAGGTGAAGTAGGATAAATTCCGCATTGTTTCAGATGCGGCAGCCTTCAACCGCTGCGCGGCACAGTTCGTCCGTTAGAGATTCGCCTTGATCAGCTTGTGGTGGAAACTACATTCGATGAAACAGGGAGGAGTGACCGATGAACCGAAAATTGGTGATGGCTGCGCTAATCCTCGTTATGGGCATTTTCTTCAATTTGCATTTTGCGCATGATGGGAAGGATGTCGTCCCTGCTCCTTTTGTCAGTTTGAACCCCTGCAAGGCGCTTTCCAAATCCAATTTGCCCATCCCGTCTATGCCGCTTTCGTGAGTCAGTCTTGTCTTGTAGATCCCGGAAACGTCACTACGATACGCCAGACGTGTTATAGTCAATGTGGAAAACTGACGGGCGAAGAAAAGAAATCAGGGTGCATTCAGGGTTGTCAGTATTACTTTGACGAAGCAGTGAAACCATAATGTTTTCCCCATGATTCTTCCGCACAAGAAAACAGAGATAGGTCATCACAATTAAAAGGTTGGATGGAGGGGATGCTTATGAACCGACGGAAGATACTGAATATGCTGGTGTGTCTGCAAATCTTTCTCTTGTGCTGCGGGGCAGTTTCCGCCGGACATGCAGAGACTGTGGTTAACATTGAAAATAAGACGATCGATTCAATCCTTGTCACGGTGATATGCATGGAATGTCCGAGTTTTGGCTGGGGGGATGCGACTCCCTGTTGGGATACGGGTAACAACGTAATGAAGAGCGTGCCTGTCAATACAAAAAGTCAATTTAAATGTGCCGCAGGGGATAGGATATTTATCAGAGAAGTATTTGTGAGGAGCGAGAAATTGGGCAAGACGTGCTCTTTCGTTCCACCCGAGAATCAAGAAAGCACCTGGTATGTGACAATGATTGGTGGCTTAAGATGCACGCAGTAGGCTTCGTCTGCCTTTTCAAGACGATCTTCACCCACACCCAATAGCGTTTCATTCCTGCTTTTCCACGGATCGGACCGCAGATGGCGGTTCAGTTGAGCACACCGAATCCTTGGTTTTATGCCGGGTCGTTTGGTATGATGAAACCCGTAAAGAGGGACAGGAGCGGGACAAAATGAACGGAAATGAAAAAGGGATTCGCCGTCAATCGGAAAATCCCTTTTAATTTCAATTGGCTGGGAGACGTGGATTCGAACCACGATTCACGGAGTCAGAGTCCGTTGTCCTACCATTGAACGATCCCCCAACAGTGCGCATCCCATTACCACAGGAAAAATCCTTTATCAACGGAAAAAATTGTTCTGAAAAAATTGTTCGCGCACGACAAAAAAATTGGATAAGATCATCGTCCATCAGGCAGATGGCTCTGAATTTCCAATCCACGTTTCC
>JAXGRQ010000027.1:0-31754 GCA_040765725.1 Syntrophales bacterium
TCCGTTCGGCCGCCATTCTCGGTTTGATGCTGTTCGGCTTTTTCTTCGTCTATGTGCTGACCCCGCGCGATCTGGGATATCACCTCGCCACGTCGCTGAACCGTCTTTTCCTGCAGTTGTGGCCGGGCTTTATATTCCTGTTTTTCATGATCGCCGGTTCGCCGGAACCGGACCCATCGCCCACAAGTCGGCAGGGTTCCAAAGCCCCTCCTCCGGGTAAAAGATCGGCCGGGAGAGGGAAGTCCGGAAAAAGGAGGAGAGTCAAATGAACCATGACGGCAAACCGGAGCGGATCCTTTCCGTCGTGATCCCCGTCTACAATGAACGGCGAACGGTCCTCCAAATGATCGAGAAGGTGCTGAAGCTGGAGATCGTCGCGGAGGTCGTTGTGGTGGACGACGGCTCCACGGACGGCACGAGGGAAATCCTGGAGCAGGCGGCATTCGACCGGCGCGTGAGGCTCTTTTTTCACGAGCGGAACCGCGGGAAGGGGGCGGCCCTGCGCACCGGATTCGGCCATGTCAAGGGGGAGGTCGTGGCGATCCAGGATGCGGATCTGGAGTACGATCCCGACGAATTCAACGAGATGATCCGGCCCATCGTCGACGGCGTCGCCGACGTGGTTTACGGATCGCGGCTCTCCGGCGGGAAACCGCAGCGGGTCCACCTGTTCTGGCACCGGGTCGGAAACGGATTCCTGACGTTCGTGACGGACCTCCTCTACAACGTGACGCTGACCGACATGGAAACCTGCTACAAGATGTTCCGGAGGGAGGTGCTCGAAGGCATCCGGATCGAATCCGACGATTTTTCCGTGGAACCGGAATTGACGGCCAAGATCTGCCGGAACAAACGGTGGCGGGTCTATGAAATTCCGATCTCCTACTACGGCAGAAGCTTTGAGGAGGGGAAAAAGATCACCTGGAGGCACGGGCTCTCGGCCCTCTGGACGCTGCTGAAGTACCGCGTAAAGAAATGATCTCAGCGCCACCGAGAAATCATATCCCGGAAGCGCGCATTGGAGATTTTTCGGGCACCCTGCCCCCGCAGCGCAGCGAGGAGGCGCAGGGTCGAAAAAGGTCCAGCGCGAGGAGGGATCATGATTTCCCGGCGGCGCTGATAGCTGTAACCGCCTACATCACCCCCCGGTACCAGCCGCCGTCGATCTGGATCGCGGCGCCGGTGATGTAGCTGCTGCGCTCCGAGGCGATAAAGGCGACGAGCGCGGCAAACTCCTCCGGCGTGCCGAGCCGTTTCATCGGGATGGCCGCCTCCCAGCGGCCGATGACCGCCTCCGGCGTCGTCCCCTCCTTTTCCGCCGCAACCTTCGCGAGGTTCCGGACCCGGTCCGTCATGGTATATCCCGGGCAGACGCTGTTCACCGTGACGTTGAACGGGGCCAGCTCGGTGGAGAGCGTCTTGGCCAGACCGATCACCCCCATCCGGACGGTGTTGGAGAGGATCAGGCCGTCGATCGGCTGCTTGACCGAGATCGAGGTCATGTTGATGATCCGCCCCCAGCGCTTCGCCTTCAGGACCGGAACCACCTCGCGGGTCATCAGGATTGTCGAGAGCAGGTTGAGGCGGAACCCCTTCTCCCAGAGCGTCTCGTCGATCTCGAGGAAATCGGCCGAAGGAGGCCCTCCCGCGTTGTTCACGAGGATGTCCGCCGTTCCGAAGCGGGCCATCGCGCTGCGGACAAACCCCTTCGCCTGCTCCGCGTCGCTGACATCCGCGGGCATGGCCGTCACCTCGCCGCCCGTTTCCCGCCGGATCCAATCTGCCGCCTCCTGCAGGTGGGGATCGTCCAGGGCGCCGATCGCGACCTTCGCTCCCTCCCGCGACAGCTCCAGCGCCACCGCTCTTCCCAGTCCCGTACTCCCGCCGGCCACCAGCGCCACCTTTCCCTTCAGTCCCAGATCCATGCCGTCCTCCCGAATCTTTGATCGCATTGCAATGACGTCATCCCTCTATCAGATCGCCGTTCAGGCGTCAACGGCCGGGAATCCGGACGCCCTTTTTCCGCCGCACCGGCACACCCGAAAAAACTTCCCCGTCCCACGCCAAATTCATGATTGACATCGTCCGGATTTTGTTCTATGGTTCCGCCCGGTTTCATCACGGGGTTCATCATGGGAACGAAAGCGATGTTGAGAAGGGCCTTTTCAAGATGCGACCTGCTTCGCCGGGGCCTCCTGTTGTGCCTCGCCCTTCTGGGGAGGGGTGCAAGCCCATCGCCCGTCGCTTTCAGGAGTTGATCATCCCGGAAAATGAACGAATCCTAAAGGCCATGGGTGGAAAAATCCATGGCCTTGCTGTTTCCGGGCGCCGCAACGGCTTTTTGAGGGAAAGCGCATGCATGAAGTGATATGGCACGGACGCGGCGGACAGGGCGTCGTCATCGCCGCGCAGATCCTGGCCGAATCGGCCTACCTCCAGGGATTCAAGGGGGTCACCTCGGCCCCGACCTTCGGCCCGGAGAGACGGGGGGCGCCGCTGACCGCCTCAACCCGGATCTCCGACACGCCGATTAGGACCTTTTCGCAGATCGAACGGGCCGACGTGGCCGTCGTTCTCGACCCTTCCCTCCTCGGCGTGGTCGACATCCTGGGATCGCTGAAACCGGGCGGATGGCTCATCGTCAACACGACCCACGCGCCGGACGAACTGGATATTCCGGACGATGTCCGGGTGGCCACGGCGGACGCGGCGGCCATCGCGCTGCAGTTCCGCCTGCTCAAGGAAGGTGCGCCGATCGTCAACACCCCGATGCTGGGGGTTTTTTCGAAAGCCTCGAAACTGGTCGATGTTGCGCATCTGGAGCGGGGACTCCGGTGGAAGCTCTCCGGCACGGCCGCGGCGACGAACATCGCGGCGCTCCGGGCCGGGTACGAAGCGGCAAGCATTAAACCATAGCAAAGGAACGCCATGGAACAAAAAGACGACCACATTTCCGCGATGTGCAAGCCGGCTGTCGGCGAGGCGGGAAGGACCGGCGACTGGCGGGACGCCACCCCGGTCATCGATCCGGCGAAATGCATCGCCGCGATCAAGAACCGGGCGGCCTGCTACCTGTGCTGGCTCTACTGCCCGGAGGGGATCGTCACGGCCGGCAGCCCGCCCCGGATCGACCTCGACTACTGCAAGGGGTGCGGGATCTGCGCCGAGGAGTGCCCCGCCAGGGCGATCACGATGGTGACCAACGAGGAGACCCCAAAATGAGCAACGTCCAGATCATGACCGGCAACTCCGCAGCCGCTTACGGGGCAAGGCTCTGCAAGGTTCAGGTGATTTCCGCCTACCCGATCACCCCATCGACCTCCGTCACCGAAACGATCGCGAACTGGGTCGAACGGGGCGAACTCAAGGCCGAGTATGTCCGGGTGGAGAGCGAACACTCGGTGATGACCGTCTGCGTCGCCGCGTCCACCGTCGGCGCCCGCGTCTTCACGTCGACTTCGTCGCACGGCCTGCTCTACATGCATGAGCAGCTTCACTGGGCGGCCGGCTCTCGCCTGCCGATCGTCATGTGCTGCATCAACCGCGGCGTCGGCGCCCCCTGGTCGATCTTCAACGACCAGCAGGACTCCATCGCCCAGCGGGATACGGGCTGGATGCAGATCTACTGCCGGGACAACCAGGAGATCCTCGATACGGTGATCCAGGCCTACAAAATCGCCGAGGAGGTCTACTGTCCGGTCATGGTCTGCTACGACGGCTTCGTCCTGTCGCACACGATGATGCCGGTCGAGATCCCCGACGCCGAGAAGGTCTGTGCATTCCTCCCTCCCTACAAACCCCACACGATCCTCTGCCCGGAAGACCCCCGGAACATCAACCCCGTGATCTTCCCCTGGCAGCGGCGCGACGCGGACGGGGTGCTGCGGGACGGCTACATGGAGATGCGCTGGAAGCTGCAGCACGCGCTGGAGGAGGCGCACGACGTGATCGTCAGGACGTGCCGCGACTACGCGGCGCAATTCGGCCGCGACCACGGCGGGATGCTCTGGAGCTACCGGGCGGACGACGCCGACGTGCTGCTGGCCGGCATGGGGTCCATCGCCAACGAGGCGACGGCGGCGGCGGATCTGCTGCGGGATCAGGGGATCCGGGCAGGCGTTGTCGGCATCCGGGTCTATCGCCCGTTTCCGCGCAAAGAGGTCCGGGAGTCTCTCGGCAGGGCAAAGGCGATCCTGGTTTTCGAAAAGAACATCAGTTACGGATATGAAGGCGCGCTCTCGGCCGACATCAAGGCCGCCCTTTACGGGAGCGACATCCGGACGCCGGTCCACAACCATATCGCCGGTCTCGGCGGCCGGGACGTGAAGGCCCGCGAGCTGGCCGACGCCGTTCGTTCCTCTCTGGCATCCATCGCCGAAGGGGCCACGGAACGGCAGGTCTGGTTGAACTGCGCGGCGGGCTAAAGGGAGGGGAATCGACATGCCGGAAAAACTCTTCAAGGTGAGCAGCCAGGAATACATCCTGCCGGGGAACCGCGCCTGCCAGGGGTGCGGCCTCTCGCTGGCCTACCGGTACGTGCTGAAGGCCCTCCGGGAGAACACGATCCTGACGCTCCCCGCAAGCTGCCTGACGGTCCTCCACGGCCTTTATCCGATCACGTCGGTCGGCATCCCCTGCCTGAACTGCACCTTCGCAAGCACCGCCGCCTCGGCCTCCGGCATCGTCGCGGGGCTTGCGGCAATGAACCGCAGCGACATCACGGTCGTCGCGATCGCCGGCGACGGGGGAACCTACGACATCGGGATCCAGGCGCTCTCCGGCGCCGCGGAGCGCGGCACGGACTTCATCTTCGTCTGCTACGACAACGAGGGGTACATGAACACCGGAACGCAGCGCTCCAGCGCCACGCCGATGGGGGCGCTGACCACGACGACGCCCGTCCTCACCAAGCAGCAGAACAAGAAGGACATGATGAAGATCATGGAGGGGCACGATCTGCCGTACCTGGCCACGACCTCGCCCTCCTATCCGATCGACCTCTACGAGAAGTTCGTAAAGGCCAAGCGGATCAAGGGACCCCGCTACCTTCAGATCGCGACCCCCTGCCCCCCCGGATGGGTCTTTCCGCCGAAAGACACGGTCAAGATCGGCCGGCTGGCCGTCGAAACGGGGATGACCGTCCTCTACGAGATCGAAAACGGGAAGTTCCGCTTTACCGGCCGCAGCAAGACCCTGGCCGAAAAGGGCAGCCGCGCCCCGGTGGTCAATTTCGTGGAACGTCAGGGGCGGTTCAAGAAGATGAGCATGGAGCAACTGGGGCAGCTTCAGCGCTGGGTCGACAACAAGTGGAATGAATACCTGAAGCGGGCGGAGGGTTGAAAAACGGCCGACAGGATCCGCCTATCGAGAACTCTTCAACGGGTCTCGATATTTCCGTTCATAGAGTCCCGGATCGTATGGGACCCTACGACCTGGACAGTCTTCGCGCGGGCAAAGCTGACAATTGGCATATCCGTCCTCATTTTCGAAGGCAATGCCCGAAACGGATTTGATGGGCATCATCAGCATACTCTCCGTCAGCTCCACACCGATGGCTTTTCTCGTGTCTCCCAAAAGATCAAAAAGGATCCGCTGCTCCGTGAGCGGCCAGTCAGGCAAGGAACCCGGACTCATATGGGCCGTTTTCGCCAGTCCGTAGCGTTCTTGCAGATGCCGATGCAGGAAGGAACGGGCGGAAATGACTACGGCCTGATTGATGGCATCCGCCCAGAAACGTTCCAGGAGGTCGGTCCTGCTTTGCGCCCAGGCATCCAATTCGCGGCCTGAGGTGACCACGAAGATGAAAAACCGGTGATGGCTGTCGAGGTTCACCTTCAGGACCCGGCTCTCAAATCTGATGCCCCCGGCCGCCACATGATGATCTCCCCGGGACTCAATGAAGACCATTCGGTAGATCGCCCTGGGATGGGCGATCGCCTCCGCCTCACGAATCAACCTTTCCACCTCTTCCATCTGCCTGCTTCCCGCTTTCAGACGAAGCCTCTCCGACATCGACTGCCGATCGATTCGATATTCCAAAGGATCCAAAACAACCTGTTCCATCTATTTCCTCGGGATCGGGATGAGAGACTCGATGATCCTCACGGGGGTCTTCAATATTCTTTGCATCACGCCGATCAGGCCGGTGCCGATGCCGGTGATGGGCCGGAGCGAAAAATCGGGATTCCGGATATCGCCGGTCATCTTCACGCCGATCGCGACCAGCGAAGCCAGTCGGTCCCCTTTCCTCTCGGGCAGTATTTTGAACATGCTGTCCAGGGTCTTGAAAGGCGCTGCGAGCATGGTCACGTCCATTTTGCGATCGGACAAGTCCACCGTCCCCTCCGCAAGGATCAGCATGGTCGAACCGTTAATGGCTGCGTCTTTCAGAGACAGGACCCCCCGGCGTATGTCGCCGTCGATGGTGAAGGTCGAAAAGCTGAGGCCTTCCTTTTGGAGGTCGGGAAGCCCCTTGAAGTATTCCGTAGGGGTCAAAAGCGACAACAAACCGGTCAAGGGGATGGACCGGTTGATCCTTCCGTCCCGGACGCGCAGGGACAGGTTGCCGTCGAGCCCCCTCAAGGGCGGTTTGGTCGACAGGGACAGGCTGAGCGTCCCGTCCACATTGAAGCGGCCGGTCAGCTGCGTGTCGCCGTCCGTGAGGCATGAGATGGCCGGTCCCGCATCCTGGTCTTTCGCCGAAAGGGCCATTTCCATGTTCTGATGGCCGCCGGCCAGTTCGATGCGCCCCTCGGCGTTGATACCGCAAAGGGCGGCCTTCCGGATATGAGCTATGGCCCGCTCCGGCGTGAAGGAGATATCGGCGTGAAGCGGACTCAGGGTGTACCGGCCATAGACGAACTCACGGGCCGTTACGTTTACGGCGCCGCGGATCGGCATCGTGGAAGGCTCGTCGCGATCCTCCGCCGGAGTCGCCGCCTTGTCATCCTTCAGGACCCGCTCAACGGATCCCCATTCCAGCCTGTCCGCTGCAACATCCATTTGCACATCCAGACCGTCTTTCCCGAAGGTGAGAACGCCGCTGGAGGAAAGGACCATCTCCGCCAGGCGGATTCGGGATGATGGAATGGAGATCCGTCCGCCGTCCGCGCCCAACGTGATTGCGTCGATTTGAAGCGGGATGTCCGGCTTCCAGGGAAGCACGATCCCTTCCCCCGAGAGACTGCCGTGGGCCAGCGACTCGCGGGGCCGGTCTCTCAGGATGCGGGCGGAGAAATCACCGGCAAGACGTCCTGCCGGTATCGGTTCGACGTCCACCAGGGCCGCGACCGTCGACAGGTCAAGCCTGCCGGAGAAGGTCGTCTCCCATGACCGTTTCCTGAGGCCGAGGGTCAGGGAGAAGCGGGAAACCGCGTCCCGGATCTCCAGCTTGTTGATCTTCAGCTCCCTCTCCTGCCGCACGAGATCAAGGGAGAGGGTCCGGCCTCCCTGGGTGGAGATCTCTCCCTGAAAAGACAACGGCCCCTTGTCCGAGCTGACGAAGTGGCCTCGGGACAGGGCGATCCGCTGCTGAACCTTGAGGACCCGGGGCAGATCCGCAAATGTTTTGATCCACTGCATTCCCGCCGGACCTGTATTGGCCTCGAGCAGGACATCCGTTCCCCGGAGACCTTCCGGCGAGACCATCAAGCTGCCGGAGAGGGTTGCGGCGGCGTCGAGCATACCGACACGGGCTGCATCCAGCACAATCAAACCGGGCGTGAGGGTGAATTTCCCGCTCCTCACCGCAAGCCGGTCCGGAAGGGAGGGGGAGCGGATCACAAGGTCGTCTGCCATGCCGGTCGTCATGAATTGCCATTCTTCCGGAGTGGAAAGGGGTCCCTTCAGGGCCAGCGTGGAAAGAACGATGCCGCCGCCGACTGCCGAGATCTTCCGGAAAGGGGCCTTCATTTTTTCCTTCGAGGCGAGCCAGCGATAGATTTCACCCGCATCGATGGCCGCCTGCGCCGAACGGATGTCCAAATAGGGAGAGGCCCCGGGATCGAGATGCGCTTCGAGTCCGGCCACGGAGGAGCGCCCCATCGTCGCCGAGAGGCCTTTGACGGATATTCTTTCCGGATCATAGGAGAAGCTGCGGCAGGAAAGGCTCAGGGCTTCCGGAAGGTCCGGGGACGACACCGTGAGACTGTCGCTGCTGCCGGCGGCGCTCACGGCCCACGCTTCGGGACTCTGTGCCGGCCCGTTCACCGAAAGGGAGGAGATGGTGATGATGCCGCCGGCCGACGCAATTTCCCCGAGGGGCGTCCGGACCGGCTTCAGGGAGGCGAGCCAGCCGTGCATTTCAGCGGCATGGAGGGACAGCGTTCCGGAACGCACCGCGAGACGGGGTTCCGGACCCCGGTCCATTCGGGCGTCCATTCCCGAAAAGGCGCTCTGCCCCACGGTGCCTGCCAGATCTTTGACGGAGATCTGTTCCTGATCGTAAACGAAGGAGCCGCGCCCGATGGTGACGGGGAAGGGGATGCGATCGTACCGCGCGGAGAGATCCATTTCGGAGACCGAGACACGGGGCTCTACGGACGCAAGGGTCCCGTCAAGGACCAATCTTCCCAGCATTGCGCCGCTTGCGGACTGAATCCGGTGAAGCTCCTGCAGAAGGGGCTTGTCTTTCACGAGCTGTCTCAGCAGGTCAAGCGCCTCCTGCGGATCGGCCTTGGCAACGGTTTCCAGGTGGAACGGTCCGTCATCACCCGTTACGCCCAGCTTCAATGAGGCTTGCCGCAGCGTGGATTTCCCGAGTCGGCCCGCGATGCCCTTTCCCTGCAGAATCCCCTTCGAGACCGTGAAGGCGCCTTGGACGGCGGTGAAATCGAGCCCGAGACCCGGAATATGAATGCCCCCCTTCTCCAGTCCGCCCCTGATCTCGATGTTTTTGATCTCACCCAACTCTTCAAAGGTATCGCCCCGGCTCTCAAACGTGATGTCGGGGATGGTCCCGTCCCGGACGATGTCCGTGATGTTCCTGACGGGCTGCGTCTCTCCCACCGCGGCAAGTGCGAACCCTCCCGTCTGTTGCACAGGCAGGTTTGTTCCCTTGAGGTACAGAGAGAGGCGCGGGGACGCCGGACGAATGCTGAACACCCCCGCAAACAGGAGGCGCGGGGCAGTGACCTTGAACCGGTCGAGGGTCACGGTGATCCCGTCTTCCTTGCTTTCGGCAACCATTCGTGCATCGACCCGGCGCAACACGGCAGGCTCATGTCCGTTCCGAATCACAGAGAAACGCCCGTTCTCGACAGAGAGAATCAGTCCGTCTGCATCGCTCGTCATCGATCTCAGCGCTGCCGAGATCTGCTCCACCGAAGGAAGCCCGCCTTCCCGGTCGGAGACATGGAGTGTAAGAGCGGGGTCCCGGATCTGGAGTTTGGTGATCTTCACCTGGCCCCTGAAGAACGGGATGATCTCGGGAAAGACCCTCAGGCTTGCGATCGAGGCCTCCAGTTTTCCCGGCAGGGCGATTCGAGGCTGATCCATGATCAGCCGCGGAACGGGAAAGAGCGAAAGGTCAATGCTTCGGAATGTCAGGGTTCCGGAAATCTTCTGTGACAGGATCCGCTGAAGCTCATCTTTGACCGGAGCGGTGTTGATGAATTTCGGGAGGAGGAAGGCCGCGCAGACAAGAAGGAGAAGGAGGATTCCCCCGGCATAGGATAACCGCTTTATGGTCTTCAAGGAGGCTCTCATTTCAACTGCCCTGCAATGAGCTCCGCGTAACGGACCGCGGCGCCCCGGTTGGCCGCGACGGCCCGTCGGCCGGATTCGCCTTTTTCCCGCAGGAGATCCGGATGATCGAGAAGCCCCAGGATGCCGGCGGAGAGCTCCTCGCGATTTCGAACGGTCATCCCGGCGCCGGCCTCTTCAAGAAGCGCCCGCTCGTCGCGGAAATCGTCCATGAACGGACCATGAAAAACGACCTTGCCCCAGGCGGCGGCCTCGAGCAGGTTCTGGCCGCCCCTCGGCACGAGACTTCCTCCGCAGAAAACCACATCCGCCAGGCTGTAAACCTTGAAGAGCTCACCGATCACATCCACGACGATGACCCGCTCCCCTTGCCGCACCTGACCGTTTCGAATCGAGGACATCCGGATGACATCGGGAAACCCGGCACGACGCGCCAGGTCGGTCACGGCGTCCCCGCGCTCGATGTGGCGGGGAATCAGGATCAGCTTGAAGTCCGGCCGGCGCATGAGAATGTCCCGATACACCTCCAGGAGAACCGATTCCTCTCCGTCGTGCGTGCTGCCCGCAACCAGCGCCCGATCTTCCGGTCCGATCCCGAGCGTGCGGGCCATCTCCCGTTCCATCTCCGGGGCGGTCCGGGCTGCAAGTCCGTCATACTTCGCGTTTCCGAGGACATGAATCTTCGAAACCGGCATTCCCATGGCCGAGAGCCGCTTCGCATCGATCGGCGAGATCACGCCGGCATCATCGAGCGTGGCCAGTATTTTTTCCCAGAAGAAGCGTGTTGCGCGATAACCGCGAAAGGAGCGCGGCGATATCCGGCCGTTCGCCATCACAACCTTCACTCCCCGTTCCCGGCAGATCCGGATGAAATTCGGCCAGAGCTCCGTTTCCACAGGAACGAAAACGTCGGGGCGGACCCGATCGAGAACCTTCCGGACAATGCAGGGGATGTCGATCGGGTAGTAGATATGCGCCGTTGCGTCGTTTACCAGATTCCGGGCCATCTCCTGCCCCGTTTCCGTGCTTGTGGACAAAATGAGGCCCGCTCCGGGAAAACGGGAGCGCAACGCCGCCACGATCGGGGCGGCCGCCGTCACCTCGCCGACCGAAACGGCATGAAGCCAGATCCGGGGCGTCCCGGCCTCATGGAGCCGGGAGACGATATCCCCGGGAATCCGGCCGAACTTCGGGCCGATGCTCTTGCGATACTTCCCGGTCAGGAGCATCTTCGAGCCGTAAAAGGGCACGGCAACCAAAGCCGCCGTAAAAAGAAGAACGTTATAGAGTCTCGACCAGAGCAATGAATGACCTCGTCCGCAACGGCAATATGGTTGGAAAGTCCGTAATTTCCGAGTCCCTGTGTCCGGACAGCGTCAAGTCAGGGTGTCGAATTTCTTATCATGGCGGCGGTGGAGCTGCAAGCAAAACAACCCTCCGTAACATATCCCTCCGCCATCCCGCGGGATCCAAATCGCTGTGACCGGCCATGATACGGGACCTTTCCCCGTTCGCGTATGGCGCCGGACGCGGCCGACCACTTTATCTGTTTGACAGGTCGCAATAACTATGGCTAATGATGCCTCGATCAAAAATCACCATCTCCATGAAGAAAATAGAGGCGGGTTGAGGTGTCTTATGAAATCCATTTACCGTTCCGTTCGCATGATCCACGTCTCGGCAATGATTTTTCTTTACTCAGCCGCGGTTCCTCTCTTCTGCACCTGCTCCAGTTCCGAAAACGGAAGCGCCTTTACGGACGGCGGTTTCGGTGCCGCGCAGAACGAATGCACGGTAACACCGGAGTGGTACCGAACCGATATCCATTTCGATCCGGCAGCGCTGGCCGTGGTCGATCAGCATGCCGAGACCGGCAATATTCTCGTCCGCGGCAGCATGCCCATCCACACGGCGGGCGGACAGACCGATTATGACGATCGGAAATTCACATACGATGAGTTGAACAGAGGGCTGCAAAGCAAAAGCAATATCCCCGGCTTCGACCTTAGGGATTACCAGCTCATCGACATAAGCCTGATCGATGATCAACACGCCGGTTTGGACACATTCATTCCCGAAGTGAAGTCCTTCGGGTTGACCGTTTGCGATTTTAATGACGGAAATGAAAACCGCGCATGTTGGCCTCCCAAATCAGATTGTTCGCCGAACTGGCAGTGGGGAAAACTCTGGGGAAGCGGGTATGTAGAAACGGAGCCGGAACCCAAACCGGAAGGGAATTTCGTATGGTGGCCGATTTCGGCTTGTGACGGCGGCGGCGACATCAATCATCCGTCCTGCAGCATTCCCGTCAACGAACTTCTGACCGAAGATCGATGGAACTTTTCAGGACTCGTTGATCACCTGATCGGGCATATGAAAGTGAAATCGGAAGCGGGCAGACGGAAAGTCTTGTATATTCATTGCAGCTGGGGAAAAGACAGGACAGGGGCTCTGTCGGCAGCCTATCTGTTAAAGAAAGCCAAAGATGAAAATCAAAATCTCACCCTGAAACAAGCGATTCAGAAAGGAAAGGACGCGGTCAATCTCGTTCCCAACGATGGGTATCTTCGGTTGACGGTGGTCTACTGCAAGGAAATGTTCCCCAATGATCCGGGTCGCTGCGCCGCCCAATAGAATGGAAGTGAAACGACGGCAAACTTCTTGACGTCCGGGAAAATATAGAGACCCGTTTGGATAAGGATGCCGACAACTTTGTACTTTACATATTCCGCCACGCATAATAGAATTCTATCATGACGTTGATCGCACCCTCCATCCTGTCGGCGGACTTCAGCCGGCTCGGCGAAGAGATCGCGGCCGTCGAGGCCGCGGGGGCGGACTGGATCCACGTGGACGTCATGGACGGCCGCTTCGTCCCGAACATCACGATCGGCCCGGTCGTCGTCGCCTCGATCCGGAAAGCGACCCGCCTCCCGTTCGACGTTCACCTGATGATCGAAAACCCTGAGCGGTTCATCGAAGGTTTCGCCGGGGCCGGGGCCGATACCCTCACCGTCCACGTGGAGGCCGCGACCCATCTCCACCGGACGGTCGCGATGATCCGTGAAAAAGGCCTCCGCGCCGGGGTCTCCCTCAATCCGGCGACGCCGCTCGCGCTGGTGGAACCGATTCTGCCCGACATCGATCTGCTGCTCGTCATGACGGTCAATCCCGGCTTTGGGGGGCAAAAATTCATCAGCGGGATGATCCCGAAGATCGCGGCGGCCAGGCGGATGATCGACGAGATCGCCCCGGAGGTTCTGCTGGAGGTGGACGGGGGCGTCCATCTGAAGAATATCCGTTCCATCGCCGATGCCGGCGCGGATATTCTCGTGGCGGGCTCCGCTATCTTCGGCAGCCGCGACTACGCCGCAACGATCGGGGCGATGAAGACCCTCATCGCGACGTCGACGGTCGCAGTCTGAACCAAGCAAAAACCACCGTCTCAAAATGAATCTCCTCGCAGCAAGCTGCGAGGTATCTTTAACTGCAAGGAACGAAGCAAGCTTCGGGGAATTTACCCCGAGAGATTAAACGGTTCCCGAACGTCCGTTGTGTTCAACGATAGCGAAAGCGCATTGGGCGGGAACGCGCGCTTTCATTCATTCAGGGAGGGATTGCCATGCTGCAGGACATTCTGTTGACCGCGGAAGAGATCGCCTTGAAGGAGGAGATCCGCGCCTTCGTCAAACGGGAGGTGTCCTCCGACCTGATCCGGAAGATGGACCGGGACGAGATCACATACCCGCGCGAGTTCGTCAAGGCCCTCGGCGACCGCAATCTCCTCGGCCTTCGCTTCGACAAAAAATTCGGCGGCCGCGGACTGCCCTGGAGCGCCGAGATCGCGGCCCTCGAGGAGATCGGCGTCCTCGGAACGGCTCTGGGCTGCGCGTTCTCGATGCCGTCGATCGTCGGCCAGGCGCTCCAATCGTTCGGGACGGATGAGCAAAAGGAGAAATTCCTGAAACCGCTGCTCAGGGGGGAGCTGATCTCCGCCGAGGCGTTGACCGAACCGCGCGGCGGTTCGGATTTCTTCGGCGCGACCACCCGCGCCGAACTGAAGGACGGATGGTTCACCGTCAAAGGACAGAAGCGGTTCGTCGTCGCCGCCGACGGCGCGGACTTTTTCATCGTCTACTGCAACACCGACCCGGCGGGCAAGCCCCGCGAGCGGATCAGCCTGATCCTGATCGAAAAGGACCGGCCCGGCGTCGAGGTGAAGTACCTCTACAAGCTTCTCGGGACGAGGGGCGGCGGGACGGGACGGCTGATCTTCAAGGACGTGAAGGTCCCGGCGGAAAACCTCATCGGCGGCCTCAACCAGGGGGCGTCGATCTTCGATACGATGATGGTGCCGGAGCGCCTCACCTCGGCCGGCGGTTCGCTCGGGATGGCGCGCGCCGCGCTGGAGGTTGCCGTCCGCTACTCCGACCGCCGGAAGGCGTTCGGCCAGAAGATCCGGAACTTCCAGGGGGTCAGCTTCAAGGTGGCCGACGCGATCACCCAGCTCGACGCGGCGCGGGCGCTGACCCTGGCCGCCGGGAAGAGCGTCGATGCGGGGCGCCCGACCGCAAGGCGGATCGTCAGCGAGGCGAAGAAGTTCGCCACGGATACGGCCTGGAACGTCTGCAACCTCGCGATGCAGATCGTCGGCGGCATCGGATACACCAACGTCTTCCCGATCGAGAAGATGATCCGCGACACCCGCCTGATCCAGATCTGGACCGGCACGAACGACGTCATGAACCTGCTGATCCAGCACGAATACTACCGCGAACTGCTGAAGGACCCGAACCCCGGCCGGATGATCGAGGCGGATGCCGAGGAGGCGTCTCAGAACGACGAGAAGGTCTACGAGGACGACGAGATGTGGACCAAGGGGTGGTAGCCCGTAATGCAGCGCCATTTCCTCATCTTGTTTTCGCAGTATGGGTCGGCGTAAAGTTGGTTGGAGTCTCGCATGATCGCCTTCTCAATTTGCCATTCGCTTTACCTGCTGACAAATCTCATCGGCTCATGTTCTGTTGATTTTTTTGTAGTCGTGATTTTGGGGAAAACAATTGCATAGCAGCTTTCGAATAAGCGATGCATGCCAGCCTCGGCTGCACCTACAAGCAGTGGTTTTCGATTTTCAATTGACGCGATGATTACCAATTGTACTGAAGTCTCTGGCAGCGATACAAACCTGTAGCACAGGTACCATCTGCTTTCCCCGGCATGGGATAGGGGAGCACATGGCTGCGAGCCACTCCTGGGCATCGAAGCCCTTCCGGTTTTTGCTGTCTTTCTCCGAATAGATGACGGTTTCTTCGTCAGCGAGATACTGCATCCACTCCTGGGAGAAGGATGCCTGGATGATGTACTGTGCCAGGGTCCCCATCTCTTCCTTTTCTTTCGGCTGGATGCGATTCCCGCAGAATACATTGGATCCGGAATGTCGACATGTTGAGACCATGGCGATCATTTCTCCCGAGATTTCTCCCCTGGCGATCAGCATACAAAAGACTTTATGCCGGAAAATGGCCTCCAACTTTTTCAGCTCCAGAGGAGGCGCCACCCGGAACAAGGCATGGCAGGACCACGAGGGGATCATGATTACGCCCGAAGGGCGATGAGTGTACCGGTTTTTCTCCTGGGAGGTGCGGCTGGTGACGGCCATAGATTACCTGCACACCGATGTCCCCATTTACGATTATCTCAAGCGGCTTGACGAAGACGGTGAGAATATATCAGATTACAGGACGATCTGGTATTACTTCTGATTGTCAAAAGGACTGAAGGCTCCGTCTTAGTCGGCGGCCTTCACGGCGCTCAAGAACGATATGGTCCGTTCGTTTTGGGGGCTGTCGAAAAGCTGTTCAGGCGGTCCCTCTTCGGCAATCTTGCCTTCAGAGAAAAAGCAGACTCGGTTTGATATCTCCCGGGCGAATCCCATCTGGTGGGTAACCATCAGCATCGTCAGGTCGTGCTTGTCGGCAAGGCGGTGAATGACGTTGGTCACTTCACCCACCAGTTCCGGGTCAAGAGCCGATGTGACTTCGTCAAAGAGCATGATTTTCGGTCTCATGGTAAGTGCCCTCGCGATGGCGACCCGCTGCTGCTGGCCACCGGACAGTCGCGCCGGATACTGGTCAATTTTGTCTTCCAGGCCCACCATCTCGAGCAGGCCCATGGCCCGCTTCCTGGCATGCTCTGTGCTCATGCCCAGAACCTGAACAGGCGCCTCCATGCAGTTTTCCAGTGCCGTCATGTGTGGGAAGAGGTTGAACAGCTGGAAGACCATCCCAATGTTGCTTCGCATCTTTCGAAGATAGGTGCCGCTTGCCCGGACCAGCCTGCCGTTCTGTTCCATGTGCGTCATGGGCATACCATCGACGTAAATAACCCCCTCATCAATCAGTTCCAGGGCCATCAGCATCCGCAGAACCGTTGTTTTGCCCGATCCCGAGGGTCCGATGATGGAGACGATCTCGTTTGCCCGCACGTCGAGATCCAGGGAATCGAGAACGACCAGATCGCCATATCGCTTGGTCACCCGGTCAAAGCGGACCATGGGGACATCGTCTCCTTCAAGTCGAAGGGGAAAATCATCTGTGTTCATGAGTGTCAGTCCTTTGAGTAAAGTTTTTTCATGCCCAGGGAAACACGAATCCAGTCCTCGAATCGCCTGATGAAAAGCGCCGTCGGCAGGGATATTGCGAGAAATATGAGGCCCACCAGCGAGTAGGGTTCCAGAAAACGGTACGTTTCCGCTCCTATTGAGTTGGCCGCGTGAAGAAGTTCCATGACGCCGATAACCGAGAGCAGCGGGGTATCTTTGAAAATACCCACCAGGTAGTTTCCGAAGCCTGGCATAACGTTCGGTATCGCCTGGGGGATAATGATTTTGAAGTACGTCCGTGATACGCCCAAGTTCAGCGCCGTGCAGGCCTCCCATTGACCCTTGGAGACGCTGTCGATGCCGGCCCGGTAGACTTCCGAGAGGTAGGAGGCGTAGTGAAGGCCTATGGCGATCATGCCGGCCACCCAGGGAGTCAGCCGGATGCCGAACTGGGGCCCCACGTAGAAAATGAAAAAGATCTGCAGAATAAGCGGCGTTGATCGAATGAACTCAACGGACTCACGGACGACGAAGGTCAAGGATTTGTAGGGGGTACGCTGGGCAAGGGCAAAGATAAGTCCGACGATCAACGCGATCAGATAACCCAGGCCAGACGCGATGAGGGTGTTGATCGTGGCCTCCAGGAGCCGTGGCAGAATCGCAAAGATGAAATCCCATCTCCAGTCAAGCATGACCTTATCCTCTGCTGAGTTTTTGCGACAATTTTTTCTCGAAGCCCCGCATGCCCGGGGTGATGATGAACCGCGCGATGATGTAGTAGATGATCAGCGCCGTTCCAAAGGCCTGGGCGGAAAGGAAGGTTGTCGAATTGATCTGCCGTGAAACAAACATCAGGTCCGTGACGGATATGAGGGCCACCAGGGCCGTCGCCTTCAGCAGTTCGATTAACAGGTTGCCCCAAGGCGGGAGCATGTTCAACAGTGCCTGGGGAAAGATAATCCGCCGCATTCTCGTGAAGGGGGACATGCTGAGAGCCACCGCCGCTTCGTGCTGTCCCCGGGATACCGATTGTATGCCCCCCCGCACCAGTTCGGCTCCGTATGACCCGAGATTCAGGCCCACGGCGAGGAACCCCGCAGTGAATTTGTCCAGGGTGATTCCGAAGAGCGGCAGGACGAAAAATATCCAGTAGAGCTGTACCAGCAGGGACGTTCCCCGGAATATCTCGATATAGGCAACGGCAGGCCAACGGATGAAAAAGAACGGAGACATCTTCATGAAGGCCATCACCAGGGCGACAGCCACGGCAAGAAGAATTCCCAGCCCCGTCTGCTGGAGTGTTACCAGCGCGCCGTTGAAAAAAGCCGGGGCGTAGGTCTGCAGGAAATCGACGTAGGACATACAGGTCGTTTGTCTTCCGTGCGGACGCCCCCGTTTGTTGTCGTTCTGAGGGCTGGTCCGCTCTGGAAGGATCCTTTCAGTATGGTCAAACGATAGAGAAACGCCGGGTGGCGCTTAGCGGTTTTCGCAGACCCAGGCCGTGCTGATGTCTCCGGGCAGCTGTGATTCAAGGTAGCCGTACTCCTCGACGGCAGCCATCATTTCATCGGATCCCAGGTAATGTTTCAGGGCCTCGTTGAAGGCCGCGAGAAATTCCGTGTCCGACGGGCGGAAGGCGATTCCTACCCAGTTGAAGGTCCATTCGGGATTCTTCCTGGGATCGGTGGGTTCAACGACACCGTTGCTCGCGTTGGACAGGTGGAGAGCGCTGAAGTATGTCAGACCGCCGGCATCGGCACGGCCCGACCTCACGGCCGCCAGTATCTCCGTGTTGCCCGGGACGACCATGAGATTCCTTTCGGGGATGCCTTCTTTTTTGGCGTTTTCGATCGTGGTGTATCCCGCGCCGGTTACAAGGATGGCCTCCTTGTCTTTTATGTCCTGGTAGCTTTCCAGGCCCTTGGGATTCCCTTTGGGAACGATAAAGCATTCACCGAAGACACCGATGGGATCCGAGAAATTAACATTTTCACAACGGCT
The DNA here is from genome assembly GCA_040765725.1 of Syntrophales bacterium. Classification (GTDB taxonomy): domain Bacteria; phylum Desulfobacterota; class Syntrophia; order Syntrophales; family UBA5619; genus UBA5619. The sequence continues at coordinate 18,305 of JAXGRQ010000027.1, forward strand.
CTTGATGATGTACATTCCGCCGGTAATGAGATCAAATCGGTTTGCCCGTAAACCGGGGATCAATCCGCCCCACTCGGTCACGACCGTTTCAATGTTTGTGTAGCCCATGGATTTGAGCACGCCGATGGTTATGGCGTTGACGAAACCGAGCGGTTTCTGGTTGTCGCCCGGATACGCCCAGGGAATTTCGTGGGCGAATCCGATGCGGATTGATTCACCTTTGTTTATGCGATCAAGAATCGAGTCGGCATGTGCCGTGGTTACGAGTCCCGCGAAAACAAGAACTGTCACAATGGCGAGTGATGAACGGATTACCTTTGCTGCTGCTGTGGATACCATATTGTAAGCCTCCTTGGATTGAGTGGGTTGGTCATATGATGATCAGGATAACCGCTGCGCGACAGGCCGAGGTGAACAGGATGCGTTTCCCTGAACAACCCATATCGGGCAAATATGAGCCGATCTCGGGTTTTTGATTCGTTGCATATGATGCCGATTGAATCGACGCGCTCTGTTTGTTCTGTATATATATGCAAAACAGGGGCGTATGTCAAGAAGACCATGAGTTAAATAAGCATATTGGGCGCTTATCGTGGTTTTGGCAGATCCTTTGTGTCAAAGCCGTGTTCTTCGTAACCGTCATAAATGTACTTCAGGTAGTCGGTGGAGGGTGCACCTTCCGGGGTCAATTTCTCCGGGTTGGTCATGTGGACGAGGGCCAGTGCCTCCGTCTTTTTGATCAGGTCATAGGCCTCCTGGCGGGAGACGACCCGCCCCACGGGAGAATTGTCGAAGGCCCCGGGAATCGGGGCGACGGCCAAACAGACCTGAAGGGGCCTGTCACAGGGATAGCCCTGGAGCCCTTTTTCCTTCTTGGAGATACAGTCATTCACCAGAAAGGACTTGCCATTTTCGAGCATCACCGAGACTCTTTCGTAGGGCAAGGGGTTCTCCCCTTCGGGAATCCGGTCCTCTACGGGCAGGACCTGCATCAGTTGGGGCATTCCGGAAAAGAACTGCCGTCTGACCGCAGGGGCATACTCGGAGCAGAGCTCTGCAAATTCCCTGTCCATGCGATGGCTTTGAAACTCGTAGATTCCAAAGACCCAAGGGAGGAGCTTGAAAAAGCGGTCCTGTCCAAGCTTAACGGTGAAGAGCTGTCCGGCCGAGGCCATCTCCATAAGCCGATCCTTCAGCCCTTCGACGGATAGCCCCATCCGTCCCGCGATCTGCTCAACCGTCTCGAAGGTCAACCTCAGTAGACAAAAGAGCCCCGCCTGCTCCGGACTGAAGAGCTTCTTCAACAGCTTAATCTCTACGCCGCTGTCCGTTGCCGGGAAACCGTTGGGCAGCGTATCGAGCACCTTGGCTAACTTTCGATAAACCGCATTATCCATGGCCATTCCCTCATTCATGACCAGCCCGGTGGTAATGGTCTGAAATAGAAGCACAGGAAATTACACGGGGAAGTCAACAACGATGACGGAACCCTGTCGGAGGTGACGGGGGAGCGACTTGATAATTGTAATGTGATTATTTCACGTCATAATCATGGAATCAGATCGATCAGCTATTGTACGGATAAGTATTTAAAGGCCTGTTTTTGATCGGCTGCAGACCGGACGTTATCCAGGAAGCCAATACAGCCTTTGTGACGATGGGGAGTGGCCGCTGGAGGGCGGCAGTGCTTGGGGCTGTCGTAGGTAATTCTGCGAAATTCCGAGGACATTCAATAATTCATGGAATGGAGCGACCGAAAATTACTGTGGTGTCCCCGGATTATGAATTCGTTTCACGAAATCTGCTTGTCCAGACGCGCCCGCACCTGCTTCGCCTCCGCAACGATCCGTTCGATGACCTCTTTCACCGACGGCTCGTCGCGGAGAAGGCCCGTCACCTGCCCCACCGGGAGAATACCGTTTTCTATGTCGCCGTCCTCGGTCGCCAGGCGGAACGCCTCGAATCCGCTCGCCATGTAGGCAAGCTGCCGGGCGCTTTTCCAGCCGGAGGCCATAACGCCCAAACAGAGCTTCAGATAGGGAACGTGAAGCTGGGCTGCAATCTTGCGTGAGTTGGAGAAGGCCGCGAGGAGATTCAGTCCCTGCCGCTCGGCCTTCTTGGCCTTGTCGGTCTTCAGCACACGGCACGGGATCCCGTCGAAACGGGGCGAGGCGATCGTGTCCTCCACCCCCTTTTCGATCGAGAGCCTCTTGAAATTCGCGTGGAGGGGGCTCTCCCGGGTCGTCATGAATCGGGTCCCCATCGCGATCCCCTCGGCCCCGAGGGCCAGCGCCGCCGCCAGTCCGCGGCCGTCGGCGAACCCGCCCGCCGCGATGACGGGGATCTTCACCGCGTCGACCAGGCTCGGCACCAGGATCAGCGAGGTGACCGCCTCCCCATGGGCCGCCGCCTCATGGCCGGTCGCGATGACGCCGTCCGCCCCATACTCTTCCGCGCGTTTCGCGTGGCGGGCGTTGACGACGGTGGCGATCACCTTGCCGCCGTATTCGTGCGCCCCCTTCACGATCCAGTCCCCCTTCCCCAGCGCGAAGTTGATGACCGGGACCTTCTCCTCCAGCATGACCCTGGCGTTCTCGGCGGCTCCCGGAATGAGCAGAGTGGCGTTGCAGCCGAAGGGCCTGTCGGTCAGGCTCCGGATCTCCCGGATCGCCTGCCGCGTCCGTTCCACGTCCAGCGGACCGGTCGCCAGAATGCCCAATCCGCCGGCATTGGAGACGGCCGCCACCATCTTCGGCACGCTGATCCAGCTCATGCCGGACAGCAGGATGGGGTGCTCGATGCCGAAAAGCTCGGTAATTCGCGTCTTCACAAACAGCCTCCTTCTATCACTCCACAAACCCCTTCACTTGGCGCAGGAATCGGATTCCGGAAACGCGCATTGGAGGTTTTTCGGGCACCCTGCACCCGCAGCGAAGCGCCCGCAAAGACGAATTTTTAGCGCATTAGCGCGAGTTTCGTCTTTGCAGCGCAGCGAGGAGTCGCAGGATCGAAAAATGTACAGCGCGCCGGAGGAATCCTTTTTCCTGCGCTTGCGCTCCCTTACCGGGCCTGGAGGTAGCGGCCGATCGTCATGATCTCCGCTTCCTTCGTCCCCTCATAGAGTTCGAGGATCTTCGCGTCGCGGTACCACTTCGAGACGGGGTACTCCTCGACATAGCCGTAGCCCCCGTGCAGCTCGACGGCGTAGTTCGCGCAGAAGACGGCGGTCTGGCCGCCAAAGAACTTCGCCATCGCCGCGAGCGTGTAATCCGGCCGTCCTGCGTCGATCAGCCAGGCGGCCTTGTACACCAGACCGCGGAGCGCCTCGATCTGGATCGCCATTTCGGTCAGCTTTTTCTGGGTGAGTTGGTAGGCCCCCAGCGGCTGCCCGAAGGCGGTCCTCTCCTTGACGTACCGGACGCTCGTGTCGAGGCAGGCCTCGGAAAGGCCGAGCGCCTGGGCGGCGACCATCACGCGGGTCGTGTCGAAGAAGTGCATCAGCTCGCGGAAGCCGTTCCCCTCCTTCCCGACCAGGTTCGCCTGCGGCACCCGGACATCCTCGAGGGCGATCTCGGCCGTGTCGCTGGCGCGGATCCCCAGCTTCCCGTGGATCTTGTTCCGGGTCACCCCCTTCGCGTCCGCCGGCACGATGATCAGGCTGAAGCTGTTGTGCTTCTTCTGCTCCGGATTGGTGATGCACTGGGTCACCATGAAGTCGCAGACCGTGCCGTTGGTGATGAACATCTTGTTGCCGTTGATCACGTAGTCGCTGCCGTCCTTGACGGCGCGCGTCTTGTAGCCGGCGACGTCGGTCCCGGCGTTGGGCTCGGTGAAGGCCCCGGCCGCGACCTTTTCCCCGGCGCAGACCGGCGGAAGCCACGTCTTCTTCTGCTCCTCCGATCCGTACTGGAAGATCGCCTCGCAGCCGAAGGTCGCGGCCGTCACGTTGAGGCCGATTCCCATGTCCACCTTCGAGAGCTCCTCGGTGATGATCGCGTTTCCCAGGATGCCCGCGCCGGCGCCCCCATATTCCTCCGGCAGCCAGGCCCCGACGAGACCCTGGGCCGCCGCCTTCTTCCGGATCTCCGCCGTGTACTTCTCCCCCTCGTCGCACTCCTCCGAAACGGAACTGAAGTTGGCCTTGGCAAACTTATAGGCCATATCCTGCAGCATTTTCTGTTCCTCGGTGAATTCAAAATCCATGGCGCTTCCCTCCATCAGATCGAGATTCTCTCGAAAGCCCCCTTGCGGGGGGAAAATTCCTTTTCCTGACCGGGCGCCGCAGCGGGCCGTTTCCCGCATGCGGCACTCCGTTTCGTCGCTATTTCGCCGGGTATTCGTAGACCCCCTTGCCGGACTTCCGCCCCAGGCGTCCCGCCCGGACAAGCTGCACCAAAAGCGGCGCGGGGCGGTACTTGTCCCCCAGCTCGCGGTGCAGCCCCTCGACGACATGCAGCAGCGTGTCGTTGCCGATCAGGTCCGCCAGCGCCAGCGGTCCGATGGGATGGTTGCATCCCAGAGCCATCCCCTTGTCGATATCCTCCGCCGAGGCCAGCCCCTCGCCCAACACGAAGAAGGCCTCGTTGATCATCGAGCAGAGGACCCGGTTCACGACAAACGCCGGGGCCTCCTTCACGACGATGCACTCCTTGCCGAGCTTCTGCCCCCAGGCCTTCGCGACCGCCAGCGTTTCGTCCGACGTCTCGAAGCCCCGGATGATCTCGAGCAGGCGCATCACCGGCACGGGGTTGAAGAAATGGGTCCCGATGAAGCGGTCGGGCCGCCGGGTGATCGCGGCCATCTCGGTGATGCTCAGGCCCGAGGTGTTCGTGAAGAAGAGGCAATGCGCGGGAACGATCTCCTCGAGCTCCGCATAGACCTTCTTCTTGACCGGCATCACCTCGACCACCACCTCGACGACCACATCGGCGTCGCCGGCCGCCTCCTTCAGATCCAGCGTCGGCTTGATCCTGCCGAGCAGCGCGTCCATCTCCGCCTGCGTCTTTTTGCCCTTCTGCACCTCGCGGCCCAGGTTCTTGCGGATCGTGTTCATCCCGCCGTCGACGAACCGCTGTTCGATGTCCCGCAACGCGACCTGAAACCCCGCCTGCGCGCAGACCTGTGCAATCCCGCTTCCCATCAACCCGGCGCCCAACACACAAACCTTTTTGATTTCCATCATCCGACTCCCTTTCCATCGTGATTGCGGCCGACGGCCGCATCGGTTTCGACAGGGGATGGTCCCGTGCCGTCCGCCGCGCCTTCGCAATGATGCCTATCGGGCAGGCGGTCTCACAGGAGCCCCCACACTGTCCTGGTCCCGCTGTTCCAACCATCCGCTTCCGCGCTGCGCGGAAAACGCCGGACGGCCGTTTGTCTCTTTTTGATGTTCAATGAAAATCTGGTCTGGTATAGTGCATCCCGAACGGATCCCGGCCTAAAAAGCGGCCGGGGGGCATATACCATATTCACCCCGCGCTGACAACGAATTCCTGACAAGTCGCGTCGGGAAGGGAACGCGAAACGACATGCACATCCTCGTGGACGGCTACAACCTGATCCGGCAGACCGATCCATTCCGGCAGGCCGAGCGAAAAAGCCTGGAGGAGGGGCGCAATGCGCTGATCCGCAGCCTGATCGCCTACCGGAGAATCCGCGGACACCGGATCACCGTCGTCTTCGACGGCTGGGTGGGGGGATCGCCGGAGGAGGAGAGGGACCTTGCCGGCGGCGTCGAGATCATCTATTCCCGCCTCGGGGAGAAGGCCGACGAGGTGATCAAAAGGATGCTGGGAAAGGGAGGCGAGGAGACCCTGGTCGTCACCTCCGACCGCGAAATCGCCGTCTTCGCCGCCCGTCGGGGGAAAGCCGTGATCGCCTCCCCCGATTTCGCCGGACGGCTGGAACGGTGCGCGGGCGGATCCGACGCCGCGGATGAATACGACATGGAAAACGGCGAGGAGGATGGCCGGACCGGCCTGAAGAGGAAAGGCCCGGCCCGCCGGCTCTCCAGGCAGAAACGGGCCGCGCTGGCCCGGCTCAGGAAGCTTTGACGTTCGCGCTGCAGACGGCGAGCAGGAAGCGCTCGATCAGCAGGCGCGCATCCTGCCCCGTGGACTTGAGCGCCAGGTCGATCCGGACCAGCATCTCCAGGTAACCGGCCAGCTCCGCCCGGGTGAACCGGTCCGCATTCTTCAGCGCCTGAAACACGACAAACGGGTGCTGGAAGACAAGGTCGGCCTGCCCCTCCCCATCGCCGGCCCCCGGCTTGAGCGAGGGATACACCGTCTTTTGAAACCGCCCGAATTCCATGTTCGCGCTGAAGGCCTTCAGGCGCCCCGAGGCGAGCAGCAGCTTCGCATGGAGGAGGAAGCGGATCTCGCGCGTGACCATGGCCATGATCATCAGCGGGGGGACGCCCTGATCGAGCAGTTCCCCCAGCGCATGCAGGGCTGCCGTCAGGTTGCGCCCGGAAATCGCCCCCGTCAGATCGAACACGGTCCCCTCCCGGGTCTGCCCGACGACGGCCTCCACGTCCGCCGCCTCGATCTGCCCCCGCTCGCCCGCATAGGTGATCAATTTTTCGATCGCCCCGATCGACTCCCGCAGTTCGAAACCGGTCTTCCGCCCCAGGGCGGTCCAGGCGGCTGCGGAGAGACGCTTCCCCCGGCCCTCCAGAAGGTCGGCGGCCATCGCCATCGCGGCCTGCTGCTGCCTTGCCTCCCCCTTGATCTTCGTGAAGGTCAGCACGCGCCCCAGCGCCGATACGGTTTTGAAGAGCTTTTTGCGCCGGTCCACCGCCTCGGCCGTCAGAATCAGGTGATTCCCCTCCGGCATCCCCCCCGCCAGCGCCTGCTCCAGAAGGTCGGTCTCCTCCGCCTTTTGCGGGGTCGGGACCAGCCCCCGGCCGACGCAGAGTTCCACCGCCCGGGGAAGCCACGCTTCCCGGTCCTGCCCGCCGTCGCCCGGAACCATTTTCCGCCAGGCATCGTCATCGATCTTGCGCCAGCCGCCGTCCCGGAGGTCGTCCAGCGACAATCCGGTCAGAGCGAGGAACTGCATGAAATCCGCGGCCGCACGGTCGGGGTCCGGTTCGAGCCGCTCCCGGATGCGGGAAACGACCTGTGTGAGGACATCTTTCGACTGAAAAAGGCGGGTGTTCCGGACCATCAGAACCTTGCGTCCGGGGAGGAGCGGCGGCGTGATGAGCGATTCGCAGAGCGGCCCGATCTCTTCGCGTTCGCCGTCCGTCACGAAGAGATTGAATTCGCGGTCCCGGGGATCGGGGATCAGCGCCGCCGTGATCCTGTCGGCGGCGTCCCGGAGCCGGAACTCCTCCTCCCCGTAGAGCAGGTAGCACGGGACGGCCTTCCCCCGCTTCAGCTCGGAAAGGACCGCATCGAGCGACGCGCCCCGCCCTGTATCGTCATCCTGAAATGCCATGAGATGCTATAAAACAACGTACTTCTTGATGTGCTTCACGGCTTCGTCGGGGTCGTCGATGATCTGGAAGAGATCCAGATCCCCGGGCGAGATCTTGCCGTCGCGCAGCAGCGTCTTTTTGAGCCAGTCGGCCAGCCCCTTCCAGTATTCGCTCCCCATCAGCACGACGGGAAAGCTCTTGATCCGTTTCGTCTGGATGAGGGTCAGCGCCTCGAAGAGCTCGTCCAGCGTCCCGAACCCTCCGGGCAGACACACGTAGGCCACGGCATATTTGACGAACATCACCTTCCGGATGAAGAAATACTTGTAGTCGATCGCTACGTTGGCGTAAGGGTTCGGTTTCTGCTCGAAGGGAAGCCGGATGTTCATCCCCACGGACTTTCCCCCGGCCTCCGCCGCGCCCTTGTTGCCCGCCTCCATGGTGCCGGGACCGCCGCCCGTGATGACGCCGAATCCGTTTTCCGCCAGCCGCCGGGCCAGGAGTTCGGCCTTTTGGTAGTAGGGATCGTCCGGCTTCGTCCTGGCCGAACCGAAGATGCTGACGGCATGTTTGATCTGAGAGAGGGTTTCGATCGCATCGACGAATTCGGACATGATCCGGAACATTCGCCACGATTCGTTGATGGACAGCGCGTCCACGAGATACTGCTTCTCTTCCATGTTGCCCGCCTCCATCCCGGGGATAACCGTGACCCGATGATTGTTCCCTGCATCCCGACGCAGGCCGGGTGATCCGGGAACAGATTGAAAACCCGCAGCCGCGTTTCCCCAATCCACGACGGGCGACCTGGAAACTCGCCGTCCGCGGAGTCGGGGTTTTCCGGCCGGGTGTCGATCCGTTCTTGATTGTGCCCCAATCCCCAACGGCAAGGCGGGGATTGCGGGACACTCTTCCGGTCCATGGCCGGCCCGGCGCCGCATTTCATGATTCCGGTTGCGTTTCAGCGGCGGACGACGCCGCGATGACGGTCAAACGGCTCCATGAAACATCATCAAGCGGAGAAACGGCACATCATGAGGCCCGGCGCCGCTGCACCTTGGCCAACCGCCGTCGCGCCTCGATGGTTTTCCTCTTCTTCTTCACGGAGGGCTTCTCGTACGCGCGGCGCAGCTTGAGCTCCTTGAACAGACCGCTCTTGGAAAGCTTGTTCTTCAGGATCTTCAGGGCCTTTTCCACATCGTTGTCGAATACCTTTACTTCCAAATTTCCTCTCCTTTGATCATCGCGTTTCAGGTTTGCCGTCCCCGGACGGCCTCGTTAAAATAACATGTCCTCACGAAAACCGGCGCAAAAAAAGGGCAGTACGGCATTGCACGTTTTTGTTTGTGCCGTAAGCTACCCTCGGTTGTTGCCTATATGGCTACCACGCTCCTCGCTATGGAATGATGTCCTTCAATGCCTCGATAAAAAGCCTGTTTTCTTCACGGGTTCCCACCGTGACGCGCATGTGGTTTCTCATCGTCCCGGGGGCGTTGAAATTTTTGATCAGGACGCCCCGCTCCATGAGCTGTCCGTATACCCGATCCGTGTCGAAATCGCAACCAAAAAAAATAAAATTGGCATCGGTCGGCCGCGGATGCACCCCGGGGATCGTTTTCATCGCCGCGAAAAGCTCGTCGCGCCAGCCGCGGATTTCTTCCGCCTGCCTCAGGAACGCCTCTTCGTGGTCGAGATAGAACCCGGCGGCCGCCTGCGACATCGCGTTGAGGTTGTAGGGGAGGCGCACCTTGTCGAGCTCATGGACCAGGGCCGGCGGGCCGATCAGGAAGCCGATCCTCATCGCGGCAAACCCGACCTTGGAAAGGGTCCGGAGGATGACCAGGTTTTCGTGCCGGTTGAATTCCGGCAGCAGGGTCTTCCCGGAAAAGTGGAAGTAGGCCTCGTCGACGACCACGATTCCGGGCCACTCCCGGAGGATCGCCTCGACCCGCTCCCGGGAAAAGCAGTTGCCCGTCGGGTTGTTCGGCCACGCAAGGAAGGTCAATGCGGGCGGGTGCGCGGCGATCCGCTCCCGCATCGCCGCGAGGTCGAGATCGAACATCCCGTCGAGCGGAACCGCCGCGACCGTCAGACCGGCGTTTTGCGACGTGATCCGGTACATCGCAAAGGTCGGAACCGGGATCATGGCCTCCGCCCCGGGACGGGCGACGGCCGTGCAGAGGATTTGAATCAGTTCGTCCGATCCGCTGCCGATCATGACCTGGTCCCGGCCGACGCCGAAGGCCTTCGCGAAACGGGCCGCCAGCGCCGGGGAACCCGGTTCGGGATACCGGTTCAGCGGGATGGACGAAAGCATAGCCGAGAAACGACCGCGGAGCTCCTCCGGCATCGCCAGCGGGTTCTCGTTGGCATCCAGCTTGACCGGGAAGGCGGCATTCTCCACCCCGTAGGCCCTCTGGGCCAGCACCTCCTCCTTGATCAGAGTCCGGATATCCATTCGCCTCTCTTCCCTTCCCGGTTCCATTCTTCCCGGCCGTATTTCTTCTCGACCAGTTCGTCCCGGAGCGCCTGCTCCCCCGGCGTCAGCATCCCGTCCCGGAGCCGGATGCCCAGCGTCCGTTCAAACCCCTCCCGGAGCGCGCGGCGGAGGCCCTCTTCATCGAGAGCCGGTCCCGCCTGCTCCCCGACGCTGGTCACCGCGTTCCGGAGCCGGTCGGCCTCCTCTTCGAGCCTCCGGTGGGGCAGCATGACCTCGCAGGTGCGCAGCGGATCAAACGCCGTCAGCAGCGAACCGTGCTGCAGGAAGGCGCCCTGGGACCGCATCTGGGCGGACCCGCAGATCTTCCGATCCCCGACCAGCAGCTCGTAGCGGGACGGAAACGAAAAGCAGGCGGATGGGAGGGCGCCGTCCGGCGGGCGCCGCCCGTCCTCCTTCATCTCCGCGCGGATGCCGACCCCGGCCAGCCCCTCCGCCAGGCAGCGGCCGATCACGAGATAGGTTTTCAGGATATCCGGGGGGAAAAGGCCCGTGTCCGCGCCGGCAACCACGGCGTAGGTCAGCTCCCGCTCGTGCAGGACCGCCTTCCCGCCGGTCGGGCGACGGACGACCTCCACGCCGAACTTCCGGCAGGCCTCGTCATCGACCTCTTTCCGGTAATCCTGGAAATAGCCGATCGACAGGGCGGGAGACCGCCACCCGTAGAAGCGGAGCGTCGGCGGAGACTCCCCGCGGATGTTTTTCCGGAAGACGGCCTCGTCGATCGCCATGTTCTTAGCGGCGGCGGCCCTTTCGAAAGGGAGGATCCTCCACTCCGTCACGGCCGGTCAGTCCGCTTCCGCCTCGAGGATCAGGAACTCCTGATACCCCTTCACATCCAGCAGGTCGTCCAGCTCCGCCGGATCCTCGATTTCCATGACAACCATCCAGCCGGTGTCGTGCGGGTCGCTGTTGACCACCCCAATTTCGTCCGGGAGGTCCTCGTTGACGCTGACGACCACGCCGCTGAGCGGACAGATCAGCTCCACGACCGCCTTCACCGACTCGATTTTTCCGAACGGCTCGTCCCGCTCCAGGTAGGCGTCCGCTTCAGGCAGATCCAGCGAGATCACTTCGCCCAGCTTCTCCTGCGCGTAATCCGTGATCCCGATGGTGGCCAGATCCCCCTCCACCCTCACCCAGACATGCTCCCGACTGTACAGCAGATCGTCCGGAAATACCTTCATCATACGCCATCCTGTTCTTGAAATTCCCTTCGCCGGCCAACGGGCTCAGCTCCGGATGATTGTCAGATCCTTGGGCGTGGGCGTCAGGATTTCGGCGCCCTCCTCCGTCACAAGAACCGTGTCTTCGATCCGCACCCCCCAGAGGCCGGGGAGATAGGCCCCCGGCTCGACGGTCACCACCATCCCGGCGCGGAGCGTCTCCTCCCGGCCCGCGGCCAGGCGCGGGGCCTCGTGCACCTCCAGGCCCACACCGTGGCCGGTCCCGTGCGCGAACGCCTCCCCCAATCCGGCGTCGGCCAGAAAGGAGCGTGCGACGCGGTCGATCTCCCCGCAGGAAACGCCCGGCCGGATCGCCCGGATCGCCCGGTCGTGGGCCTCCCGGATGAGCCCGTACACCTCGCGCTGTCGCTCCGAGACGCTCCCGACCGCAAAGGTGCAGGTCTCGTCGGAATGGTAGCCGCCGCAGACCGCACCGAAATCGACCGTCACGAAATCCCCGTCGGCGATCGGCCGCGGCCCCGGCGTCGCATGGGGAAGGGCCGATTGGGCCCCGGCCGCAACGATCGTCTCGAACGCGGCTTGCTCCGCACCGCCGCGGCGCATCCGGTATTCCAGCTCGAGCGCAACCTCGCTCTCCCGAACGCCCGGCCGGATCATCCCCCGGATATCCGCGAGGGCCTCCCCGGCGATCCGCGCCGCCTGCCGGATCCGGTCCACCTCCGCGTCGTCCTTGACGGCGCGAAGAAGACGGAACGCATCGGGAAGCGGCCGGAGCGAGCCCTCCGGAAGGGCCTCCTTCAGCTTCAGATACTCCTCGACCGACAGGGCGGATGATTCGAAGCCGACCGATCCGGCCCCGCGCCGTCGGATCGTCTCGACGATCCCGTCCGTCCGCTTGCGGAACTCGACGATCTCCGCCTGCCCGGCCTCGGCCCGCGCCTGGGTTGTGTACCGCCCGTCCACCAGCAGCGTGAGCCAGTCGCGGCCGGCCATCAGCGCCCCGTCGCCGCCGGTGAACCCGGTCAGATACCGGATGTTCTTCGCATTCAGAATGAGCAGCGCGTCCGTTTCCGGGAAGGCCGACCGCATACGGCCGACCCGTTCCGCACAGCGCAATGAATCAGGTTGCATGGCCGCGCAGCCTGCCGACGTTGTCCAGCCAGCGCGAAAGCTCGGCCGCGACGGCCGCATCCTTCGGCGACGCGGTTGCCGGCTGCAGCCGGCCCCGGACATCCCGGAGAAGCCCGGCCGCCCGGTCGTTCTGCGGCTCCTGCCGGACGATTTTTTCCAGGACACTCTCCGCCTGCCGCAGATGGCCCTGCCGGATATAGAGCTCGGCAAGGGTCACCGTCAGAAAATCCTCCGGCGCCTCCGAGGCCTCTCCGCCCGCTGGAACGTCCCCCTGCCGAGGCGCCTCCGCTTCGGCCGCTGCAACCGCCGCAGCCAGGACCGGCGCCGCTTTGGTCTCCTGCAGGGCCAAACGGCCCCGGGAATCCGCGGGGGTCTCTATCGCCGCCCCGGCGGGGGCCGCCAGCCCGAATTTTTCGAACAGGGCCCGCGTCTCGTCCGTCAGCCCCGCCTGCTTTCCCAGTTCCCTCAGCAGCGCGCAGACCCTGTCCAGGCCCGCCAGGACCCGCTCGACCTCGGAAAGCAGGTCCCCGACCTCGCCCAGGGCCCCCTGCTCGATCCGGGCGCGGCAGATCGCCAGCCGCGCGTCCAGGTCGCCCGGCATCCGCTTGAGGCGCAATCCGGCGGTCATCAGGATCGTTTCGAAGTCGCCGCGCTGGAAGTTCTCTTCCACCCCGGCGAGAAATGCGTTGCGCTCCTGGGATTTTCGTTCATCCATCGGTCATCTTCTCTGCGATAATTCGGCAGGTTAGCGAATTTCAGCCGAACCGGGGTGAACGCTAACACAGGCCAAAAGAGCGTGTCAAGCGCGAAAAAGCCGAGTTTTTGTCCTGCAATTTTACCGCAAAGACAAAATACACAAGATTCGGTCAGGGCATCTTCTTTTTGTTCATTGGCTGATGGGCGGGCATTCCGTAAACTCGGATATGCGTTTTCGGGATATAATTTCCTCGACAGGGAAGAGACAAGTTTATCCTGTAAACAGAATGGATCGATTTATCATGGGATCCTGTGCCGGATCGGCCATGAAAAAACGCCCCCTCCCCCGAAGGAGGGAGGGAGCAAAATGAATGGATGTGACAGGGCCTACTTAAGGTATCGTTACCACAACCGCTGCGTTCGGCTCGCCGGAAGAACAACTTCCGCTTCGATCCAAATCAACGCAAGCATTAACTCTGGCTGTTCCTGCAGATGTTGCGGTTGACGTCAAAGTCA
>JAXGRQ010000028.1:0-31161 GCA_040765725.1 Syntrophales bacterium
GGAGGAGCTGGCAAAACTCAAGGCTGAAAATGAGGAGAGGGAAAAGACCAGGAAGGACGAAACGCGGATCAGGGCGGAAGAGGAGGCCAGGAAGAAAGCCGAAGAGGCGAAAGCAAGACTCAGGGCGGAAGAAGAGGCCCGGGAAAAAACCGAGAAAGCGGAAACAAGGCTTAAGGCGGAAGAGGCGGCCAGAAAGAAGGCCGAAGAGGAGGTGGCGAAACTCAAGGCTGAAAATGAATTGGCACAGCTCAAGGCAGACGAAAAGATCAATAAGAAAGCTGAGGAAGAGGTTTCAAGAGTCCAGGCCGAAAAAAGGGAAGCGCAACTCAGGGCAGAAGAGGAGGCCAGGAAGAAGGCTGAAGAGTTAGCACAGTTCAAAGATCATGAAGAGCTGCGGAAAAAAGTGAGTGACGCCCTTTTAAAAGAGGAATGGAGGGAGAAAAAAGAAGGGAGGAAACAGAAGTCCCCCAAGGAATTCGATCTTGGGCAGGAGGCAAAAATACAACCTGATGGAAGCACGTATGCGGGTCAGATGCGGGACGGATTGGCCAATGGCCAGGGAATCGCAAGCTACCCTGATGGAGGAAAATATGTAGGAGGATGGCGGAACGGGTTGCGTGACGGACATGGCATCTTTTCAATGCCGGACGGTTCTACATACATAGGCCAATGGAGCGAAGGCAGGAAAAAAGGAAATGGGACATTGACCGCGACAGACGGGAAAAAGTACGTTGGCGATTGGGACAACGATCTATACGATGGTCAAGGAACCTTAATCATGGCCGACAAAAGAAAATATACAGGGGCATTCCGTCGAGGCATGTCCAACGGTTACGGTGTGATGGAATTCCCCAACGGAGACCGTTATGAAGGCGAATTCAAGGATAACAAATATCACGGCTGGGGGGTCATCACGTTGATAGACGGCAGAAAATACACCGGCGAACTTGAATATGGTCTGCCGCACGGCAATGGGGTGATGGTGCTGGCCAACGGCAAAAAGTACGAAGGTAAATTTGATAATGGCAAATTCGTGAGATGAAAATTGAAAGATTCCATGAATAAACAAAAATTGCTCGTCTATCAATCCTCCCGGAACTCAGACGGACCCTTGTTTATCGAATTTGCATGGGCCGAAAAACCCATGGAAGGCGAGGGGTCCTGCACCTATCAGGATGGAACTGCCTATAGCGGCTCCTTCAAGGCAGGTCGTTTCCACGGCCACGGGACCTTCACATGGCCGGATGGAAGTCGATATGGAGGCCAATGGGAGAATGGTCTGCCCCAGCGGCAGGGTACGATCCTTTTGTCCGACGGGTATCGCTATGAAGGGGAGTGGAAAAACGGTGTCGTCGAGGGCGATGGGACGGAGACGCTGCCCAACGGCGGAACGTATGGCGGGCAGTGGAAAAACGGCATGAAAAACGGATATGGGGAGATGATCTTCCCGGACGGTAAAATATACAAGGGGGAATGGAAAAACGGCCTGATGCACGGCAAAGGGGCTCTTTTTTTCACCGATGGTTCCAGGTATGAAGGGACGTGGCACGAAAACAGAATCCTGGGGCATGGATCGCTGATATTTTGGGACGGCACGATAAACAAGGGAGAGTGGAAAGACAACAAATTTGAAGTGCATAAGACCGGTTAAATAGAAGAAGAGAAGGTCCGACTCCATTTCATCCAAAAGGCGAAGACTCATGAAAAAAGTCGTCATAATCGTTGGCGCGGTTATTTTGCTGGTCATTGCGCTTTTCGGATGGTGGCTCGTCAGTCGCCCCGAACGGGGGACGACCGGCTCGGTGAGCACCCAATTTCGATGGCTCGGTCCCAATGACAAGATCGTGGTCGACGGTTTCGATGATCCTAAAGTCCAGGGTGTGGCCTGCCATATCTCCAGGGCACAAACCGGCGGCATCAAAGGCGCCCTCAGCGTGGCCGAGGATGTGAGCGACGCCAGCATTGCCTGTCGCCAGGTCGGGCCGATTCGGTTCCTGAGCGAGCTCAAGGACGGCGAGCGCGTCTTCGACGAACACCGCAGCCTTGTCTTCAAGTCGCTTCAAGTTGTGCGCTTCTTTGATCGCAAGCGCAATGTCCTGGTTTATGTATCTTACAGTGACAGGGTTCTCACGGGCAGCCCGAAGAACAGCATCAGCACAGTGCCGATCATGGAGTGGAAGACTCCCTGATCCCGAGCAATCCCCACCGTGTCTGATTCAAAGACAGTCTGAGGGTTCCCTTCGGGCAAACCATCCTGACCGTCAAGATCCCGTTTTGCCGCGAAATGCACGTTACAAATGCAATATCGGCTCAGATGAAATAAGAAAATGTCTTCCGTTTCCTTATATCGACTGTTACCACATATCGACTTGACATCATATCGCTTTTGCAGTATCTGTTTTTCGCTCGCTAAACGCAGGGTTCCTATTCCACCACCCCTCGGGCTTGTATTGATCGGATGCCGTTCCTGTCAGGCGAGTGTTGAGCCCTCTTCTTCATAAAATATCGCTTTTTGAGTCAGACAAATATCGGTGCAACATCAAGGCGCACTCACATTCTCATAAATGGAAAGGGGGTGACTTTCGGTTCTATTCAGGGAAACGTGTTCGGGGTTCCGCTTTACTCGGAGGGGTTGCGGGGCAACTTGGGAAGCCACCGCAGTTGATTATCAGAGGAAGATACCCGATCAGAAAAGGAGGACATAACCATGCTGAAACGTTTGGCTTCTTTTTTCACGTACCTGATGCGACATTACCTTCCCGACGCCTATCTCTTCGCGATTCTGCTTACATTCCTCTCAGCCATTTTGGCCCTGATCTTCACATCCGTCGGTTTTACGAAGGTGATCACGACCTGGGGGGACGGCATCTACGGCATCATCGCCTTTGCCTTCCAGATGATCCTGATCCTGGTCACGGGACACTGCCTGGCATTGACCCCGGCCGTCAACCGTATTTTGGTTTGGTTTGCCAAAATCGGAGACACCCCCGTCAAAGGAGGGATGATTGTTGCTTTCGTTGCAGGGATCTGCTCGTTCATCAACTGGGGATTCGGCCTGGTCGTGGGGGGATTGCTGGCCCTGCAGGTGGCCAAGGGGAATCGAAAGGCCGATTTCCCCTACCTGATTGCGGCCGCCTACAGCGGCTTCGTGGTCTGGCATATGGGGCTTTCGGGTTCCATCCCGCTGGTCATCGCCACTTCAAAGCATGCCCAAAACTTCATTGAAAAAATGACGGGATCCGTGGTGCCCGTCTCCCAGAGCATCTTCCAGCCCTTCAATCTGATCCCTCTGTTGATTCTCATCGTCACGCTCCCGATCCTCATGGCCCTGATCCACCCCAAAGAAGACGAGATCAAGACGATCCCGGAATCCAAACTCGCGGATCTGTCCAGCGACTTTCCGAACGTGGAAAAGCCGGAGAATCCGACGCTCTCGGAGAGAATCGATCATAGCTACACGATCAATATGATCTTCGGTCTGATGGGCCTCGTTTACCTGTACTACCATTTCTCCACGAAGGGATTTGATCTCAATCTGAACATCGTCATCTTCATTTTCTTCATCGCCGGCGTGATTCTCCACGGCAAACCGGTCAACTACATCAAGGCGATGAATACGGCCATCAAGGGCGCCGGGGGCATTGCCCTGCAGTTCCCTCTCTATGGCGGCATCCAGGGGATCATGATCGGCACCGGCCTGGCCAAGGTGATTGCCGGATGGTTTGTTGCCCTCTCGTCAGCAGAAACCTTTTACATGTTCCAGTTCTGGGCCGCCGGCATCATCAACGTGTTCATCCCGTCCGGCGGGGGTCAGTGGGCGGCGCAGGGGCCGATCACCATGGAGGCAACCAAGATGATGGGAATCGATCCGATTCGGTCCGCCATGATGGTGGCCTGGGGGGATCAGTGGACCAATATGATCCAGCCTTTCTGGGCATTGCCTCTGCTCGGGCTCGCCGGCCTATCGGCCAGGGATATCATGGGTTACACCACGGTGACGCTGCTTTATAGCGGTCTTGTTTTAAGCATCTTCGCGTTGCTTGTCGGGTTCGGGATTTTGTGAAACGGAATTCCGCATTTCGGGAGGGGATCAGGCGATGATCGACGGTCGCGGTTCCCCTCCCGCGATCGCTTCATTCTGAAACGATCGCGCGGAACCGAAAAGAATGCGGCCTAAAGGAGATCCTGCTTCTGAAAATCGATGACGGAAGCATCACTTCCTGCCGATGGGCCGCTCATAACTGGTGGGACCGTTTTCGTAACCAACCGCCTTGAGCCACCAGGAGGGATAAAACACAGGCTGGGCGATGCCCAGACTCGTGTTCACATACCCGTCGTTGTATTTGACGTAGAGGCGCCCGGCAAGCTTCCACCATTCATTGAGAACCCGTGTGGCGATCTCTTCCGAATGCTTTGTCAGAAGGGCTCGGCAACCTCCCTTGTCTCCCTGTTTCCAAAGGGCCGCCGCCCGTGATTCAAGCTCCTGCTGAGCCCCGAAGGCGTTGGCCTCAAAACGGTCCCTCACTGCGCGGATGTCCTGAATCATGTAGGAATACTTGAGCATGGCATAGTTGGCCACATAGTTGAAGGCCATCCACAGGCTTTTCCAGTCGAAGGACAGCAGGTCCGCCCGCTGGATGGGTTCAGGCAGCGTCGTCGCACCGGCGTAAAAGGGCATCAGAACGGCCGTGGCGGGCCGGTCGGGTCCGAACCAGGTGATGCCGCCGATGGGGTCCGGTAGCCAATCCCGCGATTGATTCACATAGGCGTAAACGCACCGGTAGATATTGAGCGGTCGTTCGAATTCCCCCTTGAGCGGCGTCAGGCGCCCTTCCTTGTCCGCCACGCCCTCAGCCTGCCCTTCGAAACGGTTGGGGTTGCCGAAGGGACCGGCCGCCAATCCCTTCGTCAGGTCGAATTCGGTGCCCTCGTAATTGTCCCGGTGTATGGCGAAAATATTTTGAACGGTCAATTTCTGATCGGGCTTGACGGCAAAGGGATATTTTTTCGTCATTGGTCCCTCCACCCAGGCCGGGAGGTTCAGCGAAGGCGCGACGAGGGACTGGGCCCGCCAGACCCGTCTCAGGGAGTAGTAGGGGTGATGAAATTCGCCGTCGCCATAGACGCTGGTCCAGTCGAGGGGACCGTCTTCGGGCTTCCACCAGCCCTTTTTTTTCGCCACATCAAAGATGTTGGAGGAGTATAGCAAATCCTTGGCGTCCTTGCGGACTTCCCGGATGCGAAATTGGTTGGCCGCCACGAAAAAACCGTCATCCGGAACACGTTGTGCGACCCAGACCCCATCCGTCCCGTTCATGTCGTAGCCGCACATCTCCATGATCCAGGCCTCTTTCGGATCGGCTACGGCCAGCGTCTCGCCCGTCCCGTAGTAGCCGAATTGCTCGATGAGCTGTCCCATCAGCCTGACGGCCTCACGGGATGTCTTGCACCGTTCCAGCGCCACACGGGAAAGCTCCGCCGAATAGAAGATGCGTTTCTGCGCTTCCGGTTCCGGGTGGACTTTGGCCTTGTCGGTGCATTCCGCGATGGAAAGCTGGTGCTCGTTCATGATGCCGTAATTGGCGTCAAAATAGGCATAGGTGTGGGGTACTTGGGGAATGAATCCGAGAGGAACGCTGGGCGGTTCGCCGGGCGTGTCATAGCCCGGCCCCCGGTCCTTGGTCACGATCCGGTGCGTTTCGCTTGCCCCCCACTGGGGTTTGAAGTCCAGGGCGCAGTGGGAGTAGAAAACAGGCCGCAATGCACCGGCTTTGTGGTCCATCGCCGGCACATAAATCATGCGTCCATCGCCCAAGCCGTCGTCCGAATGGGACGCCATGACCGACCCGTCCGCCGATGCCGCCCGACCCACGACCGTCACGGTGCAGGCATCCGCCAAGCCACTTACAGACCAGATTGCAAGAATCGTCATCGTTACAAGGATTTTTTTCATCGCATTCCTCTCCTTAAAATCTTTCGTCGTTATTGAAAAAGTTCAAGGTCGTTGACCATGACGCCGTCGATGAAACCCGAGGCCCGGCATTTTTCGACGGTGCGCCTGTCCTTCGCCACCCAAGGATAGATCATCAGGCCGCAGGATTTTGCCCATTTGAGACGGTCCGCATTCACGACCTTCATGGACGGGTGGAGAGAATAAACACCCAGCGCACGAATGGTCTCTGAAAAGGGGAACCACATCCGATCATAGATGAAAGCGGTTCTCATGACCGGGGCGATTTGCTTCATGCGGCGGAGAACATCGACGTCAAACGATGAGACGATGACGCGATCAACGGCGCCCCGCTCCCGGAGAAGGGCGCAAAGCCTTTCCTCGATGGCCCCCTGATGATCCGGTCTTTCTTTGATCTCGATATTCAACGCCACCCGTTCCCCGACGAGGTCCAGCGTCTCCACCAGCGTGGGAATTCCGATAAAACCGTATTGCGTCATGCCGTTGTTGAAGCTGTACCGCTTGAGTTCGGCCAGCGTCATGTCGGCCACCCTCCCGCTGCCGTCCGATGTGCGATCGATGCGGTCGTCATGAATCACGACGATGCGTCCGTCCTTGGAGAGGCGGACATCCAGTTCGATCATGTCCGCACCGGACCGCATCGCCTGGTCGAAGGCCAGGTGTGTATTTTCGGGATACCTCGCTGAATAACCCCGGTGGGCAATCTTCAAAAATCGAGGCCCGTCTTTTCGAAGGCCGTGCGGTTGCTGACGAGAGCGAGCCACGGTGGGGAAACGGATCATTTCCCTGTCCGTCCTCTCTTATAAAAACGTCCCACCGAGCGGATCATCTTTCGGGGAAAAGGCAGCAAAGCATTGATTTTCCTCTTCATACCCTGAACCTTCCATGAATCGCAATTTCGGATCACATGGATGCACGCGATTCCTTCTCTTCACCAGGATCATCGGCCGAGCGGTTAAATGATTTCTCTTTAACGGTCAGTAATGGTACGTGGATGCGACGAAGATATTCCAGGTATGGGCAGTAACATCCTGGGCAAATTCTTCGCTGGTAATGTGCGCCGTTCCCGATCCATGCCCGTAATTCCCACCGATCGTGATGGTGCTCTGATGAACACGGAAACTGACCGACCCGGCGACCCCGTACATGTCGATTTTTTCGCTTCCGGCGCTCGTGCCCGGGGTGATATCCGGAGAGTTGGACCGGTTTGTGAAAACCCCGGCCCGAAAGATCCAGTCCTTCCAGGGCGAATACTCCGTTCCGAGCGCGGCGTTGACCACGGTCTCCCGCTCTACCCGTTCCCCAAGCATGTCGAAATCGAACCCGGGATACAGGGCCACGTCTCCGGAAACAAGCCAGGAGGGGGTGATGCGATAGGCCACCCCGACACGGCATTGCCACGGGTACCCCTGCTTGTCACCGGAGGTGGTGCGCTGGTCGTCCAATACCGCCTTGCCGTCCAGAGTCGAGTAGCTGGTTGTCTGATAAGTGACGTCGGAACTGATCACAAAGGTCTTGGACAGGGCTGCACCGAATGAGATCCGTTCGGACGGTTTCCAGAGCAGTCCGAGAACGGGCCGTGTTCCCCATTCGCTGGCCTTCACGTAGATGTTCGTCAGTTGGTCTCGCCCGTTGCTGAGCCGCAGCAGTTCGTTTTCGATAAACAGAATGTCCCTCTTGTGCACATACAGCGTCAGCCCGAAGGCAAGGGTATCAGAAATCCGGATCGCGACGGAGGGGCCGAATTCGTTGATTTTATCTTCCGTGTTCAGATTCAGGACGTAGCGGGCAATCCGCAGGTTCGGATCGCCATAGTATTGTTTCATCTCGTACGGAAGGGGTAAATCGGTAAAGGTTTCATCCATGTTTTCAAAGCTGTGTTCCGGAACGGCATAAGAAAAGCCGAGCGAGACGGGTCCGATGGGCTGTTGAACCCCGAAAAAATTGGGAACGATGGCGGAATAATTCCGTTTAAGATCGGAACCGGCGATCACACCGCTGTATTTTTTGGACAGGCTGTAATAGGCGTTCACGCTCGCGGACAGGCTCTTCTCCTCGGCATACACGATTCCGGCGGGATTGTAGTACATGCCGGACGTGTCGTCGGCCAGAGCCGTGAATGCCCCGCCCATTCCCGCGGCCCGTTCACCGATGAGCATGTTGTTGTAGTGGAACTCATCAGCCCAAACCGTTGATACGGAAGCCAGACAGACCAGAACCCAACAAGCTGCAGGAAGATAACGCTTCAGGATCATCATAGATGCTTCTCCTTCGCGCCACCAATGGCGGTTTTGTTTCTGATAAGACTCGACGACGTGACATGAAACCGCTTATCCATCTTAAACATATACGAGACAGCAGGCCGTTTATCCATCGCTACCTTGGAGGGTCTACAGGTCCGGGATGAGGCCCGGGACCAGGCCCCCCGGGTCCAGGGCCGGCAGGTCCAGGACGAGGCCCGGGTCCGGGGCCGCCACCACCGGGAGGACCCCACCACCATGGCCAACATCCGGCAATCGATGCAAGAAGCATCGCCAATACAATCCACAATGTAAGTATCCTTTTCATCTCTCCCTCCCCGTTCCCGATCATTGCCAAACTGCGGAGAACTCTGTCAATTTTCAATTACCCTGTGGATCATTATATCATGATATATATCTGGAATCTACACGGGAAGGAGGAAAATACCGACTTTGAATGGTTATCAGTGATGTCATTTTACAGGAATCAATGATATTGAAGAACCGTGCAGGGGGTTTGCGGACACCAAGACGCATGATCCGGCTTTTTTTGCCGCGAATGTTGCAACAGAAACCATCGATGAGCGGTGTGCTTGACATTTGCGCATCGTATTTCTGCCCGATCTCCGCTCGGCGAGAAACTTGATGAAAATTTTTCAAATCGGGCATCCTCTGAGCAGGACCGCTTTATTGGGGCATCTGGATCATGAATAGTTTCAGTCTTGACATGCGTACAAAGTACCACAAGCTGTATCATGCGATATTATGCCACCCGCTTGTAAAGGGCATGTCCGGCGCGACCTTACCCATGCTATTGTTTCGCAACTACATCATCCAAGACTACCTGTACCTCAAAAGTTATTCCGAATTTTTGCGCGTACTTGCCATGCGCAGCACCCGTGAGAAAGAGCGTGAAATGCTCCAACGCCACTTTCACGACAGCGCCGGCGCAGAAGTTGCGTTACAGGAAAGCCTCTTCCCTCTGTTGGACATATCCCACACGATGCTTGAAGCAGCAGAACCATTGCCCGGTTGCGCACAAAACGCACTGTTTCTAAAAGAAATATCTCTGTCGGCTCCGATCCACAGCGCGTTGTCTGCAATCATCCCCTGTTACCGCAGCTATCTGGAAATGGGCAGGAAAGTCGCCTCGCACAAACCGGATCACACGATTTATTCGAAATGGGTCGCGCTTTATTCCAGCCCCGAATACGAAGCGGACGTGTCGGAAATCGAACACGCAGTCGATGCCCGGGCTACAGCGGAAACGGAACTCGATATGGAGGCATTTTACGTCCGTGGCTGCCGACTGGAAATCGGGTTTCTGGATGCGGTCTGGGGAGTCGCAGACAATCCTGGAGGAAACGAATAATGACTGAAACAACTGAAGCGACCGTGGTCTATGACGAGCACGCCGAAGCCTACGACAACTGGTTCAAGCTCAACAGCAATGTGCTGCTGAGTGAGTTACTGCTTCTGAAAAAAGCACTCGGCAAGCCCGGCCGAACACTTAGCGTGGGGTGTGGCAGCGGGATTTTCGAATCGATGCTCAAAATCCGTTTCGGAATCGAAATAAACGAGGGAATCGAACCTTCGGAAGGCATGGCGGCCATTGCTGAAAAACGCGGCATGAAGGTACTGCGCGTGGGAGCAGATTCCGCCTCAAAGGCAGGCACTGGATTCGATACAGTGCTCTTCAACGGTTCTTCCAGTTATATCGAAAACCCCGGGGCGGCATTTGCAGAAGCACACAAAGTGCTTCGGGACGGCGGCAGACTGTTGGTGCTGGATGTGACCGCCGAAGGCGGGTACGGCACACTCTATGACCTTGCCGCTCAGTTCGGCACCTGGGACCACCCGAAACTTAAAATCCGCGCGCCCAAAAATCCATATCCGGCTGAGTTCCTGTCCTGCGTGCGTTGGAAAAGTGTGCCCGAAAAGACCGCTCTTATCGAAAACGCTGGATTCAGGGTGAAAGAATACTGGCAGACGCTCACCACCCATCCGCTCTATTCCAACGATGCGCCACAGGAGCCCGTTCCCGGCTACACAAAGGGTGACTATGTGGCGGTGATCGCTGTGAAAGAACTGCTCCCGCCGTAATATGGCCATGGGTTGCCCGGAATCGCATGAACCCAATTTAAAACTGTGTTTTGCGTATTGTAAATCCGGCATGGAAACAGAGAACCCCTTCATGGTTTCATTCGAACCAAGTGGGGTTTCCCCGCCAGCCATTCGAGGACGGGCTTGCCCCCTGTTTTGCTTGACATTCTTTTTCATTTGGGGTTAAGGATTATAAAAGAAAAACGGACAGTAAAGGTTTCGGGAGCGAAAGCTTTGAATTTTGCAACCTTCTTTCGCGTTTCAGAAGATCCGACCTGTGAGCGTTTCCAGTCTACATTTTCCATTCCCCGTCCATTGATGAATTTTTTCAATCCTAAAAAGGAAAGTGATAGTCGAGGCAGCAACCCTATAATCAAGGAGGTAGAGATCATGAAACGTTTAGCAGTAGTGATTGCCCTGGCGGTCATGGGTTTCTTCTGTCTGTCGGGGGTCGGCTTCTCCCAGGCGATCGAGAATGAGTTCTATCTCATTACCCCGGTCTCCAAGGACGTCCATGACCCGGCCCTGAAGGCCTTCGCGGCCTTCGTGAAGAAGAAATACAACGTGGACCTGAAGACCAGCGCAATGCCGCAGGGCACGCCGGTCGCCTATGGCCAGATTGTTGAGTGGAAGGGAAACCCCCGCGCGGACGTATTCTGGGGCGGCGAGGGGACGCTGTTTGACCTGCTGGCCGATCAGGGGCTTCTGGACAAGGTGAGCATCCCCAAGGCAATGTGGGACGAGATCCCGGCCACGATCGGCAAACCCGTCGGACTTCCGCTGAAGGACCCCAAGGGGTTCTGGGTCGGAACGACGCTCGAACCCTACGGCCTGATCTATCAGCCGAAGCTGCTCAAACGGCTCGGCGTCGAGCTGAAGGACTGGGACGACATGCTCAACCCCAAGCTCAAGGGTCAGATCGCCCAGTGCACGCCGGACCGTTCCAGTTCGAGCCATGCAAGCTATGAAGTGATCCTCGCCATGCACGGTTGGGACAAGGGCTGGGAATGGCTGACGAAGCTTGCCGCCAACACAGGGATCTTCACGGCCCGCTCCCGAGACGTGCCGAGCGTGGTGGCCAAGGGCGAGTTTGCCGTCGGCATGGCGGTCCCGAGCTACATGGCCTTCGCCGAGGTTCTCGGCGGCTACGATGTGATGTTTGTCTATCCGAAAAACGCGTACGTGACGCCCGAACCGATGGCGGTCCTGAAGGGGGCTCCCCATCCCAAGGCGGCCCATGCGTTCATCGAGTTCCTGCTGACCGAGGAAGGGCAGCGAATCTTCATGGAGCGCGGCCTCTACCCGATCACCCCGAAATACAAGGTGCAGGGGGCGCCGGGCTCCGCCGCGGAGAAGGCGGTGCAGTTCACCGCGGGCATCCGCTCATTCTATGACATTCAGGTCGGGAACGTCTACGACCCCAAGGTCGCCGGCGACAAGAAACGGAACGAGGAGGTCAACGCTTACTTCCGGAAGGAGATCGCCGAGAAGCACAAGGAAATCGTACAGCAGAAGAAATAGCGTATCGTCACCGAAAGTTCCGGGATTTCCCCGAATCGCTTGGGGGAATCCCGGTTTTTCGGCAGATTTTAGCTTTTCCCATCCGTTCCCGTTTTTTTATGTTGCCCGGATCGAAAGCTGCGACGGGATTCAATGGTCGGCCAAAGAGGCAACCATTTTGGTTTTACTTCTCGAAGCCGGGGTTGTGACGGATTTCACAATTATCAAACTCACGCATTGACAAAGGGCAAGCGATGAACATCCGGTTGAAAGACATGGTGAAAAGATTCGGTTCACTGGAGGCCGTAAGCCACGTATCGTTGGATATCCAGGACGGCGAGCTGTTCACCCTTCTGGGACCGTCCGGTTGCGGCAAGACGACAATCCTTCGTCTCATCGGCGGTTTTCACAAGCCCGATTGCGGGGAGGTTTTCTTCGGCGAGCGGGAAGTGTCGGCCATTCCACCGTATGAGCGGAACATCGGGATGGTCTTTCAGAACTACGCCCTCTGGCCGCACATGACCATTTTCGACAATGTCGCCTATGGCCTCAAGATCAAAAGGGCGTCCTCGGCTGAAATGGCCGAGAAGGTGAAACGCGCTCTATCGCTGGTCAACCTGACAGGACTCGAAAAGCGTTACCCCGGACAGCTTTCAGGCGGGCAGCAGCAGCGTGTCGCATTGGCCCGCGCGCTGGTTTTGAACCCGGATGTGCTTCTGCTCGACGAGCCCCTCTCCAACCTGGACGCCAAGATCCGCCAGCAGGTGCGCGCCGAGATCCGGAAGCTCCAGAAAGATCTGGCCATCACGGCCATCTACGTGACCCACGACCAGGAGGAGGCGCTGACGCTGTCGGACCGGATTGCGGTTCTCGACCACGGAAAACTGCAACAGATCGGTTCCCCCCGGGATCTTTACCAGCGGCCGGAAAACGCCTTCGTGGCCGATTTCATCGGTATCAACAACTTGGTCGCCGGCCGGGTTGCAGAGATCCGGGAGGGCGACGGCTGGATGGCCGTCGAAACCCGATTCGGGATGATCAAGTGCGTCTTCGAGGGACGGTTCAAGAGCGGGGAGAGCTGCAAGGTGACGGTCCGGCCCGAGGTGGCCTCGATCATCGGCAACTCGGATCCGGCGGGCGACGAGATGAACCGGATCGAAGGGAAGGTCAGTTTCGCCTCCTATATCGGGAACGCCATCCGGTACGACGTCGAATTGGACCCGGAGACCATCTTCAAGGTGGACGTGCAGAACCCCTGGAACCAGCAGACCTTCCCCATCGGCCAGCAGGTGCATGTCTGTTTCCCGATCCAGATCACGCTGGGGATACCCGCTTAGCAAGAGAGGACCATCCAAGTGAACACCGAAAACACCGTAGCGCCGCCCAAGCCCAGCGTCTGGTCCGATGTCAAGATCGGCGGCCTTCTGGGCTACGCCGCCATTTGGGCCTTTTTCATCGTCTTTTTGATCTATCCGCTGATCCGTCTGTTCTATGACAGTTTCACAACCGAGGCCGGGGTTTTCACGATTGCGAATTTCCAGGATTTTTTCACCGATGCCTTTTACCTGAAGTCCCTGTTCAATTCCCTGCTGCTGGGCGTGGCCACCGTGATCACAACGTCCATCATCGGCATTGCCATCGCGTTTCTCTTGCTGAGATACGATTTCCCCGGACGGGGACTCTTCTCCTATCTGACCATCATCCCGATGATCATGCCCCCGCTGGTGGGTGTGATGGGGTTCGTCTTTATTCTGGGCCGAGCGGGAACCGTCAACATCATCCTGCAGGACTACTTCGGCTTTACGCACCCGATCAACTTCATGTACGGCCTCCACGGGGTTCTCCTCGTCGAGACGCTGCACCTCTTCCCGCTGATGACGCTCTCCATCGTCGATGCGATGGGGAAGATCTCCCCGTCGTTGGATGAGGCGGCCGAGAGCGTCGGGTCCCGGGGGGTCCGCAAGTTCTGGGACATCACCTTTCCGCTGACAACCCCCGGCTACGTCTCCGGCGCATTGCTCGTCTTCATCTGGACGTTCGCCGATTTCGCCACGCCACTGGTGGTGGGGATTTCGGACCTGCTCGCTTCCCAAGCCTATCTGAACATCGTCCAGTTCGTGGACCGGCGGCTCTTCAAGATGGGGATCGTGATCTCGGCGATCATGGTGATCCTGGCGATCCTGTTTTTGATCATTGCCAAGAAGTACGTATCGATCAAGGACTACAGCTCCCTGTCCTATTCGGTCATTGAGCGGAAGAAGCTTTCTGTGCCGGCGCAGGTAGGTGCGGTGGCCTTCATGGGGATCATTCTGCTTCTGGCCTTCATCCCCTATCTGGGGCTGGCGCTGGATTCCTTCGGGAAGGGGTGGGCGCTGACCCCGTTTCCTGTGAAGTATACGCTTCAGTATTTCGAACGGGTGGCCTTCGAGACACCCAAGTTCATCATCAACAGCCTCCTCTTTTCAGGGATATCGGTTGCGATCTGCATCGCTGTGGGAGTGCCGGTCGCCTGGGTGATGTCCCGAACCAAACTGCCGGGGAGGGGGATCCTCGACTCGCTGACCACGCTGATTCTGGCCTTGCCCGGGACCGGCATCGGCATCGCTTACATGCGGGCTTTCCGGGAACCCTTCCCGTTCATGACCACGGCCCTCATCGGAATCTGGATTATCATCCCCGTCGTACTGGCGGTCCGGCGACTCCCGTACACGGTGCGGGGAACCTTCGCCTCGCTGCTGATCGTCCACCGCTCCTTCGAGGAGGCGGCCGAGAGCGTCGGAGCCACCAAGCCCAGGACCTTCAAGGACGTCACGCTCCCGCTGATCTGGAAAGGGGTCCTGGTGGGATCCCTCTACTCGTTCATCCTCGCCCTTCAGGAAGCATCGGCTACGCTTTTGCTGGTCATCCCGGGCCATGAAATGATGACGGTGGGCATCTTCAACTTCTACATCGGCGGTTCCGTCAACGAAGCGGCCGCCCTCGGCGTGATCCTGATCGTTCTCGGCGCGGCCTGTCTGTTCATCATCAACCGGATGGCCGGCTCCAAGATGGGGGGAGTCTTCGGCTGATCCGTGTCCCACCGGCGATTGATCTTATAAAGAAAGGTCCCTTCGGTAATGTTCCAAGGGTATATCTTCGATCTGGACGGGACGGTCTACCTGGGGGAGCGCCTGATCCCCGGCGCCGACAAAACAATCCGCCGCCTCCGGGACAAGGGCAAAAAAGTCGTCTTCCTCTCCAACAAACCCCTCTATACCCGCGAGGACTACGCGGCAAAACTCACGCGTCTCGGCATCGTCACATCCCCCGAAGAGGTGGTGAACTCCACTTTTGTTCTGATCCGTTACCTCACGCGGGTTGCGCCGGATGCGAGGGTATTCGTCATGGGGGAATTGCCCTTCGTGTCCGAGATGGCCCGGGCCGGCTTTCGCCTGACCGAGAACCCCGACGAGATCGAATATGTCGTGGCCGCTTTCGACCGGACCTTCGATTACCGGAAATACAACATCGCGTTTCAGGCCATCAAGAAAGGGGCGCACTTCATCGCCACCAACCCCGACCGGACTTGTCCGGTGGAGGGCGGGGAGCTTCCCGACTGTGCCGGGATCATCGCCGCGCTCGAAGCGGTGACCCTCCGGAAGGTGGAGGTCGTGGTGGGCAAGCCTTCGCCGATCACGCTGCAGGCGGCCCTGGAGGTGATGGGGCTGGAAGCCCGGGAGTGCATCCTCGTCGGCGACCGACTGGAGACGGACATCCGGATGGCCCTGGAGGCCGGGATGAAGGCGGCCCTCGTGATGACCGGCGTCACCGACACAAATGCCCTGAATGCCTCGCCTTTCCACCCGGATTACCTCTTCGACAGCATCGCCGACCTCGAAAGCCTGCTCCGGTAATCCCCGAAACCATCTCCACTTTCTCCCCCCACAACATCTTGTGGTTTCCTTTTCACCCCCCACAGCTTATTGTATTTTTACTTTACAAGCCCTTTTTCTTCTGTTAGAATTCGCAACAACACCGTTATCCGACGGATATTAAAACGGGTCTTAAAAAAGATGAGACTCAAAAAACTGGAAATCACCGGTTTCAAATCCTTTCGGGAAAAGGTCGTCGTCGATTTCTCTCCCGGGATCAGCGGCATTGTCGGCCCGAACGGCTGCGGCAAGAGCAACATCGCCGATGCGATCCGCTGGGTCATGGGGGAACAGCGGGTCAAGACCCTCCGCGGGAAAAAGATGGACGACGTGATCTTCAACGGTTCCGACGAGGCCGCACCTGTCGGGATGGCCGAGGTCTCCATGATTCTCACGGCGGACGAACAGAAATTTCCCGGCGATTACGCGGATTACAGTGAGATGATGATCACCCGCCGCCTCTTCCGCGACGGGGAGAGCGAATACACGATCAATAAAATCCCCTGCCGTCTGCTGGACGTCCGTGAATTCTTCATGGGAACGGGGATCGGCGCTCGGACCTACTCCCTCGTAGAACAGGGCAGTGTCGCCTCGCTTGTCGAGGCAAAACCGGAAGATCGAAGGCAATTCATCGAGGAGGCGGCCGGCATCTCCAAGTACAAGAGCCGGAAAGAAGCCGCCGTTCGAAAGATGGAGGCCACCCGGGAGAACATGGTCCGACTGAACGACATCCTCCGCGAGGTAAAGACCCAGCTGAACTCGATTTCCCGACAGGCGAAGAGGGCAGAGCATTACAAGGTCCTGAAACAGTCCCTCAAAGAGGCCGAGTTGACGGTCGCTCTGCAGACCTGTTCCGAATTGTCCGTCCGCCGGGCCTCCCGGGAAGAGGCGAAAAATGAATTCCGGAACCGCGAAACGGAAATCCGGACACGAGTGCAGGGCCTCGAGGCCGCCCTTGAGGAACTCAAGGCCGAGGTTCTGGAAAACGAGGGCCGGATTTCAGCCCAACAGGAACAGCGCTACGGAACGAAAAACACGATCAATATCAAGGAACAGGGAATCGAATTCTCCCGGCGGAAGATCGCCGATCTCGCCGCGAGGCGGGAGAAGGACCTTGCGGAAATCGAGATCCTGAAACGGCGCGAGGGGGAGACCGACGACGAGATCAGCACCCTCCGGGCGGCCACCGTCGACGGCGGGGAACGGATCGATATGCTCCGCAGGGAGGTTGCCGAAAGGACGGAGGCCCTCGAGGAGACCCGTCGGATGGATCTGACCTGCCGACAGGCACTGGAGGAAAAGAAGGTCCTGTTCATTGACATCGTTGCGGAAAAGGTCAAGTTGAGGAACATGGTGGCCAGCCTCAGCCGGATGGTCGAGGATTTCGGGAAACGGGAGGCGCGGGAAGTTCAGGAGATCGAGGAAACCGTTAAACGGTCGGCGGAACTCGAACGCGTCCTGGAGAACCTCCGTTCCGGAACCTCCGCGGATGAAACGGCCCTGGCGGAACTCGGGCAAAGGCGGGAGGAGATCGCTGAAGAGCTGGAACGCGCCCGTTCGGAGCTGGCGGAGGCCGACGAAAAGATCGCCGAACTCCGCGAGGAAAGCGGCGGGAAGATGTCCCGTCTCGCATCGCTTCAGGAATTCGAGGAGAGCTACGCCGGGTGCAACGAAGGGATCCGATCGCTGATGACCGGCAGCCGGGAGGATGGCCGTCAGGGCCTATCCCGCGAGCACTTTCTCGGTCTTGTTGCCGACCATATTCAGGTCCCCCGGGAATATGAAACGGCCGTCGAGGCTGTCCTCGGGGACAAACTTCAGTATGTCGTGGTGAAAAGCCAGACGGACGGCATCCGCGCGATCGACTACCTGAAAAGCGCCTCCCTCGGCCGCGGAAGCTTCATCCCCCTCGAGGTCCGGCCTCACACCTCAGGCGCATCGCTTGCGGAGCATGAACATCTCCAGGAAGCAGTCCCGCTGATCGAGCGGATCACGGTTCAGGAGGATTGCCGGGCGATCATCAACGAGTTGCTGGGCGACGTCCTTCTGATCCCCAACCTCGGGAGCGGCATCTCGCTCTGGCGACAGAACGGCTTCTGCGGGACCTTCGTCACGCCGGAGGGGGATATCATCAGTCCGAGCGGCATCCTGACGGGCGGAAGCGGAAACGGCGTCGACCGGGGCATCCTGCGCAACCGGCGTGAGATCACCGAGCTGACCGAAGAGATCGCAAGGCTCCAGACCGAGCTCCAGCAGGAGCAGGAAGAACGGAAAAAGAACCTTTCCCGGATCGCTCAGTGGGAGGAAGAACTTCTTCGGCTCCGTTCACAGGTCCACCTCACGGAACTTCGGATCAACGGCCTCCGGAAGGACATCGAACGGTACGAAGGCGAACAGCGCCAGACCGGGGACCGACTCAGGATCCTGCAGTTCAACCGGGAAAATCTGGCGGCCGAGGCGGCCGAAGCCCGGGGGAAGATCGCGCAGAACGAAGCAGAGATGAAGTCCGTTGAGGCCCGCGAGGCGTCTCTGGATGCGGCAATGGCCGACGACCGGAAACGGGGGGAAGAGCTCCGGAACGATCTGGAACAGAGGGAGCGTGATCTGACCGAACGAAAGGTCCTGCTGGCCTCGCTGGAGGAAAAGTGGGAGGCTGACCGGAGGGCTCTGGCGCGCCTGGAGGCTTCGCTCGGCGACCACACGCGCGAGATTGCCACCCGGAAGGCCGACGCGGAGGCCTGTGAGCGGGAGGCGCAGACGCTGACCGTTCAGATTGCCGCCGAGGAAGAGGCGCTCAGGGGCCTCTATGCCGAATGCGAAACGATCGAGCAGTCCATCAACGGAATGCGTGACACCCAGCAGCAGAAAGAGGCCCTGCTGCGGTCCCGGGAGGCCGAGATCCGCGAGTCCAAAAAGGCGCTCGAAGAGAAGCTTCGCAAGGGAACGGAACTGGAGGTCGCCATCCGGGAGATCGCGATGCAGACGGAGAATCTCCTGCAGAACATCCGGGAGAAGTACGGCACGGACCTGCTTCCGCTTCTTTCAGAATTTCAGCCGCTGGCGGAGGAGGCAATGGCCGAGCTTTCCGCCAAGCTCGAAAAGAACCGGCAAGCGGTTGAAAATTTCGGTGAGGTCAATCTTCTGGCGCTGTCCGAGCATGAAGAGCTCAAGACCCGTTTTGAGTTTCTCACCGGCCAGATTTCCGACCTGAATGCCTCGTTGGAAACGCTCCAGAAAACGATTACGCGGATCAACACAGTGTCCCGGCAGCGCTTTGCCGAAACCTTCGCGGGGGTCAATCAATGCTTCCAGGATGTGTTCACCCGGCTTTTTCCCGGTGGCCGGGCCGAGCTCAAACTGATCGACGAGAACGACCTTCTCGAGACGGGCGTCGACATCGAAATCCGAATCCCGGGAAAGCGGACGCAGAGCGTTACGCTGCTTTCCGGCGGGGAAAAGTCGCTGTCGGCGATCGCGCTGATCTTCTCGATCCTGCTCCACCGCCCCGTGCCGTTTGTGCTGTTGGATGAGGTGGATGCGGCGCTCGACGACTCGAACATCGCCCTGTTCAACCGCCTCGTCAAGGATACCGCGGCGCAATCGCAGATCCTGATGATCACCCACAACAAGAGGACTATGGAAATCGCGGACAGCCTGTTCGGCGTGACGATCCAGAAGCAGGGGGTTTCGACGCTGGTCTCCGTCAGCCTCAACTGATCACAACGGTTTCGGACAACATTTCGATCCTTCTCACATCGCTGAGTGAAGAACTGGAAAATCGGCTGAAGCTTGGCAAATCGCGCTGCAGAAACAACCGGTGTTAGAAGGCGATTTTCAAAAGGTTGAATCACCCGGAGCTTCCCATTCTTTTTTGAAGAGGGCCTCCATCTCCCGGCGGAATTTCACCGTGCTTTCCTGCCCGTCGCAGGAAACGTCGTCCCACAGGACCGCTTGACCGGTGGCCACGGGGCGCACGATCCTGACCCCATGGGCCAGCCCGATGGGAAGAGATCCGGAGAGGACCGAGTTCCGGGCCGGCAGCAGGGTCCCGTACACGGTGAAACCGCCCTCTCCATCCAGCAAATCTCCCGGAACCAGGTCTCTCTTGGCCGTTGCCGCGACATCGCCCGTAAAAGCGCGTGCGGACCCTGTCGGCTCGCCGCGGAGCGCCACCGAGGCCACGCTGATCCCGAGCTCGAGACCGATCAGATGGGCCGGCCGGTACAGAGTCGTGTAACGTCCGCTGTCGTCGGTCACGACGCCGTATTCGCGAAAACACCTCGCGGAGTATTCGTTCTCGGTGGTCAGCGCAACAAAGATCCCCCACCGCAGGTCACGATACACGGGCCGCCCGTCCCGTTCCAGGCTGGAGACCACCTCGACCTGTCCCGCCTCGTCCAGGAGACCTCCCGCGGCGCGCGGCTTCAGGATGCGCGGCAGATCGTCCGCGCCGCAAGGGGGAAAGCGAAGGCCGTCCCGGGGTGGGAGGAGACCGGTTGCATTGGAAACCGCGGCCATCTCGATCGCCGATTTCGTGCCGTCCAAAAACGAGTTGAACATCTTGGCGTTGAAATCCCCTTTGGCCAACTGTTCCTCGGTAAAGCCGTAATGGCTCCATACCGTGTCCGGCGTCGATTGGTGATAGGCGGGCAGGTATTTGGTCCCCTTGCCGGCAGCCACCACCGTGAATCCGCAGGCGCGGGCCCAGTCCACCATTTCGCAGATCAGGGCCGGTTGGTCGCCGTAAGCCAGCGAGTAGACGATCCCCGCCTCCCGTGCACGTCTGGCCAGCAGCGGCCCGGCCAGCGCGTCCGCCTCGACGTTGACCATGATGATGTTCTTTCCATGCCGGCAGCAGGAAAGAACGTGGGCAATCCCCGCTGCTGGGTTTCCCGTAGCATCAATGACGGCGTCGATTCCGGGATCAGCGATCATCGCGTGGGCATCGTCGGTGATAAAGGTCGTTCTTTTCGCAAACGCTTCGCCGAGGGAAGACGCTTTTCCCTGACCCTCCTGCCAACCGGTCCGCC
This sequence comes from Syntrophales bacterium, assembly GCA_040765725.1. Lineage (GTDB taxonomy): Bacteria > Desulfobacterota > Syntrophia > Syntrophales > UBA5619 > UBA5619. The sequence continues at coordinate 20,756 of JAXGRQ010000028.1, forward strand.
GGAGCGCCTCGACGGCTCTCGCCGGAGCGAGATCGGCGATGGCGGCCACGTGAATTCCCGCCGTGCTCACGGCTTGGGCAAGATACATGCTGCCGAATTTGCCTGCGCCGATCAGACCGACCCGCAATGGCCCCATTTCCTGATTCCGTTCCATCAAAAGATGGTGCAGGTTCATGATACTTTCTCCCAGCAAGGAAATGGAAAGGCTTGTTGACACCAGTGGGCCGCGGAGAGGAGCTGACCGTCTTTCCCATACGGGCCGACCACCTGCAGCCCCAGCGGCAGCCCATTCGGACCCCATCCCACCGGGATCGTCACGGCCGGCGACCCGCACAGGCTCCAAATGGAACAGAAACAGGCGTTTCCGGTGCTCTCCAGCGTCACCGGCGCCTCGCCGGTCGCGGGAGGTGTGATCAGGGCATCATACTTCTCGAGGAACTTTTCCAGCTCCGACTTCAGCGCAACGCGGACTTTCATCGCCTGCAGATAGTCCAGTGCCCCTGCCTGCCGGCCCTCGGTGATGAAATCCCTCAAGGTCGGGCTCAGCACGGGAGGCTTTCTGAGATAAAGTTCCTCCAGGTTCAGCGCAGACTCCGCGGCCATGATGATCCGGATCGCCTCATGGGCGCGGCGGAAGATCTCGGGCAGGTCCACCTCCTCGACACGGGCGCCGGTTTTCCGGAGGGTTCGGATATTTTCAGCAAAGTTTCGCCGGGCATGTTCTTCGGCCTGGTCCCAGACGGGTGTCTTGACGGCTGCGAGCCGCGGCGGCGTTTTGCGAACGGAAATCTTGGCGGAGCGTTTCTTGCCGTTTGCGGCCAGCGGGGCTGCCAGCCATGCGACATCCTCCACGCTGCGCGCAAAGACGCCGACCTGATCCAGCGTGTGGCTGAAGGTCAGGGCGCCCTCGATGGGAATCATGCCCTGGGTCGGTTTGTAGCCGACCACCCCGCAATAGGCGGCGGGCCGGATGACGGAGCCGTTGGTCTGCGTCCCCAAAGCGGCCGGAACAAAGCCCGCCGCGACCGCCGCCGCGGTGCCGCTGGATGATCCGCCCGGCGTGTGCAGCGGATTCCATGGATTGCGGGTCTTTCCCGGGGTCAAAAATGCGCACTCGGTTGTGACGGTCTTGCCCAGGACAAACGCCCCGTGAGCCTCCAGCCGATCGATCACGGCGGCCGATTTCCCGGGAACATGGCCGGCAAAGGCGGGAGAGCCCATTTGGGTGGGGATCCCGGCTGTCGCAAAAATGTCTTTCACGCCGACAGGCACGCCCATCAGGGGGCCGGATTTGGCGCCGGATCGGATCCGACGATCGCGGAGACGGGCGGCCTTGAGCGCCCGTTCGGGCTCCAGCCAGATCCAGGCGCCGATCTCTCCATCCAGCGACGCGATCCTGGCGAGAAGGGCCCTGGTGTAGGATTCGGCGGTGAACCGCCGTTCCCGGATCCCCCGGCACACCTCCCGGAGACTCAGCCTGTAGAACGGTTTGTCCTTGGTCATCTCGCCTTTCATGTTCTTCTCCCTTCGATCAGTATTTTACGCAGAACATGCTCTTGCTATGGGTCGATCGAAAGTCCATCGTTCGGAAGCCCAAACTTCCCGGCAATAAAAAACCGACTGTTGATCGCGGCGCTTCCTGGCCGCATTTCCGGTCAAACCGGTTTCCTCAGAACCTCAGGATTCAGCAGGTTGGGCGGATTCCCGGAAGTAAGGGCGGCTACGCAATTTTCCGCGGCCATCATCGCCATCCGGAAACGCGTCTTTTCGGAAGAGCTGGCGATGTGGGGCGAAAGGACCACGTTCCTGAGTTCCAGAAACCCCGGATGAAGGGCCGGCTCCCCTTCGAAGACATCGAGCCCCGCGCCGGCGATGACCCCGCCACGGAGCGCCTCGACCAGCGCGGCGTCATCCAGCACCCCGCCCCGGGCGGCATGGATCAGAATCGCCGATTTTTTCATAAGGGAAATCTCCGGCGCGCCGACGGCATGGTGGGTCTCATGGCTGTAGGGAACATGGATGGTCACGATGTCCGCGCGACGGAAGAGCTCTTCCTTGGTCACATACGCGGCACGGCAGGCCGACTCGATCTCCGGCGGGGCCCGGCGGACGTCATGATAAATCACCTCCATCCGGAAGCCCGCCGCACGGCGGGCCACCGCCTGGCCGATCCGTCCCAGACCGAGGATGCCCAGCGTGGCGTGGTGAACGTCCAGACCAAGGAACTGTTTAAGTCGCCATTTGTCCCAGCGTCCTCCGCGGACATAGGCCTCGCATTCGTTGAGACGGCGCGCCGTGGCCAGGATCAGAGCCCAGGCGAAATCGGCGGTGGTGTCGTCCAGCACGCCGGGGGTGTTGGTGGCCATAACCCCATGGGCCGTGCAGGCGGCGAGATCAATATTGTTGTATCCGACCGCGATGTTGCAGACCGCCTTCAGTTTAGGGCAGCGGCGCAGAAGATCCTCATCGATCCGTTCGGTCAGCGTCGTCAGGGCCCCTTCCTTGTCGGCCAGCGCCACGGCGAGTTTCCCGGCATCCAGAACCTTATCCCACTGATTGTCCATGACCTCAAAATGGCATGCCAAAAAATCGAGAACCTCGTCGAACACCTCACGGGTCACCAGAATCTTCTTTTTCATCACGTCATCCTCCAATGGGTGCGAAAGGGTCTTGCGGGGATTCCCCGAACGATTGGGATAACCTTTATAGCAGTTTGCCCCATTCCGAGTAAATAAAAATTCCGGCTTTTCGGAGCATATAGAATTTCATGTAAAATTTCCTTGACAGAACAAAACGCTTTTCTTACTCTTCGCCCCACACAAGGAGATGGCTGAACCGACACGATCGGCGCGGATGCGGTCTAACCGGACCGGCCTGAAATCTGCGCAGGCAACCGATCTTTCCCTGGGGAGGTACGAATGGCCTACCAAACCCTGCTGGTGGAAAACAGAAACCAAATCGGCATCATCTGGATGAATCAGGCAGACCGCGGCAATGCGATCGACGAAACCATGATCTTGGAGCTGACCGATGCCATGCGCGCCCTGAACGACGATGTGGCGGTACGCGTCGTGATCCTTGCCGCCGCGGGGGAGGATTTCTGCAACGGCATCGATCGGGATTGGCTTGAACAAATGCCCGGCAACAGTGACAAACGGAATCACGCCTTCGCCATGAAGCTGGCAACCCTGTTGGAAACCATCCGAACCTTGGGGAAACCCACCATCGCCCGTGTTCACGGGCCTGTTTTGAACGACGGCGCCGGGCTGGTCGCGGCCTGCGACATGGCCGTCGGCTCCTATGGCGCGGAGTTCTGCCTTTCCGACGTGCGTGCCGGCATGATCCCATCGATGATTGCGCCGTATTTGATCCGGGCGATGGGCGAGCGGGCGGCCCGCCATTACTGCCTTTCCGCGGAACGCTTTACAGCGGCGGAGGCTTACCGCACGGGCCTGTTGACCGACATCGCCCCGCTGGACGAACTGGATGCCCGGATCAACGAACTGCTCGGCCAATTGATTCAAGGCGCTCCCACGGCACAGACGCTGACCAAGGACTGGATCCGTGCCGCGGTCGGCCTGCCCTTCACGACGGCGCTGTTCGACGATGCCGCCAAGCGCCACGCAGCCGTTTGTGCGTCAGATGAGGCCAAGGACGGTGTGGACGCGCTTCTCCACCCGAGGCGCAAACCGCCCTGGCTGCGCAAAACCAAGAAGACCGCACGTCCAAAGAAAAACCGTGCATAGCCCAAATGCAAACGGACAACAAACGGTTGAACTTCCGTTCCACTTTTTCCCTTGACACCCGGTGTAACGGGATGTTAATCAAAGCGCAACATGGCATCACCTCCGGAAACTACTGAAGTGGCTTGGTTGCTCATTTTTTGTGGTTGATCACATCTCTCGCTTTACAAGCATCGTTACCCGTAACGGCATGGCCGTTGGTCACAATGAACACAAGCAATCGTTATGAGATCTTCTTGCCTGAAGCCTTCGCAATGGGCTGAATTGGTCCGTGTTTGAAGATTAGAAAGCTTGTAACGAAAACCGATCCTAAAATGATTTGGCGTGCATTGCTGCAGGAAACGACGACGAGCCTGCTGTGGTTGTGTTGTGCCCGTCTCCTTCAGAACCATGCTTTTTCTTGATTTGGAAGCAATTTTTATAGTGCTCGCACCGGATGTGGGGTGCCGTCCATCATCCGGGGCGGGATCCTATAGAAGTTGCAGTCGGTTTTAGGGCTTTTGAATTCAGGACGGTCCCATCAACCATTGAAAAAAGGAGGGAGTATGACGAAAAAAGAACTGGGTAAAGAAACCAAGCAGACGGGCGTATCGCGCCGCAATTTCCTCGCCGGCGCCGCACTGGCGACGGCCGGCGCCGCGACCTTGGGCTTCCCCTCGGTCCTCAAGGCGCAGGGGCCGATCAAGATGCGCTGGCAGAGCACCTGGCCCACCAAGGACATCTTCCATGAGTATGCCCTCGACTTCGCCAAAAAGGTCAACGACATGACCGGCGGGGATCTCCAGATCGAAGTGCTTCCGGCGGGCGCCGTGGTTCCGGCTTTTGACCTGCTGATCGCGGTTTCCAAGGGGACGCTCGACGGCGGCCACGGCGTCTTCGTTTACCACTACGGCAAAAACAATGCGCTGTCGTTGTGGGGATCGAGCCCCGCGTATGGGATGGATGCCGACATGCTACTCTCCTGGCACAAGTACGGAGGCGGCAAGGAACTGTTTCAGAAGGTCTACGATGCCATCGGCGTGAGCGTCAAATCTTACGCCTATGGACCGATGTGGACCCAGCCTCTGGGCTGTTCAAGAAACCGGTCACCAAGGCCGATGACTTCAGCGGCCTGGTGGCCCTGCACGGTTGGAATTTCGATCGACCTGTTCAAGGGAATGGGCGCCGCAGTGAACGCACTGCCCGGCGGCGAGATTGTCCCGGCGCTGGACCGCGGCCTGCTCGACGGGGCGGAGTTCAACAACGCCTCCTCCGACCGCCTGCTCGGCTTCCTCGACGTGTCGAAGGTGTACATGCTGCAGAGTTACCACCAGAGCGCCGAAACTTTCGAGATCCTGTTCAACAAGGCCAAGTTCGACGCGCTGCCGGCCAAGATGCAGACGATCATCGACAGCGCCGTTGATGCTGCGTCGGCGGATGTGACCTGGAAATCGATCGACCGCTATTCGAAGGACTACGTAGAACTGCAGACGAAGGACAAGGTCAAGATGTACAAGACGCCGGATTCGATCCTCCAGAAGCAGCTCGATATCTTCGATAAGGTCGAGGCCGAGTATTCGGCCAAGAACCCGCTCTTCAAGGAGATCGCCGCCTCGCAGAAGAAATTCGCCGAGCGCGCGGTGAAATGGAAGCTGGACACCGTGGTCAACCCGCGCATGGCCTATAACCATTACTTCGGCAAGAAGAAAAAGTAAGGGGTTTGAACAGATAACCGATCAGCCATCCGGGCGCTGCTGCCCGGGTGGCTGATTTTTAAGACAGGCTTGACTATGCAGAAATTACTGTTGACCATCGACAAGATCAGCACGTTTGTCGGAAAGGTCTTTTCCTGGTGCATCGTAGGATTGACCCTGCTGATCACCTGGGAAATCTTCTCGCGTTACGCGCTCGACAAACCGCACGACTGGGCCTTCGACGGGATGATCCAGTTGTACGGGATGCTCTTCATGATGGCGGGCGCCTACACGCTCTCGAAGAACAACATGGTCCGCGGCGACGTCCTCTACGGCTTTTTCCCCGTGCGGCTGCAGGCCGGTATCGACCTGACGCTCTACTTTGTGTTCTTTCTTCCGGGAGTGACGGCTCTCTGCTGGGCCGGATACAACTATGCCAGCGAATCCTTTGCCATCCTGGAACACTCGGGGATCACCGCCAACGGCCCGCCGGTCTACCAGTACAAGGCCATCATCCCGATCGCCGGGGCATTCCTGTTGCTGCAGGGCGTCGCGGAAATCATCCGCTGCGTCCGCTGTCTGAAAGAGGGAAAGCGGCCCTCCGTCTGCAGGATACCGAGGAGGTCGATGTCGAAAAATTGGGCAACAGATGGAAGTCAAGGACGAGATATCGTGCGAAGTTGGACGAGTTCGTGACGGCCGGGAAGGGGAGCGACAAATGAAAAAAGAAGCCTGGTTCGGACTCTCCATCCTGGCTCTGGTCTTGATCGGGCTCTTCGTCCTGATGCCGTCGCCGGATAAGATCACCAACGGTCATCTGGGTCTGCTGATGCTGGCTCTGATTGTTTGTTGATTCGCTGGGCCGTAACGTCAGCACTGATGGGGCTGGGGACGATGTTCGCCCGGTCGCCTGTTGCAACAGCGTGAACCTGCTGGCGAAGCGTCAGATGCTCGACGGAGGATGAATCAGGCGAACATTGGTGATGAAGTCGACGTGCTGATCAGTGGTTCCCGTCGTCTACAGTTGGTCTGGGTAGAGTGCACGAACTGATCCGGCAGGCGCTGTCATTGGTGGCTGTCTGGCGATCACGGCAGACCTCCGGACGCTGCCGACGGATGGTGATTCAAGATCTCGCCATCACCTGCATCACGGCGGTGACGCTGGTTTCATCGGCAATGCCGAAGCGCTGGCGCAGGCCGCAGTTGTCGGCAGATCGCGCAATGCGCGGAGGTGGTCGCTGGATAGCCTGATACCGCCGTCGGTCCTGCTGATCCTCTACGGCGCGACCGCCGGCGTCTCGGTGATGCAGCTTTACGCCGGCGCCTTTTTCCCCGGCCTCATGTTGGCCACAATGTATGTCGGCTATGTCATCGTCTACGCAAAGCTCAAGCCCAGCATTGCGCCGCCCCTCTCCGAGGAGGACCAGTACGTCCCGCTGCCCAAATTCGCCGAGGCCATTGTCCGGAACGGGAAAGACAACGTTCTGGCGGGGCTGATCGGCGCGATCAAGGGCAAACGCAACGCCGACGTGCCGATGCGCACGCTGCTCCAGAACCTGGTCATTGCGCTCCTGCCCCTGCTGGCGGTTGCTCTGATCATGGTGCCGACTTATCTGGTCTTGACAGCGCCGGAGGAGGTGGATACCTCGGGTCTCCAGGAAATGGGCGGCGGCGCCTTGATTGAAGAATCGCCTTCCGGGGATGAAGCCGCCGGGCAGGAGACGGATGCCGGCGGTCTCGCCGAGCCGCTGGCTGAAGCTGAAGAGGAAGGCCACCAGCCGCCCACGACGGAAAGCGCTCCCACAGCGTCCGCTTCGGAGGCGGCTCCAACGCCGGGCGAGCGCCTGCCCGCTCCGATGGGCTACTGGATCACGCTGGGGATCTTCCTCGCGGGGCTCGCCATTTTCTATGCGATCTTCAGCTTTGTCCGCCTCGAGGTCTTCAAGATGCTGCTCACGTCGTTCTTCCCGCTGGCGATCCTGATCCTGGGGGTGCTCGGCTCCATCATCGCGGGACTCGCGACGCCGACCGAGGCGGCGGCGATGGGATCGTTCGGGGGGTTGGCCCTGGCGATCGCCTACGGACGATTCAACTGGACGATGCTCAAGGAGGCGGTCTTCCTGACCGCGAAGACCTCCGCCATGGTCTGCTGGCTCTTCGTCGGATCGGGCATCTTCGCCGCCGCGTTTGCGCTGCTGGGCGGCCAGGAGATCATCAACAACTGGGTCCTGTCCCTCGACCTGACGCCGGTGCAATTCATGCTGATGGCGCAGGTGATTATCTTCCTTTTGGGATGGCCGCTGGAATGGACCGAGATCATCATCATCTTCCTGCCGATCTTCCTCCCGCTGCTGCCGCAGTTCAACATCGATCCGCTGTTCTTCGGCCTGCTGGTCGCACTGAACCTCCAGACGGCGTTTCTGTCGCCGCCGGTCGCGATGGCCGCCTTCTATCTCAAGGGAGTATCGCCGCCCCACGTGTCGCTCAACCAGATCTTCCTGGGAATGCTGCCGTTCATGGCAATCCAGGTGATAGCCATCGTTTTGCTGTATATGTTCCCGGCGATCGGGTTGTGGCTTCCGTCATTGGTATACGGCCACTGAAAACTGCGGTCGTCCGATTTCGGACACTCGGCAATTCCTTTTAAAACAACCGTTGATCGGAAATCTTTGCCCCCCACGACTTCCGTGGGGGTTTTGCTTTGCATTTGCCGTCAAAAGGCATTATAGGGTTCATCGCGCCGGCTCCTATGGTGCGCGGGCGGTGCAATCCGATACAGGAATCGATGCATGGAAGAACAGAACAATAAAAAAGGTTTTTTCGAACGTCTGAAATCGGGGCTGGCCAAGACGCGGAAGCTGCTGTTGACGGACGTGGACGACATTCTGCTCGGCAGCAAAGAGATCGACCAGGCGCTGTTCGACGAACTGGAAGAGGCGCTGATCGCGGCGGACGTCGGACCGGCCTTCACCGGCGAGCTGATCGAATCGATGAAGGGAAAGGTGAAGCGCAAGGAGCTGGGAAGCCCGGAAATCCTCCGGAAGGTCCTCCGGGAGACGATGCGGGAGATTCTTCGTCGGAACGAGGCGCCGCTGCGGATCCCTCCGGGCCGGATCTACACGATCATGGTCGTCGGCGTGAACGGCACCGGCAAAACGACAACGATCGGCAAGCTTGCGCGAAACCTGAAAGCGGAAGGTCATGGGGTGACGCTCGTCGCCGCGGACACCTTCCGGGCGGCGGCCATCGAACAGCTGGACGCCTGGGCGAAACGGGCGAATGTCCCGCTGATTCGGCAGGCCGCCAACGCCGATCCCGCCGCCGTCGTCTTCGACGCAATCCGCGCCGCCAAGGCCGGCCGCCCCGGCGTGGTCATCATCGACACGGCCGGCCGCCTCCACACGAAAGTGAACCTGATGGAGGAGCTGAAGAAAATGAAGCGGATCATGGCGCGGGAGCTCCCCGGCGCGCCGCACGAGGTGCTTCTCGTCCTGGATGCGACCACCGGCCAGAACGCGATCGCCCAGGCGCGGATGTTCCGGGACGAGATCGGCGTCACGGGCCTCATCCTGACCAAACTGGACGGGACATCGAAGGGGGGCGTCGTCGTCCGGATCGCCCAGGAGCTGGGCATTCCTCTCCGTTACATCGGCGTCGGCGAGCAGCCGGACGATCTGCGCCCGTTCCGGGCCGATGAGTTCGTCGAGGCCCTCTTCGCGCCGAACGGGCGCTGAAATTTCAGCCCTTCAGTCTTTCGTTGAATTGATCGAAGGAAAATCGGTATTCCTGGGTACCGTAGCATTCGACGGCAAAGGAGGCGCAGACGCTTCCCATCCGGGCGCATTGATCGATATCCATCCCCCTGATCAGGCCGCTGATCAGACCGCCCCGGTAGGAATCGCCCGCGCCGGTCGGATCCTCGACCCTTGCCGGCTTGACGGGGCGGATGTCGATCTTTCCGTCGGCCGTGGCCACTTGCGATCCCAACTCTCCCAGCGTGGTGATGACCGCCCCGGCGCGCTCCAGCATATCCTCCCGGGTCAATCCGATCTTGCCGACGATCATGTTCAGTTCGTAATCGTTCACGATCAGAATCCGGCACCCCTCAATGGCCTCGAGAAGATCCCCGGCGTTCCACATGGGCAGCGACTGCCCGGGATCGAAGATGTAGTCGACTCCTCTGCGCTTGCAGGCGCGCGGGTAATTCACCATGTCGTCCATGTTTCCGGGGGAAACGATCATCAGGGTTTCCCCGGGACGGAGCAGATCCGGGTCCAGTTTCGACGGATATTTCATGGCCCCGGGGTTGAATCCGGTGATCTGGTTGTCGGCCCGGTCCGTGGTGATGTAGGCCCCCGCCGTGAATTCGTCCTCGATGATTTTGATGTGTTCCGTGGAGATCCCGTTTTTTCCCAGCCAGTCGAAGTATCTCCGGTAATCCTGGCCGATCGCGGCCGAGATGATCGGCTTTTCACCCATCAGGGCCAGCGAGTAGGCGATATTGCCCGCGGTCCCGCCGAATTTTTCCTTCATGCCGTCCACCTGAAAGCAGACGTTCAGCATATGGATCTTTTCCGGAAGGATATGATCGGAAAAGTATCCCGGGAAATTCATGATGCGGTCATACGCCAGCGACCCGGAAACGATGATGTTCATCCGAACAGACCTTTCATATCTGCTGCGACGGCCGGCCTACGCAGGCCCGCGGAAATCGGGACAGAAAAGACCGCCACACGAACGCTGAAATGATCCGAGGGCTTCGCGCACGGAGATTTAGCTTTTCCGGCTGGTTTTGGTCATAAACGAGGAAATCCTCTGTTGGATCTTCTTGCTCTTGCATTTCGGACAGGACACCTTGACCTTTCCATGTTCGGAGATGCTCTGGACGATGGTGAACTTTTTGTTGCACTCCCTGCATTGATATTCGTATGTAGGCATTTCAATCCTCCTTTCCTTTAGCATGATCTCGGACTTGTGTTTGCGCCGCTCC
>JAXGRQ010000029.1:0-30803 GCA_040765725.1 Syntrophales bacterium
CTATAAACGGGTCATCGTATGCTCGACGATTTCCACCGTTCATCCGCCCAACGACTGGTCTGTCCCATTTCAATCCTCCGTAAAACACCCAGCGTACGGATCATCGGCAGCTCAATGAATACACCGGATGCGAGAGCCATTTCGTAAACGCAGCGAGGCGCCTGCCCCCCCTGCGAGGGATCAGGGAAAATGTCATGGATCAGCAGATAGCCTCCCGGAAGCAGATGGCGTACCCAAGCGCTGTAATCCGTAAAGGCTGCCGGAAACGTGTGGCCGCCGTCGATAAAGATCAGGCTGAGCGGTATAGACCAGAAACGGGCAACCGTCTCCGAGCGGGCTACGATCGGGATGACCGTATCCTCCAGTCCGACTTCACGAATCGCCCTGCGAAAATGGAGAAACGTGTCGATCCGACCCGTCTCCGGGTCCAAGAGGTCCGGGTCGTAATATTCCTGGCCCGGCTGCTGCTCTTCTGATCCCGTGTGATGGTCGATCGAAAAAAGCACCGAACCGCCCTCACGGCAACCGAGACCGAGATAGGCTGCGGAACGTCCGCAATATCCGCCGATTTCCAGGCAGGGAGCGAAACGGGACACTTCTCCGGCCAATTCATACAATCGGGTGCTTTCCTCAACCGCCATGAATCCTTTGAAACGGACCTCCTTCAGTTGTTCGATATCCATCCTCTCCATCTTCCTCCCTTTATCGTCTTTTGGTGAGTGTTGAGGGGCATACGAAGCCGGTCTGCGGATGACAATGGTTGCTTCCTTACAGGCCATAGCAGAGGATCCGGCTCTGGTTCTGGTCATGATGTCGGGGAAAAGTCAACGCGGAAGCGACTCGATCTCCTTTTGGATCTCGATCCTTTTCGGGTGCTCCGGTGGAAAGCTTTTTTCCGCGGCTTTGAGATGAAAAAGAGCGCTTTCCCATTTCTCCGTTTTTTTGAAATAAAGCCCGAAATAGTAATGGGAATTCCCCGTTTGGCCCATCATTCCGTAAACCGTAGCCAAGCTGTAGTAGATCTCCGGATCATCGGGTCGGATCGCTTCCATTTGCCGGTAAAGCTTGAGGGCTTCATCCGTCTTCCCCAGAGATACCAGTGCCCTTCCGAGATAAAGGTTTGCCTGCAGATCATTCGGACGAAGAATGGCGGCACGCCGGAGATGGTGGATGGCTGCATCGAATTGTCCCAGTTTAAATTGGGCAATCCCCATGTCGCGCAGGATATCCTGATCATCCGGTGCAAACTGTAAAGCCTTTTGAAAGTGTTCGAGCGCCTCCCGGATCATCCCGAGTTTGTCTTCGGTGAAGGCCAGGCCATAGAGAATGTCCGGATCATTCGGACGTTCTCGCAGCTCCTTTTGAAAGTGGGAGAGATTGGTATTCGGAAGTTTTGTTTCGAGGAGCAGCTGGACCTGTATGCGCCGCAAATTTCCGATCTCCTGTCCGGGCTTATCAACCGATGCTTCAGTCTGCAGCAATCCGTCAATATAATGACTTCTTTCTTCCGTTCCGGGATGGGTCAGAAAGTAGGAAGGCACGGTGTTCGAGTAATATTCGTAACGCCTCATGATTTTCAGAAAATCAAGCATGGCTTTTCCGTTGTAGCCGGATGCGATGAGATAGGAGAAACCCGCCCGGTCTGCCGCCTCTTCCTGTTCCCTGCTGTATTTCAATGACAGGGTCGTCGCCGCGGCCATTGAAAATGTGGCCACCGCTGCGGTCGCCTCACCGCCTCCTCCTAAAAATGCGCCCGCAAGGATGGCGGCCAGCGTTGAAATTCCGAGTTTTGTGGAACGTTCGATGTTCTGTGCAATGTGACGGCCGTTCACATGCGCTATTTCATGGGCAAGGACGCCTGCCAGTTCCGCCTCGCTTTCCACGAGATTGATCAGGCCCTGATTGACGTAGACAAATCCACCAGGGGTGGCAAAGGCGTTGATCGCCGAACTACGGACGATGGAAAACCGGAAATCGAAGAGAACGTTTTCACTGTGGGAGAGAATTCGCTCGCCGAGGAGAGTCAGATAACCGTTGGCACTTTCATTTTGAAGCAGCAGATTCGCCTTCTGGAGTTTATCGTAAAACTCTTTCCCCAACTTCTTTTCGTCCTCGATCGTGAAAGCCGGACTGGCCGTTGCCGGCTGCAACAGGCTCAAGAATAATGATCCCATCAAAAACCAAATGCGGATAGACTTTCGCAATCTGCCTGTCTTCAACAACGTAAAAAACACAACGCCCTCCGGATCCCATTTAAGCAGCGTCTTTCAATGGATGCATATTAACTTGTATCGATCGCACGATCAACACATTCCTATTCCACATTCCTATTCCAAATGAATCCCCATTTCATGCTTACGGTCCGGCGAATCGTACGCGATCCGTGTGAACCGTCCACCCCAGTGTGCCGCTGCTTGTTCGGCTTCGATGTGTGTGATATACACCGTCCCAAAAGGGACGGCATATTGGAGAAGCAGAAGACAGACGCAGGAGAAATCATCACGGAAGGTCCGGCATCGACCGAGGAAGGTTTTCGACGCGCCTTCGTCTATGCCGGTCCGGCAATTGCCTATGCAGCATTGATTTATTTTCTTTCCTCCCTTTCCGGCTTCCCGGAGGAGATTCCGTCATTTACGGGCTTTGATAAAATTGTCCATTTCTTCGAGTACTATATCTTTGGCTGTCTCTTGTACCGATGGTTTTCTTCCATGAGTCGGCATTCCAACCGGCGCAAGGCTTTTTGGATGACCATTGCCATCGGCACGCTGTATGCCCTGACCGACGAGTGGCATCAGTCTTTTGTCCCGGAACGGCATGCCTCGCTTTGGGATGCTGCCGTTGATGCGGCGGGGATCGGAACAGGTGCGACAACCTACGATGCGCTGGTACGAAGCCTCTTTCCGAAGAGAGTGTGCGGCTTGAAGGGGAGGCCTCCTTGAAAAGACGTCTGGTCATCACGATCGATGGTCCGGCGGGTGCCGGAAAGAGCACCATCAGCAAGCTGCTTGCGTCACGACTATCCTATATCTGTTTGGAGACGGGCGCACTGTACCGGGCCGAGGCGTACCGTTTGAAATCGGCGGGATGGAACGGGGATCCCGAAAGAGTCGGACTGTCGGAAGGCGACTTAAAGATCGTCCTGGAACGGGAAAAGGGGGGTACACGGGTCATTTTGGACGGTCGGGATATTACAGAGATCATCCGCAGTGAGGAGATCGGGCTGATGGCCTCAACCATATCCGCCATCCCGAAGATTCGTGAAACACTTCTTCCTTTGCAACGGAAGCTGGCTGCGGAAGGAGGCGTCGTCGCGGAAGGGCGGGACATGGGAAGCGTCGTTTTTCCGGATGCCGATGTCAAATTCTATCTGGACGCGTCGGTTGAAGAGAGGGTGAACCGGCGATACCTGGAGATGCGGAGCAAGGGTGTAGGCATCCATAGGGAGGAAGTCGAAAACGATATGTGGATTCGGGACAGGCAGGACAGCGGACGCTCCATATCTCCGCTTGTCGTTCCGGCCGATGCCGTTGTGGTGGATTCTTCCAATCAATCGATCACGGAGGTGGTTGACTTTATGATGTCCGTCATCGAACGCAACTTTCCTGACCGGACGCATTTTTGAAAAAAGACCCTGAAACATTGTTCTTGACTTGAATTCACTTGATATTTAAAAATCAGTGTGTTAGTGAACCGACGCATGCCATATCATCACAAAAATATCAGGGGGGGTTGGATTGAATGGGTAACGATGATCACGTAATCTCAAATCAGGATGCAGGCGATAAAATCGGCGAAGAGGAGGCGGCAGGAGGATCCGGTACTTCTTCGCAGGAAAAGGATGAAAATATCGGCTTCAAGGAACTGTACGAACAAAGCCTGCAGTCCGTACAGATGGGCGGTGTATTAAACGGCAAAGTGGTGCAGATCAACCCGGACTCCGTTATGGTGGACGTCGGTTGGAAGACCGAGGGATACATCCCTGCCAAGGAATTGCGAGACGAGAAAGGGAATATCACGATCAATATCGGAGATGAGATCGAGGTTCTCGTGGATCGAAGGGACCAGGATGGAAACCTCGTGCTCTCGCGAGACAAAGCCGCCAAAATCAAGATTTGGGATGATGTGAAACTGGCCTGTGAGCAGAATACCCCCGTCAAGGGAACGGTTGTCGAGAGAGTAAAAGGCGGACTCTCCGTCGACATCGGGATTCCTGCCTTTCTTCCCGGTTCGCAGGTGGATATCCGCCCGGTGAGAGACCTGGATCGTTTTGTCGGTCAATCTTTCCTCTTCAACGTTCTGAAGTACGACAGAAAGCGAAACAATGTCGTCCTGTCACGGAGGACCATCCTTGAGAAGGAGAGGGAGGCAGAAAAACGCGAGACGCTGCTGAACATCGAGGAAGGCAAGATTGTCGAGGGCGTCATCAAGAACATCACGGATTACGGTCTATTCATCGATCTGGGCGGCATTGACGGGCTTCTTCACGTAACGGATATATCCTGGGGAAGGATCACGAGGCCGTCCGATCATTTCTCGAAGGGAGAAAAGATCAGGGTGAAGGTCCTTTCGTTTGACCGGGACAAGGAGCGGGTGGCCTTGGGCCTCAAGCAACTGGCTTCCAACCCCTGGGAAACGATCAAGGACAAATATCCCCTCCATGCCATTGTGGAAGGTCGCGTTGTCAATCTGACGGACTACGGCGTATTTGTTGAACTGGAAACGGGTGTGGAAGGCCTGATTCATGTGTCGGAGATGTTCTGGACCAGAGAAATCAAACATCCATCCAAGGTGTTGTCGGTCGGTCAGCGCATCCAGGTTATGATTCTGGACATCAATACCGAAACGAAGCGCATTTCACTTGGGCTGAAACAAACCACGCCCAACCCCTGGGAGACGCTCAAGACGAAATATCCGGAGGGAAGCATTATCAAGGGAGTCATTCGAAACATCACCAACTTCGGAATATTTGTCGGCGTGGAGGAGGGAATCGACGGTCTCATCCATATGTCGGACATTTCCTGGAAACAGCGGGTCAAACATCCCTCCGAGATGTTCAAGAAGGGTCAGGAAGTCGAGGTCATGGTCCTGAACATCGATGTCGAGCATGAGAAATTTTCGTTGGGGCTCAAACAGCTCGAAAAGAACCCCTGGGAGGAACTCAGCGTTCGATATCCGTCCGGATCGGTCGTTTCGGGAAAGGTCACCAATATCACGGATTTCGGCATATTCGTTGAAATCGAGGAAGGCATTGAGGGTCTGGTCCACATCTCCGAACTGAGTTCGCGGAGGGTGAAATCCTCTTCAGAATTGTTTGCGCTGAACGATACGGTGACCGCTGTCGTCAAAAATGTGGACCCGAAGAGCCGGAAGATCCGCCTGAGCATCAAGGATTACGAAGCGAGCTCGGAAGGAAACACCGCCAATCAGTATATCAACAACCGGGAAAACATCGGGTCCAGCCTGAGCAAGGCGCTGGCCGATGTTAAGATTGTGAAAACCGACGAATCATAGAGATCTCGGGAGCGATCCGAAAAAATGAGAAGGCATCCGGTGATCCTGGGCATGGGGCTTCTGGTTTTGATCGGGATCATCTTCTTTGTGGTGGTTTATGGATTGGGTTTTTTTCGGGGATCCGATTCTTTCGGCCTCACGGCAAAGGTCGGCGTGATTCCGATTGAAGGAGTCATCAGCGATGCCAAGGAGATCATTGATCAAATTAAAGAATTCGATGAAAACGACAAAATCCGTGCGGTCGTGCTGAGGCTCGACACACCGGGCGGAAGCGTTGCCCCGTCTCAGGAAATTTATCAGGCAGTCCTCGAGCTTCGCAAAAAAAAGAAGGTGGTCGCTTCGATGGGTTCCGTTGCGGCATCCGGCGGTTACCTGATCGCCGTGGCTGCGGATCAAATTCTTGCAAATTCCGGGACGATCACGGGCAGCATCTCCGCCGTCATGCATTACGCCAATGTAGAAGAACTGCTCAAAAAAATCGGACTTCGTTCGTCGGTCATCAAGAGCGGCAAATTTAAGGACATGGGTTCCCCCACACGTGAAATGACGAACGAGGAACGCGCAATGATCCAGGCAATCGTCGACGACATCAACGACCAATTCGTCAAAGCCATTTCGGCAAACCGAAACATTCCGCCGGCCAAGATCCTACCGCTGGCCGACGGAAGGGTTTTTACAGGGAGGCAGGCCAAGGAATTGGGCTTGATCGACGGACTGGGAAGTCTCCAAGACGCGGTTCTTCTCGCTGCGCGCTTGTCCGGTATTGACGAAAAACCCGAAATCGTTTTCGCCCCAAAAAAGCAAAAAGGCATCTTGCGATATCTGATACGAAGCATGGCAGCCATTGTGGCAGAGGAAATCTTCAGGGAGAGTGCAGGAACAAGGGGTGCGCAGTACCTCTTGCAATAGCCGTATCCGGTTGTTCGGATCGTCATCTCCCCGCAAGGAACCGGCTTTTAGCTCACAGAGTGATCCATGAACTATCGAACCATCCTGGTTGAAAAGAACCCCGGCTATGCCCTGGTTACGCTTCATCGTCCCGGCGAAATGAACGCGATTTCCCGTGAAATGCGGTCCGAGTTGGAGAATTGTTTCACCTCACTCGAAGAGGATCCGGAAGTTCGTGCCATTATCCTTAGCGGAGGGAACTATCTCTTTTCAGCCGGGATGGATCTGAAGGAGATGGCCTCTATTCCCGACTCAGAAATTCGAGATTACTTTTCTTCCATGAGTCGGTATCTGAAGAAAATCTATGGATGTAAAAAGCCGGTCATTGCGGTGGTAGGCGGAATTGCGCTTGGAGGCGGGTTCAATCTGGCCACGGTTTGCGATATGATCATTGCGTCGGAAAGCGCGATCTTCGGTCACCCCGAACTGAAATTTGGACTCAATCCTCTTTTCGATCCGCTGCGACAGATTGTCGGAAGAAGCAAGGCGAAGGAACTCACGATGCTGGGGGAACCGATTGGCGCCCAAGAGGCGTTTCGGATCGGCCTCGTGAACAAGATCGCTCCGCCGGAGAAGCTGATGACAGAGGCCGAATCCATAGCGCAGGAATTGGCCAGACGTTCTCCGGAAGCAATTCAGGCGGTCAAGAGGATGTCCGAAACCACCCCGCAACTGGACAAACAGTCGGCGATCGACCTGGAAATTAACATGGAGGCATCTCTTTTTTCCAGGGCGGAAAGGAAGAAGCATATGGGAGAATTTCTCGAGGAGTTGAAAAGCCGTAAAAAACAAAAGTAGACATATCGTTTGACCGTCCGAAAATCGATTGAGCCCCGAATTTCAGCCCATATCCATGTCGCTTCCCGGAGATGCAAAGTCGCGAAGCTGATCTCTCCTTTTTTTATGTTGAAGTTTTTTCAAGGCCTTGGCTTCAATCTGCCTGATTCGTTCTCGGGTGACGCCCATCATTTCTCCAACCTCTTCCAGTGTAAAAGGGCCGAAATTGCAGGCAACCCATGTGCAATTGTAAAAGGCTTCATTTTTTAAGCGCCACTCACAAGAGGTATCCTGGCAGACTTCGGTGATCGGACAGCCATTTTTGCGGCATTTATAATTGGGATTCAAGGCAATCTCTCCTTTGGTGGGATCTTGTTCGGTAAGATATGGATGGATTTCAGATTTGTCAATCATGAAGCATCCAATAAAATCCATGAACGATCGAAACGGAATGGAGTCGACCCTGTCACGTCAAGGTTGCTAATAGCCCACGGCCTGGCCGTCCTTTCTCGGATCGGACCCGGCGCAGTAGCCTTCGTTCATCCGATACAGGATCTGTCCACCGCCGTAAACAGGAGTTTCTGCCGTTTCCTTCAGACGGTGGCCCCGCTGGATGAGTGACTTTCGGATGTCCGGTCCGAATCCATTCTCCAGTGAAAGGCATGAATTTTCATCAAGATACCAGCGCGGCGCATCGAGAGCCGTTTGAGGGTTCTGCCTGCCTGCAAAGATCCGGACCATTATTTGAATGTGTCCCTGAGCCTGCATATGCGCACCCATCACGCCGAAGGACATCAGAGCGCAGCCATCCTTCATTACAAACCCTGGAATGATGGTGTGAAACGGCCGTTTTTTGCCGGCGACCCGGTTCGGGTGATCCCTTTCCAACGCAAAACCCATGCCTCGATTCTGGAGAGAGATTCCGGTTCCGGGAATGACGATTCCAGATCCGAAACCCATGTAATTGGACTGAATGTATGAAATCATCCTTCCCTTTTCGTCTGCAGCGGTCAGATATACCGTACCGCCGTCATGGGGGATCGTTGCAGAGGGATAGGATGCCTTTTCCCGGCAGATCGATTCCGCCTCCTTTCGCAGGAAATCATCCTTCAAAAATTCCGATGGTTCCACCGTCATCCAGAGCGGATCGGCGATTTGCCGTTGGGACACGGCGAATGCCCGTTTCATTGCCTCAACCTGCAGATGGATGCTGTCCGTTGAGTCGACCGGAACCTCTTCGATGGAGAGATGTTTTAGGATTCCCAGTGCGATGAGAACGGCCAAGCCTTGACCGTTTGGCGGAAGTTCATACAGATCAACGCCATTCCAGTGGACAGAGAGCGGATTGACCCATTCCGTCCGGTGTTCGGCCAAATCCTTTTCGGTCATGCAACCGCCGGTTATCCGAGAAAAGGAAGCGAGTCGTTCTGCAAGTGCCCCACGGTAGAGGGATTCCCCATGTGTCTCCGCAAGGATTTTCAAGGTGTCTGAAAAACCGGGGGGATGAAACCATTCGCCAGGACTTGGGGCCTGCCCGTCAGGAAGAAAGGTTTTTGAAAAATCGGGATAATCACGATAGGTTTTCTGTGCCTGCTTCCATCTTTCTGATGTTACCGGGCCGACCATGAACCCCCGGGCCGCATATTCCATGGCCGGTTCGAAGAGATCCCGGAAGGGGAGTGAGCCGAACTTCCGCGACAGCGTTGACCACAGGTCAACAGCCCCGGGAACAGTCACCGTATCCCAACCCAGTTGCGGCATCCTCTTGCAGCGTGCAAAGCGATCCGGAGTCCAGGCTTCCGGGGAGCGACCCGAACCGTTCAAACCATACAGCTTATTTCCGTCCCAGACGATGGCAAAGGCGTCGCTCCCGATTCCGTTGCTTGTGGGTTCGACAACCGTCAATGCAATCGCCGAGGCCAAAGCCGCGTCCACCGCATTCCCCCCACGGAGCATCATCCTGAGCCCGGCCTGCGCTGCCAACGGATTAGATGTGGCAACCGCATTACGGGCAAATACGGGCATCCTCCGGGAAGGGTATGGGAAATCCCATGTAAAATTCATTCCGTGATCTTATGAAAAAACATTGGAGATGAGAAGCTTCTTTTGATTTGATGAAACGACCGCATCGAACGGTTACCGTTAAAACGTCAAAAACGCATTTTGTCGACCGGCCTTCTCTCCGGGACATAAATTTGTTCCGTTCCGTCCTCGCTCAAGGAGGACGAGACATAGAGGCCGCAATAGCAACGGCCGTATTCTCGGACATCCTGATCACGGTACGCACACGGGCAGAAGATGTCACGGTCCCATTCACGGTTGCCGGAGGCCAAGCGACAAGGGCAGCACATGTAACCGTATCGTTCACGGTTCAGCAGAAGGGAATGGAGGAGATCAAAAACTTTTTCCCGGTCCCGATTGAAGAAATATCCATGTGGCTCATGAATCTTTCGCAGGGACTCGTAGAGCTGTTCCGCCGTCATAGACCGAGTAACTCCGAAAGGCGCTTTTCATTGAAGCCGATGACCACTGTCTCATCTACCAGGATCGTCGGAAAACTGCATGCGGGGTTGTATTGACGGATTTCATCCAGCATTTTTTTTCGGATCTCGCCGGTCAATAAATCCACATCGGTGAATTCATGCTCAACGGAATGCTTTTCCATGAATATCTTTGCAGATTTGCAGTGGCTGCACGTACTGAGCGTATACATCTTCACGGTCACGGCCTGCCTCCAGTATATTCAATCGCTGGCTTTCACTATGAGGAAAATCGGCATTTGTCAAGGAGGATCTCATCCTTGACTTTTCCAACCTCTTGGTGTAGGCGGACGCATCTCGTTGGACATGTTCACCCGCATGTGCTCATTGGACTGAGCATGTTTTTCAGAAACTGAAAAAATAACCGCATTTGAGGAAGAACTCATGACTATCGCGATCAAAGATCTGAATGTGCCTCACCGTTATTTATTGGGGCCGGGCCCCAGTGATGTTCACCCCCGTGTTTTACGCGCGATGAGCACGGCCGTAATCGGATACCTCGATCCGGAATGGAACGCGCTGATGGACGAGGAACAGGCATTGCTTCGGGAAGTTTTTCAGACGAGAAATCAGATGACCTTTCCGATGTCGGGAACCGGCAGCGCTGGGATGGAAACCGCTTTTTGCAACTTCGTGGAACCGGGCGATACGGTCGTCATTGCATGCAACGGTTATTTCAGTGAACGAATGTGCGAAATGGCGAAGATATACGGCGCAAATGTCATACGCCTTGAAAAACCATGGGGCGGAATATTTACTCCGTCGGAAATCGAAGACGTTATCGTCAAATACAAACCGGTCAAGATCATGGCGCTCGTTCATGCTGAAACTTCCACAGGAGCTCTGCAGCCGCTGGAGAAGATCGACGAAATCGTGCATCGCCACGGGGCACTTTTCTTGATTGATTGCGTGACCTCTCTGGGAGGGATTCCACTGAAAATAGACGACTGGGGTGTGGACATCGCGTACAGTGCATCGCAAAAGTGCCTCGGCTGTCCCCCGGGCCTTTCTCCCGTGACCGTGAACGACCGGGCACGCGAGATCCTTTACCGACGGAAAAAACGCGTTTCCAACTGGTACCTCGATCTGACAATGGTCGAAAAATATTGGAATCAGGATAGGATTTATCATCATACCCCATCCACGACCCTTCATTATGGTTTCCGGGAAGGATTGAGACTGATTCTCGAGGAAGGTCTGGAGGCTCGCTGGATTCGTCATCAAAAAAATGCGGAATACCTCTGGAATAAAATGGAGAGTTTGGACTTGAAGCTTTTTGTGCCCGCAGAATACCGTTTGCCGTCCCTCAGCACCGTTTGTATTCCCGATGGAGTAGATGACGCAACGGTGCGGGCGCAACTGCGCGAGAAATACGGCATCGATATTGCCGGTGGATTCGGACCGTTGAAAGGCAAGATCTGGCGTATCGGGCTGATGGGATACTCAAGCAGGCATGAAAATATAACGCTTCTTGCCGAAGCCCTGAGAGAGATTCTCCGCCAAATGAAAATGAAGGCATGATTGAATCCGGTCGTGAATATTGCCGACAATCCGGCCGAAATAATCCTTGACAAACCCATAGGAATCGAATAGTTTACAACCGCATTCCGTATCGTCATAGAGATTTGATTTTCAGAGTGCATTTTTATCCCCGAGAGGGGTTTTTTTTATTTCTATCGTCTGGGTGGATGTCAAAGGATCCGCCCAGGAAGGAAGAAGCATGAGCCGTACCGTAGAAAAGGTGAGGAACATCGGGATCAGCGCCCACATCGATTCCGGGAAAACCACGCTCACCGAGAGGATTCTATATTATACCAAGCGGATTCACGCCATTCACGACGTCAAGGGAAAAGACGGAGTGGGTGCAACGATGGACTCGATGGAGCTGGAGAAGGAGCGAGGGATAACGATTGCTTCGGCCGCCACTTTTTGCGAATGGCGCAACCATGAAATCAACATCATCGACACACCCGGACACGTCGATTTCACGATCGAGGTGGAACGTTCCCTGCGCGTGCTGGACGGCGCCGTGCTCGTGCTCTGTTCCGTCGGCGGTGTCCAGTCTCAGTCCATCACGGTGGATCAGCAGATGAAGCGATACCATGTCCCTTGCATTGCCTTTATCAACAAATGCGACCGAAGCGGTGCCGATCCTTCCCGTGTCATCGCCCAGCTCCAATCCAAACTGGGGCACAACGCGCTGGCGATGCAATTGCCGATCGGTCTGGAAACAGATTTTTGTGGAGTCGTCGACTTGCTTACCATGAAGGCCCTGTATTTCGATGGGGATCATGGCGAACAAGTCCGTATGGATGAGATTCCGCCTCATCTTTCAGCCGCGGCGAAGGAAAAACGCGAAGCGATGGTTGATGCCGTTTCGCTCTTCTCGGATGCCCTTACGGAGGCAATCCTCGAAGAGCGAATGGTTTCCAACGACCTCATTATCGACGCTGTCCGCAGGGGCACCCTGGCGAGGAAACTGACGCCGGTTTTTATGGGTTCCGCGTACAAGAACAAAGGCGTGCAACCGCTTTTAGATGCCGTTACCCATTATCTCCCCTGTCCGTCGGACGTCGAGAATACCGCTCTGGACCTTGACCGCGATGAGGCCCCGGTTCGACTGCTTCCCGATCCGTCTCTTCCGACCGTTGCGCTTGCTTTTAAACTCGAAGACGGCCCCTATGGCCAATTGACCTATGTTCGAGTTTACCAGGGGACACTGGCAAAAGGGGAGGTTATTGTAAATTCGCGCACCGGCCGAAAAATCAAGGTGGGTCGCGTTGTGCGAATGCACGCGGATCAGATGGAGGAAATCGAGGCGGTAACCGCCGGATATATCGGGGCGCTCTTCGGCATTGAATGCGCTTCCGGAGATTCGTTCGTGACCCCGGGCAACAATTTGACCATGACTTCAATGTTTGTCCCGAAACCTGTGATATCACTTGCGATCTTTCCGAAGGACAATCTGTCCCAGATCAACATGTCCAAAGCGCTCAACCGTTTTACAAAGGAAGACCCGACTTTCCGCACCCATGTGGACGATGAAACCAACGAGACCATCATCGAAGGGATGGGCGAACTCCATTTGGAGATCTATGTCGAGCGGATGAAACGTGAATATGGGACTGTTGTAGAAACGGGGAAGCCACGGGTCGCCTACCGGGAGACCATCACCCAGCGTGCGGATTTCAACTACATCCACAAGAAGCAGACAGGGGGTTCGGGACAGTATGCCCGAGTTGCAGGGTATATGGAACCGATCATCGAAGGGGATGCAGATTTCATTTTCGACAACCAGATCAAGGGTGGAGCGATTCCCACCCATTTCATCCCCGCCTGTGAAAAAGGTTTTCAAAAATGCATGGCCAAGGGCCCGAAGATGGAATTCCCCGTTACCGGGGTCAAGATCACCATCAACGACGGGGCATTTCATGCGGTAGACTCTTCCGACATGGCCTTTCAGACTGCTGCCCGCGGTGCGTTTCGTGAGGCTTACGCAAAGGCCAGACCGGTTATCCACGAACCGATCATGAAGGTGGTTGTCGAAACACCGACCGAGTTTCAAGGCGCCGTGATGGGCCTGCTCAATCAAAGGCGGGGGATGATTGTCGGCGCCCAGGACGAGGGGATCCTGACCGTGGTTGAGGCCCAGGTGCCTCTGGCGGAAATGTTTGGATTTTCTACGGTATTGCGATCCTCGACCCAGGGAAAAGCACAGTTTACAATGGAATTCGCTCTCTATCGCCAGGTCCCACAGTCCGTTGCAGAAAAAATCGCTGAGGAAGTCGCGCTGAGAAAGAAAAACGCGGTATGAAACGAAGGATTCGGGGAGCCATTTCCCATCTGTCCTTCCGATCATGCCTTTTATGACAGGTAACGACTTATGTTGATCGATGAACTTATTTTACGCAATCCTTTGCGCCAGCTCGGTTTCGAAACGGAGGAGATCCTTCCCGTCGGCGGCTTCGGCGCCGTCCTGGCACATGCCGGCGTTGGAAAAACCGCTCTTTTGGTTCAGCTTGCCATCAACAGCATGCTGAGAAATCGGAAAGTTCTCCATATCAGTCTGAACGATCCCGTGAACAAGGTCAACCTTTGGTACAATGAACTTTTTCATCATCTTGCCGGTCGAAAGGGAGGAAAGCAGATCAACAGCCTTTGGGAATCGGTTCTCCCCCACAGGTTTATTATGACCTTCCGTGTGGAAAGCTTCACCGTTCCGAAGTTGGAAGAGCGGCTGAGCGATTTGAGCGAGCAGGGAATTTTTTCGCCGGCGATGATGATCATCGACGGTCTGCATTTTGACCAATCCATTCGCGAGGATCTCAACGACTTAAAGAAGTTGTCAACCGGCAACGGAATGCGAATCTGGTTTACGGTCCATACCCACCGGCATCAACTTCCGGGTCCGGACGGACTGCCGGTGTTTTTTTCCCCGGTGGCCGATCTTTTTGACTGGGTTGTGGAGTTGCAGCCGATGCATGCGGATGTGCATATTCACCTGATTCGGGGCGCAATACCCAAACCCGTAGATTCCAAACTGATCCTTGATCCATCGACCATGCTGATCAAGGATAAGGATACGGTCTAAACCACCGGACATCCCTGCCGAACACCCTGCCGGATTCACTGCCGGATTCACTTGACAATTGGAACCCGATCCGTTAGCCTTTCAGCACCATCGGGACATGGGGGGAATCCATTATGGTCGGGGTATTGATCACCACCCACGGCAATTTGGGAAAGGAACTGATCAAAGCGGCAGAACTGATCCGGGGAAGTCTGAAGGGTATCGTTCATATCTCGGTTGATCAGATCAAAGGAGTCGAGGATCTCAAAAAAGAGATCAGCAATGCCATCAAAAAACTCGACCAGGGACAGGGAGTATTGATTCTGACCGATTTGTTTGGTGGAACGCCATCGAACATCTCCCTTTCTTTTATGAAAGAGGGGAAGGTCGAGGTGATCACCGGCGTCAATCTTCCCATGCTTTTGAAGTTGCCCGACATCGGCGAGAACATGTCCTTGAGGGAGTTCGCACAGCAAATCAAGGAGTACGGAATCAAGAATATTTCCCTTGCCAGCGAGATCCTTAGAAAGAAAGTAACCGGATAGGCCATTGCAGCCTTCATTGGATATAGCCCTCGTCAGGATTGACAACCGTTTGGTTCACGGTCAGCTCCTGGAGGCATGGATCCCCTTTCTGAAGGCGTCCTGCATTGCCGTTGTGGATGACCTGGTGTCTGCCGATTATTTTCGAGAGACGGTGATTCGGATGGCGGTTCCCCGAGAGGTGAGCGTTATTGTTTCCAGTATTGCCGAATTTTCCAAAACCTATTCATTCCGACGCGGTAACGGTTTGAAAACGATTGTGCTCTTCAGCGGGATCAAGGATGCATGCGAGTCCTACCGTCTCGGATTTCGCTTCGATCGGCTGAATATCGGCAATGTCTTCAACGAAGATTGCAAGCTCTGCTGTACGCCGTCCGTGTTGCTGAACGACGAGGATATCTGTAATATGAATCTTCTTCGGGACGAGGGGGTCAGGATTGAACTGAGGCGTGTCCCACGTGAAAAGCCGATCGATCTTTTCGAAATCGTGCGGAAGGTGCAGGACTCATCCGTTCGGAATCCATGAGTCCGGTATTCTATTCCGGCCCGACGGTCGTAAGCAATTTGATCCTTCCGGACAGGTCCGATGGTCAACAATGTTGTGATCGTATCGATTGTGGGGCTGCTCTGTCTGGATCGCGTTTTCATTCAGACCATGATTTCGCGACCGGTCGTTTCGGCCCCGTTGATCGGTTTGATTCTTGGCGACCCTTACACGGGACTGGTGTCGGGGGCTTTCATCGAACTCTTCTGGATCGATCGTCCGGCGATCGGAGCCTACATTCCGCCAAACGATACCATCGCGGCCGTATTGATTGCGGCCGGCGCCATCGAGAGCGGCCGGGTCATCGGAGAACTTTCGCAGGGATTGATTGCCGCTGCGGCGCCTCTTATGCCCTGTTTTGGCCAAAAAAATGGAGTTACGGATTATTCGATGCAACGAAAAATCGGCCAAGGAGATGTCGTGGGATGCCGACAGCAGAAATGTCCACTCCGTCGCGAAGAGCCATTTTAGGGCTGCGATGCTGAACTTTGTTTTTCCGGCGGCAATCATCCGATCACACTTCCAGCCGGCATCGCTTGGATCACCTGGATGTATCCGCGAATCGAGCCATGGGGTAACCGGGGACTTCAACTTCTCTATGCCTTGCTTCCTGTGCTCGGAATTGCGGTTGACGCTGAACACGATCCGCTGCGCGGCGCCTTGCCGGTCTTCTGCGGGATCTTTTGGCAGTGACGGTCATCGTTCGATATTTGCGATTTCTGTGAATTTATGGATGCTGACGAATTGACCATTACGGAATTGGAAGAAAGGGATCTTCCTCAGATCGCAGAGATTGAAAAAGATTCCTATCGAACCCCGTGGTCGACGAATCTGTTTCGCCGAGGCGGCCAACCCCCGTTCCCACATACTGGTTGGAAGGCTTTCCGGACGGCACGTTCAACTGGTTGCAGGTTATATTGTATTCTGGTTTGTTGCGGACGAGATTCAAATTCACAACATCACCGTTCGATCCGGGTTCCGCAGGCAAGGCATCGCGTCCCGGTTGCTGTCGCGGATGCTGCAGGTAGCCCATCAGGAAAAGCTTGGCGGTGTCCGTCTGGAGGTCCGCAGTTCCAACAGCGCGGCTCGGAAACTCTATGAAAACTTCGGGTTTGTCGTCGATGGGGTTCGGCATGGTTATTACTCCGATACGGGCGAGGATGCATTGATGATGTCGATGGATCCGAAGAGGGTTGAAACAGCGGGTTCGACGAGGAAGGAAAGAGGGAAGTGTGATCACAACGTCTCAGCATCCGTCCGCAATCACAGCTCAGGTGATGGAAAATCTTGAGGTCGCACCGGCCATTACCGCATGTCCCTGTGTTCCCGGATTTCTTTGATCTGCCTCATCCCGGGCAATTCGTCATGATCCGTGAGCCCGGGCGGAGGAACTCTTCTGTCCAGACCGTTCAGCGTTTACGGATTCCGTAAGGAAAACGATCAGGAATCCTCTGATCTCTCATCGCGTCGTGGGTCGGGGGACCGCTTTTTTTCACATTTGAGGGAAAAGTAATCTGTAAGCGTTCTCGGACCCTTGGGGAAAGGATTTACAATGCCGACGTCCGTCCGGAGGCGGTTTTTGTTGCAGGGGGCGTCGGCGTAGCTCCACTGAACTTTCTGCTGCAAGAATTTCGTGAAGGGGCTGGGGGTTTTAAAGAAGCGGCATAACGGCCTATGTCGGGGCCAAGAAGGCAGCACTTCTGGTCGGTATGGATCGTCTGGAAGGGTTTTGCGACCTTCAGGGTTTGCACCGATGACGGCAGTTTGGGATATCGAGGCACGGTCACGGATCTTCTCGAACGGATCTGGGAAGTTTTCCGCACGATACGACGTGGATTTACGGTTGTGGACCTCAGATGATCCGCTCCCTCAGACGCCTTGTCCGTCCGACTCCCCTCCGTTGCCAGGTCTCACTCGAAGAGAGGATGGCGTGCGGCTTCGGGGCATGCCTCGGTTGCGCTGTAAAGACGACCGACAGCCAGGGGGTAACAACCATCGAAGGGTGTGCAGCGAGGGTCCGGTTTTTGACATCCGTGAACTGTCTCAAATCTGATACGACGGTCAAGAAGGGATCGCTTTTATGAAATCGGATAAACGATCAGCCGAAGCGGTTGGGCTCGGAGTGAAGATCGGCCCTCTCGAACTCAAAAATCCCGTCATGACCGCTTCGGGAACCTTCGGCTACGGATTGGAATTCGAACCTTTTGTGGATTTAAGCCGACTGGGTGCCGTTGTGGTCAAGGGCCTCTCGCTCGAACCGAGACCGGGAAATCCGCCGCCCCGCATCGTCGAAACCGCCGGCGGCATGCTCAATGCCATCGGATTGCAGAACATCGGCATCCGCGCGTTTATTCAGGAAAAGATGCCCCATCTGAGGCAGTTGGGCGTCACCGTCCTTGCGAACATTTTTGGCGAAACGATCGATGACTATCGTCGCGTTGCCGCGATGCTCGATACGGTCGCCGGAATCGCCGGCATGGAAGTCAACATCTCCTGTCCGAATGTGAAAAGGGGGATCGCCTTCGGCGCCGATCCGGATATGGCGGCCGATGTAACCCAAAAAGTACGAAGAGAAACCAAACTGCCCTTGATTGTCAAACTGACGCCGAACGTCACCGATATTACGGAGATCGCGTTTGCCGCAGAGGCAGCCGGTGCCGATGCGATCTCGCTGATCAACACCGTGACGGGAATGTCTGTGGACATAGAAACGCGGCGCCCCCGCCTGGCCAACGTCACCGGCGGCCTCTCCGGACCGGCCATCAAGCCCATTGCGATGCGCATGGTCTGGCAAACGGCTCAGGCATTGAAAATTCCGATCATCGGCGCAGGAGGCATTCGTACGGCTGCCGATGCAATCGAATTCCTGATTGCCGGGGCGTCAGCGGTCGAAATCGGAACGGCCAATTTTATAAACCCATCCGTAACCATCGATGTCCGGAGGGGATCCAAGAATACATGGCTTCCGCCATCAGATCAAACACATGAAAGATTTGATCGGTTCACTGACGATTGGCTGAGCGGTTGAATCCGAAAGATGGAACGGCAACAGCGTATTTAGAAATAGCCGTGCTTTCCGATTCCCTGTAAATTTCTCGTTGCGCCAGTCTGCAGACCTTCCTGGGAAATCACCTCCATGCCCATCTGAAATTCCTGCTCCAACGCCGCCTCCATAGAGAGGTTGAATCCCTGATATACGGAGAGGCGGTCCCCGATCATGCACGCCTGCGGGTGGACGGCGATCCGTCGGGCCAATTCCACCGCTTCCTCCCTGGCCTTCCGGTTTCAACAAGCCGGTTGGCCAGGCCGATGGCAAAGGCTTCTTCACCGCCTACAGAGCGACCGGTCAGGATCATATCCAGAGCGCGGCTCATTCCGATCAACCTGGGGAGGCGCTGTGTGCCTCCGTCGATGAGAGGGATGCCGTAACGCCGGCAAAAACCCCGAAAACCGAATCGCGCTCTGCAACCCGAAGGTCGCACCAGCAGGCCAGCTCCAGTCCGCCGGCCACGGCAAAACCGGATACGGCGGCGATGACGGGTTTTTTCGTCCTCATTCGGGTCGGACCCATTGGACCCGGTTTCGACATATCGCAATCAAGACGGTTCACCTCCTGAAGATCACCGGGCGACGGTCTTGAGGTCGGCCCCGGCACAAAAGCCCCGTTTCCGGTCAAGACGGCCACAAGCAGGTTTCGGTCCTCTTCAAATTCGACGAATGCTTCAACCAGCAGATCGGCGGTTTCACGGTCCACGGCGTTTCTTCGTTCCGGACGGTTGATGGTGACCGTAAAGATCCCCTCGCTTTTTTCCGACATGATTTTCATGTTCGCATCCTCCCTGCGTCGATTCTGTGACACGAGAATTACAGCATCCTTTCAATTTCCGCCAATCTGGCATCGAGACGCTTTCTTGAGATTGGTACGGAAGTCTTCAGCTCTTGAGCAAACAGGGAAACCTTGTACTCCTCGATCCACCAAAAGAACTCTTCGAGGGCTAAGCGTTTTTCGTCGGATGAGTGATCCGTAAGCTGTGAGACCCCCTTGAAACGTTCGACCAGGTCGCGAACTTCCGCCTCTCGGGCCAGAGCCTTTTCCAGATGAACGGATCCTTTTTCGGCGCGAATCGACATGGCACGCAGATATCGGCAAATATGGGAGAGTCTGTCCGATTCGTACCGGATTAAAAAGTCGGCCGGCAGCAGAGTCGAAAGCTCCTTGCGAAGATCGCCGAGATACGCAAGGAAAGGGCGGTTGTCGCGGTTGGCGATCTCGATGATGCGGAAGGACTCCGTGACCTCATAGAGCGCTTTAATGACCGGTTCAGCCGTTTTCAGCACCTTCTGACCCGTGGGATGGATCAGCGACCGGATCTTGACTGAATATTCCCGGAAGTCCTCGGCGATGCGTATATCGGCCTCAAAAAGATCGTGCAGGACTTTTTCGAACAGCGCGTTTTCCAGCGCCTTTGCGCCGCCGAACGACGCTGCCCAGACCCTCAGCTCCCCGGTCGGAGCCAGCCCTTTTCTCAGGTGCCGCAGCTCGGACTGCAATTCAAGCTTCAGGAGGGCTTTGACTCCCATGCGATGAGACATGCGGGACGTCCTGGGATCCGGAAAAAGGCGCAGGCAAACCCCTTCGTCGTTCTCCATCAGGGCGGGATAAGCGACTCCCTGCTGAACACGGCCATCAAGCAGCGGAACGGTTTCCGGAAGATCGCCGAAGTTCCAGGCCTTCAGTCCTGTTTTCTCCCAGATCATTTTCGCATTTGCCAGTGCATCCGTTTCCCCTTCATCCGCCAGATTTTTCTGGAGTGCGACCATGTCGCGACCTGCGGCCAATTCGCGATTTTTGTCGTCTACGATGGAATATCGAAGTTTGAGGTGTGGATCCAAGTGTTCCATCGGCCACCGGTCGGCAGGAACACTGACGCCATAACGTTCGTAAATAAACCTGCCGATCGCGTTGATCAGCGTTCCTTTCCGGGGCATTTCTCTCCAGATGGTATCGGCGGTCCGGGCCAATGGAAACAATTTCTTTCGAAACTCCTTCGGCAGACCGCGAAGAAGCGCGGCGATCTTTTCGCGCAGCAAACCGGGAACGGACCAGTCCAGAGAGGCCGCAGACACGGAACGCGTCGTATGCCGGGGAATTTTCAATGTGACTCCGTCTTCCAGGGATCCGGGGTCGAAACGGTAAACGCAACGAAAACGACAACCGTCTGCCGAGACGGCGTCGGGGTACAGTTCGATCTCGGTTGCATCGGGAGATCTCGCCAACAGATCGCTTTCCTTCATCCGTAGAAAGCTGTCACTGCCGCGATCGCGGACCAGACGCTGCAGGGTTCGAGCATCGAAGATACCCGGGAGGCGCTGTTCATAAAACTCCAGAATCCTCTGCTCGTCGACCAGAAGGTCGTGACGGCGCAATTTCTCCTCCATCCCGACAACCTTTGCGATCAACGCCTGATTGTGAATCAAAAAAGGGGGAGGATGCCGGATCTCGCCATCCACCAGCGCGCTCCGGATGAAGATTCTTCCCGCCTCCTCGGGATCGATCCGGGAAAATGAAACCGTCCTGCCGGAGACAATGACCAAACCGAAAAGAGTCACCTGTTCGAAGGCAACCACTTCCCCGCGATTCTTCTCCCAATGAGGTCCTGAATAGCTTCTGCGACAGAGGTCCCCGCCCAGTTCTTCCAGCCATGCACTGTCGATATTTGCCGCTGTCCGCGCAAACAGCCGGGAGGTCTCGATCATCTCCGCCGCGACGATCCACTTTCCGGCACGGTTGAACAACCCCGAACCCGGAAAGATCATCGCCTGCCGGCCATGGGCCGCCGAGTAAAGGTTTTTTTCGTTTTTGAGGGCGATATGCCCGAGGTATCCGCTGAGGATCGAACGGTGGATTGCCGCATAGAGGTCGCCCCCTTCTTTTTGGATTTCAACGGACTTAGCGGGCAGAAATTTGTGCTCAGATAAAATCGTCCGCAGTTGCTCATGAACATCCCGCCATTCGCGAATTCGTCGCCAGGACAGGAAATGCTCGCGGCAAAAACGGCGGATCCGGCTTTGACTCCTTGCGGAGGTTCCGGCTTTGTGAACAATGTTTCCAGATGTTCAGAAGAGAGACAAAATCGGATGCAGGGTCCTGAAAAAGCGCATGCAACCGATCCACTTCCGCCTCCTTCCCGGCAGGCCTTTCCCGCGGGTCCTGCACGCTGAGTGCAGCCGCGATCACCAGGATCTCGGCCAGGCAACCCTTCTTTTTCGCCTCGAGGATCATTCGGGCGATTCTCGGATCGATCGGAAGCCGTGCCATCATGCGACCGCGTTCCGTCAAAATCCAAGGGGAGATCTTGCGCCTTGTGTCATCGGGTTCGCGTTCAATCGCCTGCAGTTCCTGCAAGGTGTCGATGCCGTTGCGCACGCTTTTGGGCAATGGGCGATCGATAAACGGGAAGTCGCTGATATTTCCAAGTCCGAGTGAGAGCATTCTCAGCATGACGCCCGCGAGGTTCGAACGGAGAATCTCCGGAGCCGTGTAAAGCGGTCGGCTGAGATACTCCTCCTCTGTGTACAGCCGTATGCAGGTACCGTTTTGCACCCGCCCGCAACGCCCTTTGCGCTGATCGGCGCTGCTGCGGGAGATCCCCTTCACCGGGAGTCCCATGGTTCGGGAACGGGGATTGTACTGCGAGATGCGGGCCAGTCCGGTGTCCACTACATAGCGGATACCGGGAATCGTCAGGGATGTCTCCGCGATGTTGGTGGCCACCACGATTTTCCGCAACGGCATCGAATGAAAAACCCGCTCCTGCTCGAAACGGGAGAGGCGTGAGAATAACGGCAGGATGGCCGCCTTATCCTTCAGTCGCAGATTCAGCAATTCACACGTTTCACGGATATCCCGTTCCGTCGGCATAAAAATCAAAATGTCGCCCGCTCTGCGTCCGGATGTCAGGTCCTCGACGGCCTGGACCGCGGCGTCGATATGGGTGATATCCCCATCTTCTTCATTATCCTGACCCCGCGGTTCGTATCGGACTTCCACGGGATAGACCCGTCCTGAAACCTCGATGATCGGCGCGTTGCCGAATGCGAGCGAGAATTTCTCCGTATCGATGGTCGCCGAGGTGATGACGACACGCAGGTCGCGGCGTTTTTCAAGGACTTTGATCAGGATCCCCAAAATAAAGTCGATATTGAGACTTCGCTCGTGTGCCTCATCTACGATGATCGTATCGTAGGATTGCAGCAGCGCATCCTGCTGCGCTTCCATCAACAAAATGCCGTCGGTCATAATCTTGAAAATGGCCTTTGGAGGGGTTTGATCATCAAAACGGATCTTGTAACCGACGGAGCGACCGATCTCCTCACCCAGCTCTTCGGCAAGTCTCCTTGCAACCGTGGTGGCCGCGATCCGTCTCGGTTGCGTACATCCGATCCGTCCGGCCAGACCCCGTCCGGCCTCGAGACACATCTTTGGAATCTGCGTCGTTTTTCCGGACCCGGTCTCCCCGGTCACGACCACGACGGGATGTCTGCGCACGGCAGAAACGATCTCGTTTCGCTTATCCAGAATCGGCAAGCCCGGCGAATAGACGATTCTCGGCATTTGAGACCTCCGCTCACCGATATGTTTTTTCGGGCCGACGAATGGCATCGATTTCATTTACCGTCCTGAAGCGTATTTCCCTACGATATAAAAAAGCATACCTTCCCATCTCCGGGATGTCAAAGAGAGTCCCTCCTAAAGTCAGGAATGAGTCAGATATGTTTTGAAGATCTGAAGCATATTTGTATGATCAAACAAACAAGGGTCTGAAGAAGGATAGGGGTCGTGTCACGCAAGCGCTTGATTTTACCGTCGCGGTCCTATACTATATCCATGCCGAAGTCCACGAGATTTGCCTTTGGGTGAAAATATGCCGCTCGCAATGTTCTATTTTCAGCTCCATCAGCCTTTTCGCCTCCATCCGGAACGGGGAAAATTTCTCTGGGATGACAAAAACCGGGAGATCTTTCTAAAGGTTGCCGAAAAGTGCTATCTTCCGGCAACCCAAATGTTTACCGAGCTGATCTCCGCCCATCCATCCTTTAAAATCACCCTGTCCATGTCCGGGACCTTTCTGGAGCAGGCGGAACTGTATCAGCCCGATGTGATTCGGGCACTCCAAAAACTTCTGGATGCCGGTCAGAAAAAGGATCAAGTCGAATATTTGGACGAGACCTACTACCACTCTTTGACCAGTCTTTTCGAGGATCCGCTGAGATTGGAATTCCGTGAACAGACGTCCCTCCATCGTGAGAAGATTCGAAAGATCTTCGGGATCTTTCCGACCTCGTTCAGAAACACGGAGCTGATGTACAACAATCCGATCGCGGAGGCGGTAGGCGACATGGGTTACCAGTCCATCCTCTGCGAAAAGCGGGATGACATGTTTACCCGCGGGGAAGAGGGGAGGGCCATCTCACCCAATGCCGTCTTCCGTGCCAAGGATACAAAGCTGATCGTAATTCCGCGGAATCGGGAATTGAGCGACGACATCGCCTTTCGTTTTCCCCATGCACCGATTACAGCGGAAACCTATGCGCGGTACATCGCCCGCGTGGACGGCGAGGCGGTCATGATGGGTTACGATTTCGAGCATATCGGCGAACATATCTGGAGCGACGCCGGAATCTTCGAATTTTGGCGGAATCTCCCGGAAGCTCTGGAAAAATATGAAAGCGTGATTTTGTCAACGCCGACCGAGATCGCCGATAGATTTAAGGATGTCCCGTGCCCGACCCTCGATATTCACGGACTGGCAACCTCCTCCTGGGCCGATGCAGGCAAGAACACTTTTGGATGGCTGGGCAATACCACCCAATACGAGCTTTTTCGGGACATTGAACGGATGGAGACGGCCGCAAGGCGGGCAGGGGGGGAATACCTGACCCAGTGGCGACATCTGACGACCTCCGATCACGTCTATTTTTTGCACGAGAGGGTCGGTGAGGATCATGCGGTCCACTCCTATTTCAACCCCTACGAAAATTCCATCGCCCGCCCGACGCACGTTCTTACTCGAAAAATCGACGATCTCGAATTCGCCATCAGACGATTCGACCGGCTGACGAAAAAAGAAACTACGGCCATTCTGATTATTTCCCCGGAAACGGGCCGTCTGCCCGAAGATATGGGCGGATTGGCCAAGTTCATCTCCGGAAAAAGCGGCGGACAGGGAGAGGTCGTTTCGGCCCTTTGCGAGGGGCTCACGGAACGCGGCCTGGATGTTCATCTTGCGATCCTGAATCTCAAAAGGAGGTTCCAGCGCGAGGCTCAGATGAGCGAACATCAGTGGCGCGAGGTCCGATACAAAATCGACTCCGACAAGATACATCTGATCAGTTCATCCATCTTCGCGGACAACATGAGCGCGTATTCGGGAGACCCGATCCTGACGGCCGTTGAATTTCAGCGCGAGATCGTCAACAACGTCATCAAAGAACTCCGTGCGAAAAGCGGGGGACGGCTGATCCTCCACAGTCATGACTGGATGGCCGGAGGGGTCATTACCGCGTACGCCAGAGCCACGGAGCTTCCCGTTCTTCACACGGTGCACAACGTCTTCACGGCCTGTCTTCCGCTCGATCTCCTCGGAGGAATCAACCTTTCCAGCATTTATGACCGCCTTTATTATTCGGAAATGTACGGGACGGCGTGCATCGATTCCCAAGCCACGGCGATCAAGAATGCGACCATGATCAATTTTGTAGGCGAGAGATTTCTGCGCGAGGTCGTGGACGATTACTTCATGGATCGGGAACTGGTTCCGCCAAGCGTTCGGCAGGAGGTCAAGGAGAAATATTTTCATGGATCGGCATTGGCCATCATCAACGCCCCTGCCTCGCAGATGTACCCGGAGCGGTGCGAGGTTCTTGTGCGCAAATATGGACCGGATGACGATATCCTGGCGGCCAAACGGGAAAACCTCGTGGCGTTTCAGAAAAGAACAGGTTTGAACATCGATCCGGATGCCCTGCTCTACTTCTGGCCTTCGCGCCTGGATCCTTTTCAGAAAGGCGTGGAACTCCTGGAACAGATCTGTATCTCATTTACGGAACAGAATCCCGACGTTCAGATTGCAATTGTCGCGGACGGGATCGGAAATGACCGGACCCATCTGGATATCCTGGGGGGAATCGCCTGGAATTCAGGGGGGAGAATCACCTGTCAACCCTTCAACGAAGGGCTCTCTCTGTTGGGATATGCGGCTGCCTGTGATGTCTTCGGCGCGTCTCTTTACGAGCCCTGCGGCCAGATCGACCAGGTGGGGAACCTTTTCGGGGCCACGGCGACCAACAGGGACACCGGAGGCTACCATGACAAAATCCGCGAATTGCGTCTAAAAGCCAACGGCGCCCCTCAGGATGTCGGCAACGGATTTTTATTCCGGGATTACGATTCCGGCGGTCTCCTCTATGCGCTGGGGAAAAGCCTCGCCTTTCACCGATTGCCCAAGGAGATTCGGGAAAAACAACTCCGGCGGATTATGCGCGAGACCCGGGAGAAGTACAGCCTGGACCACATGGTGGCGCAGTACATTCGGGTTTACGAAAAGCTGAACGGGGGCCGCCCGCTGATATAGCCGCGCGGATTTTCCGGAAGAGATCCTGAACCTTGGATCCTGCAAGGTCAGATCCATATCGGCCATTGCGAATCGATGGCGTCTGTCCGCATCCACTAAAGTCCGAAGGGATCAGGATGACAAACTCCGCCGGACCCCGACGGAAATTTCTCTGACCCGCCTCATGGCCTCCTCCTCGTCGATCGTGAGAAGCTTCCGATTCTGCATCACCAGCTTGCCGTTGATGAGGACGGAATCGACGTCGGCGCCGTTGACCGCATAGACCAGGTGGGAGTATTCGTTATAAAGAGGAGTCAAGTGCGGTTTGTCCATATCGACAATGCAGATGTCCGCTTTTTTCCCGGGCTCCAGGGTGCCGACAAGGGAATCCAGTCCCAACGCTTTTGCGCCGTTGCAGGTGGCCATCCGGATGACCGTCCTGGCGGACATTACCGTCGGATCGAGACGCGCCGCTTTCTCCAACTTGGCCGCCGTGTCCATCTCCTGGAACATGTCGAGATTGTTGTTGCTGGCGCATCCATCCGTGCCCAGGGCGACGACGATCCCGTGGTCCAGCATGCTGGAGATGGCCGCGACGCCGGAAGCCAGCTTCATGTTGCTCTCCGGGTTATGAACGACCTTGCAGCCGTGGTCGGCAAAGAGGCGGATGTCCTCTTCGTCCATGACCACACCGTGAAATGCGATGAATCTTTCATCCAGCAAACCGATGTCGCGGAGAAATGTGGAAGCCCTTTGCCCCAGTTTCGACCGCAACTGCTTCGCCTCGGACTTGTTCTCCAGAAAGTGGGTGGCCAACGGAACATCGTATCGAACGGCCAACGCCTTGGATGCTTCCAGAAGTTCCCTCGAACACGTGTAGAGAGAGTGAGGTTCGACCATGATGTTGATGAGAGGATCGCCGTCCCATTTCCGGATAAGGTTCTCCGTGTAGGCCAACCCTTCTGTCGGCGTCTTGTAGCTGGGGGAGGGAAAATCAAAAAGCACTTCCCCCAACAGGCAGCGCATGCCTGCCTTTTTGGCCGCCGCGGCCGTTTCATCCTCGAAAATGTACATGTCGGAAAAGGTGGTCGTACCGGACTTGATCATCTCCGCACAGGCCAGCATGCTTCCCCAGTAGGCAAGCTGCGGGTCGACATTCCGGGCCTCGGAGGGGAAGATATAATCGTTGAGCCAGTCCATCAGCTCCATATCGTCGGCGATACCGCGAAAACAGGTCATGGCCGCGTGCGTGTGAGCGTTGATCAGACCGGGCATAATGATGGATTCGGTTAAACGGATCTCTTTCCTTCCCTGATACCTCTGCAGAATCTCCTCTTTTCTGCCCAGATCCGTGATTTTATCCTTTTCAATGGCGATCGCGCCGTTTTCAATTCTCGAATCGTTTTCATCCATCGTCAGGACCGTACCGCCGACGACCAGAATGTCCACTGTTTTCGTCATGCTTGCCCCTTGGGAAAAGTGATGCGCGGCTCTTACCACAAGACCTTCATCTGCGCCAGCCGAGATCAAGGTTCATCTCCTTGGGCGCATCCAACTTGATCTTGCTGACCAGGGAACGTTTTCCCCCCGCCGGGATCTCCATCAGCCAGATCATCTCGGAGGCCGTCTTTTCATTCGCTTCCGGTTCCGACTGAAGGGTGATGTGGATCCGCTCGTCCCGAGACTGGGGCAGAGGTTCTTCCAGCCGCACGCGGACCGCAGATTTTCCAGCGTTCGTGATGTCCAGACGCCAGGCCCACTCCTGCGTCTGACGGTCCACGATCAGCCCTTTTTCCCCCGATTTTCGGGTAACAAGGACCGATCGGGTCGTCACCAGAGGATCCGTTCCGAAGGAAAAGTTTCCCTCCTGTCCGGCGAAGGCGAACGGCCGTTTACCCAGAACGGCGCCGTCGATCAGGAACGTCGCCGTTCCCGAGGGAATCTCCTTTCCTTCCGGCAGGTTTACGGTCGCGCGAACGAAGGATTGCGGTGTGAGACTGGGACGGAGGAGATGGATGAAGTCCGCCGGCCAGACCTCTTCCCGGAGGCTCATGCGGCGCCGTGTCCCGGCCGGAATCGACTTCTTTCCGAGGGTCCAGACCGCATAGGTGGTTTGACGGGACTCATGCGGGAGGGACATATCCTGTGACTCGGAGGAAAGAACGGTCCCTGCCTCAGGCGCCATCCGCAGCTCGGCCTTCTGACGCGCCTGATTTGCGCGCACCTCGGGACGGGGACGGATCACCCAGGGGGGCATATCCGGCGGGGAAATTGCGGAATGGGCAGGGAGGGTGGCCAATTCCGTTTCCACCTGATTCCAGTCCATGCCGGAACTCTGCCAAATTTCGGCATCCCAGGAAAAGCGGATCTCGCCTTCGCGAGGATGTGCATCCAGGCGATAGAGGGGAAGCCAGCCGCATCCGTTGAGGGTATACGTCATGGTCAGATCGGTTTCTCGCGCCGGGGCGCCGCTCAGCAGCAGGGTGACTTCCCAGATCGTTTCCTTTTGACCGGCGGCTCGATTGATCTCCTCCTGCAAATCGCGGATTTTTTTCTCCAGCCTT
This sequence comes from Syntrophales bacterium, assembly GCA_040765725.1. GTDB lineage: Bacteria > Desulfobacterota > Syntrophia > Syntrophales > UBA5619 > UBA5619. The sequence goes on from JAXGRQ010000029.1 coordinate 28,610, forward strand.
TCCAGTTCCGGCTCGAGGGCCAGCTTCTCCTGCGCATCCTTTTTGACATTCTTTCCGATCATCGCTGCAAAGCCGACCGTCTCCTCAACCGTCTTGGCTCTGCCTTTGGCCTGGGCCTGCCAGAACTGAAGCTGGGCATCCAGGGATTGAATCGCGGATAAAAAACCGATCCTTTCGGTTTTTGCCTGTTGAAGCTTTTTTCGGAGATCCGCGATTCGGCCCTCATCCGAACGGTTGATCTGTCGCCAGGTTTGATCCTGAATTTTCAGCGGGGAGATCGGATCAAGACGTGCGGTCAGAGAATCGGGAACCGCCTGTGAAGGCAGGGTCAGCACCGCCTTCAGCGTTCCCTGGCCGGCCGCTTGCGGGAAAATCCGCGTCACATCCGTGACCCGGGCCGAGTTCGGGAAAAAGGTGACCTCCCGGGGAACGGCGCGGGCATAACCCGGAGAAAAAAGCAGGAGAAGAATCAGCAATAAAGGCCATTTTTTGAAAGCATGGATCCTGTTCATGGTACCTCCTTCCTTCATCGACTTCCCTTGATTTGGGATGCGATTTGCCTGACCTCTGCCATGACCGTGCCGACGTCCATCTGAATCAGACGGCGATCTTTCATGACGATTTTCCCTCCGACAATGCTGGTTTTTACATCCGCCCCACATGCCGCATAGACCAGGTGCGAAAACGGGTGGTAGAGGGGGGTCAGATGAGGTTTTTTCATATCCACAAGAATCAGGTCCGCCTCCTTGCCCGGGGTCACGGTGCCGATTCGGTCCTCCATTCCAAGAACCCGGGCCCCACCAATCGTGGCCAGCTCCACCACTTTTTCCGCCTTCATTACGGTCGGATCCCCGGTGAAAACCTTGTGAAGATTTGCAGCCGTGCGCATTTCACCGAAGAGGTCGAGATCGTTGTTGCTTGCGCAACCGTCCGTTCCGAGCCCCACATCGATGCCGCGGCGCAGCATTTCCGTCACCGGTGCCACCCCTGCGCCCAGCTTCATATTGCTTTCGGGATCGTGTGCAACCTTGACTCCGTTTTCCGCAATCAGGCCGATCTCAGACGGGTCCAGCCAAATACAGTGCGCCGCGATCGTATTTTCATCCAAGATGTCCAGTTCATGGAGATGTTCGAGCGGTTTTTTCCCGTACCGTGAGCGAATCAGGTCAACCTCCTCGCGTGTCTCGGACAGATGGATCTGGAAGGGCACGCCAAGACGGTTTGCAGCGGCCTTGACAACACGGAGGGTTTCCGGCGAGCAGGTATAGGGAGAGTGGCAGACCAGGGCCGGGGTGATCAGCGGAGAACGGTCGTTCCACCGCTCCACGAAACGACGGGCGATGAGGGCTTTTTCGGAGTGCGCCATCTGATCCGGCGCTCCGAAATCGATAAATCCCTGGGCAATGATCCCGCGCATTCCCGCCTCGATTGCCGCCCGTCCCACCTCGCCTTCAAAGAAATATCCGTCGCAGAAGGTCGTTGTCCCGGAAAGGAGCATCTCGGCGATCCCCAGGAGAGCGCCGGCGTGCACCATCCGGCGGTCAACGAATTTTGCCTCAGCCGGAAAGATATGGTCGTTGAGCCAGGTCATCAGCGGAAGGTCGTCCGCCAGGCCCCGAAAGCAGGTCATCGCAAGGTGGGTGTGGACATTGACCAGGCCGGGCATCACGATGCAGCCGGAGGCATCGATCCTTTCATGGGCAACCCCTTCAAGTCCCTGAGCGATCGGTCCTTTGGCGACGAAATCGATCTTGCCGTTCCGTATCCCGATAATCGGATCTTCCACGATCTCGGCGGGAGGCGACATCGTCAGCAGCGTTCCTCCGACAATCAGGATATCTTGTGTTTCTTGTGGGATGTTCATAAGAATATCAGTCATCGGACGTCGTTTTTTACACAGATCAAAGAAAATATCCATGAAAAGGTGGATCTTACTGGCAACAATTGGCAAGGTTTCGGATGACCATTCTTCATACGGTATCCATCCGGGCAATGTATTTCTTGACAGTGATTTCTGTAACACATATAAATTGCACGCCAATGCGATTTGCCTGGGTGGCGGAATTGGTAGACGCAAGGGACTTAAAATCCCTCGGTCCATAGGGCTGTGCGGGTTCGATTCCCGCCCCAGGCACCAAATAAAAACAAGGCCTTGCATGGTTTCAGTAACCCGCAAGGCCCTTTTCTTTTTCTT
>JAXGRQ010000003.1:0-223662 GCA_040765725.1 Syntrophales bacterium
CCGTTTATAGGGGTCGAGGGAGGATACACCCGCGAAACCTTGAACCGATTTCTCAAAATTCATCCTGGGCGGCTTCGCGGATTATTGGGGAATGTTCCGCTCTTTGATTGTGGGTCCAGAACCAGCGGTAGATATCGTTCAGTTCCCCTAGGCGGAGATATCCTTTTTCCAAAAAGAGCGCAATGGTCCGGCGAATCAACGGACCATCCACATGGGTGGACTTTTCGATCCGGCGGCAGAGCTCTTCCCGCAGGGATTCCATGCCTGCAGAACCATCCTTATCGGTCAGGACCCCATGCTCCTCAATCAAATCCTCTGCAAGAAGTCTGAAGACCAGCTCCATCCGAAAATGGCCCTCAACCTGCAAATCGATCTCCGGCGGGTTGGTGCCCTCACGGTATCCCCTCACCATCTCCTCCCACGCTTCGGCAATCTTCGACTCGAAGTCTCCCACGAAACGATTCATCTCCTCCGGTGAAAGGGCCGAGGTTCGCACAATAGCGCTGTTGGCATCGTAGCGTGTCCAGTCGTCGGTCAGGATCTCCAGATCGTACTTTTGAACCTCTTCACGCACCGTTGTTCCCGGAAACGGCGCCAGAAAATGGTATCCGTAAAGCGAACCGAGGCCGGCGGCAAACTCATGTGTTTCCCGGAGCGTCTCCTGTGTCTCCCCCGGAAGACCGACGATAAACGAGGTGTGCGCGATGATCCCCGCCTCCCGGCAGAGGGCGACCGCATGACGGACCTGTTCAGGCGTAATCCCCTTGCGGATTCTCTTGAGCATTTCACGATTTCCGCTTTCGACACCGAAACTGACACTGTCGCAACCGGCCTCCTTCATCAGCCGGAGCGTTTCCAGATCGACCGTATTGACGCGGGCAAAGGCGCTCCAGGTAAATCGCAGACCGCGGCAAAGGATCTCTTCGCAGACCTCCTTCACCTTCCCGTTGCTCGAAACGAACAGATCGTCCGCAACATTGATCCGGTCGATCCCGTAGGCGAGAATTTCTTCGATCTCGTCCACCACCTTGTAAACGTTTCGCAGGCGGACGCGGTTTCCGACCATCCGCCTTCCAAGACAAAATATGCAGGAATAGGGGCAGCCTCGGGAGGTGATGATGCTGATCGGGTAGCCGAGGGCCTGGTAGCGGGAAAGCGGCAAAAGATGGCGGGCGGGCAAAGGCAGGTTATCGAGATCCTCGATCAGGGAACGGGGACCGCTGTTGATGATCTGTTTCCCCCGGCGGAAGAATAGCCCCGGGATGTTTTCCCATTGATTCCTGTCAAATCCGGCGGCCATCAGTTCCGCAATGGTGGCCTCCCCTTCCCCGGCCACGATCAGGTCAATCCCGGGATAATCCGCCAAGGTACGCTCCGCGGAAAAGGTGACATGAGGTCCCCCCATGAGCGTGATCAGGGAATTTCGGTGCTTTTTGGCGTCACAGACGATCTGCGCTGCACCTGGAAAGTTGAGCGTCACCGAAGTGGCCCCGAGGACATCGGGACGAAACTCATCGATCTGTGCCCGGAGTTTTTCCGGTGTGTAACGGGAAACGATATAATCGAAAATCCGCACATCGGCGCCTGCCGCCTCAAAGGCGGCTGCAACATACGTCACGCCCAGCGGCGGTGCAGGGGCCTCCGCAAGCGGGTACGGGGGCGCAACCACAGCGACCCGAAACGGCATGGCGACTCAGTCCCCCTTTCGTGGCAGGATGAGCGAACGAATCCATCCCATCCAGGTGTTGCCCTTCATGAAATGCCGATCGATTTCAGAAAATTGGGAAGCGAGGGCTCCGGGATCGGCCATCCAGTCGGCGCGTGTTTTTATCGGCCGACCCTTTTCGAGGTATTTGACGACAGTCGCCGGGTTACCTGCCGCAACGGCATTTGCGGGGATTTCCCGGACCACCACAGAACCGGCGCCGATAATGCTGTTTTCGCCGATCTTGACTCCCTTGCAGACGATTGCGCTGTCGCCGATCCACACATTGTCGTCAATCCGGACGGAGGATGCCTGTCCGACCGGCAGGCTCCGGTCATAGACGCCATGCCAGTCTGAATCGGTGATGAAGGACCCGTGAGCCAGCATGCAACCGTCGCCGATTTCGATCCTGGTTGATGCGCTGATTCTGACACCCGGACAAATCAGACAATAGTTTCCGATGACGATCCTCCCCTCCTCGTTCCAGGAGGGCCAGACCGTGAGACGGATCTTTCGATCCGGGGTCGCAATGACGGTGGTGTGCTCGCCCAGTGAGACGGGCCCGCCGAAGATCTCGACATGCCAAGGTTTCATGAACGTGCAGCCCTCGCCGAGACATTCAAACTGGGGTCGGAGAAAGTAATTTGCATAAAATCGCTGCAAACGTTGATCGAGCCGTTTGAGGATGTAGGGCCGGTGGTCTTTCCTCATTGAAATCAGCCTCGCTCGGCCCGATAGAAAGAACGGGGTACCCTGCGGGGGGTTTGGACGGGAAATGTTCTACACACCGGTCGTCGATGGCTTCCGACAGGCGGAATACCCTTTTCCTGCCAGTACCGGTGGTTGAAAAGGACGGCCCCCGGTGTGATTTCGTGCAGCGCATCATAAGCCAGAAGCACAGCCGCGGCCGTCCACGAAGTGCGCTCTTCGGGCCAGATGACCCCTTCCGGAAACGTGACCCCCGTCCAATACGCTCCGTCATCGTATCGCTTGTCACAAATCCAACGGAAGAGGAACTCCGCCCGTTCGTATTCCCCGATGGCCGTCAAAGTCAAGACCAGCTCGGACGCTTCCGCGATCGTGACCCAGGGCTGATCGCAGACGCAGCGGACCCCCCATTCCGGGACAACGAATTTATCCCAGGACCGGTCGATTCTTTTACGGGCGTTCGATCCGGTCACGGCGCCGCAGAGAACCGGATAGTACCAGTCCATCGAGTAGCGGGCCTTCATCATGTTGAACAGCCCGGGATGCGCATGGATTGCATCCCCCAGTTTTCGGGCCGCATCTTCCCAGTCAGAACGTTTTTTCCCGATCAGCGCGGCCACCGCCAGGGCGCATTTGAGGCTCATGAACACCGAACTCGACCCGGTCAGAAGCGCCATTCGATCTACAATCCCGTTGCCGTTCTTTGCCCAGTAAATCTCACCGGTGTCGGCCTGGAGTCCGACGGCATAATCAACCCCTGCCTCTATTGTAGGCCACATCCTTCGGAGGAAAGAGCATTCCTCCGTAATCAGGAAATGGTGGTAGATCCCGACGGCAACGTAGGAGGCCAGATTGCTGTCTTTCGTCCGATCTTCGGGGATGCCGTCCCGTGTTGCCGACCACCAGCTCCCGTCCGGGAGCTGTGCGGTTTTTAGCCACAGATATGCCCGTTCCGCTTCGCGGATGCGTCCGGCGACACTCAGCCCCATCGCGCTCTCCACATGGTCCCAGGGATCGGTTTTCCCGCCGGCCGACCAGGGTATCTCGCCGTTGGGCTTCTGCACCCCGAGAATAAATTCGGAGACGGCCTCCAGATTGACTTCAGGTTGGTCAAGGCGTTTGGAAAGGGGAAAATCCATCAGCAGCATCCTTTTTTCAGATAGAAGATCATGCTTTTTCCGATCAGCGGATTCAGAATCCGGTCCAGCCAGGTTGTCAGCAGCGGATGACGGATAATGTCCCACTCGAGAAATACCCGGTAGGCTTTGACGAGCCAGAAATTATCATTTTTGTGTCCGACAAGACACTTGAGCCACCAGTAGGGCGAGTGGAGGGCGTGCCGGTAGCGAATCCCCCGGCATCGAACACCCGATGATTCGAGAAGCTGCAGCATTTCCGTCTTGCGGTAAATTCGGATATGGCCTCCGGGCTCCTCGTGATACGCTTTGGATATTGCCCAGCATATCCGCTCGGGAAGGTAACGGGGAACCGTAACGACCAGATCTCCGCCGGATTTGAGAACCCGAACGAGCTCCAAAACTGCGGTTCGGTTGTCTTCGATGTGCTCCAACACTTCGGAACAGATGACGATGTCAAAATAACCATCGGCAAACGGGAGTTTCGTCACATCCGCTTGTGCAACTGACCAACGACCCGGTTGTTTCCGATCCATCAGCGTCAGGAAGCCGCGTGCCTTGCACAGATCGTCCCATTTGAGGTCGACACCGGTCACATCGACACCCGGCGTCCGGAAGGATTCACAGAGATGCCTTCCCGCACCGCAACCGGCATCCAATACGCGCATTCCGGAACAAAGCGTTAGTTGATTATAATCGACCGTAAGCATCGATGACCTCCCGGTATGCCTCGACCGTCTTTTGCGCGGCATGGCGCCAGGTGAGGGAATTCCTGACCCTCGCGATGCCTGCTGCCCCTAACTGACACCTCTTCTCGGGATCTGCCAGAAGCGCAAGAATGGCCTGCCGCAATGCCGGGACATCCCCCGGGGGGACAAGAATTCCCGCATCCCCTACCACTTCGGGCAGAGCGCCACCCGTCGTACTGATCACCGGCACCCCACAGGCCATTGCCTCTCCGGCGGGCATCCCGAATCCCTCGTAAAGCGAGGGAATGACGGCCATTGCCGCCTCCGCATAATAGCGGGCAAACTCCCGATCGGCTATCCGGCCCGTGAACCGCACGATATCCCCGAGAGAAAGTTCTTTCACCAAACGCACAATGGACCCCTTCTCCTTCGGTTTCCCGATCACGACCAGGCGGACCGGGCGGACCCTTCGGATCTCCGCGACCGCTTCCAGCAGGTAGCGCAGCCCCTTGAGCGGCGTATCGGCGCTGCTCGTGACCAGGATCATGTCTTCCGACCTCGGGATCCCCGTCAGAGGATAAAAGAAGTCGGCATTGATTCCATTCGGAACGACCGAGAAACGGTCACCCGGCAGACGGAACTCCCGGCTGATGTCTCGTTTTGAACATTCGGAAACGGTGATGATCTTCGCGAGCCTGCGGGCAACACGTTTCTGCATCGCCAGAAAACTGTACCAGCGTCGGATCTTCAGACGGCGCAGCCAGTTTCCCGCAGACACGAGCTCCATGTCGCGGTCTACGGTGATCGGGTGATGGATGGTTGCCACCGTCGGATAACCGCTATCTGCGATTTTAAGCAGCCCGTAGGAAAGGCTTTGATTGTCGTGAATGACGTCATAGCCGTTGCGTCGCATACGCAGAAAACGGTGTGTGCGGAATCCGAACGTAAATGGCTCCGGGAAACCTCCGCAGCACATGCTGATGAACTCATACTGGTTAAGCGGAGAGGCAAGATCCCCGATATTCTTGACCTTGAAGAGGTGATCGGGGTTGTAAAGATCGAGGCCGGGAATTTTGTGCAGGACGATTCCCTGATCCAGTTCAGGATAAGGGGGCCCGGAAAGGACGTCGACCTCGTGACCTATTTCCCTCAGCGCCCGGCTCAGGTACTTTACATAGACCCCCTGCCCGCCGCAGGTGGGGTTTCCACGGTATGTGAGGAGACCGATCCTCAGAGGGGATGACCCCGGATTGCACCGGTCTTTTTGTAGACGAGGAAGTTTCAATGCGATGATCCGCCCAGCTCAATGAAATAGGCTGGATAAATACAACCTGTTTGAGGAATTAGCAAATGAAAAGTGTCATTTAAAACCCTGCAGGCGATTCCGTTTGACAGCGCATGCCTGATGGAATAGAAAAGCGAGGGATGTTCATTTCATTCCGAGGGGGCGTGGCGCCCCTCCGGGAATCGCTTTCACGGGAACGCACTCATTCGATGAAAAAACCGAAACTGATCGTTTTTGATATGGACGGGGTTCTGATCGACGTCTCAGGCTCCTACCGGGAGGCGGTCCGAAAGACAGTCAGGCTTTTTTTTTCGGGAGCAAAGGGCGCCGAAAAACTGCCCGATCCTCTCTTTTCCCTGACCGAACTTGCGAAACTCAAACAAACCGGCGGCCTGAACAACGATTGGGATCTGACCGCCCTGACTCTTCATCTTCTTTTCGCCCTCGTCAGGAAACCGGCCGGTCCACTTTGCGATGCCGAACCGTCGGATGCCGGAGAAGTGATCCGCCGCAGCGATGTATCGGAGCTGGCCGAATTTCTGAGAAAGGATCCCTGCCCGCTGATGACACTGCTCGGCCTTCACGGTCGGCGCAATGATCCTTTTGTGGCGCAATGTCAACAGGGAGACGTGTGCACCGGGAACCGGATCAAGCGGATCTTTCAGGAGATCTATCTGGGGCGTTCCCTCTTCCCGGTTCATTACCGCGAAGAGCCCATGTTCTTCCATGAGGAGGGTCTTATTCATAGAGAAAAATCGCTGTTGGATGCGGCTTTGCTGCAAGTTCTCGCCCGTGATCAGATCCTCGCCATCGCCACGGGCCGTCCGGGATCAGAGGCGGAATTTCCATTGGACCGCTTTGGTTTGCGTCAATATTTTGACGCAGTGATTACATTGGACGATTCCACTCGCGAAGAGGAAAAAATATTTCTCGAGAGCGGCGAACGGGTCTCCTTAAAAAAACCCAACCCTTATATGCTCGACCAAATCCCAAAAATGATCGGATGCAGTTTCGGTGATTGCTATTATCTCGGCGATATGCCCGACGACATGCAGGCGGCCCGGGCCTCCCAGAACCGCTATCGGGGCGTGGGGGTGATCCTGGGGGCAAAGGAACCGGAAAACCTGCGGCGGGAACTCCTACAGGCCGGGGCAGATTTTATCGTCACCAACCCCGGAGAACTTCTCGATCTTCTCGTCTAACCCTCCCCGTATCTTTAAGGCGATCAGGATAGGGTCACGATTTCGGCGAATGATCCACAAAGATCAGTTGATCGGTATCAAAACCCAATGATGCCGCTTTTTTGACCAGACGATCTTTTAAATCGTTCCCGATCACCGGTTCCCTGGCCAAAATCCACAGATAGGATTTGTCGGGTCCGCAGACGAGAGCATAGAGATAATGTTCATGATCGAGCTCAAAAATGACATAGGAACCGTAGAAGGGTCCGAAGAAAGATACCTTCAGGTACCCCAGGTCCGGGCTCCGAACAAAATAGGCCTTCCCTTCGGCTTCCTTCCACGAATTATCCGATGCTGAATAACCGCGGTTCACTACCCTGACACCGCCGTCATCCCTCATCGTGTAATCGGCCGTGACCCGGCTCAACCCCCTCTCGAATGAATGATCCAGCCTGGCGATTTCGTGCCACCGTCCCAGATACTGGTCCAATTTGAAATGACTGACCGGTTGCACATTATTTGGGATGCCGGCACACCCCATCAGCAGCAAAATCCATGCAATGTGACTCTTTTTCATCTTCATGTCAGACACCCGGGATACCCCTGGTTATGAGAGTGGATCGATTGGCCTGATCCACTCCTGTGATTTCGGCACTTGGACGGGATCAGTATAGGAGGGACGGATGGGGGAGTCAACGTAAAATGCTTGAACTCAGACTGAAGGAGGTCCTGTCCGTAATGGGACCAAAGTTGATTCCGGTTGTTGATGATCGTCAGGAAATGGATTTGAACAGGAACGGTCTGTTGTCTTGCTGGTCATAAGGCATCGATTGTGGTATATTATAAAAAAATCTCCTACCATGCTGTTTTGGACGGATGGGTTGAACATCGCATAGTCTGGAAAGGAATCGTAAAGTCGGATGGAAAGCGGAGAATCTGCATTGATAGTGAAGTCCCGTCCGCATCCGCACCATTAAACAGTTTTATGACTTAACTCAGCAAGGGGTCAAAAAATGGCGCATCAGGATAAGGGGCATTACTCGGCCAAACACAAAAATACCACTCGGGACGAACGAATTGCCGCCGCCATCCAGTCCAGGGCCGGTGCGGGGCAACTTCCGTGTCGAGTCGCGGAGAAGCTCGCTGCTGGACTGGGGGTGCTTATGGCGGAAATCGGCCGCAACGCTGACCTGCTGGAAATCAGGATCGGCGGTTGCCAGCTCGGTCTGTTTGGCCATACCCGGGCAGAGAAGAGGGTCAAACCGGCGCAGGAGGTGTCGCCCGAGCTTGAGAGCGTCATCCGAAGCCGCCTGACCGGAAGTCCCGAAGGCCCCATCTCCTGTGCCGCAGTCTGGGACATTGCCTTGTTTCGTAAGATGCCGCGCGTGGAAGTCTCCGCCGCTTGCGAGAAGCTGGGAATCAAGATCAAACCGTGTCAACTCGGCGCGTTCTGAGAGGTCTCCGTTCGAGTCCGTAGCCTACAGGATGCCGATGGCTTCCATCAGGAGATCCTTCGCAAGGCGGGAATTGCCCGAGCTTTGAAGTCAGCGGCACAATTGAAGGTGTCGGGATCCCTCGAATGTCTCATGGCGATGACCGACGAACCGGGAGTCTTTGCATTCCCTTACACCCTCACGGGTAAAACCCTTCTGTCCGGACCAGGCGCATTCTCCTGACTTTCCCTCATCAGGCAACGTTTTTTTTCACCCATGCAACATAACGGTCCATCCATTTCTGCAGGAATGTTTTGCTTTCCGGACCGATGCCGCCGGTTTCGTCAAACAGACCGTCCTTGGCCTGAATGAAAGCATCCGGTTGGGCAAGCGTCCGGACATTCAGTGCGGACAGGACATTGCGCAGATGCTGTTGGGCCATGGCCGTGCCGATGACGCCGGTTGAAACCCCCAGAATACCGGCCGGTTTTCCTCCCCAGGCATTTTGACCCGGGGGACGTGAAGCGTGATCGATTGCATTCTTGAGCACCCCGGGGATGGAACGGTTGTATTCAGGCGTGATGAAAAGAAGCCCCTGTGCGTCCTTGATTTCGTCTTTCATCCGTATGACGGATTCCGCCTGATGCGTGTCGTCATCCTGGTTGTAAAGCGGGAGGTCGTCGATCCGTACCTTGTAGAATGAAAATTCTACCGGCGCCAATTTTTCAATGGCGTCGGCCATCTTGCGGTTGAATGAATCCTTGCGAAGGCTTCCGACAACGACGGCGATTTTGTATTGGGTCACGACTTTCTCCTTTTGGGACTGTCTTTATCTGGGTCTTGCCCTGCCGCCTTTTTGCTCCGGCCTTCTCGCGGCCGGGCAAACCGAATTCCGAGTCCTCAGGATGGGAGAACTTCAAAACCTGCCCGGCGGAATTCGTCCCGAACCTGATCCTGAATTTTCAGGTAATCGGGGTTGATGATCTTTTTGGTCTTCAGGTCGTACACCTCCGCATACCGGAATCCCGGTTCAGGGGTCTTCAAAAGATCCTCGTAATTCCTGTAAAAGATCTGGGCAAGCGGTTCGGCATCCCGGCGACTGTATTTGGCGGCGGCCAGGCCGATCTCGGCGTGGAACTGATGATCCATCGGCAGCAACGAATCAGGCTCCACGGACTTCGCCGGATGGCCGGAAAAGATGTTGCCGCCGGCCGGCACCACGGCCAGCATATAGGCGGCCATTTCATAATGGTACATTCGGCTGCCGGCGCCCCCTCCCAGGTAGGGAAGATTGACTGTGGGGTAACGCATGTTGCGCGCATTGGCCTGGTTGGACATCCCGATAGCCCAAAGGAGCGGCTTGGTTGAGGAGAGACGAAGATTCTGGTGCAGAGGGGCGTTGTAATGGTAGCTTCCCCGGTAGATGAGGGTTCCCATGATGAGGTAGCAGGTTGCCAGAACCGCCACCCCTTCGGCGCCACCCGCATAACCTCCGAAAAGCGGAGTCGACGTGGATCCGATGTTGGCGCTGATACTGCTGAAATAGGCGACCTTCTGCAAGGCTTCGTAATTGACGATCATCTCCGCGAGAAAATCGATCAAAAAGCCGTCTGTGATCCGCAGACCGAACTGCGGGGCGGCAGCGGCAATCATCGATACGGCGTTCGGAGCGGCGGAAATCCCATTGATGATCGGAAGTCCGGCACGGCCGGATCGCCGGATCCCCTCGCGTGCCAGGATCACGGTCTTGATCGCGGCCAGCAGCTCCTGCGGCGAACGGACCCTGGCGTCTTTGCCGCGCAGGTGAAGGATGGACGGCACACTCAGCGAATCCACAATGCTGATGGCGGCCATCCCTTCGACGGTATCCAGATAGATCCGCTCATCCGTCGTATAGATCCCGCCACCGATGTGAATCCAGGGACGCGACGGATCATCCACCGATCGGCCGTACATCGTCTTCGCTTCGCGGCCTTCACCGAATTTGGTTTGACGCGGAGACTGCTCTACGGCCCGGAGAATCTCATCACGGGTGAAGTCCATCACCCGGCTGGTGTCGGTACAGTAGACGCCGGTTTCCGCCAGCAGGTCTATGGCGGCCTGAAATACCCGGTCCGCGAGATCGTCATCGGTATTGACGATGGTTTTTTTGTCCCACTGGATCCCATGACGCAGGATCACCTCCGCCAATTTGGGAACAAAACGACCCATGTAGTAATCCGTATCGGATATCAGCAGGCCTCGGTCCGCCCTGTCGAACACCTCAATCAGATCGATCATCCCCCCACCCTCCTCTCCGGCCTTGCACCGGTTCCGACAAACGATTCGGCCATTTCAACCGCAGCATAGGCCGTTTCCGCATAACCGTCCGCCCCGATCCGTTCGGCCCAGCTTTTCGTGACCGCCCCTCCGCCGACCATGACCCTGAACTGCTCACGGATTCCCTGTCCTTGCAAGGCATCGATCACATCCCTCTGTCCGATCAGGGTGGTCGTCAGCAGCGCGGAGAGGGCAATGATGTCCGCCTGCACCTCCCGGGCCTTGCCGACAAATTTCAAGGGGTCAACGTCCACCCCAAGGTCATGAACCTCAAAACCTGAAATCTCAAACAAGAGACGCAGGATGTTTTTGCCGATGTAATGCATGTCCCCTTTTACGGTTCCCATCACCACAACTCCCTTTTTTCTGGTGGCGCCTCCCATGGCTTTGATTCGCGGTTGCAGGATCGCCATGGCATTCTGAAAGAGGATGGCCGACATCATCAGTTCGGGAAGGAAAATCTCCTCGTTCTCGAACTGCTTCCCCACTGCGGTTAGACCCGGCAGAAGCCCGCGATCGATGATTTCCAGCGGCTCCAGCCCCTCATCCAGCGCCTCAAGCGTATCAGCCGTGACCTTCTCCTTTTGCAGGTCAACGATGGCTTGCTTCAATTGTTCCAGACGTTTTTCTTTCTCCATCGATTGCTCCTCCATGGCTTTCTGCCGATGAACCTTTTATGACATCAAATCATAACGTCATTCCATCCTCAATGGAATGTTGTGCCCACACTTTACGATAAGAACCTGGAATCGGGTCCGATTGTAAGATATCTTTGTACAACTTCTTCAGTGCCGACACAACATCTCCAGTCCCGGAAATCGAACCAGAACCTTCTTTTCAACTTCCTCATCGAAATGCGACGGGTTTCCGGCAGCAATGATCCTTCGGGCTTCCTCAAGCGCCCTCGATCCGATCTCCCGCTCTCCCGAATCCTTCCATTTTTCCCGCATTTCCCTCTGCGCCACTTTAGGCAGGTAGGCTGCGGTGCGCATCTTCCTGAGTGTATGGAGTTGGTCTGCAAAAAGGCCCCCGGGGCCCACTTCATCGATGAGATCCAGACAGAGATCCTCGTTTTCATAGCGGATACCCTTTTTTAGTTGCTTGAGCATCATGGCGATTTCATGATCGATCACCGCCTTCGCAAAGTCGAAGACCATCAGACTTCCCAGAAGACCGCCCATGTTGAGCATATCGATCCCCCCGAGAAGGGCGGCCGTCGTGCCCATACCGGTTTCATAACCCGACTGCGCATCGTTGACATGGGCATTCGTCAGGCCGATGTATCCGCCGGACGGCACACCGTAATACCGGGCCATCTGACAGAATCCCATCTGGAGCATCGCCGTTTCGATCGCACCGGGGGCATAATTCCCCGTTCTCATATCCGCCACCGTGGCAAGGACGGAATAGATCAGCGGCGTTCCGGGACGCACCATCTGCATCAGCAGAGCCAAGGCAAGGAACTCGGCGTTTCCCTGAACCAGTGTTGCGATCAGGCTCAACGGGGAGCTCATCCCTGCGTTGGGACAGATCGTCCCATAGACTGGCAGGCCCCTTTCGGCAAGGTAAATCACCGCCTCCGTGGATTCCACATCCATCGTCAGCGGCGAGACCACGGGGCAATAGTGGTGTGTCATGAGGGGCCTTGCACGATAAGCCTCGTTGCCGCCGGCGATGATTTCGCCCAGTTCAAGGACATCCTCCAGATCCTTCCTGTTCGGCGTATTGCTCCGAACCGGTTTGAGGCAGTTTTTTAGTGCCGGGTAAAAGCGCGCCACGCTGAAATGTCCCTCCGGCGCATCGTCGGCCAGCGTGGAGATGGAGAAGACATCGTAGCCCGGCAGTTCGTTCACCAGATGCGCGATTCTGGCGATATCCGAGGACTTCGCTCTCCGTTGAACTCCGGTATCCGGATCGATCACATCCGGCGCCGAACTGGCGGTAATCATGATCGGCCCGTCCTGCGGAAGAATGCGGTCAAACTTCGGGTCTCGTCCATGGAAGGCAAAAGATGGAACAAAAAATTTCCGGTATTCCTCAACCGTTTTTGCGGGTATGCGGATAACCCCGGTATGGGTGTCCCACGTGCATCCCCGATCGGTAAAGATTCGCCGCGCGTTGTCGTTGCGCACACGGATCCCCGTCCGATCCAAAATGAACAGCGATGCCTCATGCACTTTGTGCACCTCTTCGTCGGTCAAAAACTCAACCCCCTGCATGAGCAATCCTTTCTACTTATTAGAATGATCTTGTATTTTAAGCATATGTAGTCTTTTCTTCAAGTACAGCTTTACATCGGTTCCCTCCTTGAGTATCCCCCGGTACTGAGGATCCGTCGCATCGATGTACATGATCTGCTCACCGCATGCAACCGTGTAGCGGATGATGGCGCCAATGTACATGGCCGCCTCCACACGTCCATAAATCACATTGGTTTCATCGGAACGGGCGGAATCGAGGGCAGCGGCAATGCCGATCGATTCCGGGCGAACCACTGCCTTGAGCCTGTCGCCGCAGGCCACAGGAAAAGCGAAATGCGATGCCGACAAATCGCCGTGGCAGGTTCTCAGTTTGACATCCCTGCCGGATATATCGATCACCTCGCCGGGAATGAAATTAATGTGCCCGATGAAGCGGGCCACGAATTCATCGACCGGCGTCTCATAAATTTGGGTCGGTGAACCGACCTGCTTTACGATGCCATGGTCCATCACGACAAGCTCATCTGAAAGAGACATCGCCTCTTCCTGATCGTGGGTGACAAAGATAATAGACAGACCCAGACGCCGATGAAGCTTTCGGATCTCCCCGCGCATGAGCATACGGAGATTGGCGTCCAGGTTGGAGAGCGGTTCGTCCAGCAGAAGTATTTTTGGACGGAGACTCAGCGCCCTTGCGAGCGCCACCCGCTGCTGTTGCCCGCCGGAAAGTTCATGGGGCCTTCTATCCCCAAGCCCCTCCATCTGAACAAGGGTTAGGAGCCTCTCAACCTCATCGTCAACCTCTCTTTTGGTTTTTTTCATAATCTTGAGGCCGAATCCGATGTTTGCGGCTACGGTCATGTGTGGGAAAAGGGCGTAGTTTTGAAAAACCATGGCCGTGTCACGCGCGTTCGGCTGGAGATCGGTTATGTCCACTCCGTCCAGAATAACCTTTCCTTCATCGGGAATGGTGAATCCGCTGACGACCCTCAAAAGCGTGGTCTTTCCGCAGCCGCTGGGACCGAGAAAGGTGACCAGCTTCCCGCGTTCCAGATCCAGGGAAACGTCATTCACCGCCGTCAATTCACCGAACCGTTTGACGATGTTCTTCAACTCCAGTATGGATGAGTCCCCTTTCCGAATCATGGCTGACGCCTCTTTAGAACATTTCTATTTTCGACAATTTGACCAATAGTTTCAGCCCTCCCAGGCAGGCCAGGACAACGGCGATCAACATCGTGGAAATTGCGCAAGCCATTCCCAAATAACCCTGCTCGGCCACGTTCAGAATATACAGCGCCGCCAGGTCGTTACCAGGGGTGATCAAGAAGATCACCGCGCTCACCGCGATCATTCCAACCATGAATGTGTAGATGAATCCGGCAACAAATGCAGAACTGATCAAGGGTAAAACGATCCTGAAAAAGGTCCGAAAGGCACCGGCCCCCATGTCGGCCGCCGCTTCCTCGATGGCCACGTCGATTTGATGGAGCTTGCTCACCCCCGCTTCAAGGCTGACCGACAGGTTCCGAAAAGCCTCGTTGATGATCAGGATGATGAAGGTTCCGGTGAGCTTCAGCGGCGGGTTGTTGAATGCGAGAATATACCCGATCCCCATAACCGTCCCGGGAACCGCAAATCCCAGAAGGGCAAGAGACTCCACAACCTTCTTCAGAGGGACCCTTTTCCGGACCAGGATATAGGAGAGGACGAGACCGATCGTCGGTGCCACCAGGGCCGCTCCCAGCGAAAACTTGAGGCTGGTGAACAGCGTCCTGAAACCGTTCGGACTGCGGAAATGATCCAGGGTCAGGCTGTTGTCTATCATCAGGATTTTGGTGAAGGCCCCGATGAAAATCATACCGAAGCTCAAAACAATGACCGACGAAGCCACCGCCACCAAAAACAGCATGGGGTACAGGATTTTAGGGGCAATGGGGCGCCTCTCTGTCTGCTGGGGTTTTCCGCCGATGGTCGTGAAAACCTTTCCCCTCAGAATGAACTCGTTCACCAGGAAAATAATCAGGCTGGGCAGAACCAGAAAAACACAGAAGACGGCCGCCATTTCCAGGTTGTTCTCGCTGACCCATAGAAGGTAGGCGCCGGTGGAAAGAAAGGGGACGTCCCCGCCGATCAACATTGGATTCCCGAAGTCGGCGATCGAGAGAATGAAAACGAGCAATGCCGCTTTCAGAATGCCCGGTGACGAAAGGGGTATGGTGATCTTGTACAGGATCTGCCAGTCGGTTGCGCGCATGTCATAGGCGGCCTCCTCGAGATTGGAGCCCAGCGAGCGCAGCACGTTTTCGATCATCAGGTAACCCAACGGCAGGAAGGTGATCACCTGGGCGATGATCACCCCACGCCATCCATAGATGTCGAACGGCAAATCCAGCAAACGCGTCACGATGCCGTGACGTCCGCCGATGATGATCAGCGCCAGCGAAAAAATGAAGGGAGGTGCGACCAGCGGTATGAGACCGAGCATCCTCAATGGAAATTTCAGCAGGGCGGGTCCCTTGAGCCCCAGAAAAGCGAAGCAGAAGGCAAGTGGAATGACCAGCAGGGTGGTGACAACCGCCACGACAATGCTGTTTTTCAATGCACGGTAATACCGGCCGCTGGAAAAGAATTCGATGTAGGTGGCAAGGCTGGCCGTGCTTTCCTTGCTCAGCGACATCTTGGCATTCACCACCGTGGGCTCCAATAAACCCCGGTTTCGCTGGATGGCGCGTTTGATGTCGTTGAAGCCTTTCAGATCGTCCCAATCCTTGCGAAAACGGACGGTATGAACGGTTGCCCCGGCTTCCCTTCTCAACCGGGTTTGTTCGATCCCCTGGATTTGATCAAGGATCCGGATCAGAGAATCATTTGCGTTTTCGCTTGTCTTTTTGTCCGATGGCCCTGCATCCGCAACGGTGATGCCGACCGTCGGATAGCTGACGGTAAAGCTTTTTACCAGAACGGATCCGATGGGAAAGACTATAAAGAGGAATATCAGAAAAACGGCGACCGACGAAACCGACAGCAGGCCCGGTCTGCGGAAAAGATACCGGAAGTCGTCCACTTGCCGCTTCAGGATGGCGCTGACCGGGAAAAGAATCATTCTGGCTCCAAACGGTCAAATCTGGATGCCGCTTCGGCATGGGGCCGGACTCAACACCCGCCCCATGCCTGCTCAAAAAAAGCTCGATGCTGCAGTTGCTGAAAAATGAAACTCCGTCCTCACTTATGGAAACGTTTTGCCCACTCGCTCATGATGCGCTTCTTGTTCTCCCCGGCCCAAAGCGCATCATATTTGATCAGCTTGGGATCAACGAGCACTTTTCCCGGAACGCCGGGTCGCGTGACCTTGGAACGGAGGAGACCGATCTGCGTCTGTCCCTCCTTGGTGCCCAACCAGTCCACAAGCTTCTGTGCGCCGGCAAGATTTTTGGTCCCTTTCAAAATGGCCACAGACTCCAGGTCAAACGCGGTTCCTTCGGCCGGGATGAGACCCTCAATAGGGAATTTCTGCTGCACCCTTCCGTATACGGCCTGATCCCAGCTGACACCGATGGCGTATTCCCCCTGCGCAACCGACTGGGCCGGCGCCGAACCGGATTTGGTGTATTGGCCGGCGTTCGCATGTATCTTCTCCAGGATTTCCCAGCCCTTCTCTTCGCCGAAGATCTGCATCACCGCAGAGACGAAGATAAATGCCGTGCCGCTTGTGGCTGGGTCGGGCATCACGATCTCTCCCTTGTAGACCGGATTGGTCAGGTCCGCCCACGATTTTGGTTTCGGCAGATTTTTCTTTTTCAGAAGATCCGGATTTACCGCAATGGCGGAAAACCAATAGTTATATCCGTACCAATGATGATCCGGATCCTTGAATTCGGCCGGGATATCCGCCCATGCGGGCGATGAATACGGAACGAAAAAACCCCTCTGGGTCCCCACTTGCGCGTCAGAGTTCAGAAAGCCCCAGATCACATCGGCATTGAAATTCGGATTTTCCGTCAATACGCGGGTCCAGAGTTCATTGGATGCCAGACGGGGACTCCAGACGATCTTCATGCCGATTGCCTTTTCCGCAATGGGCACCCATTTTTCCATCTCGGCCGTCTCGTTGTGGGTGTACACACGGAGTTCCGTCTGTGCATCGCATGGGGACGCAATCATAAACCCGCCCGCGAGCGCCAGGATGATCGCCAAACCGATGAACTTTTTCATGCAATTCATATTGGTCCCTCCTTCCGTTGAAGAAAAAAGCTGTTGACCCGATGGCATGAAGCGCCCTTCCCTCCGCATCTTCCCGGGCCAATGCCCGTTTTCAACGATGTTTCCCCGCCTTTGGGCGATTTTACCATGAATGACCGATCCGGCCTACAGAAATATCCTGCGCCTCTCCGGATCGTAACAAGCCTTCGTCACCAATGTGGCCGGAAAAGCTTCTCCAAAAACTTCGACCGCAAAGCCCTCGGTGGCCTGCGTGTCCTCGGTGGAAAGATATCCCATGGCGATCGTTTTTCCCACCGTATGTCCGAAACCGCCGCTGGTAACCACGCCGACCACCCTGCCGCGGCAGGTGATGGTTTCCCCTCCGTGAAGCAGCATCGGCTTATCGGCTTCGAGCGTGAAGGTCCGTAGCTTCCAGGGAGCTCCCTCCTCTTTGATTTTCAGGAGAGCCTCCCGTCCGATAAAGGGACCCTTGTCGAGGCTGACCGCAAAGCCGATCCCGGCATCGAAGGGAGTGTAATCGGGCGAAACCTCGGCGCCCCAGTAGCAGTACCCCTTCTCCAAACGCAGCGAATCGATCGCTCGGTATCCGGCATTTCGGACACCGAGGGGCTGACCGTTTTCCCAGAGACTCTCATAGAGACCGGCTGCATATTCCGGCGGCATATAAAGTTCATAACCCAATTCGCCGATGTAAGTTACCCGGAGGGCCAGGACGGGGGCGTACCCGATAACGACTTGCCGACATTGACCAAAGGAGAAAGCGTCATTGCTGAAATCCTCCTCGGAAAGCCCCTGCAGGAGTTCCCGCGAACGTGGGCCGCAGACGTTGATCATCGCAAACGAGGAAGTCACGTCGCGCAACGCGACGGATCCGTCTTTGGGAAGGTGCTTTTTGAGCCATGTGAAATCGTGCACCCCGAAGGCCGTCCCGGTAATGATGAAAAATCTTTCGTTTTCCACTCGGGAAACGGTGACGTCCGCCTCGACCCCGCCGCGTTTGTTGCAGAACTGCGTATATACGGTTGTCCCCACCGGTCTGTTCAGGTTGCCGGCCGCGACGTAATTTAGGAAGGCAAGTGCACCGGTTCCCGTTACCTCGAACTTGCTGAACGATGACTGGTCGATGAGCACAACCGCTTCTCGAGCCGCCCTGTGTTCCTCAGATACCGGCTCGAACCAGTTTGGGACGCCGAAAGTGCAGGTATCCTCAGCGGGCATACCGGGCGGCGCGAACCAGTTGGCGCGTTCCCACCCGTATTTCGCCCCGTAGACGGCTCCTTTTTCCTTCAACAGCCAGTACAGCGGAGAACGCTTCACCCTCCTGGCCGAATCGTGCTCCTCATGGGGCCAGGAAATGGTGTAATGCTTCCCGTAGATCTCTTTTGTGCGTTCAACGTTATACCGGAGACTATGGTGGTACTGGCCAAAACGGCGGATGTCCAGCGGCCAGATGTTCAGGCTCGGTTCTCCCTCCACGATCCATTCGGCGAGCATTTTTCCGGCGCCGCCGCCCGCGGCGATCCCAAAGGCATTAAATCCCGCGGCAACAAATCCGTTTTCGAGTTCGGGAGCCGGCCCCAGGATGCAATTCCCATCCGGCGTAAAGGCCTCCGGCCCGTTGACGAGGCGTGCAATCCCGGCCGTTCCCAGACAGGGCGTTCGGTTCACCGCCGCCTGTGAAATGGACTCGAAGTGTTCAAAGTCGGGTTCCAGAAGCTCCTGGGTGAACGCGTTGGACACCCCCCGGACAGACCAGGGAATACCGTCCCGTTCGTAACCGCCCATGACAAGTCCCCCCACCTCTTCCTTGTAGTACAGAAGGCTATCCTTATCCCGCAACGTCGGCATATTCGGCGGCACCCCCTCAATCGCCTCGGTGACCAGATACTGGTGCTGGAAGGGAACCAAAGGGATGTTCACGCCCATCATGCGGCCAATCTGACGGCCCCACATCCCGGCCGCATTCACGACGATTTCACAGCGGATTTTTCCTTTATCGGTCAGTACGGCTTCGGCTCGATTGTTTCGGATTTCGAATCCCGTGACCAAGGTCTTCTGTTCCACTGCAGCGCCTCGGTTCACGGCCCCCTTGGCCAAGGCCATGGTCAGACCGCTTGGGTCGGCTTGGCCGTCGGAGGGCATGTAGGCTGCACCGATAATCCCTTCCATGTTCAGGATGGGGCAGAGTTTCAGAGCTTCCTCCTGTGTAATCATGTGCAGATCGAGTCCGAAACTGCGGGCCGTTGTCGCCCCCTTCTTCAGCTCGAGGATGCGCTCCTTCGTGCTCGCCAGGTGGAGACAACCGCTCTCCTTCCAGCCCGTCGTCAGTCCCGTCTCCGCTTCCAGCGTCTTGTAGAGACCGACGCTGTATTGAAGCATCCGTGTAATATTTCGGTGAGAGCGCAGTTGACCGACAAGACCGGCTGCATGCCAGGTCGATCCACTGGTCAACTCGCCCTTTTCCAGGATGACCACGTCCCGCCATCCCATTTTGGTCAGGTGATAGGCGATGCTGCATCCCACGATCCCTCCACCAATAATGACGACCTGTGCACTGTCACGCATGTTCCTCTCCTTTCAGTGTCCTGGAATGATCTCTCCGACGAGTCTATGACGAATTCTTTACGGGATCATCCGATGATCAATCCTGAATGGCTTTCGAATCCAGTTCCCTCGTGAGGGCGGGAACGACCTCGAACAGATCCCCGAGAAGACCATAATCGCATTTCTGAAAAATCGGTGCGTCCTTATCTTGGTTGATGCAGACGATCACCTTGGAGGTCTTCATTCCGGCGAAATGCTGTACCGAGCCGGAGATTCCGCAGGCAATGTAAAGTTTGGGGCTGACGGTTTTTCCGGTCTGTCCCACCTGAAGCGCATGCGGTGCATATCCCGCATCGACCGCAGCCCGTGAGGCTCCGACCGCAGCGCCAAGCTTGGACGCGCATTCGCGCAAGATTCTGAAGTTCTCCGCCGACCCCAAACCTCGACCGCCGGAAACAATGATCTCCGCTTCCGAAACATCCGGTCCCCCTGTGCCTCCCCGCCGGATTTCCCGGATCACCATCCGCCTGCGAAAAGCGATCTCGGGCTTCATCTCGATGACCTTTCCGGCTCTCGGGTCGATTCGTTCCGTAAAGACGTTGGGCCGAATCCCCAATATCCAGGGCGTTCCTCTCAGTTTCATTGTCGCTGTCGCCCTCCCGGAAAAATGGGACTTCCGGACAATCCCCTCAGCAAGGTCCAGATGCAGGCAATCCAGGACCAGGGGGGCATTATTCAGTGAGGCCACCCTGGCCAGCAGATCCCTTCCGACCTGTCCCGACGACCCCAGAAGGACCTGGAGTTCACAATGTTGGACAGCCCAGGCGATCGAAGCAGCCAGTTCCTCAGGCAGGGACGCCAAATCCCCTTGTGCAGTTGTAATCGATACGATCCAATCCGAACCGTGACGGCGCAACGTCTCACGAGACGGTTCCGCTTCCGGAGCCATCAACAGGGCAAACACCTCCCCGTTTGTGAAATGCCTGGCAGCCGCCAGAACGCCCAGGGAGGTTTTCCTGACCTCTCCATTGTTTTGTTCAATCAAGACACCGATTCTTTTCATCGCTTGAGGATTCTTGTTTACAATGTTTTGTTTTCCCGCAGGATGTTCAGGAGTTCCCGGACCATGCCCTCAGGGGAGCCTTCGAGCACTCTCCCACGGGTTCGGTCGGGTACCGCCTGAAGTTCCAGAAGCGGCATGGAAGCATCTGATACAGGAATTTCCAGATTCGCGGATGGAATGGTGAGAATCTCTTTTTTCTTTGCCTTCATCATGTCCGGAAGGGTGGGGGAACGCGGATGGTTCAGTCCTTTGGTGGCGCCGATGATGCAGGGCATTCGCATTTCGATCACCTCCCGTACGTCCCCTTCAATTTCCCGCTCCACCGTGACAATTTCGCCGGCGATGCAAAGGGATACCACGTTGACGGTCACGGGAATGTCGAAAAGCGTTCCCAGGCGGTACGGCACCTGCATTCCCTCCGTATCGACCGACTGTCGTCCGACCAGGATCAAATCCGGCAAACCCTCTCCGGATATGGCTTTGTGCAGGAGGTTTGCCGTTTCAACGGCATCCGTAAAATAGGTCTTCGTCAGGACATGGATCGCCCGGTCGGCGCCCACGGCCAGAGCCGTCCGCAAGGTCGAAACGGCGGCCTCCTTGCCGACCGTTACCGCAGCCACGGTCACTCCCGTATTCTTTTCCTTGATTCGGATGGCCTCTTCCAGTGCATATTCATCGTAAGGATTGGCAATGAACTTGACGGTTTCATCGAATTCCATTTTTCCCAGCGGCCTGATGTTCGCGGCTGTGTCGGGAACGTGCTTGATGCAAACATAGATCTGCATGGTGGGTCACAAGAGGTGTCTGACGAATTTCCCCGTAAAGCCCGAAGCCGTATCCCGGGAGCCTTTCTTCTAAGGCTCCCGGGATACCGCTTTAGGATGGGTGATTTTGCCTATTGTTTCTTCCCAAAATAATTGCGGACAAAACGAACGAAGCGTTCGTTTTCCTCATCCAAGCCGGGTGTCACCCGGAAATAGCCGTCCTTTCCGTGGATCGGTTTGATGCTCTTGAGGAAAATATGCTCCATTTCCAGTCCTGCCGCCAGGATCTCTGCGGTAGTCTTGCCGGTCATCGTGGCGTCGATGAGCATGTAGTTGCCGTGAGCCGGGAAGGGCTTCAGGCCTGCCTGAAACAATTCTCTGGTAAAAATATCCATCCAGCGATTGTTATGCCTGACCTTTGCCTGAACCTCTTCCGGGTTGTCCAGGATGGCCTCCGCCGCCGCCATGGACATCAGGCTCACGTTCCAGGGCAAAAACATGGCTTTGAATGCCTTGACCATCTCTTCCGTCCCCACGATGTACCCGAAGCGGATTCCGGCAAATCCGTAAGCCTTGGAAAAGGTGTGGGACAGGAAAACCTGGGGGTACTTCTTGATCAGGAAGTCTTTGGATGGCATCTCGGGATGGTAGTCCAGATAAGCCTCGTCTATGCAAAGCGGGATGCCCGTCTCGCAGAAACGGATCAGGTCCTTGTCGTCGATGAAGATGCCTGTCGGGTTGTTGGGGTTGATCACAAGAATCAGCTTGGTCTTGGGGGTGATCGCTTTGAGCATGGCATCCGTATCGTACTGCAAATCCTCCTTGCGCAACGGAACGGAAACCACCTTTCCCCCGGCCAGCTCCGCGCGAGGCGGGAAAAGCTCGAAGGTGGGCGTGGAGACGATGAACTCATCGCCGGGCTGGAGAAAAATCCGCATCATGCAATCGATGATCTCCGAGGATCCGTTGCAAAGGCCGATATTTTCCGGCCCGAGATTGTGAAGTTTTCCCAGCCGGGTCCTCAATCGTAGCATACTGTCCGGATAGCGGTTTCCTTTGGAGAGGATGTCGGTGACCGCCTTGATCACCTTATCGGAAGGAGGAAGAGGATTTTCATTGAGCATCAGGCGGCCGTAATCCGGTTTCGCCCAGGCCTTGTCGAGTATGGCCGTGTTGTATTCTCTTGCGGTGAGCAACCAGGGGACAAACCACTCCTTAAGGGGTTTCATATCGTTGATCTCCTTTCATGTGTGTTGTTGTCATTTCTCGTCGAGGCATTTCCCGGCGAACGCAACCATATCATCCGTCGCCTTACCGAACTGCTCCGCCGTCCGGATCAGCGAGGGATGCGAGTTGTACTCTTCCCGCGTGTAACCGTCTTCGGCGTAGGCCTTTTCAAAATAGGGCACCCGCAACAGCTTCTCCAAAGTCTCCTTTGGAATCTCCCGATCGATCCGCCCTTTTTCGAGGACGATGTTTTCCTGGCCCGGGAAGTGGATCACCTCGTCAATGAAGGTCGGTGGACAGGTCACCACAATATCGGCGCCCGCCTTTTCTTCCAGGTGCCATAGCTTCAAAACACCATTCACTTTTGGTCCTACCCTCAGCGAACAGGAGAGAAGCTTGCTTGGATATTTTCTCTCCTTGATCAGCCGATAGGCCTTCTTGAAGATGGCCAATTCCGCGAGCCGCACCTCCCCTTCGGTCAGTTCGATTCCTTTCTCTTTTGCAAAATCACGCAATCCTCCGAGGTCGCCGTATCGGGCCTCCATGTGGGTAATGACGGATCGCCAGCGTGAAAGATCCACCTTGTTCGCCTTGGCTTTTTCCAGTCCTCTCTGGACGGACTTGGCGCAGTCCAACAATTGCGGCAGAACGAAAGTCAGCGTGTTGTTGGTCGCTATTCCCCTGGAGGTCAGGATCTCGATGACCTCATAGCCTGCCTTGGTCCCCGGCACCTTGATCATGACATTCGGATTGATGGACGCCAGATCCTCGGCCTGCCTGAGCATGACGTCCCGGTCATGGCACTTGCGCGGGTCGACCTGTCCGGAAAGATAACCCTCCCGGTAGCCGCTTTTCTCGAAGAGAGGCAAAAACATCGAGGATCCCCGTCGGACAATCTCCTTGTAGAGAAGCCAAAAGAGCGATTCTCTGTCCATTCCGGGATTCTCTTGGATCATCCCCTGAACGATTTTCTTCCAGTATGGTTCGTCGTCCTTGATTGCCTGGAGGGAAAGGGAGGGGTTTGTCGTAACACCACGGAAGAGCCATTTCTCCGGATTTTTTCCATCGTACATCCGTGTGAATTGACGTTTGAGTGTTTCCTGTTCCGCCTCTTGCGTTTTCATCAGAAGCTTGCGGCACCAGTTTTCGAAGATCACCGGTGAAGAATCCCACCAGATCTCCATTCCGGGACTGACCTGAACCAGTTTCTCCAAAAGGTTATTTTCGTTCATTTTTCCCCCTTTTCACCTCCATTCGTATTTAAATGTTTAGATGTATATACAACATGTCTTTCTGTTATGCAAATCATTCATGATGAATTCGATCCTCTTCGATATGGTAGCGCCCGAGCTCGATTTCAAAAACATATTTGTCCCCACGATAGTAGGAATGCAAAAGCTCGACGGGGACATTATTTTCATCGTAGGTCAGGCTTTCCATGAAAAAAGCGGCCGTATTCTCCGGCACGTCGAGATAAGACGCGATACGGCCTTTCAAGTTCACAGCGCGAATTTTCTGGTCCGACCTTGCCAAGGTCACGTTGAAGCGCTCATGGATGATCTGGTACATCGAACCGGTCAGGTCCATCTCCAAAATCTCGCGGAACATGGAACCGGGGAGAAAGCTCTCCTCGTAAATAAAGGGCACATCGTTGCCGCTCCGGATCCGACGGATCACCGCCACTTTGCCGTTCGGACTCAGGATCAACTTTTTGCCGACCTGATCGCCGGCCTCCTCCATGCTTTTTTTAACGATCCGGTTTCTTTCCTTGATTCCAAGCTCCTGCAGGTCCGCGCTGAAACTCGAAATGCTCTTGAGTTTGTGCGTGACGGCAAGCGGCGTTTCCGCACAGACAAAGGTTCCTCGACCTTTTTCCTTTCGCAGCATTCCAGCCGCGGTCAGTTCGGCAATGGCTTGGCGAAGGGTATTTCGGTTGACTTGGCAGATCTTGGACAGTTCGACTTCCGACGGAAGCGATGCTCCCCGTTCGTATCTCCCCGACTGGATCAGTTCCCGGATCCACGCGCTGATCTGCAGATATTTGGGTATCGGGTTGTCCGGATCGATGACGTTCATGATCGATAGACCTGTGTCATTTTGTACCGCTCATCCCCGAAAGCCCCGTACTGCCCGTCGTAACCCTCATAATGATCAGGAACAACGCGACAATGAGAACAACCACGGTGCACATGGCATTGGCGCTTGCCGTACGCCCGTCCACATCGAGAAAAATGATCTCGATGGCGGCCAGCTTGATCTGTGCCGAAACCAGAAACAGAACCGCGCTGATTGTGGTCATCGCCCGCATAAAAAAGAAGGTGGTCGTGGAAAGGAAGGCCACTTTGGAGAGCGGAAAGACGATCCGGGTGAAGGTGGTTACGGGTCCCGCACCGAGGCTGACCGCGGCCTCCTCGACCGACTTATCGATCTGCTTGAGGTTGGCCGTTCCGGAAAGGACACCCAGCGTAAAGTTCGCGATGACCACATTGATGATGATGATCCAGATGGTGCCGTAAATCAAAAAGTACGGCTTGTTGAAAGCCAAAACATATCCCAGCCCGAGGACGACGCCGGGAATGGCCGCCGGCAACACCGACAGCGCATAGAGAAGCTGCTCGCCGCGGGGTTTCTTTTTCTCGATGATGTAGGAGGCTACCAGTGTGATCGATGCCCCGATCGCCGCCACCACCAGGGAAACCAGAAGGCTGGTCCAAATAGGGGCGTATTTGATGGCGATCATCTCGCGGAACGGTCCTGGTTCCAGCACGCTGTTCCAGAAAGAGGTCCAGATGGGCACGCTGGCTCCGAGAGACGGAAAATCGAAGTGCTTCAGGGTAAGCGTGAAATCGTACGGCCAGGTCTTGACAAACGATCCCAGAAAGACCGTGACAAAAACCAGCAGGATGCTCGAGCATACGAGTGCCGAGTAAATCGTGAATCCCCACTTCTTCAGCGGCCGGGAAGGTTGGATGAACGGTCGGGCCTGGCCGCTGATCATTGCATAGCTTTTTCGTGTCAGGTAGTAATTGATCGCAAATGCGGTAATGGAGGGGACCAGCAGGATCACGCTGATCGTCGCCCCGAGGTCGAAGCGCTGCATGCCGAAGACCTTGTTGACAATCTCCGTCGCCAGAACCGAATAGTCGCCCCCGATCACGATCGGAATTCCGAAGTCTGTGATCGTCAAATTGAAACAGAGTGCCGCAGCGCTGGCAATTCCATATTTCGCCGACGGGAGCGTCACCTTGAAAAAGGTTTTCAAGGCCGATGCACCCAGGCTCTGTGCGGCTTCATCCAGCCTCGTATCCACGGCCGAAAGGGTCGTATAGAGGATGAAAAGCGCATTGGGAAAACAGTAGAGCACCTCTCCCACAATGATGCCCGTCGCGCCGTAAATATTCCAACTCGTATCCAACAGGTAACGTGTGATCACGCCGTTGCGCCCGAAGAGCAGGATGAGCGCCAGGGCCTGGATGATGGTCGGCGCGATCAGCGGAAGTGTCGAGACCATGTAAAAGAATCCCTTGCCGGGCATGGTCGTGCGGGTTAAGCCGTAGGCGAACAGGAAGGCCAGCACCGTCGTGACGACCATCGTCACGATGGAGACATACATGCTGTTGTAAAAGGATTTGTATATCCGGGGTTCGGAAAAAAAATCGAGATAGTTCTGCAGGGTAAAAAACCCATCCCTGATAAAGCTCAGCCGGCAGATATCGACCACCGGATAGAGCAGAAAGACCGTCAGGACAACCAACAGAAAAATCGTGATCACCCACGTGAACAGGTTGTCGGCGGTAAACCACGAGAAGAATCCTTTTCCGGAGGGTTGCACGGCGTTCATTTGGCACACTCCTCTTCCGGAAACACCAGATAGGATTCAGGCGCGCAATAGACATAAACCCGATCACCCGTTTTCAAGGCACGCTGTTCGAAATCCTTTTCGATGATATCCGAGATGATCTCTTCTCCATTCAGACGGATCAGAAGCCTGACGGCGGCACCCTGAAACACCACCACTTCGATCTTTCCGGTAGAGAGATTCATCGGTTCGGAAACTTGCGGGATGGAGTCCCCTTTAAAAACCTCGACGTTTTCCGGACGAATCGCCAGGGAAACAGACTTTTCCCTTCCGTCGCCGTTTTGCGTCACCTTGATCTTCCTGCTGCCGATATCGACAACATCATCGGTACGGCGTCCCGAGAAAAAGTTGGAGGTCCCTACGAAATCCGCAACGAAATTACAAGTCGGGTTCTTGTAGATGTCGATCGGGCGCCCCACCTGCCTGAACTGCCCTTTTTCCATGACCACCACACGATCCGCTATGGAGAGTGCCTCTTCCTGGTCGTGTGTGACGTGGATCATCGTTTTTTTCAATTCCTGCTGCAGGCGCTTGATCTCCGCTCGCAAGCGGAGCCTGATTTTCGCATCCAGCGCGCTCAGAGGCTCATCGAGGAGCAGAACCTGGGGATCGGGAGCGAGAGCCCTCACCAAGGCGACACGCTGCTGCTGGCCTCCGCTGAGTTGTGCGGGATAGAGTTTTCGCCAGTCGGACAGACCGATCAGGTCCAGCATCTTGTCCACCCGTTCTTTGATGTCCCTTTTTGCCCATTTTCTCATCCTGAGACCGAAGGCAATGTTCTCCTCCACGGTCATATTCGGAAACAATGCGTAGGATTGAAAGACGATCCCGAACTCCCGCTTCTTGGGAAGCAGGTCGTTGATGATGCGGTCGTTGAAAATCACGTTTCCTTCCGTGACGGTTTCAAATCCGGTGATCATCCTGAGGATTGTGGTTTTCCCGCAACCGCTCGGCCCCAGAAAGCAGATGAATTCCCCTTCCTTGATCTCCAGATTCACATGATCGACCGCGGTAAGATTCCCGTAGCGTTTTGTCAACTGCTCCAGTTTGAGGTCTCTACCCATTGTCCATCCTCTCATAGATGTTCAGTGTTCTATACAGAATCAAGGCAAATTACCATTCCGGTCATCCCGCCCTTGCGGGATGACCGGAATTTGACCGTTATCTGTTGAACAGGGTTTCCCACTTCTTCTTGATGTCAGGGGCGTTTTTCGCCTGCCATGCAAAATCCATGGGATAGAGTTTGATCTCGGAGAGCTTTGGGAGATCCGGACGGGACGGAATTCCCGGCAGGGTCACACCATGTTTGAATGCCGAATAAGCCTTCATGGCGTTGTCCGTAATGGCCCAATCCAGGAATTTTTTAGCGGCATTGGGATTTTTAGCGCCTTTCATCAGAGCATTGGCCTCCACTTCATACCCGGCTCCTTCGACCGGAAATACGAATTTCACCGGGAAGCCCTGTTTGATCAATTCAGCGACAACAAATTCAAAGGAGGCTCCGACGGCAAACTCGCCTGCTGCGGTCATCTTTGCAGGACGGGAACCGCTCTTGATGTACTGACCGATATTCTTGTCGAGCTTCTTCAAAAATTCCCATCCGTCTTCCTTGCCTTCCTTTGCGCCGTACATCTGCAGGATGCTGGCCACCTGGAGGAAGCCCGTACCTGAGGCCACAGGGTTTGGCATGGTGACAAGACCCTTGAATTTCGGATCGAGGAGGTCGTTCCACCCCTTGGGCATTGGAAGCCCCTTCTCCTGCATCACCTTGGTATTTACGCAGAATGCGGCAATGTACATGTCGATTCCGGCATACATGAACTGGGGATGAACGAATCGTTTTTCGAGTCTCTCCACCCCCTTCGGTTTGTAAGGCACCAGAAGTCCCTTGGGAATAAACTGTTCCATTTCGGTGACGGCCCAGCCCCACACCAGGTCCGCCTGCGGGTTGTCTTTCTCCGCCAGCATGCGGGCGCCCAGTTCACCCGTGGAAAGACGGATGACATTGATTTCAAGGTCCGGCAATTCTTTTCTGGCCAATTCGAGATATTTGACCGTTTCATCCGTCTCAAGCGAGGTATAAACGGTCACCTTCTCCGCAGCCGGTGCGCTAACCGCCAGACACATGGCCATGATCAGAACGACGCACAACAAACCTGAACGCTTCATACGCCAACCTCCTTTTTAAAATGGTTGTTAAGGATACGACCCTGAACGACAGCGTCACCTTAAATAACGCTTACCATCCTTCCGCTTGATCCGATGATTCGCATGAATCGTTTGCCGATACCCAGCGCGGCACGTTGATACCAGATTTATCAGACATGGTCAACAAGGATATTGACTCTCATTCTAAATTTTCTCTGAAGAAGATAAGATCGCAGCATTCGATTTCCGACATGCTTCCTCATACGGCGCACAGAACGGCTCGACCCGGAAGAAGTTTCATTTCAAATCTCCTGGAAACCAGTTCTCTCTGTTCGAGGATTTTATGGATTCCGTTTAAAGGAAGGAAGGTGTACCCGGATATCCGGATGTCCTGTATCAGGTGGGCAAAGGCTTCCGCACCGATGCCGCCTTCCATTTCGGCATGAGCCGGAAGGACGTGAATGCCGCCCTCTTCGAGATCGGCGATGATTCTCCTTCCGCCTTCCTCGATTCCCGTCTCTTCAAAGCAGGGCAGATCGGAAGGAATCTCCATCAGATCCGTCCCTTCATGAACAAACGGTTTTCTCGCCCTTGTGCAGCTCAGGTAATCCAGTCCCAGATTGCTCACCAGGGAGATGACCCGGTCGTCAATGAGCCATCCCGGGGCGGCAAACGAAGTCGCTTTTTCCCCGGTCAGGGTTTCAAAACCTTCCAATCCGCGACGGAACCAATCCCGAATCCATTGCTCCGGTTGCCCGAGCAATTCATCCTGCCATCGCCGGTGATCCCATGCGTGAAACTGAACCTCGTGTCCATCCCTCAGGATGCGGACGACAAGTTCTGGAAAAGATAATGCAATTTTGGGTGAAGGGAGCAGCGTCCCGTAAAGGGCGGTTCTAAAACCATAGAGGCTGCCCGCACGGGTCCGTATCATTTTTTTGAGAAAGGCAGGGTTTTTCAGTACCTGTATCATCGCCCTTCCCGATGAATCCGGTCCGATGCTGAGAAAAAAAGTGGCCCGAATTCCTTCCCGTTCCAGCAGCGAAAGGAGCCTGGGAACCCCGTGCTTCATCCCCTGGTAGGTGTCGACATCGATTTTCAGCCCCAGGATTCTGGTCATCCCTTTTCCTGAACGGTACAGACTCTTCGGTGCCGCAAAAGGATCATCGGCTATCTGCGAATGGGCGGCTCGTTCTCCTTGAGGAAGGAGTGGAGGGTCATTCGTAAAGAATCCTCCAGTCCGATGATCGGCGTCCAGTCGAGAAGGGCCTTCGCTTTTTCGATGCTGGGTTTCCGGGTATAGATGTCCTGATAGCCTTTTCCATAATAATCGCTTGCGGGAACTTCAATGATTTCCGAATAGGTATCATCCGTGCGATGATTCGGATGTTCTCTGAATATCTTCTTGAGCAGACCTGCCAGTTCCCGGATGGAACACTCGTTATCCGGATTCCCGATGTTGATAATCTGATTTTTGCATGCGTCGTTCCGGTTCTCCAGAATGCGCAGCAATGCCACAATTCCGTCGTCCACATAGGTAAAGCAACGTTTTTGTCGGCCGCCGTCCACCAGGGTGATCGGCTGCTTCATCAGCAGATCGGCGATGAACTGCGTGACCACCCTTGAACTCCCCTCCTTTGCGGCATATAGAGAGTCGAGACGAGGACCGATCCAGTTAAAGGGGCGGAACAATGTGAATTCAAGATACCCACGTGTTCCGTATGCATAGATCACCCGGTCGAGCAGCTGCTTGCAGCAAGAGTAGATCCATCGTTCCTTTTGGATCGGTCCGACAACCAGATAGCTCTCGTCTTCCGTGAATGCCGGATCGCTGCAGGCCCCGTACACCTCCGACGTGGAAGGGAAAACGACCCGTTTGTGATATTTGACGCACTCCTTGATGATGTTCAGATTCATTTCAAAGTCGAGATGGTAGACGCCGATCGGATCTTCCACATAGAGCTTGGGGGTGGCGATTGCCACAAGGGGAAGAACGACATCGCATTTCTTGATGTGATATTCAATCCATTCCCGATTGATGGCAATGTCCCCCTCGATGAAGTGGAACCGCGGATTCTGCAGGGTTTTCCCCAGGCGGTCGTCGGAAAGGTCCATTCCGTAAACGGTCCAGTCCGTCTCGTTGAGCGTCCGCTG
The DNA here is from genome assembly GCA_040765725.1 of Syntrophales bacterium. GTDB lineage: Bacteria > Desulfobacterota > Syntrophia > Syntrophales > UBA5619 > UBA5619. The sequence continues at coordinate 30,641 of JAXGRQ010000003.1, forward strand.
CGTCAGGTGGTGACCGATAAAACCATTTACACCCAGGATCAAGACATTCATTGGAGCCTTATTCCTTCCTTGTCTATAAAATAACGGATGATTTCATCACCGGCTATCCTCATGCCCCCGACTTGCACATCGAACAGACGAATTTTCCCGTTTCCCGTCCAGACCAGAACCTTGTCATCATGGATTTCGACAATCCCGGGGACCTGCGCCTTTTCTCCGTCCTTGTTCCCTTCAGGCGCTCCCCACCAAACCATCAGCGAGGATCCGTCCGGCAACCTGCAAAACGCCCCGGGATAAGGGTCTGTCACCGCGCGGATGAGATTGTAGATTCTCGCGGCCGGCCAGTTCCAATCGATGCGACCATCCTCCGGCCTGCGTCGTCCGAAATAGCTCCCCCGGGAAATATCCTGCGGGATACGGGGGGCCAAGCCGTCCCTCATCAGTGGAAGAAGTTCGTCGAGAAGCGTTTCCGAGGCGGCACATAGCTTTCCGTACAGAGTCAAAGCCGTATCGTTCTCCGAAATGCGGACAACCTTTTGTCCGACGATATCCCCCGCATCGGCCTTCCGGATCATGTGATGAAGCGTGACCCCCGTTCGAACCTCTCCGTTCAACAGAACCCAATTGACCGGGCATCGACCGCGATATGCGGGGAGAAGGGATCCGTGCAGGTTATATGCCCCTTTCGGCGGGATTCGCAGGATCTCTTCTCCGATCATACGCCGGTAATAGAACGAAAAAATCATCTCCGGCTGAAGTGCCGCAATCTTCTCCACCGACCTTTTGTCTTGGAGATCGGCACGACACTCCACGGGAATTCTCTTCTCCTTTCCCCATTCCTGCACGGAATCGAACCAGCGGTTTTCCGCAGGATCATCCTCATGCGAATAGATTTGGACAATCTGATATCCTGCACGCTCGAGGGAGTTGAGGCCCGCTATGCCCATGTTATGATAGGCAAATACCGCCGCTTTCATGTATCCCCCCCAGGTGACGGTAAATCATCGCCGTGGATGTGCTCAATCACATACTCGGGCCGCTTGCGAACCTCGCGATAGATCCGGCCGATGTATTCCCCAATCAGGCCCAGCGCAAAAAACTGGAGCCCCACGAAGACAAACAGGATGGCGAACAGTGTAAAAACACCCTGTGCCGCCCAAATCACCCCGTACAGCAGACGCGCGACGACGAGCAAAAGACCAAAACAGACACCAAACAGGGCCAGCAGGATTCCGCCATACATGATGAGCTTGATGGGAAGTTCGGAAAAAGACGCCACCAGATCGAATTGAAGGTTGATCAATTTCCGCAGCGGATAGTTCGATTTCCCGCCGTGCCTCTCCTCATGAGCGACCTCGATCTCCGTGACCCTTTTTCCGAAGTGCGTCGCGAGGGCCGGGATGAAGGTGGCATGCTCGTGACAGGCGATCATCCTTTCCACCACGGTTCTGCGGTAGGCCCGAAGCATGCATCCCCAGTCGGTCATTCGGACCCCCGTGATTTTCCTGGCAACCATATTTACAATGCGGGAGGGCAAAATCCGCAGCAGCGAATCCTTCCTTCCCCGGCGGATGGATCCGACCACGTCAAAACCGCCCTTCTCCATCGTTTCGATCAGCCGTGGGATCTCCTCTGGAGGGTTTTGAAGATCCGCGTCGAGCGTCACGACAATCCCTCCGCGGACAATGGAAAATCCGGCCAGGATGGCCGCATGCTGTCCGTAGTTCCGGGTGAGTTCCACGGCCCGGACCTCGGGATAGACCGTAAATGCCTTCAGGATCTCCAGCGATCGATCCCAGCTGCCGTCATCCACCAGGATGAGTTCCCAGGGTCTCTTCAGAGAGGACATGACCGGTCGGATCCGGTTCAACAGCAATGGCAGATTCTCCTCTTCGTTGTACACGGGAATGACCAGGGAGATCATCTCATTCACATTGCCCGGATTGACGCTTGCGATCATTTTCGGTCCCCCCCTGAGCCGTGCAGGATTTCCCGCACTGCCGCGCAAACATAGCCGATATCGGTGTCCTTCATATCCGGGAAAAGGGGAAGCGAGAGAATGGCTTCCGACGCGCGCTCGGTTTCCGGCAATTTCTGGGCCCCGAAGCGCTCCCGGACATATTTCAGCAGATGACACGCCGGGAAATGGAAACCATAACCGATATTGTAATCGGCCAGACGTTCCATAAACCTTCCCCTGTCCATGGACAGGATCTTCACCACAAAGAGGTGATGGGAATGAACGTGCGGATAGGGAGGATCGCACGGCAGTTCCAGACCGGGCACGGCTTCCAGTCCTTGCCGGTACATCGCAACGAGTTCCGCTCGACGCCGGTTGAACTCGCCGAGCCTGGAAAGTTGCGCAATCCCCAGGGCCGCCTGAATGTCCGTCAAATTGAATTTCCAGCCCGGCGTCTCGATATCATAGTCCGGATTGCCGCTTTTTCCATAACGCTTCCACGCGTCCCGTTCGATCCCGTGAAAACGCAACAATCGAATCCTTGTCTCCAATTGATCGTCACTGTGCGTGATGAGGCCGCCCTCGCCGGTGGTTATATTTTTTATCGGATGAAAGGAAAATAGGGCCATTTTTCCGAAACCGCCGGCATGGATGTCCCGATATCTCGTTCCAATGGCATGGGCCGCATCCTCGATGACCGTCAGATGATGTCGATCGGCCAACTCGATGATTCGATCCATTTCCGCGGGCGCTCCTGCAAAATGGACGGGAATGATCGCCTTGGTCCGCGGCGTGATCCGGGTCTCGGCGTCGTCGGCGCTGATGTTGAGGGTGTCGTAGTGAATATCGGCGAAGACGGGCTTCGCACCGCATAGTGCAATCATGTTCACCGTCGAGGCAAAGGTGAGCGACGGTGTAATGACCTCATCACCAGGACCGATCCGGAGGGCCGCCAACGCGAGCTGCATTCCGGCCGTCCCGGAGGAGAGCGATACGGCGTAACGCGCACCGGTAAGCTCCTGAAATCGCCGTTCGAAGGTTTGACACAGGGGACCGGTCGTAATCCATTTCGACTTCAGGCAGGCGGTCACTCCCGCGATCTCCGCCTCACCAATGGAAGGCCTATTTAACGGCAGAAAATCTTCTCGAATCTTCATGGGGGCCTCTTTTTGCGGGATGGGTTAACCGAACCAGAGCGAATGATTTATTATGCCACAGGATCTGCAGAGCAGGTACCTCTTTTTTAAGTATTTCCAACTTTTCTCCAGTCTCCGTAGCACAGTATATTTCGTCCACAGTTCGAATCAGACGGAAAAACGACTCCGTCGTCAGGAAATAGCGTTCCCGTTCCGAAACCGGAAGCTGTTCACTGCCATATCTTACTTCTCCGATGTCGTCAACGATCGGTGTCCTCTTTCCGGTGTAAAAATCAATCCCGTACAGCGACATGCCATACTGGTAAACCGTTGCGTCTGGGGGGAGATATTTCAGAATCGCCCGTGATACCGGATAGGCCGACTTGTACGGCGAAAGATATTGCGACACAGCCGGCGTCAGGGATAGCAGAAAAAGCGCGAACAAAAGATAGATCGTCGCGAACCACCCCTGTCCTGCTTTCCCGCGCAGCCGGCTCGGAACGAAGATAATCAAGATCTGTATGAAGATTGGGATCACGATCCAGGGCCACCAGTCCGTCCAGGCTATTCCTTGAGGCAGAACCAAAACAGGCGCAAAAACCACCGCAATGAAAAGAAGCGCCTGCAGGGGACCGATCAGTCGATAGGGTGTTTGAACCGTTGATGCAAGTCGATTCTTGGCGATCCGTTCTTCGTAACAACGAAAGAGATGGCCGAATCCGAGCGCGAGCGGAGGGAAAATCGGCGCGATGTACGGGATCAGTTTGGACGACGAAATCGAAAAGAACAGAAATATGACGCCAACCCATGCGAGCAAAAATCTTTTTTCGACAACCCCGATACTGCTTTTCACCTTTCCCAACACACGGATGGCCTCCGGAAGATAAGCGCACCAGGGAAGCGTCCCCGCCAGAACGATCGGAATATAGAAATAGAAAGGCTGATAGCGGTCATGCATCTTGGTGGCATAGCGAAGAAAATGCTCCTGGATGAAAAAAAAACGCAAGAAATCCGGGTTTTCACGCTGGACCAGGATGAACCAGGGTAGCGAAACGGCCGAAAAAACCAGTATCCCCACGGGAGAGAAGAGACCAAATGTTTCCCGCAGGCGACCGGAGACCAACAGCCAGACGAATACGACGCCGAACGGGAACACCACGCCGATGAGCCCCTTGGTGAGAAATGCCAACGCGCTGAAAAAATAGAGAAGATACAACCAGCCCTTTTTCTTCTTCTCAGCGGCAAGATAACGGAAGCCGGACCAGATGGCCAGACAGACCATGAAGGCAAGGGGCATATCCAGGATGTTGATCCGTCCGATGGCCACATGAAACAAAAATGTGGTCAACACGGCCGCAGCGTAGAGTCCCGTCCGTGCATCGTGAAAAAAAACGCCCATTCGATACACCAACAGGATGCATCCCCAGGCGCATAACGCGGTGAAAAGTCGGGAGGAAAATTCACTTTCTCCAAAAATCCGGAAGAAGATAGCCGTTGCCCAGTAGGCCAGGGGTGGTTTTTCAAAATAAACCGACGCTTTCAGCCGCGGGGTGACGTAGTCGCCGGTGGCGTTCATGGCGCTCGGAATAGCGCTGTACCTCCCCTCATCCGGCTCCATGAGAGGCATGAACGGAAGCGGAACCGCATACAACAGCATCGGAACAAGAAAAAGAACGACTATTTTTATGGATCTCTCCCGCGACATGATCTCCCCCGAACCCACAAATAACGATAAAATTCGCCGCGTTTATTCCACGGATTGCCCTTTTTTGTCAATGGATTATCTTCCGGGGATTTCGGCGATACGCTAGACGATGGATGATCAATTGCCTCGATGAGGCGCATCATTCTTGACATATGAAACAATATGTGCGATTTCGCGTGCGTCGGGTTTTTATCCTTCCCACAACCAACCCTATATCCAGGAGGTCTTTGCATGTCCGAAATCGAATGGAAGAAGGCGAATACGGTCGGTATCATCATCATGAACAATGGTGAAAACAGGCACAACCCCGCATTTATCCGCTCCCTTCTGGGGACTCTGGACGAAATCGAACAAAATCCGGAAATTTCTGCCGTCGTGATCGCCTCCAGCGATCCCAAGAACTGGTCGCAGGGGATCGATCTCCAGTGGATTACGGAGACGATGGCCAAGAATGATCTTCAGGCGATCAGGGACTTCATGTACGGCTTGAACAAAATCTTTCGACGCATCCTTCTTTATCCGATGCCGGTCATCGCCGCCATAAACGGGCATACCTTCGGCGACGGGAGTATCATGGCCTGTGCTTGCGATTTTCGTTTCATGAAAGCCGACCGCGGCTTTTTCTGCTTTCCTGAAATTGATATCAGCATCCCTTTTCTTCCCGGAATGCTGGCGATCGTCAAAAAGGCGATCCCATACTACAAGCTCGAAGAGCTCGTTTTCAGCGGGAAACGAACCGGCGCCGTCGAACTGGAGGCCCATCATGTCGTCATCAGGGCTTGTGAAAATGAGGAAGTTCTGATGCGCGAAACCCTCGCTTTCGCCAAAACCTTTACCAAGAAAAGAGCCATCTTCGGCGAAATGAAAAAACGGTTGCACGGCTCGATCATCGAAATCATGGAGAAAGAGGATCCCGCCTACATCGAACCGTTGCGGTTGATGATATAAAAGGCGGAAACAGGCGCGGGAACATGCGACGATTGATCAATCGTTATATTTTAAAGGAAATCTTCCTGCCGTTCGGCATGATTCTGTGCGTGCTCACCTTCGTTTTGCTGATGGGGAAGATCCTGCAGGTCATGGACTTGATGATCAACAAGGGCATCGGTTTTGTTGAGATCGCCCTTCTGATGTTGTTCCTGATTCCTTCGTTTCTCGTCTTCACGATTCCGGTTTCGCTGCTGATCGCGATTCTGATCGGACTGGGAAGACTTTCCGGCGACAATGAATGGACCATCATGAAGATGTCCGGCCTGAGCCTCTATCAGTTGTCGATACCGGTATGCCTTTCTGCATTGACCGCCTTTTTGATGACCCTGGCTACGACCCTCTTCCTGGTTCCCTACGGCAACCTTGCATCCAAGGCCCTTCTGTTCGACATGGCCCGACAAAAGGCCAGTGTGAGTATCCGGGAAAAGGTGTTTGTCGACGATTTTCAAGGCATATTGTTGTATGCGGACAGCATCCCCATCCATGGAGATTACCTGGAGGGAGTTCTCGTTTCGGACAGCAGAATCAGCCGCGAACCGAGTACCATTATCGCCCGCCGTGCCTATCTTGTTTCAAATCCCGATACGATGGTTGTCACGTTGCGCCTCGAGGACGGCAGCACCCATACGGTCGATTCCGATCTCAACAATTACCGGAAGATGGACTTTCATTTTTACGATGTTCGTCTGGATTTTGCATCAAACCTTGCCGCGGACAACAAGCATGGAATGCTATCCAGCACGGAAATGAATCTTTCGCAGCTGACTTCCGCGATCCAAAAAAGAGACGCAAAACCGGAGGAACGTCGCGAACTGCAGATCGAACTTCACAAGAAACTGACCATCCCTTTTTCCTGCATTCTTTTCGCCGTGATCGGCATGCCCTTGGCCATCCGTGCACACCGTTCGGTGCGGTCCCGGGGTTTTACGATCGGCATATTCCTGGTTCTGATCTACTATCTGCTTCGAATCAGCGGCGAAGCCATGGTTGAAACAGGCAGACTCCCTGCGATCATCGGAACCTGGGCGCCCAATCTTATTTTTGCCGTTGCCGGATTTCTCGTTTTTGTCTTTACCGCAAGGGAAGGAATTCGGAGTCGTCCCACGCGCAGTGTTTAGGGCAGACTCACCGCTGTATAAAACCAGCGGAAATTTTACGTTGGCAAATGAATGAAGATGATGAAAATTTTGGACCGTTATCTGTTTACGGAATTTCTGAGAAACCTTTTTTTGATTACGATATCGTTCGTTCTGCTTTTTTTGATCATCGATTTTTTCGAGAAGATCAGGATGTTTCTCAGCAATCATGCAACCGTCATGCAGATGGGCTCTTTTTTTCTGTTTCGGATACCGATGATGATCGCGCAGATCCTGCCGGCGTCGGTCCTCCTCTCCTCCCTGCTGACATTCGGCTACCTCTCCAAGCACAGCGAAATCACCGCCATCAAAGCAAACGGGATCAGCCTTTATCGGCTTGCACTCCCCGTGATGACCATCGCGGTTCTGATCTGTCTTCTGATCTTCTATCTGAACGAATGGGTCACCCCCTATACCAACGACAGGGCTGAGTATATCCGTTTGATCGAAGTACAGAAAAGAAAATCCATGGGAACCTTCAAACAAGATCAGATCTGGTATCGCGGTCAAAAGGGAATCTACAACTTTCGGCTGTTCGACGCCCAGACCAACACCCTTCGGGGGATTACCATCCATTACCTTGATCGCCAGATGAACCTGATCAAGCGTCTGGACGCCGAAAAGGGCGAGTGGAACGGAAACCAATGGCTCTTTCACAACATCCTGATCACACAATTCCGGGAGGGTGGGTTTCCGATTCTCTCAAAAGTGGCGCAGCAAGTGATCGACCTTCCGGAAATACCTTCTGATTTCAAGATGATCCAGAAGGACATTGAGTCGATGGGCTATTTCGAACTGGATCGTTACATTCGGAAACTTCAATCGGAAGGTTACGATGCAACACGGTACATCGTCGATCTCCAGGGGAAGATCGCCTTTTCCTTCGTGAGCATCATTCTGGCCGTGATCGGTTTCTCATTTTCCCTCCGCTCGGAGAGGAGCGGAGGGATTGCACAGGGAATCGGAACGGGGCTGATCATCGGATTTTCGTACTGGCTGGTATATGCCTTTGGAATGTCCCTGGGCCGATCGGAAACGCTCTCTCCGCTGATCGCCGCATGGTTCGCCAACATTCTCTTCGGCGCCGGCTCGATTTTTCTCCTTCTGCGAGTCAGAACTTGATGAAGGCCATCGGAATCGTCGGTGCATCCTTGACGAATCCGTCGATCATCCGCCTGCCATATCCTATCGTTCAGTATCAGTAACGGTACGAATCCGGCTTGAAAGGCCCTCCAACGGTAACGCCGAGATACTGGGCCTGTTTTTGGGTGAGCTTCGACAATTTGACGCCCAAACGCTTCAGGTGCAGCCTTGCCACTTCCTCATCCAGCTTTTTGGGAAGAATGAAAACATCCGGCTTCAAGCCTCCGGCAGCCAGTTTCATCTGCGCGAGACATTGATTGGTAAAGCTGGTACTCATTACAAAGCTCGCGTGCCCGGTCGCGCATCCGAGATTGACCAGGCGCCCCCCCGCCAGGACGATGATGGTTCTGCCGGATTTCAGTGTCCATTTGTCCACCTGCGGTTTGATGGAAACCCGCCGGCATCCTGGCGTATTTTCAAGATAATGCATATCGATCTCACTGTCGAAATGGCCGATGTTGCAGAGGATCGCCTCGTTTTTCATTTTCTCCATATGCTGTCCGGTAATGACGTCGCAGCAGCCGGTCGACGTGATGAAGATATCCCCTTTGGCAATCACATCATCGAGGGTTTTCACCTCATATCCCTCCATGGCCGCCTGCAAAGCGCAGATCGGATCAACTTCCACGATGATCACGCGGGCGCCGAAACCCCTCATCGATTGTGCACATCCCTTGCCGACATCACCATACCCGCACAGAACCACCATCTTACCCGCAATCATGATGTCTGTAGCTCGTTTGATGCCGTCCGCCAGAGACTCGCGGCAACCGTATAGGTTGTCGAACTTGGACTTGGTCACCGAATTGTTGACATTGATGGCCGGGAAAAGGAGTTCGCCCTTCTTGGCCATCTGGTAGAGACGGTTTACCCCGGTAGTGGTTTCCTCGGATACGCCGCGGATTCCCGATGTCACCTGATGCCAGTGTCCCGGCGCCGTTTTGAGACCATTGGCGAGCCGTTCCCGAATAATTCGGAACTCCTTGTTTTCGCACTGTTGCTTCAGCAGGGAGGGATCCTTTTCTATGCGAACTCCCTCATGAACGAAGAGGGTTGCGTCACCGCCGTCATCGACGATCAGATTTGGTCCCGTACCGTCCGGCCAGGTCAGCGCCTGTTCGGTGCACCACCAGTAATCCTCCAGGGATTCTCCCTTCCACGCAAAAACGGCGGCGGTTCCCGACTTCGCAATGGCAGCCGCGGCATGGTCTTGAGTCGAGAAGATATTGCAGGATGCCCATCGAAGATCAGCCCCCAGACTCTTCAAGGTTTCAATCAGCATGGCCGTCTGAATCGTCATGTGAAGACTGCCTGTGATTTTCATTCCGGCCAAAGGTTTTTTCGGACCATACTTTTCCCGGATGGCCATCAGGCCCGGCATCTCATTCTCGGAAAGGCGCATTTCCTCCCTTCCCCAGGCGGCAAGAGAGAGATCCGCAATCTTGTAAGGCATCTTCAGATCGACTTTCAAAAATTTCATATCCTTCCTCTCCTTATTCATGATCAGCGAATCACATCCGGAGCTCTTCCGGCCGCATGACCGGTCTCCATCTGTGGCAGCAGGTCGTTCTCGTTGATTTCGAAGGGTTTCTGACCGTCGACGCTGAGGCGGTCTTTCGGCGTGACAATGCCGGCAGAAATGATCAGTGTGAACGCCTCTTCCACGGACATGCTGAGTTCAATCAGCTCATCCTTCGGCACCATGATGAAGAATCCCGTCGTCGGTGTGAGGGCAAGTGGAATAAAAACACCGATGCACTGTGTATTTCGACCGATTCTGTTCTGTATTTCTCCATTGGGGGTCCCGGTGATGAATCCGATGCTGTAAATGCCCCTTCGCGGATACTCCACCATAACCACGCTCTTAAAACTCCGCGCCTTGTCCATCAGCAAACTGTCGGCAATCCTCTTGATGGCCTGGTAGATGCTCCGGACGAACGGAATCTTTCCAACAAGGTGCTCCCCGAAGGTGATCAGACGCTTTCCGAAATAACTTGTCGTAACGAGACCGCAAATAAAGATCAACAGAATCGTAATGATGGCACCCAATCCCGGGATATGAACCTTCAACAAATGATCCGGATGATATTCTGCAGGAATGACCCGCAGGAGGCTGTCCATCACGCCGATGATGAAAAACAGGATATAGATCGTCACTCCCGCCGGAATCACGACAGCCAAACCGGTCAGGAAGATCCGTTTCAATTTCTTCTTCAACATTGTCTTGCCTTGATAGGATGGTTGAGCCGACGGCTCCATATCAGAATCAAAAAATAGTTTCAATGGTTTATTTCTGTATGAAGCGTCTTTTTCCTGGGGAAAGATTTTCTTTCGAATGGATTTTCTGTGTTTTCCGGACCGGGATGCCGGATCGATTCAGGCCGACGAATCGGATCGCTCGTCTTGTCACAGAGGCTGACATACACTGCCGTACCATGGCGGCTTTTCGGCATGATCCGACGATTTTACAGGCTCTTCCTGATGGTTCGAAGAGCGGTTATCACCGATTTTCAACGTTTCACCGAAAACATGGTTGTCGATCAACCTCGTCTTGCCGACCCTGACCGCCAGCGCCAGCACACATTCCCCTTCGATGAGCGTTACATCTTTGATCGTCGATGTGTCACAAATCCGTGCATAGTCGATTTCCGTGTGGGGGTGACCCGCAATGAACGTCCGCACCTTTTTCAATATCCGTTCGGGATTCCTTTCCCCTCGGCTGTACAGATCTTCCGCCAGGACGAGCGCGCGGCTCAGACTCAAGGCCGACCTTCTCTCTTCGGGATTCAGGTACGTATTCCGCGAACTCATTGCAAGGCCGTCGGACTCCCGCGTCGTATCCATGCCGATGACTTCAAGGTCCATGTTTAAATCCCGGACCAGCCTTTGAATGGTGACATATTGCTGGAAATCCTTCTTCCCGAATACCGTGACATGAGGTTTTACGATTTGAAAAAGTTTCGTGCATACCGTGGTCACCCCCCGGAAAAATTGTGGACGGGAGATTCCGCAGAGGTTTTTCGTAACCCCTGCCACCTCCACAAAGGTCTGATACCCGTCCGGATACATCTCCTGATCGTTCGGTAAAAAAATCACATCGACACCGACCGTTTCTGCAAGCATCCGGTCTCGGTCAAAGTCGCGGGGATAGGTCTCCAAGTCCTCGGTGGGGGAAAATTGTGTAGGATTCACGTAGATGCTCACCACGAGGCAATCTCCCTGTGTTCGACCGATGCGCATCAGGTTGAGATGTCCCTCATGAAAGTATCCCATCGTCGGAACAAAGGCGATCCTTTCCCCTCGGGATCGTATCGAATCGGCAAGGCTTTGCATTCCCTTCACGGATCGAATGATTTTCATGGCCCATCCCCACAAAAAAAGCCTCATCGCCATAGACGAGAGGCCCTTTCGGTATCAATGAATTCTCAAGCCGTATCGTCTCGGTCCGTTTCCGGATCCAAGCGCGGTTCCCCTTTAACAGTTGCACTCCCGAATGTCAAGCCTTTTCAAGTCATTCCCCCCGACTCTCTCTGTGCTGAACGGCAATTCGACCGGGGTCGTTGACGGCACCGCTTTCGGTCCATGCCCTGGTCAACCGGCAAAAATCATCCACCGACAGTGTTTCCGCCCTTCTTGTCCGGTCAATGCCGCTTTTGTCGAATATCATCGCGGCGGTTGCATCCGGAAGACCGGTACGACGGAGGTTGTTCCACAGGGTTTTCCTTCGTTGTGCAAAAGACATCCTCACAATTTGATCGAACAGCGGCTCGGAAAATGGAAACTTCCCTTCCCGAAATGTGAACCGCAGGATTGATGAAGAAACGCCGGGCACCGGATAAAAACAGGCCGGGGGAACATTCAAAATGCAATCGACTATTGCCCGACTCGCCACCATGACCGACGGCAATCCATACTGTTTCGTTCCCGGAATGGCCATAATCCGGTCCGCCAGTTCCTTCTGAAACATCAATGTCATGGCGGAAATCGATCGTCTAAATTCGAGCAAACGAAAAAGAATCGGCGTGGAGATGTGGTAGGGGATGTTTCCGACGACCTTGATTTTTCCACCCCGGCAGGCAGAGGAAAAATCATAATCAAGGACATCCATTCCGAGAACCTCCACACTCTCCTTTCCTTCAAAACGGTTGCGCAATGCCTTTTCAAGCCGTGCGTCGATTTCGATGGCGATGACCTTTTCGGCTTTTTCCGCCAGTTTTTCCGTCAGCAGGCCGAGACCGGCACCGATTTCAACAATCGTCTGATCGCCGCCAGGATCCGCGATCTCGACAATCTTGCGGATGATATTCACATCCTTCAGAAAGGACTGCCCCAACCTTTTTTGGGGACGAATCTGATAATGGTCCAGCATCTTCCGGACGGAGATCACGGCATCCCCCGATTTCTGAACGCTTTGGCCAATCGATATGCGATCCAATACGCAAGGATGGAAAAGAATGGGGCCATCAGAATCCCTCCCGTCAAAAGGGGGATCATAATTTGCGAGCCCAGCGTCGTAACGGTGTTGAAGGTATAATCGTGAAACTCGAAATGACAACGCTCCATTCCCAGCAGAAGGCGGCCGAGTTCGTACTGCGATCCATAAAACAGCGGAATGGTCAGCGGATTGGATATCACCCAAGAACCGAGGTAACCGGCTGTCAGGTTTTGACGGAATAGGAAGCTGATCAGGATAATGATCACCGTATGAAACGGAATGGTCGGGGTGACACCGACAAAAACACCCAGCGCGATTCCCGAGGCGATTCGCGCCGGTTCTCCTTGAAGGCTGATAAACTTCTCGTAGAAGGTCGCGAATCGTTTTTTCAGGATCATGGCTGAACCGCAAGGGGCCAGCGCGAAACGGCATTCAGGTTCAAATCCTCCGTTCGGCCCGCCCTGATGAGGTATGTTCCGACCGTGGCGATCATGGCGGCGTTATCCGTGCAAAATACGGGAGGAGGAATGAAAACCTCCATTCCCGCGTCGGCCGCATCCGACAGGAAACGTTCACGGAGGCGGCTGTTTGCAGCAACCCCGCCGCATACGACGATTCGGGTCGCTGAAATCTGCGCGGCAGCTCGAAGGGTCTTCTCCACCAAAACGTCGCAAATGGCCTCCTGATACGATGCCGTCAGATCGGGCAATTCTTCGGATGAAAAAGGAACTTTCCGTTTTTTGAGACAGGAGAGTAGGGAGGTCTTGAGGCCGCTGAAACTAAAATCCAGGCTGTCCCGCATCGCCCTTGGGAAGGGAAATGCCTTGTGGTTGCCCTGCCTGGCAATCCGGTCAATCATCACGCCTCCCGGGTAGCCGATCCCCAGGAGTTTTGCGGCCTTGTCGAAGGCCTCGCCGGCCGCGTCATCCCTCGTCTGGCCCAGCACGGAGAATCGCTGAAAATCCTCGACCCGGTAAATGGTCGTATGTCCGCCCGAAACCACCAGTGCGACAAAAGGAAAAGTCGGTGGATTTTCCATCAGGAAGGACGCCGCTACGTGTCCCTCGAGATGATTGACCCCGACCAGCGGCAAACGTTGCGAAAATGCGAGTGCCTTGGCCACCGACAATCCGACAAGAAGGGATCCGATCAGCCCCGGACCTCTCGTCACGGCAACGGCGTCAATCCCGTCAAGGGAGGTGCCTGCATCCTCCAGGGCCTGCAGGATTACCGGAATGATCGCTTCGATATGTTTGCGCGACGCGATTTCGGGAACAACGCCTCCGTAACGTTCATGCACCTTGATCTGCGACGCAATCACATTGGAAAGGGCAACTGTCCCGTCCACGACCACCGAAGCCGCCGTTTCGTCGCAGGAGGTTTCTATACCCAGAACAACCATCAAACCGACTCCCAAGCAGATTTTCTTTTACAAATGACGCGAAAATATATATAAAAATCGCCATATTTGTAAACAAACATTTCAGGACATAGACAACCATGGAAATCCATACCGATTTTCTTGTTTTGGGCACCGGCATCGCCGGTTTGAGCTTTGCGATCAAGGCGGCGGAGCTGGGCACCGTCGCGATGGTCACCAAGAAGGACAAAACCGACTCGAATACCAATCTGGCCCAGGGCGGAATCGCCGTCGTCCAGGATCGGACGGACCGTTTCGAGTATCACATCGAAGACACCCTGACCTGTGGGGCAGGCCTCTCGAATGAAAAAGTCGTCCGTTTTGTGGTATCGGAAGGCCCGGACAGGCTTCGCGAACTGGTGAAATGGGGCGTCGAATTCACCCGTTCCGATGCGGATCCGGCTTGCTTCGATCTGGGCCGTGAGGGTGGCCACTCCCAAAGGAGGGTTGTACATGCCCGGGATCTGACAGGGCAGGAGATCGAGCGGGCTTTACACAAGATGGCGGCAAAGAATGACCGGATCCGAATCTTCGAGAACCATATTGCGATAGATCTGGTCATGAAATCTGCCGCCCTCGGCAGGAGGATCGAGCCCGACCGATGCCTCGGCGCCTATGTGCTGGATATCCCATCCGGTCAAGTCCTTACGTTTCGGGCAAAATTCGTCATGCTGTCCACCGGGGGCGCAGGCAAGGTTTATCTGATCACGACAAATCCCGACATCGCCACGGCGGATGGAATCGCAATAGCGTACCGGGCCGGCGCAAAAATCGCCAACATGGAGTTCATTCAATTTCACCCGACCTGCCTTTTCCATCCGGCGGCCAAATCTTTCCTCATCAGCGAGGCGGTGCGCGGAGAGGGGGGGATTCTCAAGCTCAAAAACGGCTGCACGTTCATGGAAAAATATCATCCCATGAAAAGTCTTGCGCCGCGGGACGTGGTTGCCAAGGCAATCGATACCGAGTTGAAAAAATCCGGGGAGGATTGCGTCCTGCTCGACATCACTCATCGTGACCGAGATTTCCTTCTGTCTCGTTTTCCGAACATTTATGAAAAGTGTTTCGAATATGGGATCGACATGACGAAAGACCCCGTACCGGTCGTTCCCGCCGAACACTACCTTTGCGGCGGGGTCATCGTGAATGAGATGGGGGAAACAAGCATTCCGGGCCTTTTTGCGTGTGGAGAGGTTTCCTGCACGGGGTTACACGGCGCAAATCGTCTGGCCAGCAATTCCCTGCTGGAAGCGATCGTCTTCGCGCACCGTTCCTTCCTGCGCATCGTCGACCTCCTTCCCGCTGTGGAGGTGGATTCCGTCGATGTCCCGCCCTGGGACCCCCGGGGAGCCACTGAAAGCGACGAGTCCATCGTCGTGTCGCACAACTGGGATGAAATCCGCCGATGCATGTGGAACTATGTCGGAATTGTTCGTTCCGACAAACGGCTTGAAAGGGCGCAACGGCGGATTGATCTCATCAACCGGGAGATCGAAGAATATTATCGGAATTTCATTGTCACGCGGGATCTTCTGGAGCTGAGAAACATTGCGTTGGCCGCAAAACTGATCGTCGTCTGCGCCCGGATGCGCAAGGAAAGCCGGGGGCTCCATTACAACCTGGACTATCCCGAGAAAAATGACCGGGTCTGGCTGAAGGACACGGTCGTCTCCCGGGAGGAACTCTGGCGCTGACGATTCAGGGTCGGCTCCTGAAAACCCGATCGAAGATGAAATCCACCTTTTTCAGGAAATGGCCGATCTGGAATGCGTCGTCAAGATCTTCCGTCTTGACTCGGGAGCTCACCTCCGGATCCTGCAGCAGCAGCTCCTTGAATTCGAGCCCCTCCTGCCAGGACCGCATGGCGTTTCGCTGGACAACGGCATAGGCTTCCTCGCGGGTAACCCCCTTTTCGATCAGCTTCAACAGAACGGTCTGCGAGAAGATCACCCCCCTTGTCATGCCGATATTGGCAAGCATTCTCTCCGGATAAACGACAAGATGATCGATCAGTCCGGTGAATCGATTCAGCATGAAGTCGAGAAGGATTGTCGCATCGGGACCGATCACCCTCTCCACGGACGAATGGCTGATATCCCTTTCGTGCCAAAGGGCCATATCCTCCAGCGCCGCCACGGCATAGGAACGCATCAGCCGGGACAGACCGGAAAGGTTCTCCGACAGCACCGGGTTGCGCTTGTGGGGCATGGCGGAAGATCCCTTCTGCCCCGGCGAAAAATACTCCTCGGCTTCACGAACCTCGGTCCTCTGAAGAAGCCGGATCTCTTGCGCAAACTTGTCTATGGACGATGCAATGATGGCGAGTGTCGAGAAATACTCTGCATGACGGTCACGCTGAACGATCTGCGAAGAGGCAGGCGCCGGCTTCAGCGACAGCATTTCACAGACATACTCTTCAATGGCCGGATCGACAAATGAAAAGGTCCCCACCGCTCCGGAAAGTTTCCCGACGCTGATCGTGTCCCTTGCCCGGACCAACCGATCCCGGTTCCTCTGCATTTCCGCATACCAGAGGCACATCTTGAGACCGAAGGTGATCGGCTCCGCATGGATCCCATGTGAACGTCCGATCATGGGTGTGTTTCGATGTTTCAAGGCCATTTTTCGAAGCGCCGCCAGCAGCAGATCCAGATCCTCGATCAGTATACCCGCTGCCTCTCGCAAAAGCAGCGCCAACGAGGTATCCAGAATGTCGGAGGAGGTCAATCCCCGATGAATGAAACGGCCGTCCTCGCCGACCTTTTCCGTGACCGAAGTGAGAAAGGCGATCACATCGTGTTTTGTCGTTTTTTCGATTTCATCGATTCTTGCGACATCGAAAGCGGCCTTTTCCCGGATATTCCTCAACGATTCGTCCGGAATTTCGCCCCGCTTTGCCATGGCCTCACAGGCCAGGATTTCGATATCCAACCACTTTCGGTAACGGTTTTCCGGACTCCAGATCGCTTCCATCCTCTCTCGTGAATACCGGCTGATCAACCTTTGATTCCTCCTTTTCAAAACATGGAAAACGGATGGTTCTGCAATTCATCGTCCATGGTTTTTGAATTCTTCAACGAATGGTCCTTCTTGCTTTAGACATTTATTATGGCTTTGATTTAGAGTCAAGAAATTAACTTGTGACCTGTCACACTCTCCTGTTAAAATCCTCTTGACATCGAAGGTGACGTTCCGTATCGTCTGGCCGGCGAGCTTCTAATCCTTATTAACATAATCATACCAGCCTCATTCACAAGTTCCGAGAGAAAAAGATAGAAAGGATGCCTCAAAGCATTCCGGAGAGGACCCCATGAAGGTTGCCGTCATCGGAGCGGGTTGGGCGGGATGCGCTGCCGCCCTCTCCGCCAGAAAACAGGGCGCCGAGGTCACCCTTATCGAGCGCACGGACATGCTTTTAGGCACGGGGCTCGTGGGCGGGATCATGCGCAACAACGGCCGTTTCACCGCCGCCGAAGAGATGCTCGCCATGGGAGGGGGCGATCTCTTCGGACTGACGGACGCCAACTCCCTCCACCGCAACATCGAGTTTCCCGGACATCCGCACGCGTCGCTCTACAACGTGGCCACGATGGAACCCATCGTCCGGGCCTTCCTGGAATCCAAGGGAGTCGAAATCCGGATGGCCACCCGCGTCAACGACGTGGCAATGAAGGACGGCGCCATTGCCGCCATTCTCGGCAAGGAAGGAGACGAGACGGTCCGTTTTTCGGCCGGCGCCTATGTCGATGCAACGGGGACGGCGGGCCCGCCCGGCCAGTGTACGAAGTACGGAAACGGCTGCGTTCTCTGTGTTCTTCGCTGCCTGACTTTCGGGGGTCGGGCAAGCGTCACGGCCCTCTGCGGCGTTCGTGAACTCGTAGGCAAAAAAGGAAGCCAGATCGGCGCCATGAGCGGGTCCTGCAAACTCCTGAAGGAGTCTCTCTCGACGGACATTGTCGGGGAACTGAACCGCAAAGGGGTTGCCGTCATCCCCATTCCCGTTTCGCTGCAGAAGGAAGTGCAGACTTCGATCAAGGCCTGCCAACAGTACGCCATTCCTGAATTCAAGGCGAATCTCGTCCTGCTCGACACGGGGCACGCCAAGCTCATGGTCCCCTTCTTCCCGCTGGCGGCCCTGCGGAAAATCGAGGGGTTTGAGTATGCACGCTACGAAGATCCCTATGCCGGGGGGATGGGCAACTCCATACGTTACGTGGGCATGTCGCCGCGGGACGACGGCCTGAAGGTGCAGGGGGTCGAAAATCTCTTCTGTGCGGGGGAAAAGGCGGGCCTGCTTGTGGGACATACGGAGGCGATTGTCACGGGAACTCTCGCAGGTTTCAATGCCGTCCGGCTTATCCGGGGCGATCGGCCTTTGGTCCTTCCGCGTTCTCTGGCGGCGGGCGATGCCATCGGATTTGTGCGGGAACAGATGGCCACTGAAGAGGGTCTTGGCTGCAAGTTCACTTTTTCAGGTTCGGTGTATTTCGAAAGAATGAAGGAAATGGGCCTCTACACAATGGAGCGTGCCGCCGTTTTGAAAAGGGTGAACAAGGCCGGTCTTCTCGATATTTTCAAAGGAGGGAATTGACATGGAACTGACGTTTGCGCACTGGGTCTATGCTTTTTTCATCGTCGTCGTGCTCGTCACCATGGCCATGCGGAAGGAGACGCCCATTGTCTGCATTGTCGCTTCCCTCGTACTGGCCTGGGTGGTTACCGGCAGCTTTGTCAAAGCCGTTCAGGCGGTGTTCAACTCCCTGACCGTTGCCTTCACCGAACTGCTGGGGATCATCGCTATCATCTCCATTATCGTTGCGATGGCGAAGATGTTGGAAGAAATCGGTATTGCCGAGATGATGTTTCGGCCGGTGCAGAAGATGCTTGTCTCGCCGGCGGTGGCCTTCTGGGTCATGGGGGTCGTCATCATGCTCGTGGCCTGGGTTCTCTGGCCTTCCCCGGCCATCGCGCTCGTGGGGGCTCTTCTGCTCCCGGCGGCGATCAAGGCGGGCCTCTCGCCCATCAACGCCGCCATGGCCATCAGCATGTTCGGCTACGGCTGCGCGCTGACGACGGACTTCATCATCCAGGGCGCGCCGGGGATCACCGCCAAGGCGGCCGGGATCACCGTCGACACCGTCATGTGGAAAAGCTTTCCGCTGATGCTGATCTGGGCCGTCATCGCGCTGCCCCTTTCTTTCAGGTCCGTCAGACGGGACATCCGGGCCAACGGGGGAAGGCCCATTGAGTGGGCCCCCTTCGAGCTCTCCGCGGAGGCGGCCAAGGAGAGGGAGAAATGGCAGTCCGCAAACCCGGGATTCAAGAAAATCGCGCTGCCCGTCATTGCCGCTCTCTTCGCGCTCGACGTGGTGGGAATGCTCGTTCTGAAGCTTCGCGGGGGTGACGCGACGGCCCTTCTGGGAGGGACCGTCGGGATCGTCATGGTTTTTGTCGCAATCGGGGGGTACGGTAAAGAAGGGTTCGAAAAGCTCACCGAGCATATCCGGGCGGGATTTCAGTTCGGCATCAAGATCTTCGCCCCGGTGCTGATCATCGCGGCCTTCTTCTTCATGGGCTCTCCCGGAACGGCCAAGGCGATCTTCGGGGACGGCGCCAAGGGGCTGCTGTTCGACCTGGGAAATGCTTTGGCGAATGCCGTCCCGCTGAGCGCCGTGCCGATCGCCATCATCCAGGCGGTGGTCGGGGGGATCACAGGCCTTGACGGATCGGGATTCTCGGGGCTGCCGCTTGTGGGCACCCTCGCACAGGCACTTGGCGGGCCCACACAGCTTGATGTGGCGACGCTCGGAGCGCTGGGCCAGTTCTTCGCAGTCGCCGTCGGAGGAGGGACGATCATCCCCTGGGCCCTGATCCCGGCGGCAGCCATCACCGGCTCAGACCCCATCGAGATCGCCCGCAGGAACCTGTGGCCCGCCATGGCCGGGTTTGTCGGGGTCATCATTGTGGCCATCTTCATGCTTTGATCATAGCAATGGGCTGAAGTTCATCCATTGCAGAGGCTATGGGGAGCACACAGAATTTCGTTGATCCCCTATTGAACCTCCACGAAATGGGAGCGGTCCACCCCTTCGAGAAGCTGAAGAGTTTTAACGCGAACCGCAAATACACTGGCTGCGCCTTTTTCGGCAAACTCCCGCAGGTGCGGATTCCTGTCGAGCAGCAGGGCCAGGATCTCCTTTTCCTTTTTCCCGTCGGCGATCTTCCGAAACTCACCGCTTACGGTCAGGGCCCGTATCCCCTCCCGTCTGCCGTCCGGTTCCTGCTCCCGGCTGTCGATCAGCAGACTGACCGAACCGTTTTGTTCGAGATTCCGATACTTCATCGATCCCGGCCGCGTGATCATGTAGAACTCCCGACATTCGTCGTCGACGACGTAGGACATCAGAGAGCAGTGGGGTTTCCCCTCAAAAACCGTCGAAAGCACGCAGACGTCGTTCGTCCGAATTAGGGAATGAATCGTTTCCAGAACGTCCATTTCTGATTTCCCACCTCCCATTCTATGGAGCCTTTGATTTTCATGGCTAACCAATCCCGAAAAGCGTCATCCATCCTCTGAAGGATCCGTGGTCGGGCTGCCCTTTCCAACAGGGGACGGCGTGAAAACCACTCCCAGCATACGAATCAACCGTTGGTGCTCTTTTTGCGTAATCCACGAAACGCGGAGATAATTGGCGATCTCTTCATCATCCAGACCGATCCGTCTCGCTTCCCGGACAGTCAGCCGGTACGCCTCGATTTCGGTTTCACGGTCCACATAGGCCTTGCTCCGGTCGTACAGGTTGCGTCCCTCCATTTGTTGTTTGACATGGCACAGCTCGTGAATGATGTCCAGATAGAGGAACTTGTCCGAGGCTTGAGATAGATGGGCCAGACCGATCGTTATGGAGCCGTCATCATTGCTTACAAACATCTCATGGGGCATGTCCGCCACAACCACCCTGGTCTTTTCGATTACATCCTCGATCTCTTCCGGTCCGGCAAAGATATCGGATAAAACATCGCGGCTCCGGATATCGGGAAAGATCTCCGCCAGCCGGTACTGTCCGGGCTTAGCATAGCGATGAATGCGAAAAGGTTTCATACCAATGTTTCCCTGTCCGTTCCACAGCCCGAGAGGGGCGCCGGGTAGTCTTTGCAACGGTGCAAAAAGATCATCATGCCTCTGCTGGGCTTTTGATTATAAACATAGGCATAACGGACGCCTATGTCAATCATATGGATGTTAAAAATGATTCTTTTACAAAAAAAGTTGCGAAATCGCTATGGGCAAGATATGAATCGTTGCCGATGTACGGTCCCCTCCGCCCAGAGGCGGATCCGGGCAGAACGTCAATCCAGGACGAACGCTGTCGCGAACTCAGGAATAAAGGGAAACGGTCATGACGGGGGTAATCCTTTCGGGCGGCAAAAACCGGCGGATGGGCGAAAACAAGGCCTTTCTCGCGATAAACGGCGAACGATTGATCGACCGTACGGTCCGCCTCTTTCGATCGATTTTCAAAGAGGTGATCATCGTCACGACGGACCCGACGGATTATCTCGATCAGCCGGCTGTGATCGTCACCGACATCCTTCCGGACAAAGGCGCCCTCGGGGGGATCTACACCGGTCTTTTTTTCGCCCGGGGGGAGTATATTTTCGTCACGGCCTGCGACATGCCCTTCCTGAACCGCTCTTTTCTCGACTACATGTCCCGGCGGTCCTCCGGGTATGACATCGTCGTTCCGGCCACGCCCGACGGCCTTCAGCCTCTACATGCCGTCTATGCGCGTCGCTGCCTGCCGGTCATCCGTGGTCTGCTCGATCGGAACCGGCTCAAGGTCACCGGCTTTTATCCGTCACACCGTCTCCTGAAGCTATCCCCGGAGATCATCCATTCCTTCGATCCGGAGGGAAGGATGTTCCTGAACGTGAACACCCCGGAAGATCTGCGGACGTTGGGTTAGACATTTCCGGTATAACGTGCTAAAGAGCCCCAAAAAAAAGGAGGTTTCTCTATGGAAGGCGGGAAAACGTTCAATCGTTGGCTCATCGTCGTCGGTGCACTGCTGATCCAGGTCAGTCTCGGCGCCATCTACATCTACAGCGTCTTCAAACCCGGCCTCAAGGCCCGCTTTCCCGACTGGAGCAACACCGACCTGGCTCTCCCGTCCATGCTGGTTCTGCTCTTCTTCGGCCTGGCGACGATCTTTGCCGGCCGCGTCCAGGACCGGATCGGACCGCGCTATGTCGCCATGTCCGGGGCCGTCCTCCTCGGTCTCGGCCTTCTGCTCGCCTCCTACTCGAACAGCCTGTTCCTGTTCACGCTCGGCTTCGGGATCATCGGCGGCCTCGGGATCGGCACCGCCTATGTCTGCCCGATCGCGACCTGCGTCAAATGGTTCCCGGACAAGCGCGGCCTCATCTCAGGCCTGGCGGTTGCCGGTTTCGGCGGCGGCGGTCTTGTCTTCGCCCCGGTGGCAAAATCGCTGATCCTCTCCGTCGGCGTCATGAACACCTTCCTCTATCTGGGCATCATCTTTTTCGTCATCGTCATGATCGGCGCACAGTTCATGATCAATCCTCCTGCCGGCTATTGTCCCCCCGGTTGGACGCCGCCGGCCGCGAACGGCGCTAAGGGGGCTTGCGTCGGTGTCGATTACACGTGGCAGGAGATGATCAAGACCTCCCGTTTCTGGCTGCTCTGGATCACCTACTTCGCGGGATGCTCCGCCGGCTTCCTGATCATCATGAACACGGTCAACATCTGGCAGTCCTTCTCCATCCTGAGCCTCGTCCAGCAGTTTCCAACCATCCCGAAGGACACCTATCTGGAGATCCTGACCAAGGGGACCACCGCCGTCATGGCGATTTCGGTGATGAACGCGCTGGGACGCATCCTCTGGGGGAAGGTCTCGGACAGCATCGGACGGAAAAACACGCTTTACATCATGTTCCTCTACAGCGGTGTGGTCATGCTTGCGCTGAACTGGTTCACCTCGTTCCCGCTGTTCCTGATCGGCGTGATGTCGGTCGGCTTCTGCTTCGGAGGTTTCCTGGGGGTCTATCCCGCGCTGACGGCGGACTATTTCGGAACGAAGAACATGGGGGTGAACTACGGCTGCATGTTCATGGCCTACGGGATTGCTGGTCTTTTCGGCCCTTGGATCGCCCCGAAACTGATGAGAGTGGTCCAGGAGGTTCCGTTCGAAAGCCTGGCGGCGGGCGTCGTCTCGACGGGCAAATACCCGGCGGGGAATTACATCGCCTCCTTCATCATTGCCGGGGTGATGTGCCTGGCATCGATGATCCTGGTCTGGATCGTCAAGCCGCCCGAGGGGAAAAAGGGTTGACGGCTCAATAGAACCGACTTCAATGCCGGGGGCTTCGTTCTTCATAAAAATCCCCCGGCAGTCCGCTCATAGTTTTTTTAAACGTCCCTCCAGCACCCGCCGCGAGATCCCCAGATAATTCGCCGTTTTGGTGCGGTTGCCCCCGTGCTTTTCCAGCGCCATCCGGATGATCTTTCGGTTGAACGCCTCGATGTCCAACCCCGCTTCCGGTAGTTTAAAATCCACGTCCGCCAGAATGGGCGCTATCGCTGCCGGTTTTTCGGGTACGGTCGCGTCGTCGCGGATGAAGGCCAAGTCCTCCAGATCCGCGCGGTCCGAAACCTGCATCAAGACCAGCCGTTCCATCGCGTTTTTGAGTTGCCGGACATTTCCCGGCCAGTCAAAGGAGTAAAGAAACTTCTCTGCCGCCGGTGTGAAACCGTCAAACTTCAGTCCCCGACGACGGGCGGCCCTCTCCGCAAACCGGATCGCCAGCGGCTGGATATCCGCCTGTCTTTCCCGGAGGGGGGGAATCCGGATATGACCCATGTTCACCCGGTAGAAGAGATCGAGGCGAAACCTTTTTGCCTCCACTTCCCGATGCAGGTCCTTGTTCGTAGCGGAGATGATCCGGATATGCACCGGAATTTCCTTGATGCTGCCGAGTCGGTAGAGTTTTTTGTCTTCAAGGACCCGGAGGAGTTTGACCTGGACGCCCGGCGGCAGTTCGCCGATTTCGTCGAGGAAAAGCGTTCCGCCGTTGGCTGCCTCGATCTTTCCGATCTGTCCACGTGTCGTGGCGCCCGTATAAGCGCCGGGGTCATGCCCGAAAAGCTCCCCTTCGAAGAGTTCCTGACTGATGGCGCCGCAGTTGATCGCCACGAAAGGGAGAATGGCGCTGCCTGCTCCGAAAAAATGGATATACCGCGCGATCAGTTCCTTGCCGGTGCCGCTTTCCCCTTCGATCAGGACCGGGATATCCCGGTCCGTGCTGTATTTTTCCGCATGGGCGACCACCCGGCACATCGCGTCGGAATAGACGCCGAGACCGTCCAGTCCGACCTCTTCCAAATAGGCCTCCCGGAGCCGCTCCGCCTCCCCCCGAACGGCCTGCGTTTCGCTGTGGACCCGTTCCTGAAATTCCTGCTTCAGATGCCGGTAGTTGTTTCGCAGGGTCAGATAGGCCGCGGAACGTTCGATCACGATGGCCAGCTCCCGGACATCGACCGGTTTCTGAAGGTAATCGAAGGCCCCGTACTTGAGCGCCCGGATGGCGCTGGTCGTATCCCCGTGGCCGGTCACGACAATCACGTCCACGGGCGACTTCTCGATCACCTTGATCCTCCGGAGGAGTTCCAGTCCGTCTATTTCGGGCATCCGGATATCGGTGATGACGAGGTTGATTTCCCGCAAGTGGAATTCCCGGAGCGCCTCCATGCCGTCTGAGGCACAGGTCACGACATGGCCGAGCTTCTCCAGAAAACGGGAGATGCTTTTTCGGACATCCGCCTCGTCGTCCACCAGCAGGATGTTCAAGACAGTGCCTCCCCGGCAGGGACGGTGACCAGGAAGGTTGCGCCACCGCTTTCATTGTTGTGAACCTCGATCCGGCCGCCGAACCGGCTGATGATGGACTGGCTGATGCTCAGTCCCAGTCCTGTTCCCTTTCCCGCAGTCTTGGTCGTGAAGAACGGATCGAAGATCCGTTCCAGAAGGTGCCCTGGAACGCCGCCGCCGTTGTCGCTCACCTCGATCCGGATCGCACCGTCCCGGCTTTCCGTACGGATCCACAACCTCTTCGGATCGACGGGGCATTCATCGAGCGCCTGGCGGGCGTTGACGATCAGGTTCATCACCACCTGTTCGAGCCCGTTGAGGGAAGCCCGCAGCCGTGGAAGCTCCGGATCCAGATCCTTCTCCACGCGGATCCCGTGGGCCTCGATCTGACGGCCGATCATGGAGAAGACATTTTCGATCGCCTCGTTGACCCTTACGGACTCGCCCTCGAAATCGCGTCCTTCCCGGGCAAAATTCCGGATATTCCGGATCACCTTGTCCATCCTGGCCACCTGCCGGGAAATCATCTCCAGCCCGTCGAAGAGTTCTCCCGGATCGAGCGGCCACCCCTCGTTACGACCGAACAGAAACCCGTCCGTCACAACCCGGATGGTGTTGAGCGGCTGGTTCAATTCATGTGCTGAATCCCCCCGCCGCCATCATTCCCAGAGTCGCCAAGCGGTCTTCGTGATGAGATTGATATCCCGGGCAAGATCTTTACCGGGGCGCCTTTTTTTCGGGGATCTCGGCTTGTCGGATATTTTTCGGCTTTCCATGATAGGGTGCTCTCGCTTAAGATGTCTTTAGCATATCCGTTTAACGCAAAGCAAGAATATCGGCTTTGTTTTTACCGGGGAGGTTTTCGAACGGGCGGAAAAACTCCTTCCCTCCCCGTGCGACCTGAAGAGGAAAATCCGATTTTTACCTTGACGGCAGGCGTTTGTTCATGATTAAGCAGGCGGGAACTACGGTAACAGTAGTGTCCATGGTGCAGTGTGGGATGCAACACATGAGGCTAAAGGAGACCGGAAAATAGAGGCCATATCATGTGATTTTTCAGCCCTCGGACGGCGGGGGGAATTCCGGAAGGAAAGACCGTTCTGGAGGCTTCGCGGATCCTGGAGCTCGGAATCGAGTCCGTCTGCGGCGGAAAGAAGAGCTGCGGCAAGTGCAAAATCAGGATCGACTCGGGAACCCTTGATCAACGTAAAGATCCATTCATTATCCGATCATCTCTCGCCAGTCACCGAAGGGAGGAAGAAAGTCCTCACCGAAAACGGTCGATTGCAGGGCTTCCGTTTGGCCTGTGCGGCCACCATCCGGGGGGATGTCCTGATCTTTGTGCCGGAGCAGAGCCGAACGGGCAATCAGGTGGTCAAGAAGGATGCAACCGACAAAAAAATCCATTTGAACCCTGCCGTCCGTCTCTTCCCGTGACGCTTCCCCCCCGACTCTGGACCATCCGCTCGGTGACTTCGAACGGTTGTCGGAGTCCCTTGCGAAACATTTCGGCCTACATCGGCTGGAAGTGGACTATCCCGCCCTCCTCGCCCTTCCCGGCGCCCTTCGGCAGGGGAAATGGACCGTTACGGCGGCCGTCCGGATGGAGCAAATCCTCGCCGTCTTTCCGGGAGAAGTTGAGGAGGCTTACGGCCTCGCCATCGACATCGGTTCGACCACCGTGGCCGGATACCTGTGCAGTCTCCTTACCGGCCGGATCGTCGGCACCGAATCGTTCATGAACCCGCAAATCACGTTCGGCGACGATGTGATCGCACGGATCAGCTATGTCATGGACAACCCGGACGGCATGGACAAGATGCGGGGGGTCATCATCGATGGTCTGAACCATCTCATCCGGACCGTTACCGGGGATCACGGCCTCTCCCCGGCCGACATTCTCGAGATCACAATCGTCGGAAACACGGTGATGCACCACCTGCTGCTCGGCATCGATCCGCGAGCGCTCGGTTTCTCTCCTTTTACACCTGCCGTACATCGCAGCCTGGACATCAAGGCGCGCGATCTCGGTCTCAAAGCCCATCCTGCCGCCAACGTTCACCTCCTCCCCATCATTGCCGGTTTTGTCGGTGCGGACAACGTAGGGGTGTTGATCTCGGAAGAACCCTATCGCCGAGAGGAGATGACGCTCATCATCGATGTGGGAACCAATGGAGAGATGCTCCTGGGAAACCGCGAGAGACTTCTCTCCGCATCCTGCGCCACCGGCCCTGCCCTGGAGGGGGCCCATATCCGGTTCGGCATGAGGGCGGCGCCTGGCGCCATCGAACGGATCCGAATCGATCCCGAAACGCTCGAGGTTTCTTTCAAAATCATCGGAGAAGAGCGCTGGCGACCGGAGTTCCGGATCACCGGTGCGTTGGGGATCTGCGGCTCCGGGATCATCGACGGGGTGGCCGAACTCTACCGGGCAGGCGTCATCGATCCGAGCGGTCGTTTTCGGACCGGTCTCGCCACGTCTCGGGTCTTGACGACCGACGGGCAGCCTGAGTTCGTGATCGCATGGCCGGACGAAACCTCTCTGGCGAGACCGATCACGATCAGCCAGCAGGATATCCGGAGCGTCCAGCTTGCCAAAGGCGCGCTTTATGCCGGCGCGAAACTGATGATGAAAAAATTGGGTATCGAAAAACTGGAACGCGTGGTCCTGGCGGGCGCCTTCGGGAGCTATATCGACAAGACGGAGGCGATGTTTCTCGGGATGTTTCCCGATTGCGAGATCAACCACGTCTCGTCCGTCGGAAATGCGGCAGGCGACGGGGCAAGAATCGCGTTGCTAAACCGGGACAAACGCCGCGAGGCCGAAGGATGTCTCGAAGGGTCCGTCTCCCGAATTGACGCTGGCCGATGAGTTCCAGGAGGAGTTTACCTCCGCGTTGTTCATCCCGCATGGCGGATGCCTTCCCCCACCTGCCGTCGATCGGCAAACTGTAGAAATATGGAGGAGGATTTCAAATCCGTCCCCATATTTTACACCGAGAAAGTTTAATCAGGCATTCCTGCATGTTCGTTTTCGCCCTGACCGAGGTAAAAACTTTCGTCACGGCCCTGCCCTGCTGAAAGCCAGAAATATCGGGCACTTTTTAGAGAGCCCCGCAGATGTTTCAGAAATTCTTTGACCGATTGCTTCACTATTTTTTCGCAATATCGCCTTAATCATCACAAAATTCCCATAGACAGCCCCATTTTTCTCTTATAGGTATCATCGGATCGCGCAAATAATCAAAGTATTTCCGGCTTTCTTCATAGAACTCGGCAAATCTTCATTCCTGCGGCAGCGGTGCATTCCCGTATAAAGTTGCATATTCTGTAATCGCTTTCCAGAAATGAAAGTATCGGTAAGGAGGTGATGGAAAAAGGCAGGCCAACGAGCTATCAAAGCATGGCAGCGGCGGTCGTAAACACAAAGAAGACGGGTCTATGCGGATGATCTATATCAATTATTCAAGGGAGGTGCTGGAATGTCTACTTTACAACAGCTGGCCGAATACGTAGAGAAGGGGAAAAGAGAGGAAATCAAACCGTTGGTTCAAAAGCTCCTTGGCGATAACATCAGCGCTGACCGGATTGTCAGTGAGGGGCTCGTTCCGGGACTGGACGCCATCGGAGAGAAATACTCGAAATTCGAGGCCTTCGTCCCGGAACTCATGATCGCCGCCATAGCAGCACAGGAGGCCCTTGCGGTTCTTCGACCCAAAATGTCGGAGGGAACCCTGCACAAGCCCCTGGGAACCATTGTCATCGGCACTGTGGCGGGCGACGTTCACGACGTCGGCAAGAATATCGTCGCCATGGTGCTGGAAGGAGCGGGTTTCAAGGTGATCGATCTCGGAGTCAACGTCTCCACCGCCAGTTTCTTGAAAGAGGTAAAATACCAGGAAGCGGACATCTTGGCCCTCTCCTCTCTCTACACGCCGACCCGACTGGCCATGAAGGACGTCATCCAGTCGTTGAAGGATCAGGGACTCCGTGATAAAATCAAGGTCATGGTCGGGGGCGCCCCCATCGATCAGGCCTTCTGCAACCTGATCGGCGCGGACGGGTATGCGCCGGACGCGCCCCAGGCGGCCAAAATGGCAAGAAGCCTGATTCAGGCGAAATAGCCGATGTCGCGAGGGTTCGCGATACCCTTCCAACACCAGGTTCACTGAATAAGGAGGCAGGACATGAAAGAGGACAAAATCTACAAGGATCGGAGGTATCGAATCGATGAACTCCGGGCGAAGAGCGAAAAAATGACGTCCCGCCAGAGGACCCGCAAGGCAATCAACTTCGAGGAACCGGATCGGATTCCCATCGACAACTGGATGGTGCCCGAGATCAAGCAGCGGTGCATGGAGTACTGGGGATGCGAGAATGAAGAAGAGCTTCTGAAGTTTTTGGGTGTGGATGTCCGCGACAATTACGGGGCCAGCTATGTAGGCCAGGAATTCAAAAAGTACGACGATGGGACGGTCGAGGACCTTTGGGGGGTCAGGCGAAAGGTCGTCACCTACGGGAAGGGAACGCCTCACGAGGGGACATTCAAGGAAGTGTCCTGGTCGCCGCTGGAACACATGACAACCGTCGAGGAAATCAATTCCTATACCCGTTGGCCCTCCCCCGACTGGTGGGATTATTCAAAGGTGAAGGAGGATTGCGCCAAATGGCACCCGCAGTATTTCGTCCTTAACAAGGGCGACCGGTTGGACCGAACGGCTCAACTGAAGCCGATGATGTACATGCGCGGCATTCAGCAGACCTTCATTGACCTCGCCGCAAACCCCAAAATCGTCGAGTGCATCCGGGATCACATCGTCGACTATTTCGTGAACTACAACCCGAAGGTCTTCGAGGCCGGCGCCGAAGAGATGGACATGTTCATGATGGGCGACGACATGGGAGGCCAGAGCGGGCCTCTCGTGAGTCCCGGCATGTGGAAGCGGTATTTCGCCGACGGGTTCAGAAAATACTGCGATATCGCCCATAAATACGGCCTGAAGGTGATGTACCATACCTGCGGAGACGTCTACGCCCTCATCCCCCAGTTTATTGAAAACGGTCTGGATTGTCTCCAGTCGCTGCAGCCCCAGGCCACCAACATGGACATCAAACGGTTGAAAAAGGAGTTCGGCAAGCACCTCTCCTTCCAGGGCGGCATGGACATCCAGCAGGTGCTCCCGCTCGGCACACCGGCGGATGTGAAAAAGATGGTGAAGTACGCCGCGGACAATGCCAAGGCCGGGGGCGGCTACATTTTTGGAACGGCCCACAATATCCAGGCGGACACCGCAATCGAGAATGTGGCGGCCTTGTTCGAGGCCTATCATGAATATGGGGTTTATTGATGAGACCGGATGAACCGGACCAAAAAACGGCATCTCTCGGCCCGGGGCTTTTCCGTTGGATCGTTTCGCGGCGCGGGGTCCGATGGAATGGGGCGTTTTGGTCCCGAGATGACGGATGCCGAAAACAATGGCAGGAGATAGGACAACATCCATTTTTTAGAAAGGGAGGTGTCGTCATGAAAAAAATTTCAATCATTTTGATCGCGGCACTGGCGCTGGTTTGGGTTGGTCTGGCCCTGGCCGCGGACCAGCCCAAATCGGGCGACCTGAAGGAGGTGGCTCTGGTTCAGGCCAAGGGCGTCAAGGGTGAGGCCAAGGGCACGCTTACGATCAACACCGCCACCGGCGCCGATGTCGCCATCCGGATCGCCGGTCTGGATCCCAAGGGCGTCTACACTGCTTTCTTCGTCAATGAGAAAAGCCTGATGTTCGAAGGCATCGGCGAAGCGCCCCATGTTCTCACGGTCAACGAGAAGGGAGAAGTGGATTTCAAGGGAACGATCAAAAAGAACATCTATAAGCGCTTTGTGACGGCGGGAATCTATCTCAATCCGGGCGGCAAACCCATGCCCAATCCGGTGGGGGTGAAGGCGGCCCTGGGGGCTCTGGTGGCAAAGGACAAACCCAAGCTCATTCTGCAGGGTAAGCTCAGATAAACCCTCGACGGAATTGACAGAAAAGATTCTCAAACCACCCGATTCGGGAAAGCATATGGAGGGAGATCTATGAGCACATTGACGCAATACGATGTCGGCAAAATGAGTCGAACGGATATCCTTTCCGCCTGGAAGAGCTGGCAAATCAGGATCTTCATCACCATCTGGTTCACCTATGCTTCATACTACCTGTGCCGCGCCAACATATCCTTTGCGCTGCCCGGCCTCTCCGACGAGTTCGGCTACTCCAAAACCCTTCTGGGCCTGCTGGGCACGGCCCTTTTCATCATGTATTCGCTGGGCCAGTTCGTCAACGGCCAGTTGGGCGACAAATACGGGGCCCGCAAGCTCGTCTTCGTGGGAATGGTGGGTTCGGCCCTGCTCAACATCATTTTCAGTTTTTCCACCGCGTTCGGCTTCATGCTGGTCGTCTGGGGCCTGAACGGCTACTTCCAGTCCATGGGATGGTCGCCCCAGGTCAAGACCATGGCCAACTGGTTCACCGTGTCCCAGCGCGGGAAATGGATGGGCCTGATGGGTTCCTGCTACCAGATCGGAAACGCGGTCGCCTGGCTGCTGGCCTCCTATCTGGCGGCGAACTACACCTGGCGCGCCCTCTTCTGGGTGCCGGCCATCATCTTCCTCATCTCCTCGATCCACTTCGTGATTCGCCTCCGCAACGCGCCGGAGGAGGTCGGGCTTCCGCCGATCGAACAGCTTCGAAAGATCGCCGTAGGCGAAGCCCCCGAACCCAAAACGCTCGACCCCACATCCGCTCCGGTGTGCCGTGTCACCGAGGACAAGCACATGGGATTCGGCTATACGGTCAAGACATGCCTGACCAATCCTCGAATCTGGGGCGTTTCCATCGCATTCTTCGGCCTGGACATCATCCGCTACGGTTTCTTCTACTGGGCGCCGGTTTTCCTGATTGAAGTCCAGGGGGCCTCGATCAGCAGCGCAGGCATTTCGGTCGCCGTCCTTCCCCTCGCCGGTTCGTGCGGCGCCATCTTTTGCGGATGGGCCACCGGCAAATTCTTCCAAAATCGCCGGGCCCCGGTGATCTGCCTCTGTCTCTTCGGCCTGGCCATCTTCTCCTATCTGTTCTACTACGCGCCTGAGGGGGCATGGGTCCTATCCCTGATCTACCTGGCCGTGATCGGGTTCTGCACCTACGGTGCCCACGTGCTGATGGTGGGACACGCGGCGCAGGATTTCGCCGGTCGCAAGGCCGCGGCCTCGGCCGCAGGTTTCATCGACGGTTTCGGCTACCTCGGCGCCGCGATGACCGGCATTTTCACCGGATGGCTGGTGGACAACTATAGCTGGACCGCCGCCTTCTGGTACTGGATCATCGCCGCATTGGTGGCCGGCACCATCATGCTGGCCCTGTGGCGGGTGCCCGTCGTGGAAGTGGATGAATGAATGTGATTGGTTGTACGTACCAACTCCGCAGGTCGGATGCAGGCTCCCTCCTTTCCGCCGTTTTCCGGGCGACAAGGGGGGAGCCCCTTTCTGGTCGACACCCCGCGGGCCATGGGCGGGGCTGCAGCCATCAAACATAAGGGGATGACCTTAACGCATGGGCTGGCACGATCTGATCCCGAAAACCACCATTTCCGATGAAACCATGGAGGCCCTCGCTCCGGTGATGCTTGCTCAGAAACGGTTTAACGAAGGCCGATATGATGAGGCCGAGGGCTATTTTCACCAGGCCCTGAAGAACTACCCACCCAAGTCCGCCGGACGCGTCCTGATTTACAACAAGATGGGGATCCTGTACGAAACCATAGGGGATCCGCGGCGCGCATTGGATAGCTACGACAGAAGTGCGCAAGAGGGGGCGCTCACCCCCTTTACCTATCTTCGGCTGAGCAACCTGCATCTGGAAGCAGGCCGTCCGTCCGAGGCCCTGGCCTCCGCGAAACGGGGAATCCGGGCTTTGAAAAAGTCCCGTACCAACCTTCCCCAGGAGATCTACTTCTGGTTTCTGCTCCAGAAAATGAAGTGGAAAATCCATCGCCGCATCTCACGTTCCCGACAAATCTGAAGTCCGACAGTATCGATCCCGGAAACTTTCGCGATGATCCGTCGCAGACTTTTTGAAATACGAATTGCGCTTGTCGATCTCCCTCTTTCACTGTTCAAGCGGGTATGATAAGGAAAAGCATATACTGCACAAGAAAGGTTGGATCCGCTGAATCCCATGAACCTCATCCATCAGTTGGAATGCGCGATTGTGAAGGGGGATATCCAAAGAGCCGCCGCCCTCACCGAAAAATGTCTCCGGGAGGGCCTTGCCCCATCGTTCATCATCGAAAAGGGAATCCTGCACGGGATGGATATCGTAGGGGAAAAATGGAAGACCTTCGAATACTTTATCCCGAATGTTCTGATCTCGGCCATTGCGACGAAACTTTCCCTCGGCATCCTGCAGCCCGCCTTGAACGCGGCACAACCACGCTTTATCGGAAAGGCTTTGGCGGGAACCGTGAGCGGGGACGTCCACGACATCGGCAAAAACATTGTCCTCATGTTCATGCAGGCAAACGGATTCGAGGTTGTTGATCTCGGAATTGATGTGACGCCTGAAAATTTTGTCAAAGCGGTCCGGAAGGAAAAACCGGATTTGCTGCTGCTCTCCTGTCTGTACACCCTCACGATGCACGCCATGGAAGACACGCTGATCGCGTTGAAGAAAGCCGGGCTCAAAGGAAATGTCCGCACCCTTGTCGGCGGCGCCCCCATCACCCAGGAGTATGCCGACAGCATCGGGGCGGATGGATTCGGGATGGATGCGATGGATGGCGTGGACAAGGCGAAGGCGTTATTGGTCGGAACGAAAAGGGGGAGAATCAAAAATGCTTTCGAATCAGGAAATCCCTCGCCGGATGTCGGGCTTCGAGCTGTCTGAAAACCATCTCTTCTCGCGAATCATCGACTCTTTTCAGCAGGCCACCAAAATGCAGGCCCGCCTTTTCCCATTGCAGGGTTTGGGGGAAATCGGATCGATCGAAGGGAAAGGTCACCCGTTTTGTCAAGCCATCAGGAGCTGTTCCCCGGGAAGGGAAAACTGTCTCAACGAGATCAATCGCGCCATCCGGATGTCGATCAAAACGGGAGAGCCTTATATCTTTCAATGTCACATGGACATAATCGAATTCACCGCACCGCTTTTCCAGCGGGGGAAACCCCTCTCCGCCTTTGTTTGCGGTCCGATACTGCTCAGACCCCTCAACCCGCTGATGGAGAAGGGCATTGTCGACAAAGCAAAAGAACTTTCGCCGAACGACGGGGAGTCGCTTAGGCAAACCCTTGCGGAGATTCCCGTATTTCCGGAACGCCAGGTTCAGGCCGCGGCCGATCTTCTGTTCATGATCGCCAATTATTTCTCCAATATGGATTCGATGTCCCTGCAAAGGGAACATGAAATCAATAAACAGCAGGCTCAGTTGGCGGAAAAACTTCATATCAGCAAGCGGCAGACACCCGCCGAACCGACGGTTCCCCTGTCCGATCTTCACGCGAGGGGAAATCTTTACAAGGAAAAAGAACTGATCGAACTCATCAAAATGGGGGATCGAAAGGGCGCAAAAGAATTGCTGGACGATCTTCTCGGAACGACGCTGTTCCGAAGTCATGAGCATATCGGGATCCTGAAAGCCAGGGCCCTGGAGATCATTTTCATCATTGCACGGGCGGCGGTGGAGGCGGGCGCCAACCTGGAGGAGATCCTCGGGTTCAAATACCAGTATGTCCAGAACCTGTCTCAGGACGACTCACAGGAAACCCTCTATTATTTCTTGAAAAAGGCCTTCGACCAACTCTTCGAGTGCATCTATCAAAATCGGAACATCCGTCATACCCGTCTTTTCATCAAAGCCAAGGAATATATCTGGGGACATTACAACGAGGAGATCTCCTTAAAAAAAACGGCCCTGGCCGTTGGAGTCAATTCCTACTATCTCAGCCATCTTTTCCGGGAAGAAATGGGAATCTCCTTCCTGGATTACCTCACCTCCGTCCGGATTTCGATCGCGAAAAAACTGCTCATTCAGAGAGAGTTGAGCATGTTGCAGATCTGCCTCGAAGTCGGATACCAGGACCCCAGCCATTTCTCGAAGGTTTTCAAGAAAAAAGAGGGGATCTCCCCGACGGAATACCGAAAGCAGTCGATCGAACAGAACGTCGACTGATCTCCGACCCACTTTTATTCCACCCGCCCTTCACGGAATGCACAGATATAATCCATACAGAAGTCGTCCTTTCCGGCGATCACGGTTGAGGCCTTGAGCATCGCGAAGAGGAGCTTGTCCGTCGGATCAATGATCGCCGAATCGAGCCCCATCGCGATGGCCGCCGCCAGGAAGGCCCGGTTGACCAATTTTCTCGCCGGAAGGCCGAAGGAGACATTCGTCAGGCCACAGACCGTATGAACGCCGGGAAATTCTATCATGATCCGGCGGATGGCCTCGAGCGTGGCGGCGGCCGATTTCGGATTGGTCGACAGCGGATAGACCAGCGGATCGATGTGGATGTCGTCCAGCGGAACGCCGGCCCCGGTCAGCCGCTCGACCAGCAAGCCCGCAAGCCTGACCTTGTCGTCCGCCGTCTCGGCCATCGCCTGCTCCGATTGGCACAGCGCGATGATTTTGGTCTTGTTCTCGACAACGAGCGGCAGGATACCCGCAAGCCGCGCGGGCTCCAGCGTGATCGAATTGATCATCGGCGCTTTTTTGACCAGCGGCAGAATCGCCCGAATCACCTCCGGGTCGGGACTGTCGATGGAGAGGGGCAGATCGGTCACCTCCTGCACCGCTTCGACGATCCATTTGAGTTTTTCCGTCTCCTCCCCGACGAAGGTGCCGGCATTGACGTCGATGTATTGGGCGCCGGCCTCGGTCTGCGTCTTGGCCTCCCCCTGAATGAATGCCCGATCGGCGGCCGAAATGGCCTGGGCGATCGACTTTCGCGACGCATTGATCCTCTCGGCAATAATCAGCATGTTGATTCTCCTTTCGATTCAACCTCCGGAATCCGCAGCCTTCGGGCCGTATGATCGCGCCCCAAATAGAAGTTGATCCAGGAGGAGGTCTGATAAAAATCCCAGTTGCAGGGAGGAACTGGCGCGTC
This sequence comes from Syntrophales bacterium, assembly GCA_040765725.1. Taxonomy (GTDB): domain Bacteria; phylum Desulfobacterota; class Syntrophia; order Syntrophales; family UBA5619; genus UBA5619. The sequence goes on from JAXGRQ010000003.1 coordinate 66,592, forward strand.
CTCCAGACGAGACTCCTCCCCGTAACGCTTCAATCTTGCATACGCTTCAACATAAATGCAGCGCCTCTTGCCCGGGTGAACCTCGCACCAGCCGTTGAAGCTGCCGCCGCAGGCCCCGTTTCGCTGGTGCTTCGGACATCGGGACATCGGGCAGTTGTAGGCCACATCCGTCAGCGCGCAATCCCCACAGTCCTTGCAGTCGAACAGCAGGACCTTCGAAAGATGCTCCAGTTTGTGAAAAAGGCGCTCTCCTTTTGTCCCATTCACAGACCGGCAGATCCAGCGCATCGCACCGAAGAGCTTCTTTTCTGGCTCGAACTATCAGCCGGTGAAAAAACCTGGAATTCCGGTAGGAAAACCGACCGGCGCATCGAGGGGTCTTCCCCTTCTCTCCGTCGGGACTTCTGTATTGAGACCCGTCCTCGTATCCTTCTCGTAGAGGTAGAATCCGTCCGGCTGCGGATAATCGAAATGGGCGATCAGCTCCGGCCAGACGGGAGCGAGGGATTCCCCCCGGGCGATGATCTCTTCGACCTCTTCATAGTTCAGGTTGTGTCCGCCGATGTGGACGCCGCTGAACCCCATCCCCTTCATGAAGGCGTACATTCGGGCGGCGCGGAGCAATCGCGCCTTTATGCCCTTGTCCGGCTCGCTCCTCTCCCGGTCCAGCACCGTCAGGAGTTTGTCCGTGACGACACACCCGGGGATCCGGTTTTGGTTCATCAGTTTTGCCGCTCCGAAGGGAAGAACGTAGATGTTCCCCACGATCGGGACATCCAGACCGCTCAGCCTCATGAATTGAAGCACCTCGTGGAACTTCCGTGCATCATAGCCGAGCTGCGTGACGACAAACTGCGCACCCGCACCGATTTTTTTTCGCAGTTTGAAATACTGAACCATCTGTTCCGCTTCGGTCGCCTTGAAGGGGGAGACGGCGGCGCCGAAGAAAAATTCGCTCTTTTGATGATGGACGGTCTCCTTGAGTCCGGGATACTCCAGGCCCCGGTTCATCTGTATGACCAGCTCGAGCACATGAATGGGGTCGAGATCGAAAACCGGCGCAGGCCTTCCCTGAAAACCGGCAGCCGGATAATCGCCGCTCATGACCAGAAGGTTCCGCACCTCTGCACGGTCCAACGCATAGAGCTCGCTTTCGATTTGGTTGCGATTCTTGTCCTTGCAGGTAAAATGGACCAGCGGTTCGATGCCGAGACGCAGGATCTCCGCGCCGAGACATCCGGCGAGGATGGCCGGGTTCCCGCCGGGATTGTCGGTAATCGTCAGCGCATGAATCCGTCCGCCCCTGGCCGCCTGCTCCGCGGCCGCCAGCACATTCTGCTGCGCCTTCTCCCGCGCCCCCCTCCCCGGCACCAGTTCCCACGTGACCGAAAAGGTCTTCGGGTGCAGCAGGGACTTTCGGAAACGGTTCTCCAATCTGTTCACCTTATTCGACACCCGCCGCGAGCTTCGCGGCCTTCAGCGTGTTGGACATCAGCATCGTGATCGTCATCGGCCCCACGCCCCCGGGAACCGGCGTGATCATCCCCGCTTTCTCCTTCACCGCGTCAAAATCCACATCGCCGCAAAGGATAGCCTTCCCCTCGGCGGTCTTGCCGATCCGGTTGACGCCCACATCGATCACCACGGCCCCTTCCTTGACCATCTCCGCCGTGATTGCCTTCGGCCTTCCCGCCGCGACGATCAGGATATCCGCCCGCCGGGTGTGAAAGGCCAGATCCACCGTTCCCGTGTGGCAGATTGTAACCGTCGCATTCGCCCCGGCCTGTTTCTGCAGCAGGATATTGGCGATCGGCTTGCCGACGATGTTCGACCGCCCGACCACGACCACCTCCGCCCCGTCGGTCTTCACGCCGGACCGGACCAGGAGCTGCTGGATTCCGGCCGGCGTGCAGGGGAGGTAATCCGCCTTGCCGATCACCATCTTTCCCACGTTCACCGGATGAAAGCCGTCCACATCCTTCTTCGGATCGATCGCGTAGAGAACCTTCGTCTCGTTGATCTGCTTTGGAAGCGGAAGTTGCACCAGGATACCGTGGATCTTCGGATCCCGGTTGTACCGTTCGATCAGATCGAGCAGTTCCGCCTCGGGAATATTCGCTGGTCGGTTCTCCTGGATGGAGCAAAATCCAAGCGCCTTCGCGGTTTTCTGTTTCGCCGCCACATAGCTCATCGAGGCCGGATTTTCGCCGACCAGAATCGTGACAAGCCCCGGAACGACCTGGAATTTTTCTTTCAGGCGCGCCGTATCCGTTGCGATCTCCTCCCGGACCTGCCGGGCGATCTCGTTTCCCCTGATCAACGCAGCCGACATACATCATCCCCCTTTCTAAAACAACCCCTTTACGCGACCCGTTTCGCAATCCACGTCGATCCGGCGATAGGCCGGATCCGAGGCCGTCCCCGGCATCAGCTTGATCTCGCCGGCCACCGGCACCAGAAACTTCGCCCCACCGTAAATCAGGATGTCCCGGATCGGGAGCGTCCATTCCCGCGGTCGTCCCTTGAGCGCAGGATCATGCGTGAGGCTCAGATGGGTCTTGACCATGCAGGTCCTAAAGGTCCTGAGCTCCGGATCCGCCTCGAACCGTTTGGCTTTCTCCAGGGCCAGCGGCCAATAGTGAACGCCGTCCGCACCGTAGACCTCCTTCGCGATCTTTTCAATCCGCCCGCGCAACGGAAGCGCATCCTCATACAGGAAATGGAAATCGTTCTGATCACGACACGCATCGATCACCGCCTCGGCCAGTTCCTGTGCGCCGGCGCCGCCCCTGAGCCAGTGCTCGGATAAGGCGACCCGCGCCCCCGCCTGCTCGGTCAAGGAGCGGAGCAATGCGATTTCCGCCTTCGTATCGGTGTGAAAACTGTTGATGCAGACCACCGGCTGAATTCCCGACTTCTGAACGGTCTCGATATGAGCCAGCAGATTGGCAAAACCCTTCTCCAACAGTGGGAGATTCTCGCTGGTGTAGGCCGGATCGAGCTTTTTCCCCGGCGCCACCCGAGGCCCCCCGCCGTGCATCTTCAATGCCCGGACCGTGGCCACGATGACGGCGCAGTTGGGTGTCAGTCCACTCAGCCGGCTTTTGATGTTGCAAAACTTCTCGAATCCGATGTCCACGCCGAAGCCGCTCTCCGTCACATGATAATCGGCCATTTTCAGCGCCACACGGTCGGCGATGATCGAACTCTGGCCGACGGCGATGTTCGCGAAGGGCCCGGCATGGACAAAGACCGGCTGCCCCTCGACGGTTTGGAGGAGGTTTGGATTGATCGCCTTGACCATCCAGGCGGTCATCGCTCCCGCCACATCCAGGTCGGAGGCCGTCACCGGCTCGCCTTTCCTGCTGTATGCCACGATGATATTCCCCATTCGCTCCCGGAGATCCCGCAGGTCCGTCGCCACGGAGAGAATCGCCATGATCTCCGAGCTCACGGTAATGGCGAAACCGGAGCTCATCATGAAGCCGTCCATTTTTCCGCCGATGCCGATTACGATCTCCCTCAAGGCCTGGGCGCAGAAGTCGATGGCCCACTTCATCTGAACGTTTCGCGGATCAATGTCGAGGCGTTTGAGGTTTTTCGCCGAGAGGATTGCATCGTCGTAGTTGAATTCGTGCTGCATCCGAGAGGTGAGCGCCGTCATCGCCAGGTTATGCGCGCTGGCCACGCAGTCGATATCGCCGGTCAATCCCAGCGAAAAAGGGGTCAATGGGATGCACTGTGAAAGGCCTCCCCCGGCGGCACTCCCCTTGATATTGAAGGTGGGCCCCCCGGAAGGCTGCCGAATCGCGGCGGTCGCCTTCACTCCTTTTTTGGCCAGCCCCTGCACCAGGCCCATGACGGTCGTGCTCTTACCCTCGCCGAGCGGCGTGGGGGTGATCGCGGTCACGTCAATGTACTTTCCGTCCGGTTTCTTCTGAAGACGGTTAAGAAGTTTGATGAAGTCCACCTTGCCGACATAATGGCCCATCGGGATGAGTTCGTCCCCCTCGATGCCCGCCTCGTCGGCCAGTTGAGCAATCGTCTTCATGTGTTTTTCGGCCTCTTCGGCCACCTGCCAATCCTGCAATTTTCTGGGATCGAGATCGGTGATCTTGAACATTCCGTGAATACCCTCCCACGAAAGACAATGATTTTTGTTTTTCCCTTTTCCCGTCAGGCCGGACCCATCCAAGCCTATTCCAGCCTTCCCTCCCGGAAGGCGCGAATATAATTCAGACAGCATTCATCCCGTCCTGCTATCAGATTTCCTGCAGCAATGACCGCATACAGTCGCGAATCCGTCGGATCGATGATCGCCGAATCCAGCCCCCTTTCCATCGCCGCGGCCAGAAAGGTTCGATGCAACAGATTTCGGGCAGGCAAACCATAGGAAACGGTGCTCAGACAGCAGGTGGTATGCACCCCGGGATAGCCCTGCATGATCCGGTCGATGGCGCACAGCGTCGCTCGAGCCGACCGTGTATTGGTGGAGAGTGAATAGGCCAGCGGATCGAGGTACAGGCGATCCAGCGGCACCCCGGCATCGGTGATGATCCGTATCAGGCGGCCCGCAATTTCGGTTTTCTCTTCAGCGGTCTCTGCGGTTCCGCTGGATGCCAGACAGGATGCGATCACCCGGGTTTCATACGCGACCACAAGACGGAGCATCGCGTCCATCCGATCCGACGCCAGGGTGATTGCATTGACGATCGGCGTTTTTTTTACCAGCGGCAGGACCTTTTCGATGACCGGCGGATTCGGGCTGTCGATGCAGAGCGGTACATCCGTCTCCTCCTGGACGACCTCGATCACCCAGCGGAGGTGCTTCTCTTCGTCCTCGCCGAAGATCGCCGCATTTACATTGAGATAATCGGCGCCGGAAGCCGTCTGGTCCATGACCTCACTTCGAATGAAGCCTCGGTTGCGGGTCACGATCGCCTGCGCAATATATTTTCTGGTTGCGTCGATTCTATCGCCGATGATCTGCATGATGTGATCCGATTTCGTCTGTAGAGGCAGTCTGTTCGTATCGTTCCACTTTATCTGACAGCAAGAGACGTGCCGGTTGCACGAGGAAAGGAATCATTCCCCATCCTGAATCATTCCTGTGGTTTTGGGTAGATGCTGTTGGATAATGCGAAAAGGGCCGGACCGTTTCGTGCACCATTCCGTGCGATTCCGACCCATCGGAACTTATCCTGTCAGAAAAAGTGACAATTGAATCGAGAGGTGGGGGCAGAACGCAGGGTGCTTGCGCTGGGGAAAAAAGGACTTAACAAATCTTGGCCTACGAATCGGCGGGAAGCAGGGATTTGGCGTTCACAAGGAGGCTCAACCCGATGCCGGTCGCAGTAGGACCGGCTCAGAGACGGATTCCCGCCCTGCTATTTGAACGCAGGGCGGGAGTGGATATCGTATCGACTAACTGTCGATCGTCACTTCATCCTTTTTCTGGTCATAGTCCGGCATCACGTTCTTCCAACCCTTGACGCAGCCATAGATGACGAAACCGATGGTCAACAGAACGATACCTGCGCCGATGACCAGCAGGATGTTATGGGGAATGGTGAACATTGTATCCATTATCAAAATCTCCTTCCAACGCGTTTTCGGGGACGGATCTCTTTTCCGGCTCCGAAATTCATATACGGACGGTCCGGAGCAGCGGATTCATTCTCCGGATTCCCGCGATAATCTCGGTCAATACGCCGTCCCTTCGGTGACAGAAGAGATAACCGCTTTCCCGGGGCAACCTGAACCGAACAAACCCGAATCCGCCCGAGAGACGCGACCCCTCGATCGCGCGGATCTGCTTCGCTGAAACCTCCAGCGTCCTTCGGATGCTTTTAAAGCGGATTCGCCCCTCCGCATCCAACGTGATCCTGTAAAAAAGGCCGAGGGACCAAAACCAGGTGTAGACGTAAAAAAAGGCGATCATGGCGGCGAAGAGCCAATCCCCGCTGAATCCCCCCTGGTGAAACTTCCGCCAGATCGGCGGCACGGTGCCCACGGTCCACACTACGAGCACCGCGTAGAAGGCCGACAGAAACAGTATCGAGGTTTGAAACACCCTGTTTGGATCCGTCTTTTCTCCGGCCTTCACGTCCCACATCTCCCGAAGGGGAGGCTCGGCGGCGAACCTTGAATCCGCCGCCGAACCGAACAAACTTCTGAAAAAATTACCCTCGGAAACCAACTCATCCCCGGAACAGGAATTTGGGCGCCCAAAGGATGATCTCCGGAAAATACATGCACAAAAGGAGGCCGATGATCTGAAGCCCCATGAACGGAAAGGCCGACTTCCAAACATCCACTGTGGAACACTCCGGCGGAGCGACGCTCTTGAGGTAGAACAGCGACATCCCGAACGGGGGCGACAGGAACGAAATCTGCAGGTTCACGGCGATCAGCACGCCGAACCAGATCGGATCGAATCCGAGCTGGCGGATGATCGGCCCAAAGAGCGGAATGATCAGCATCAGAATCCCGACCCAGTCGACGAACATTCCGAGGAAGACCACGATGCCCATCATGATGAAGATGACCACCCACTTGTTCAGGCCGGTGCCTACCAACATCGCGTTGACGAAATCGCCGCCGCCGACCATGATATACAGCGCGATGAAAATGTTCGCCCCGAACATGGTCCACATCACCATTCCGGTGGCCTTGGTCGTGTTTACCGACGCGTCGACAAGCTCTTTCCAGGGCATGCGGCCCTTGATCTTGGCGATGATCCAGGCGCCCAGACAGCCGACGCCGGCCGCCTCCGTCGGAGCGGCCACCCCGACCACGATCGTCCCGAGAACGAGAAAGATCAGAATCGCCCCGGGGATGATCGGGATTGCGACCCGGAAGAGGCCTTTCCAGTCCAGACGCTCCTCCTTGGGAACCGGAGGGCCCATCTTCGGGTTGATGTAGCAGCGGATCGTAATGTACAGGATGTAGAGCCCCGCCAGCAGGAAGCCCGGGAGGAAGGCGCCCGCATAGAGCTGCCCGATCGAGGAGTTGTCGACCATGCCGTAGACAATCAGCATGACGCTCGGAGGGATCAGGATTCCCAGTGTCCCACCGGCCAGGATGGCCCCCAGCGACATCAGTTTATCGTATTTGCGGTTCAGCATCTGCGGCAGCGCGATCATGCCCATGGTCACCTCGGTGGCGCCGACGACACCGGCCATCGCCGCCATCATCGTGCAGGCCGCGACGGTCGCAGTGGCGACGCCGCCTTTTAGCCAACCGAGCCAGTGATAAACCATCATATAGATATCCTCGATGATCCCGCTCCGTTCAAGGATGTTCGCCATCAGGATGAATAGCGGGATGGCGTCAAGCAGGTAGTTCGTCATCAGACCGAAGATCCGGGTCGGGACGATGTTGACGGCCTCCGGCCCCTGGAAGATCGCCGTAAAGAGGATGCCCACGAACCCGGTGGAGAAGGCCACCGGAAGCCCCATAAACATGACCAAGACCATGCTGCCAAAAATCAGGATGGTGATCCATTCTATGCTCATTTAAATTCCCTCCCTGTCATGACCAAATGGGCGTCCCGAATCGTCCAGACGATGCCCTGCAACAGCAGCAGCACCCCGCCGAACGGCATCAGGAATTTGATCGGATAGTAGGGAGGAGCCCAGTCCGTAAAGGAGGCTTCGCCGATAATCTCGATCCCCAGAAAGGTATTGCCCGCGTTCATCATCTGAGAACTCCAATAGAAGTTCCAGGATGTGTAAATATAGACGAGGACGAAGGTATAGAAAAAAACGGAGGTGACGAGATCCATAATCGCCTTCGTCCGAGGGGTCCGTTTCGCGTAGATAACGTCGACCCGCACGTGGGCCCTCCAGTAGTGAACCACACCCACCACCATGACATAATACATGGCGAAGAGGGAGTACATCATTTCATGCCCCCAGTTCGTCGGCAGGTTAAAGACATAGCGCATGATCACCTCGAAGGAGATCACAACCACGCAGATCAACGAGACATAGGCCATCATCTTGCCGACGAAGAGGTTCGTCTTTTCCACGGCCATCATGAAGGTTTTCAGTTTGTCCATAAGTGTAGCCTTTCACCGTTTCATTTTTCGATTTCTCTGAAGCATGTCGTCCGGTACTCCCTTCATCCCTTACCAGTCGCATCTTTCTGACGGAAAGAAGATCTGCGGAAGCGGATCTTTCCGTATAAAACGGCTGAACGGGCGATCCGAAACCTGCAATACCAGGAACCGACGCTCAGTGGCGAATCGTATGAAAAACCATAAAAAAAGGGGGAAGGGGAAAAACCCTTCCCCCGGTCAGTCTTTAGTAGGCAATCTTCTTGCCGTTGCGGTCCACCATGTCTGCTTCTTTATAATAACCTATCTTGATGGACTTCATGAACTCCCACTGCGATTTGAAGGCCTTCATCGCCAGTGGGTCCTTCTTGGCCCAGACGACCCAGAGCTCCGGGGCAAACTTCTTGAACTTTTCGATGTCCGAATCCTTCAGGCGGATGATCTCGCAGCCCTTTGCCAGGTATTTCGGGATCGCCTCGAGGTCGGCCTTCTGGTTTCCCACATAGTGGTCAATCGAATGCCATGCGACCGCCGCCTCTAACAGATCCTGGAGATGCTTGGGCAGCGCCTTCCATTTGTTCATGTTGACCTCGATGCTCATTAAGTCGCAGGGCTGGTGCAGGCACGGCGTTGAGGGTGGGCCGATGATGATGTACTTCGCGATTTCGGCAAACCCGAGGTTGTAGTTGACGGCCCAACCCACGAAGTCGGACGCGTCGATGACGCCCTTCTCGAGAGCCGGATAGACTTCGCCGCCCGGGAGCAGAACCGTGGAGACACCCGCCGCGCGGTAGATATCGGCGATGATCCCGCCCGGGTACCGGATCTTCTTTCCCTTGAAGTCTTCGAAGGAGCGAATCGGGATCTTGGAGTGGATCAGGTTGTCGTCATGCTGAATCGGTCCGAGGTACATCATGTTGTGCTTCCCATAGGCCTCGCGTGCGATCTCCTTGCCGCCCAGCGCATTATACCAGGTGTCCCACTGGTCCGGACGGTCCATACCGAACGGGTAGGAAGACAGGAAGGTGCAGGCGGGAACCTTGCCCGGCCAGTAGACGTCGAAGCTGTGGTAGGCATCAAAAACGCCGGCCTTGACCGCGTCGAACATCTCGAAGGTACCTACGATCGCGCCCGCGGGCAGACCTTCAATCGTCAGTTTGCCCTCGGTCATCTCACCGACCTTCGCGCAGAACTTCTTGAACAGATCGTATCCGACCGTCCCTGCGTCCCAGCAGGTCTGCATTTTCCACTTGATCGGCGCCGCCGCCGACAACTTCATGACGCCGGGGAAACCCATGACACCCGCCGCTCCGCCGGCCACCACCGCGGCCTTTTTCAAGAAACTGCGTCGAGACTTCTTTTCCACTGTGACTTTTTCCTGCTTCTCTTTCTTCATCGCCATCCTCCTTCATTTCGGTCGGAAAGCCGACCCATCTTGATCGTCACCGGACGATCGACAAAACGAAAGAATACCGATTCCCGTTAACGGTGAGGGCAATCGACCCTGTCCCGCTACCATCCTGCGCCGATACCCCATCGGCGGTTTTGGTATATCTACATTCACTTTAACAGTGTGTCAAGAATTTTCAGTCCACCGCATTCGCCGGGAAGCTGCCGTTTTTTCTTCCAGTTATCCCCCGTAAAGGATCTGTGACGAATCCGCTGTTTCACTTCCCGTCAACGGTTCAGCGCCATCTGAAGAATCTGGACCGGATGCATGGTCTTGACGCCGCCGGCCGGATCCAGGTGGTTCGAGATGGTCACATTGCAGCCCGGGCAACAGGTGGTCACCACCTGCGCCTTGGTGGCCGCAATGTTGTCGATCTTGCGCTTGGTGATTTTCTCCGAGACTTCGGCATGCTCCACCTGGAAGGAGCCGCCGCCGCCGCAGCAGTCGATCGCGCCCGGCATCTCGACATATTCCACGCCGGGAATCGATTTGAGAATGTTCCGCGGCTGGGCCGTGACCTTCATCCCTTTCGCCATATGGCACGGGTCGTGGTAGGTCACGCGGATCTTCTTTCCGTCTTCGCGCATTTTGGGAAGCCAGTCTTTGTGGGCTTCGATGAATACCGTTACTTCCATCGTCTTGGAGGAAAGCAGCTCGGCCGCCTTGATCTCCTCGTCCGTCACCTTCTCTCCGAGCTCGCGCAGATCCTTCAGCAGATGGGGATACTCGTTCTTCAGCGCCGCGCCGCATGTGGCACAATCCACCAATACGGCATCCACATCACCGCGTGCAAACAGCTTGAGGGTCTCTTTGATGATGGACACCGAGGTTTCCCGGTCTCCCGACAGAAAGATCGGAAGGCCGCAGCACCCCTGATCCTTGGGAATGATGACCTCGACGCCCATCTTGGAGAGAACGTCGACCACCGCGTTGCCGATGTCGCCAAAGACGAAGTTCGTGGCGCACCCGTGGAAATAGAGAACCTTCGCCCTCGCCTTCCCCGATTTGGGGGACACAACCTCGGGAACCGTTTCCGAAAAGGCCTTTTTGTTGAACGGCGGAATGCGATCCACCGAAAGAGCGCCCGCCTTGATTTTGGATTCGATCCAGGGTCCGCCGAAGTTTCGACGTGCCCAGCCGCCCAGCGCCGCCGACTTGGACATCAGCCACTTGTTGGCCAGAACCTGGAACATGATCTTCTTTCGCCAGTCGATCCCGTATTTCTGCTTGGCCCTCCAGCGGACGCCGGAAAAGAGATGGTCTCCGTGCACGCCGCTGGGGCAGTTGGCCACGCAGGAACCGCAGAGCAGGCAGGTGGAGAAGAACGCCTCCTTCACCTCCTCGCTCAAATCCAGCTTTTTCTCGACAAGGGACCGGGAGAGTTGGACCTTGCCGCGGGGGCTGGCCACCTCCAGGAGTTCCTCCTTGTACACCGGACAATGGGCCAGACAGAGTCCGCACCTGATGCAATGATAGATGTTTTCGCCCGTATTTTGGCTCAACAATGCTTTGTCTTCCATATCGAACCTATCCCTCTCTTTCTTTAGAGCGCTCTCAAACCCCGCCCACGTAACGGCCCGGATTGAGGACGCCGGCCGGATCCAGCTTTTCCTTCAGGCGGCGGATGACGACCACATCGCTGCGCATCTGGCCCCACACGTTGACTTTCTCCTTGAGCATCCTCGGGGCGCGCTCCACGATGAGGTTGCCTCCGTTTTTCACCGCCTCCGCGGTCAGTTTACCGATCATGGCGGCCGCCACCGCCATTTTTGCCTCCGGATTGTCCCCAAGCGGAAACACCGCATAGAGAATACCGTTGCCGGCCCGACAGAACAACGAACCGTCCAGCCCGGCTTCCTTCATATCCGCCTCAAAGGCGCTTATCATCGGGACCACCTGAGAGAGGGCAAAGTTTGCTTTCAGAGAAACGACATTGGAGTGGGTTTTGGCCGCCTGATCGACAATATCCCGATAGGCAAGCCAGAAATCCCTATGGGCTTCGGATGCAAGCACGACCGCATCGGAAGCGCCCTCTTTTCGTCCCATCTCGCTCAGATCTTTTTTCAGGCGCACGACGGCTTCCTCGATCCCGTCCATAGCAACGGCGGCGACGTATTGGGCTTTTAACGGGGCCGTTGCCTTCAAATCAGCCGCCATGGCGGCGTTGATCAGTTCTAACGAGGCCGGATAATACTTGGAGTGGAGGAGTTTGCGGAGAAAGCCTGCGGCCTCCTGCAGACCGCTGAACGGGAACAGCAGCGTCTCCTCCGCGTCGGGCCGGGGGGTGATCCGGAAGGTGATCTCACAGACGATCCCGACGGCCCCCATTGAGCCGATCATCAATTTGGTCATATCGTAGCCGGCGACATTCTTCACCGCTTTTCCGCCGGATACGACAATGTCCCCGTTGGGGAAAACCGCCTTCATCCCGAGGATGAAATCCCGGCAGGCCCCGTAGAGAAAGCGCTTTGAACCGCTGTCGTTCGTCGCCACAATCCCGCCGACCGTCGCCCCCTGGACGTGCTGCGGGTCCAGCGGAATGAAGTAGCCTCGCCCCTCACCCGCCAGTTTTGCCTGAACCTCCGCGAGCGTAATCCCGCATTCCACGCCCACGGTGAGGTTGGCGATGTCGTAATCGTTGTACCGGTTCATTCTCTTGGTGGAAAGGAGGATATCCAGCTTCTTCGGAATCCCGCCCAGATCCATTTTGGTGCCGCCCCCCGTCGGAATGACGGCCAACTTCTCGGCACAGGCGTGGGCGACGATCTTCGACGTCTCTTCCATCGTTCCCGGCAAAACCATTGCCCTTGGGACCAGACCATCGACCGCATGGGCCTTGAGTTTTTCCGGATCTTCGGTTACATTGGCCTCGCCGACGATTTCCCTCAGTTTCGAAGCCAATTTATCATTGTTGGACATAGGGTCTTCTCCTTTCCTCGATCAAGCAGCCTTTTCCGATGGAAGCAGCTTTCCGGGATTGTAAACGTTCTCGGGATCAAAGGCCTTTTTCACATTCCGCATCGCGGCCATGTCCGTCTCCCTGAAGATCAGGGGCATGCCTTTGAGTTTCTCGACACCGATGCCGTGCTCGCCACTGATCGTTCCGCCCAACTTGGCGCAAAGCTCCATGATCTCGAACGCGGCCTTGTGCACACGCTCCAGTTCGTCCTTGTCCCGCTCATCGAACAGGATCAGCGGGTGGAGGTTTCCGTCGCCGGCGTGGAACACGTTTGCGATCGGAAGGTTGTATTTCTTGCCGATCTCGACCACCTGCGCCAGCGCTTCGGGAAGCTTGGTCCGTGGAACGGTCGGGTCGTTGACCAGATAATTGGGACGCAGCCGTCCTACCGCGCCGAAGGCGCCCTTCCGGCCCGCCCAGATCTTCTCCCGTTCCGCCTCGTTCTTGGCCACACGCACCTCGCGTACGTTGTTTTGCTTGCAGATGGCAACCACCTGATCGGTCAGGCGGTCCATGCCGTCCTGCAAACCGTCCAGTTCGATCAGCAGAATCGAAGCAGCGTCTTCCGGAAATCCGACATGGTAGGCCGCCTCGACCGCCTTGATCGTCAGGTTGTCCATCATCTCCAGCGTCGTGGGAATCATCCCGGCCTTGACGATGTCGCTGACCGTGTTGGCGCCGTCGGCGATCGTGTCGTAGATGGCGAGCATCGTTTTGACCGCTTCGGTCTTCGGCATCATGCGGAGAACAAGCTTCGTGACCATCCCGAGCGTCCCTTCCGAGCCGACCAGCAGACCGGGCAGATCGAACCCGGGATTGTCGAGAGATTTGCCGCCGATCTCGATCACCTCGCCGTCATAGAGTACGATCTCCGCGCCGAGGACGTGGTTGCTCGTGACGCCATATTTGAAGCAGTGGGCCCCACCGGCGTTCTCCCCGAGATTCCCGGCGATCGTCGTCGCCTTTTCACTGGAGGGGTCCGGATGGTAGAGATAGCCGTATTTGGCAATTGCCCCTTTGATGTCGAGCGTGATCGCTCCGGGCTCGACCACGACGCGCTGGTTCTCCACGTCGATTTCCAGAATCCGGTTCATCCGGGTAAAGAGCAGCGCGATGCCGCCCTCCGTCGGCGAGCTGCCGCCGCTGAGATTGGTCCCGGCGCCTCGGGCCACGACCGGGATGCCGTTCTCGCGGGCGAACTTGACCACCCGGGAGACCTCCTCCGTGGAGGAGGGCATCACGATACAATCCGGTCTCCCCCGGTTGAGGGAGGCGTCGTAGCCGTAGAGCTGCAGCTCCATCTCCGAGGACATCACATCCTCCTTGCCGACGATCTTCCCCAACTCCTGAATCATTTTTTCCCGTTCCATAACATACTCCTTTCAACACATCCGGAGGACTGCGATTGCCCACCGGATCGTCCTTTCAAAAACAAGGCGAAGCGAACCGCCATACCGGGTCCGCTCCGCCTATAGTAAGATCAGAGACTCCTCTTCATCATGCTGAACCCGAGTCTCTAAAAATCGTGTCCATAACCACCGAACCCATGTCGGAAACGCAAATCGATTTTCCGCACTTCCAGAATCTGCCGGACTTGAAATGGTCCTGTGTTTTACTTCTTCCTCAGGGCTTCCATATCCGCGATTTCCTTCATCGTCGCCAGGATCTGCCGGGCATTGTCATAGACCGGCGTATCGACCATCTTCCCCTTGTAGGAAACGGCCGCCGCCCCCTTCGCAATCCCCTCTTCCTCGAAGATCTTCACGACGCCCGTGGCCCACTCGACATCGTCCGCAGACGGCATGTAGAGTTTATGGGAAGGTTCGATCTGGCTCGGATGGATCAGCATCCTGCCCTCATACCCCATCTGCTTGCCCTGCTGCACGCTCGCCTCGAAGGCCTCCACGTTCTTGAAATCGACGAACGGGCAGTCGATGGCGACACATCCGGCGGCGCGGGCGGCCACGGCGGTGTAGAAACGACCGTAGGTCTGCTCCACGGCTTCGGAGGTCAACTTTACCCTCATGTCCTTGCAGTAATCGACCGCGCCGAAGATCAGCGAATTGACGCGCTTGCTGGCGGTCGCGGAGGCGTAGGCATTGATCATCCCCTTGGCCGTTTCGATCAGAAGCTGAATGGCGATGCTGCCCACCTGAAGACCCCTTCTGCGCTCCAGTTCTTCAAGCTTCCAGTCGAGCCGCTTCACGTTGTCCGCCTCGCCGGTCTTGGCCAGACAGACGCCGGAGAGACCTTCATGGACAATCGCCTCGAGGTCGTCGTTCGTCATCAGGGTTTCCCAATTGTTGATACGGGAATAGACCTTTGAACCGCCGGTCCCGGCATATTTCAGGTTTTCGCGGACGCACTCCCGGGCCCTCGCCTTTTCGGCGGGGGGAACCGAGTCCTCCAAGTCCAAGGTAATGATGTCCGCCGGAAATTCGGGCGCCTTGCCGACCATCTTTTCGTTGTTCCCCGGCACATAAAATACGGATCTCATGACTGTCATAATTCTTTTTCTCCTTTCAAATTTGGGACGGACTGAAATCCATCCCTTGTATAGTATCATTTCACCCTTATTTCACCCTTAGTTTTCCCTGCTTCTTAAATTCCCTGAGTTTTTCCGGAATTTCGTTGGGGCTGTCCACTACAATGATGCCTGCGTCCCTCAGGCGGGTAATCTTGTCCTGCGTGGAGCCGCTTCCGCGTTCGACGATCGCGCTGGCATGCGAGAACTTCATCCCCGCGGGCGCCCATGCGCCGGACACATAAATGATGATCGGTTTGGTAAACTGGCCGGACTTCACCAGTTGCGCGGCCTCTTCTTCGTGCGAACCGCCCATCTCGCCGAAGATCGCCATCACGTCCGTATCGGGATCTTCCTGAAACATCGGGAGGACGTCCGAAAAGGACATGCCGGTGACCGGCTCCGTCCCGACGTGCAGGACGGTGCTGATGCCGAAACCCGCCTGCGCGATCACATAGGGAAGCGTGCCCGACTGACCGCCGCTGCGGGAGATGACGCCGACATGACCGGGAACGAAATGCTTGTTGGCGAATTCGACCGACCCGCCCAACCATCCCAGCGCGCCGATCCCCGGGGTATTGACCCCGATGGAGCCCGGTCCCAGGAGCTTGGCGCCCTTCATCTTGCCGTAGGCGACCATCTCGAGGATATCATACAGCGGAACTCGTTCCACCGGCATCACGATCCACTTGATGTCCGAATCCAACGCCTCCAGCACGGCGTCTTTCAGGGCCGTTCCGGGAATGAAGGTCACGGAAACATCAAAGAGCCCATGGTTTTTCACCGCATCCTTCACCGTGTTGTATACCGGGATTCCATCCACCTCTTCTCCGCCGCGCCCCGGCGTGACACCGGCGACCACATTGGTTCCGAGGCGCCGCATGAACTTGGCCCGCATGGACCCTTCCCTACCCGTGATCCCCTGGACCACGACTTTCGTTGATTTTGTCAACAGGATAGCCATATTTTCACCACCTTTTCTGGTTAGGATATTCCGTGCTTCTTGCGGTACTCATCCAGCCCCGGGATAGGCGCCTCGATCTTGATGGCTCCTTTCCCCCTGAACCAGCACTCATATTCACAGGCCAGGCATTCCGTCCCCAGCCGCTTGGGATCTCCTTCCACCACGGGCTTGCCGTCCTTCAGGACCAAGATCCCCCGGGCGTAGGTCTTGCAGGCCGCGATGCAGGCCTTGGATTCGCATGTCTTGCATTTCTCGTCATCGATGATGACCTTGATCGTCTGTTCCTGAAACTCCATGGGTGGCCTCCTTTACCCTTTTCTTTCCTTCTTGTATTCGAGCACCATCTCCTTCATCTCCGCGGCAAGGCCCACCGTATCGTACACGCGGTCTCCTCCGTAGATCCGGATCCGGGCATTGAGATCCTTCGTCCCCTCCCGGAGGATCTCCAGGGACTCCTTTTCCTTGTTGCCGGCAATGAGCAACAGGACGGGGAATCCGGGTCGCTTCGGAAGCTCTTCCCGCAGGGCCTTGACAACACCGTGCGCGTGGTGCCACTGCTCCTGGTTGGCCGCCATGAAGCCGCCCAACATGTAGCCGTCGATCCCGGGCTGCGAGAAGACAAGCTTCGCCGCGCGATACACCTTGGAAGCGGGCGGATTGCCGCTCGTATCGGCAAAATCCGGCACCCTCAGCCCTTGCTTGTTGAGACCGTCGACGCCGAGCATCGCCCCTCCGCCGCCCATGCCGTGATAACCGATCGTCCCGAAACATTCGCCCTGGATCTGGTTGTTCATCTCGGCAAAATAGCAGGTGCCGCGCAGGTCCTTCTCCTCCACCCACCAGGCGATCTTGTCCAGCTCCGTGGGGGGCGTTCCCGACTCACGGGCCACTTCGATCCCGAGCTCCGGATGACGGATGGCTGACGAGTCGTCGATGGAGATCCGGCAGTCGCTGGCCAGGACTTTCCCATCCTTCGTGACGACCATCGGGTTGATTTCAATCAGACGGGCACCGTAATTCCTGAAGGTGTCGTAGAGGCCGACCATCAGGCGGGCCACCTGGGCGATGTGCTTGCTGGGCACCTTCACCTGGTTCGCCAGGTTGAGGGCATCGTAGATCCTGAAGCCGCGTATCACATCAACATTCATCATCGCAATCTTCTCGGCGGGGACCGATTCGATGTCCATGCCGCCCTCCGTCGAGAACATCACGACCGGACAGCGCGCGTCAGCCTTTGCATTGACGATGATCCCGGCGTAGTATTCACGGTCGATGTCCAGCTTTTCCTCGACAAGCACCTTCTCCACCAGGTAGCCCTTGATCGTCGCGCCAAGCAGTTGGCCCGCCATTTTAACCGCCTCCGCCGGTGTATCGGCAAATTTGACGCCGCCCGCCTTTCCGCGGCCTCCGGACCATATCTGAACCTTGATTACGACGGGTTTCCCGATTTTCTCCGCAATCTTTCCGGCTTCCGCCGGCGTTTCGGCGACATCCCCCTGGGGAATCGGCATTTTGGCGATCTTAAACAATGCCTTCCCCTCATGCTCATTCAATCGAGCCATACCTACCTCCTAAAGACATCCTTGATTTCGTTTTCCTTCCGGGTTTTCACTCCATTTCCACGGATGATGCTCTTCCATGCCCTCTATTCAAATTTTCTTCGCTCCTCCCTTAACGGAGGTGTCGGGATATTGTTTTTAACAGACCAGTCAATCGATGTCAATCCAAATCGACATCCAAATCGACATGGGAAAATATGATCCGATGGCAATTGGGTGGGATCCCGCTAATGGGGGTTGTATGGGATTGCTGCTCGGATGATTCAGGATCTTTTACAAAAGAATTTTTCTCGACATTTCCGACTGTCTCTCCATCCCGGTCGCCGTATCACGTATCGGACAGCGTGTGCCGGGACGCCGCAAGATAACCGCGGGCCAGACCCTTGTTCACATGCACGACCCCGCGGTTCATCTCCTTCATGGGGTATTCAGATGTAATTTCGGGCAGAGCATCGGCTTCTGTCTGCGTTTTCACGACCGATCCCGCCGGGACATAGCGGAGATCCGCGACCCGAACCCCCATCAGGATCACGCCGGGCTCGATGACACAATTTTTCCCCACAACGGATTTGAAAATAAGGCTCTTCATCCCGACGAAGGTGTCATCCCGGACAACGGCAGGCCCGTGGATCTGAACCTGATGGGCCAGGGAAACCCTGTTTCCGACATAAACGGCGTATGAACGGCCATCGACCTCGCATAGGTTTTTTGTCACGGGTTGGCCGTTCATTTCGGTCTCCAGCGCGTGGATCACGACGCCGTCCTGAACGTTCGAATCGTCGCCGACAAAAAGCGGCTGGCCCTCGTCACCGCGGATGGAAGCCGTCGGAGAAACCATGATGTTTTTTCCGAGATGTACATTGCCGATTACCGACGCCAGCGGGTGGACATAGGTTGAAGGGTCAATATCCGGCTCCGATACCCGAGCCGAAAAATCCGTCACCACATTTTTCCCGATCATGGATCCATTCCCCCTTTATTTTTTTATTTTCCTGCGCAACTCTTTCCAGATCCGTTCGACCTCGCGCGCTGTCTCTTCGATCGATCCCTCGTTGCGGATCACCCTGTCCGCCCGGGGGATTTTCTGCGCAATCGGCATCTGCGCGGAAACCCTCCGTTCCGCCTCCTCCCGCGATAAGCCGTTTCGAGCCATCAACCTGCGGATCTGTTCGTCCGGCGGAATGTAGATGAGAAGAACCACATCCACCATCTTCTCCAGGCCGGCTTCGATCAAAAGCGGGATGTCGGACAGCACGACGGCATCCGGCTGTCTTCGTTCGATCTCCGTTAGCCGCTTTCGCCACTCGTCGAAAACCGCCGGGTGCACGATGTCGTTGAGGAGCCTCCTTTTTACCGGATCCCCGAAGACGATCGCCCCCAGCTTGCCGCGGTCGATCCTCCGGTCCGGAAGCAGAACCGCCTCCCCGAAGTGACGGACGATTTCCCGCCACGCCGGCTTGTCGGGCTCTTCGACTTCACGGGTCAGTTCGTCAAAGTCGATCAGAACGGCGCCCTTCTCCACGAGCATCCGTGCAACCGTCGATTTCCCGCTGGCAATGCCGCCCGTCAACCCCACATTCAGCATGGCTGTTTCCCGAATTTGTCTGCGGCAACCCTTTTCCCGATCACCGTTATGCGTGGAAATGCGGATGGCCGATCTTGCTACTCCCCGTCGTGTCGCGCGTTTTTCCGGTTCCGCAGATAGATGATGCGCAGTCCCTCAAGGGTCAGCATCTCGTCGACGACATCGATCTGTTTCGCCTCGCTTGCAATGAGCTTCGCCAGTCCTCCGGTTGCAACGACGAGCGGCTCGGAAGCGGTTTCAGCCTTGATCCTCCGCACGATTCCGTCGACCAGGCCCGCATAGCCGAACATAATGCCCGCCTGCATGCCGCTCACCGTGTCTTTCGTGATCACGGCATGGGGCTTGCTTAGCTCCACCCTGGGCAGCTTCGATGCGCGTTCGAAAAGCGCCTCGCTGGAAATCATGATCCCGGGAGCAATGCACCCTCCCATATATTCCCCTTTCGAAGAGATGTAGTCGAAGGTCGTCGCTGTTCCGAAATCGACGATAATCAGATCATGCCTGTATTTTTCATAGGCGGCCACCGCATTGACGATCCGGTCCGCCCCGACCTCTTTGGGATTGTCGTAGAAGATCGGCATCCCGGTCCGGACGCCCGGTCCGACAATCAGGGGCATCGTGTCGAAATACTTCAGGCACAGCGGTTCGAGAATATTGAGCATCGGCGGCACGACACAGGAGATGATGATGTCCTTGATCGCCTTGGAACTGATCCGGCTGTTCTTGTACAGGTTGAGGATCAGCATCCCGTATTCGTCCACGGTATGATCGATGACCGTTCGGATCCGCCAGTCGTGAACCAGTTCCTCCCCGTCGTACAGACCGAGGACCGTGTTCGTATTTCCCACATCGATGACCAGAAGCATCTCTCACTCCTTCAGGATGGTCGCGTCTCCCGCCACAATGCGATGAATCTCCCCCCGCCCGTCGGCGAGAAGCAGCGCCCCGTCCCCGTCGATACCCTCCATCCTTCCTTCCCTTACCTCGTCCCGGAACAGAACCCGGACCGTTCTGCCGGCCATTGCCGATCGCGCGAGCCATCCATCCCGGATGGGCGTGAATCCTTTCTTCATAAAGGTTTCATACCACTCTTCAAGACGCTCACAGAGCAAAACGACCATCCCCTCCCGGGAATGACCCCGACCTGTCTCCTCCCGGAGGGATGTGGCGGAATCCCGGTGACCCGGATCAAAGTCCTCCCCCCGGATGTTGACGTTCAAACCGATCCCCACGATCAGAGACGGTCCTCCGCCGTCCATGACCGCCTCTGCCAGGATACCGCAGACCTTCCGATCCCGAATCAAAACATCATTCGGCCATTTGATCGCAACGCCGTTGGGACACACCGCGGCGATTGCATCCGCAACCGCCACTCCCGCAAGAAGCGTGATCTGTGTGAGACCCGGAGGGGCGAGTGCGGGACGGAAAATTACGGAGAGATGGAGATTGCAGCCCGGTGGCGACTGCCAGGTTCTCTGCAACCGGCCCCTTCCGGCGATTTGCCGGTCGGCAAGAACCATGGTTCCTTCAGGAGCTCCTTCCCGTGCGAGTTTCGCGGCCGCACGGTTCGTCGAATCCACCTCCGTAAGGCAGTGGAACGGAAACCCGATCTTTTTCCCGGTCATCCTCGACCGGAGGGTATCTACATCGAATTGCATTCTTATCGCAGAGGTTCCTTTCCGCCACCCCGCTTCCGCTTTCAGACGGTCATATTTGAAGATGCACTTTGGCCATATTGGATTGATGAGATTCCGCGATCGAAAGGCAAGAGGAAAGGCGGCAACATTCATTCAATTTACGACGCGGATCTATGCCGTTCATCCCCTTTCTCCACCCTGGCCACATTGAGGGAGATGTCCGCGGCAACCACGGAATGGGTGAGGGCTCCCACCGAGATGAAATCCACGCCCGTATCCGCCACTTTCCCGACCCGCTCCAGCGTCATGTTTCCCGAGGCCTCGAGCGGGATCTTTCCGGCCACTCTTTTCACCGCTGCGTTCATCTCGGCAAGGTCCATGTTGTCCAACAGGATCGAGTCCGCGCCTGCGGCCAGCGCCTCCTCCAGATCCGCACCGCTTTTGACCTCAACCTCAATCTTCAGCGTGTGGGGTATGCCGCTGCGAACCCGCCACACGGCCTCCCTGATGCCGCCTGCCGCCTCGATGTGGTTGTCCTTGATCAGCACACCGTCATAGAGTGCGAACCGATGGTTATACCCGCCGCCTACCCGGACGGCGTATTTATCGAGGATCCTGAGGCCAGGCGCCGTCTTTCGCGTATCGAGGATCCTCGCCTTCCTTCCCTCCACGGCCTCGACATATCTGCCGGTGAGGGTGGCAATCCCGCACATCCGCTGAAACAGGTTCAGCGCAACCCGCTCCGCGGTCAGAATCGAGGCCAGGTTCCCGGATATTTCCGCAACCACCTCCCCGGGCATCGCCTTTTCTCCATCGAGGCGAACGGATGAGAAGCTGAGTGAGGCGTCCCAGATCCGGAATACCTCGCCGAAGACGCCGCTTCCGGCGACCACCAACCCTGATTTTGCCACGGCCCTCGCGTGCCCCCGTTCATCCCCGCGAAGGGCTGCTCCCGTCGTGATATCGCCAGCGCCTACATCCTCTGCAAGGGCCCGCCGGATCAGTTCCTCGACCACCGGGATCGACATCCGCAACGACTGCATGGATTCCTCTCCGGGATTCTGTTTATGGCTGAAACAGCCCTAATTATCCTGTGCTACAGGGCCGCAACTCTGCGCAGCGCCGCCTCCAGCGCCGTTTTTTTCTCCCCGAGCGCGACAGCCTTCTGCTTTTCCTTTTTCACAACCGCATCTGCCGCCTTCGCCAGAAAATCGGGATTGGCCAGTTTCTTTTCCACAACAGCCAGATCCCTTTCAATCCGGCTGATCTCTTTGCCGAGACGGCCCTTTTCTCCCTCGATATCGATCACCCCCGCGACAAAAACGTAGACATGCACCGGGCCGGCCACCGCGGTTGCGGCCCCCTTCGGTTCCGCCATCTCATCGGCAATCTTCAGACCCTCCAGGTTGGCCAAATTCAGGATATAGACCCGCCCGCGTTCCAGGGAGTCCCGCAGCGCTTCGGAAGTCGCCGTCAGCGTGACCTTGAGTTTCAGCGACGGCGCGATGTTCATCTCTCCGCGAATGTTCCGGATGCGGGTGATCACCTCCATGATCTGCGACATCTCCTGATCCGCCTCCGGATCGTCGTGGATTTCGTCCATCGCGGGAAATTCGGCGACCATGACCGAGCTGCCGTCCGCCACCAGCGTCTGCCAGATCTCCTCGGTCAGGAACGGCATGAAGGGGTGGAGCAGTTTGAGCACCGTGGTCAGAACCTCGACCAGCGTCTTCTGGGCAGCCCGCCTTCCGGGTGAATGATCCCGTCCGTAGAGCAGGGGCTTGATCAGCTCCAGGTACCAGTCGCAGAACTCGTGCCAGACAAACTGGTAGACGGCCGCCGCCGCGTCGTTGAAGCGGTATTCGTCCAACCCGCGGATCACCTCGGCCACGGTCCGGTTCAGCCGCGACCGGATCCAGCGGTCTGCGACCGAACCGTCCTCCGGACGGTCCGGCAACGCAGTGTCGTAATCCGCAAGATTCATCATGGAGAAGCGGGTCGCATTCCAGATCTTGTTGACAAAAAACTTGTACCCCTCGATCCGCTCCTCCGACATCCGGACATCCCGTCCCTGGGCGGTGAAGGCGGCCAGCGTAAAGCGGAAGGCGTCGGTCCCGAACTTGTCCATCATCTCCAGCGGATCGATGCTGTTCCCCTTGGACTTGCTCATTTTCTCGCCGTTTTCGTCGCGAACGAGCGCGTGCAGGTAGACATCCCGGAAGGGCACGTCCTTCATGACGTAGAGCCCCATCATCATCATCCGCGCGACCCAGAAGAAGAGAATGTCAAACCCGGTCACGAGCAGCGACGTCGGATAGAAGGTCCTGAGCGCTTCCGTGTTTTCCGGCCATCCCAGCGTCGAAAAGGGCCACAGCGCCGAGCTGAACCAGGTATCCAGAACGTCCTCCTCCTGATGCAGTTTTTTCCCGTCGCAGCCGGGACAATGTTCGGGATCCTGAGCCGCGACGATCATCTTTCCACAATCCTTGCAGGTCCAGACGGGAATCCTGTGGCCCCACCAGATTTGTCGCGAAATGCACCAGTCCCGGATGTTGTTCATCCATTCGAAATAGGTGGCCTCCCAGGTCGACGGCACGATCCGTGTCTTTCCGGTCACCACCGCGGAAATCGCCTCCTTGGCCAGCGGCGCGATCCGGACAAACCACTGCCGAGAGACGGCCGGTTCGACGTCGGTTTTGCAGCGGTAGCACCGGCCGATGTTGTGCGTGTAGGGTTCCGTTCCGATCAGGAACCCCCCCGACTCCAAGTCGCCGACGATGTTCCTGCGACACGTGTAGCGGTCCTGGCCTTCATAAACGCCGCCGTTTTGGTTGATCACCGCGTTGTCATCCATGATCTTGATGATCGGCAGGTTGTGTCTTCCCGCCATGGCAAAGTCATTCGGGTCCGAGGCCGGCGTGATCTTGACCGCGCCGGATCCGAACTCCATCGTGACATAGTCGTCGGCGATCACGGGAATTCTGCGGTTGACCAGCGGAAGGATCACCTCTTTTCCCACGAGATGACGATACCGCTCGTCGTCGGGATGCACGGCCACGGCCGTATCCCCGAGCATCGTCTCCGGCCGCGTCGTCGCCACGATGATTTCCCCGCCGCCCTCGGCGAACGGGTAACGGATGTTCCAGAGATGACCCGCCTCCTGGTGATACTCGACCTCGAGGTCGGAGATCGCGGTCCGGCAGCGCGGGCACCAGTTGACGATGTAGTCCCCCTGGTAGATCAGGCCGTCGTCATAAAGCCGGACAAAGACCTCCCGAACGGCACGGGAGAGCCCCTCGTCCATCGTGAAGCGTTCCCGCGCCCAGTCGCAGGAGCAGCCCAGGCGTTTCAGCTGGTGAATGATCACCCCCCCGTACTTGGCCTTCCACTCCCAGACCCGTTCGATGAATTTTTCACGGCCGAGGTCGTGCCGTGTGATTCCCTCTTTCGTCAGTTCCTGCTCGACGACGTTCTGCGTCGCGATTCCGGCATGGTCCATCCCCGGCATCCAGAGGGCGTTGTAGCCCTGCATCCGCTTGTACCGGACGACGATGTCCTGCAGCACATTGTTGAGTGCATGACCCATGTGCAGCATTCCCGTGACGTTCGGCGGTGGAATGACAATGGAAAAAGGTTTTTTCGAAGATTGGTCCGCCGCATGGAAATAGTCATGGTCGAGCCAGTACCGGTACCACTTTTCCTCCGCTTCACGGGGCTCATACGCCTTGGATAACACGCCCTGTCCCATCCATCCTCTCCAGTCTAAAGTGAGATATTGTCGCGGCCTTTATTACGAAACAACGACAAAAAAATCAAGGATCCCTTTGAAAATTCAGAACGATCGCCAAAATGCCTCGATCCGCCGGGATGCCTCTCCGAGATCCCGCGGATCGAACCAGACGATCTCCCGGTCCGCGGCAAACCAGGTCATCTGCCGTTTCGCGTAACGCCGGGTATCCTTTCGAATGTCATCCACCGTCCGCTCCAGGCTCTGCCGCCCGGCGATATGGGCCGTCATGTGCCTGTACCCGAGGGATTGCATCGGTTTGAGGGATTCCTTGTAACCCATATCGAGCAGTCTCCTCACCTCCGCTGCGAACCCATCCGCAACCATCCGTTCCGTCCGTCGGTCGATCCGCTCGTTCAGGCGATCCCGGTCCAGACGGAGGCCGATTCGCAGCGTTTCATAGGGCGCCTCCCGGAAACGGTGGCCCTCCTGAAATTCCACGATCGATTTCCCGGTATTCTCGATCACCTCCAGCGCGCGGATGATCCGGATGCCGTCACGGGGGTTGATCCGGTCGGCAGCCCGGGGATCCCTTGCCTTCAGCCTCTCGTACAGGTGGGCCTTCCCCCGGACCTTCATTTCCTGTTTCAATTCCCGTCTCAGCTCCTCGTCCGCCCCCGGTCCGTCGATCAGCCCCCCCAGGAGGGCCCGGATGTAGAGCCCGGTCCCGCCGACGATGAAAACCGGTTTCCCCTCACGGTGCAATGCCGAAACGACGCCGCGGGCCATCCCGATATAGCGTGCGACGTCGAAAGGTTCATCCGGATCGGCCACATCGAGGAGGTGGTGGAAAACGCGACTCCGCTCTTCCGGCGTCGGTTTCGCCGTGCCGATATTCATGTACCTGTATACCTGCATGGAATCGGCACTGACGATTTCGCCGCCGTATCTTCCGGCCAGTTCCAGGGCCGCCTCCGTTTTTCCGACGGCAGTCGGTCCGAGAATGCAGACCACCCTCGGTTTGGGGACATCAAAACCGGCCATGCACGGCTATCTCCTCCTGAACATCTTCTCCAGCTCACCGACGGAGATGACGATCTTCAACGGTCTTCCGTGCGGGCAGGTAGCCGCTTGGGGAAGAGCATCCAGGTCGCGGCAGAGGGTTTCGACCTCCGGCCCGCTGAGATTTCGGTTTGCCTTTACGGCCGCGCGGCAGGCGAGTGCCGTAAAGATTTTTTCCCGCTTTTCCGCCAGCGGCAGACGGCAATCCCCTTCCACGCATTCGGCCAGCAGGTCGCTGATCAACGTCCGCGCCTCCGTGCCGGACAGGAAGACCGGAACGGCTTTGACGACGACGGAATCCCCGCCAAAGGCTTCCGCCTCTATTCCCGCCTCCTCAAGCACCGGGAGGGATTCCGTCAAAAATGAGAGTTCGCGGGGGGGAAGGCTGACCACTTCGGGCAGCAGCAGCCGCTGGCCGATCGTTTTTTTGTCCGTCCCCTCGGCACCCCGCTTCAGACTTTCAAAAACGATTCGTTCATGGGCCGCATGCTGATCGACGAGGACCACCCCCCGCTCTCCGGCAAACACAAGGTAGGTCCCTGCGACCTGACCAAGATATCGGAGATCGGAAAAGCGATCCTCCGTTTCCGGTTGCCCTTGTACAGGCTGAAATTCCCGAACCGCCGGCTCCGCTGCGATCGGTGCCGCCTGAAGTGACGGGGTGGAATGACCGAAGGAAAGCTTTTCCGGACCCGCAGAGATCCGGTACCGTTTCAGGGCCTCCTCGACACGCACGGCATAAGCGGACTTCTCCTCTTCATACGGTCCGGTTTTTCGCACCGCTTCCCTAGAGCCGGCGCCGATGGCGGCACACAGACTCTCGACGATAAGACCGTAGATCTCCCGCGGGTTTCGGAAGCGAACCTCCATTTTCGTGGGATGAACGTTCACGTCCACGTCCCCCTGCGGCACATTGAGGAACAGCACGGCGGCCGGATGGCGTCGGGGCTCAATGATCCGGCGGTAGGCCGTCATGACCGCATGGTTCAGCAGGTAATCCTTGACGAATCGGCCGTTCACGAAAAGATACATCTGATCGGTGCCGGAGCGCGTGAATTCCGGACGGGAAACAAATCCCCCAAGCTTCGTGCCGTCCCTCTCCCCCGTCACCCGGACAAGCTGATCCTGAAAATCCCTGCCCAGCGTAAGGGCGATCCGCTCCGCAAGATCCTTGGCGGCAGGGATATTCATCAGCGTACGACGCTCCGTGGAAACCAGCAGACGGATTCCCGGCTGGGCCAGGGCAAGACGGGTGATCCAATCCAGGCAGTATCCCTGCTCGGTCGTTTCGCTCTTCAGAAACTTCCGGCGAACCGGGACCATTTCAAAGATACGGCTGACGCGAACGGACGTGCCTGCCGGACAGCCTGTATCGTTCTGCTCCCGGATGGTCCCTCCCTCGATGATCAATCGGGTGCCGACGTTCGACTCGGCCCGGCGGGTCACCATTTCCACATGCGAAACCGACGCAATGCTGGGCAGGGCCTCGCCCCGGAAGCCGAAGGAACGGACCCGGTATAGGTCCTCGAATGCCGCAATCTTGCTGGTGGCGTGGCGGGCAAAGGCAAGCGGAACATCCTCCGGTCTGATTCCCTCTCCGTTGTCGGTTACGCGGATGGCCCGGCAGCCCCCCTTCTCGAGCTCCACGGAGATCTCCGTAGCTCCCGCATCCAGCGCGTTTTCCATCAGCTCCTTGACAACGGACGCCGGTCGTTCGACCACCTCGCCCGCCGCGATCCTGTGGGCCAGCGTCTCCGGCAGAACGATGATTTTCCCCGGCAATTTCTCTCCCCTTCCGATCCTATTTGCGGCCGCCCGGCCTCGCCAGACAATCCTGAAGCGCGATCTGCCAGAACCGCATGGTCCTGCCGGTCGTCTCGAAAAACTTACGGCAGCTCAAAACACTCCGGGCGGGAACGACCGCGGGCCGGCAAAGTTCCTCCAGCGGCACCGCCCGGACGGCCACGTCGGTCTTTCCCGCATATTGAAGCACTTTGCAGGCAAATTCATACCGGCTGCACCGGCCGCGGTTGGTCAGATGGTAAATGCCCTGATCGCCTCTCTCGATCAGCAACTGCACGGCGCCGGCCAGATCCCAGGAGTAGGTCGGGGAACCGACCTGATCGCTCGCGACATCGATGGACTTGGCATGATCGGCCTCCGTCAGGAGGGTCTTCATGAAATTCCCGCCGTTTCGGCCGTAGAGCCAAGAGGTCCGGATCAGGAGCCAGCGGTCCGAAAAGGCCTGGAGAAATCGCTCTCCCTCCAACTTGGAGGCACCATACACATTCAGGGGTGCCGGTTCATCCTCCTCGATGTACGGGGAAGGCTTCCGGCCGTCAAAAATGCAATCGGTGCTGAATTGGACGATCCGGATGCCTTCCCGCCCGCAGGCCAGCGTGACATTCTTCACGCCGACGGCATTGACGGCAAAACAGCGGTCGTGATCCGTCTCGCAGCCGTCCACATTCGTGCAGGCCGCAGCATTGATGACGACATCCGGCGAAGAATCCTCGATTACGCGCCGACACTCCTCCTCTACGGAGATGTCGAAATCATCGATATCCTTTCCCGTGATGTCGTGGGTGCCCCCCATCCGGAGCATCAGATCGCTTCCCAGGGTTCCGCGATGTCCCAGCACAAGAATCTTCATTCGTATTTCACTTCCTGCAGAAAAAGGCCCTGCGGCGGCGCCGTCAGGCCGGCTCGTTTTCGATCTTTCGCCGCCAGGATCTCGTTCACTTCATCGAGGCAGCGCTTTCCCCGACCGATCTCTACCAGAGTGCCGACGATCGTTCTTGCCATATACCGCAGGAAACCATCCGCCTCCATGGAAATCCGGATGGTATCCCTTCCCTGCTTCACGACGGCGATATCGAGAATGGTCCGCACGTGATCTTCACTGTCCGCGTGCGTGGAACAAAACGATGAAAAATCATGCGTTCCCCGGAAGAGATCCAGCGATTCGGCGATCTTCTCCAGATCGAGCGGTTCCCAGATGAACCAGGCAAAACGTCGTTCCAGGGCCGGCCGGACCGGACGGTTACAGATCCGGTAGAGATACATCTTGCTTTTTGCGTCGAAGCGGGCGTGGAAAGAGGGATCGACCTCGCTCACGCCGCGAACCGCGATGTCCGGAGGCAGCAGGCTGTTGAGGCCCATCAGAAAGCTCCTCTCCTCCAGACGGGAGTCCGTGTGAAAGTTCGCCACCTGTCCGACGGCATGAACACCCGCATCCGTCCGGCCCGATCCGATGACCCGGCTCTCAACGCCGGTCATCCGGCCGATGGCCTCTTCGATCCGCTGCTGGATGGAGAGACCGTTTTCCTGACGCTGCCAGCCGCAATATTCGGTGCCGTCATATTCGACGCACAATCGGATGTTTCGCATGATTCGTGGAAACCTTCCAATCAGTTGGAATACAAATCGATTTTACGGGTTGTTGTCCGTTTCGATGAGGGAAACGGCAAAGGCGGCGGCGCCCTCTCCGGCGCCCACGAGTCCCATCCCCTCGTTTGTCTTGGCCTTGACGCTGACCTGTGAGGCAGGAATCCGTAAAACGGAAGCGATGTTCTCTGCCATCTCTGAAAGATGGGCGCCCAGTTTCGGCTTTTCCAGAACGATCGAGGAATCCACGTTGCGGATCCGGTAACCGTTCTCGGCGGTTAACGTCCGTACCCGGTCCAAGAGGACCAGGCTGGATATATCCCGGTAGGCGGGATCGGTATCCGGGAACTGCCGACCGATATCGCCCAAACCGGAGGCTCCGAGGATCGCGTCACAGACCGCATGGATCAGCACATCCGCATCCGAGTGGCCCAGAAGCCCCTTTTCATGTGGAATAGGTACGCCGCCCAGAACCAGCTTTCGTACCGGCACCAAACGGTGGCTGTCATAGCCGAAACCGATTCTCATACCGGTCCCGCCGTTGAAAAATCTTCGAACCCGCTCCAGATCCTCCGGTATCGTCACCTTGATGTTGTCACTGTGACCGGGGATCATCCTGACGGGAATTCCCATCCGTTCCGCCAGGGATGCGTCGTCGGTACCGTAAAATCCGTCGTCCGTCGCCTTTTTATACGCATCAACAATCACTTCTCGCCGGAAGGCTTGCGGCGTTTGCACGGACCACAAACCGTCTCGGGAAACGGTCCCGGTCACCGTTCCGGCCGGATCTGTCCTCTTGACCGTATCTTGGATCGGAACCCCTGTGGCCACGGCGCCGGATTCCTTCGCCCCGGCGACGGCCCGTTCGATGATCTCCCCGCTCACGAAAGGCCGGACCCCGTCATGCACCAGAACGATGTCATGTTCCCGACGCACGTGCATCAGTGCGTTCCACACCGAGTCCTGACGCTCCCGTCCGCCGGCAAGAACCCGGCTGACCTTGGACAGATTGAACGTTACGACGACATCTCGTTGAATTTCCGTCAGATCCCCTTCCGGAACGACGAGGAATATTTCATCGATCATCGGGGAGCGTTGAAAGGGCTTGAGGGTATGAACAAGAATCGGGAATCCGGCCAGCGACAGGTATTGCTTGGGAAGTCGACTCCCCATGCGTTTTCCTGTTCCTCCCGCCGGAATGATTGCCACCGTCTTCATGATGCAGACCTGCGGAAAATGGGTCCGGGGATTGTTCATCCCCGGCCCCGTGGACCGTTACGCCTTTACATTGCCCCCGGACGACTTCCTATCCGACAGGACCGCTTTGAGCTCAGAAAAGATCATCCGTCCGGCAGTGGTTTGCAGAACGCTTGTAACCATTGCCTCGACCGTCATCCCCTGATATTTCTGTGCGTTGTCCACGATGATCATCGTGCCGTCATCCAGATAGGCCACTCCCTGCCCGGGTTCCTTCCCTTCCTTGATGATCTTGACGGTCATCTGTTCCCCCGGGAGAACCACCGGTTTCAGCGCGTTGGCCAGTTCATTGACATTGAGAATCTTGATTCCCTGCAACTCGGCCACCTTGTTCAGATTGAAATCATTCGTGATGATCTTCCCGTTGGTCTTTTTTGCCAGCGCGACCAGTTTGGCATCCACCCCCTTGATCTTGGGAAAATCATGGTCTACCACATCGATGAAAATACCGCTGCTCCGCTGCATCCGGTTGAGAATATCCAGACCCCGTCGGCCGCGGGCCCTTTTCATCGAGTCTGAAGAATCGGCAATATACTGAAGCTCATCCAAAACAAAGCGGGGAACGATCAGATTCCCTTCAACGAATCCGGTATCGCAAATATCGGCGATTCGACCGTCAATAATCACACTGGTGTCGAGAATCCGGTAATCGGTGATCTCTTTGACCGGCCCCCAGCCGAACAGACTGGCCTCTTCCACCTTTTTCGACCCGAGAACAAGTCCCAGATAACCCATAATCCCGGTGAGCAGTGCATAGATCCAGGGGACGACCTGCCTTTTTTCCATGATATTGCTGACAAAACTCAAGCCGTATGCAAGTAAGAAGGCAATCAGCAGGCCGACGATCATCCCGACCACGCCTCCCAGGATCACCCGGAGGGAGATCTTTCGGACGGCCTGTTCGATCCTGATGACAAACAGGGCCATCAACAATCCTAAAATCAGTCCAACCGACCATTGCCACCACTGACCGTAACTGTGGTAGGCAATCGCATAACCGCTCAATGAACAAGCCAGAATTAAAATAGCCTTCACAATCAAATCTTTTCACCTCCTTTCCTCATTCCGTTTGAGACGGAATTGATTTTTAAACAATTGTGCACCGTCATTTTATGCAGACACTTCCGCTGATGATCATAAAAATTCGAATGAATCCCGGCGCGGTTCTTTATGTTACCTGCGGATAAATTTCTGAAACGTGCAACGGATGGCTGTCATTGAACGGTGAAAATGATCCGAAGATCCTCCTCAATCTTGGTCTCCTCGGCATTGCTCGCCACCGAGATCTCTTTGATGAGCAGGTTCTTCGCCGTATCCATCATTTTTCTCTCCCCGAAGGATAGGTTCTTGTCGCTTTTCAGTATGAAGAGATCCCGCAGTACGCGGGCGATTTCGAAAACCGAACCGGTCTTGATCTTCTCCAGGTAATCCCTGTATCGCTTGTTCCATGTCTGTTTGTCGATCGTGACATCCTTGTTCCGTAGGATCGCATAAACCTTGGGAATTTCTTTTTTCATAATCACTTCACGCAATCCGACCGATTTCGCGCTATTCATCGGAATCATGATTTTCATTCCGTTTCCCATGATTTTCATGACATAGAAAAGCTGTTTTTTCCCCCCGACTTCCCGGTTTTCGATCGCCTCGATCACCCCGACTCCCTGCGCCGGATACACCGCCAAATCACCCACCTTGAACATGATCACACCTGAAATATTTATTTGGAACAAGTATATATATCAAATATCCCGCGAAGAGTCAATAGGATTCGCCGGATGGGATTCGTTCTCATATACGGCCTGCATGCATCTTCCCGGATACGTGAAGACAAGGCCTTTCCTGCCTGTCAGGGGAGAAAGAAAAGTGGGTTTCGGGCTTTGTTCCTGTGCCGAATTTCGAAATGCAAATAGGGCTCGCCCTGCGCATTCGGTTGACCGACAAACGCAATCCGGTCCCCCTTTTTGACACGGCTCTCCCCTTGGACAATTCTGAGCCCCAGGTTCGTATAGACGGTCGCGTACTGCTCCTCATGCTGGATGATGATGGTCTCTCCATAATCTTTAAGGGGGGCGGAAAAGATCACCATTCCGTCGGCTGCCGCCTGCACGGCCGTTCCCGCACCCGCTTCAATCCGGATGCCGTTGTAATACATCCGGTTGGGTTGGATTCCGAAATGAGACAAGACTTTTCCCCTGACCGGCCATATAAAACGCTTCTTTTCAAATCGGAGCTGTTCTTCCTCTTTTCCCGTTTGCCTCGGTTTGGGCAGCGGATCGGGAACTTTCTTCTTTTCCGGTTTATCGATGGCCCGGGGCGGAACCGGCTCCCCTTTTTCTGCCCGGGGCCTTTCGATGCGATCCTTCGTCGTCGGGTCAATCGGAGACGGTTCTCTGCGGCGATCCGAGGGTTTTGGTTCTTCTTTTTTCCCGAGCGTTTCCACCTTTAGAACGACCTCCGGCACTGTCCCGGGCTCCTGTTTTCCGGCGGGGGTCACCGCGGGCAAGACCGGCCCTGCCGCCGTCATCACATCGTCCAGAATCTGATTCGCCTCGGGAACAAAAATGACGCTGCCCGTCTCAATCCGGTCGGGGTCGCCGACATTGTTGATCTCCGCCAGCTCCTGCAGATCGACTCTATAGGCCCGGGCAATGCTGTAAAGGGTCTCTCCTTTCTTGACAAGATGATAGATGCCCCGGGGATGGTCACTTCGGACAGGATAACCTGAACAGGAGAGAATCAACAAACCGGCCAGAATCCATCCGGGGAGTTTTCGATAAGAGGTGAGGCATGATTCAGCCGTGGAGTCGAGCATTGTGCGAATCAATTTCCCCATCCGTACTCCCCGATCAGATCCACAAAACGGCACCCGCCGAGATCCGTTTGTTCCAGATCTTCCGGATCTTTCGAAAGGCGGGTCACTTTCAGAAGGGCCTGGGAGTGACGGCTTCCCACAGGGATGACGAGACGACCTCCGACGGTGAGCTGATCGATCAATGTTTTGGGAACCTGAGGGGCGCCGGCCGTCACCAGGATCGCATCAAACGGGGACTCTTCTCGCCAACCGTACGTCCCGTCTCCCACCCGAATGGCCACATTGTAATGGTTCAGCGCATCGAGAATCCGTCTTGCGCCGGCCGCCAGCATGGCAATGCGTTCAATAGAATAGACCCTCTCGGCCAGCTCGGCCAGAAGGGCCGTCTGATAACCGGAACCCGTTCCGATTTCGAGTACCTTTTCCTTTCCGGTGAGTTCCATCGCCTCGGTCATCAACGCAACGATGTAGGGTTGTGAGATGGTCTGTTGACGGTCAATCGGAAGAGGGTTGTCGTTGTAAGCTTGATCAATCAGACCTTCATCAACGAAGAGATGACGCGGGACTTTCTCCATTGCCCTCAGGACCCTCTGGTCGATGATCCCCCTCGCCCGGATCTGGGCATGAACCATTCTCATCCTCTGTTTATGAAACCGATCCGACACGTTATCGTCCCAATGATTGCTGTCCCGTCCGCTCGCAGCCGGCATGGACGCCAAGGCCCTGCCAAAACGGATCCGTCATTCTTCGCTGTTTACCGTATCTGCCCGTCCGATAAAACAAATCCACGGGAAACGATGATGGAATCTACCATGTAACTTTTGATTTTACAAGCATCGGCACGGAGTCGATGATGAGCCTTCCGGCAGCGGACGGGAGGCCTCGAACCCGCAAGCAGGCGGTTTCGTATGCAATACGACCTTCCGTCATACCCCATGGAGTGCGATCACGGGCGGACAGACGAAGTTCAACGCATTCACTCTTCTTTCTTCTTTGTCACATCCCGCTTGATCGCATTCACCGCATCCTGCAGAACCGGAAAACAGTTTTCCCTGTAATCGCCGGCTACGACCACCATCATCACATCTTCACCGACATCCAGCCTCCCTTCCCGCACCTCGGCAAGGATCTCGACAATCCCCGGCCGTTTCCTCATCTCCGCAAGGATGGCCTCGAGGCGGATGCGATCCGCCTGGACCGTCATCCGTTTTACACTCCTGCCGTCCCGCGCCGTTTCGCGCACCACCCCGTTATGGCAGAGAATCATCCCCACCCGTCCATAATCGGGGTGCCTTTTGATCCTCCCGATCAGATCCTCCAAGTTCATATTCCATCCCTCCTTGGTAAAAAGCCGCATCGGGGTTCCCTTGACCCGACCGACAATGTATGAGAAAAACAACCATGCGCAAAAGGAGACCGCCTTCAAAACCTGAAATGATCGGGGATATCCTTCAGAAGGTCCTCAAGAAGAGGAATATCCCTCACAAGGCGGTGGATCGGCACCTCGTCGACCTCTGGAGGAGAACCGTAGGACCCCAGATCGCGGCCCGGACCCTGCCGGACACGGTTAAACGGGGAACGCTTTATGTGCTGGTTTCCTCTCCGGTATGGCTTCATCAGCTCCAGTTCATGAAGGAAGAGATCCTCCGGAAGATGAATGAGCTGTCCGGATCGGAAAAAATCCGCGGCCTTTTTCTGTCCATCGGCGAGATCCCGCCATCTCCGGCCGAGGCCACCGCTCATCCACCCCCTGCCCAAGCCACGCCCCCGCTCGCGAAACGCGACCGAGATGTGATGAGCGAGAGCCTCGACTCCATCCGTGATCCGGAGCTCAAAGACATTTTGGAAAGAGCCATGACCAGCGAGATCAGCCGTCGCCGCAGACTGGAGAAACGCAAAGATCCATGAAGATCTCCGTCATCTCCCTGGTGTATCCGCCCGTCTCTTCATGGATTACCAGCGGGGGCAGGATCTGCAACCCCTCCCGTCCCCCCTTTGCCCCCTCCGCAAGCACGAAGGCCGCCGAATCGCCGGGACGCGAATGGACCAGACGCAGCCGTTTGGGTTCGATCCGGCAAGACCTCATCCCCGCGAGCAGTTGGACCGCACGTGACGCCGGGTAGATCACCCGGAGCCTCCCCTCCGGTCGAAGGGCATGGGCGGCGGCAGTTAGAAAATCAGCCAGCGTTCCCGTAATCTCATGCCGGGCGACGGCCTTCTCAGGGTCTGGATTCGTGCGGCCTGAATGGAGACGGCGATAGGGGGGATTGCAGACGGCTGCTGAAAAGGATTGAGGGTCACAAAGCAACGTGGGATGGCGGACATCCCCCTGCCGGATTTCGATCTTCCCTTCCAGTCCGTTCAGCAGGACATTCCGTTTGGCCGCCTCCGCAAGACCCTTCTGGATTTCAATCCCGAGGATTTGGCCGCATCGAAAACGTTGAGCCAGAATCAGCGCGATGATCCCGCTGCCTGTCCCCAGGTCAATCAGATCACTCCCTTCCGGAAGCTCGGTAAAATGGGCAAGGATGAGCGCGTCGATCGAAAATCGATAGCCGCCCCTTTTCTGGATGATCCGAAGGCGGCCGCCCAAGGCCTGATCGACCGTTTCCCCCCGGCAGGGACCGATAGTATCGTCCATTTTCACTCCAGCCGGTGGACGAACAGGCCGCTGCGCAGCTTCGGCTCGAACCAAGTCGATTTTGGCGGCATGACCCGGCCGGTGTCCGCAACCGCCATCATTTCTCCGACGGATGGCGGATAGAAGGAAAAGGCGACTGCGAAACCGGAACGGTCCACGAGTCGCTCCAGCTCGCCCATCCCGCGAATCCCTCCCACAAACTCGATTCTGGAATCTGTCCGAGGGTCTGAGACGCCGAGGATGGGCATCAGCAGGTTTTCCTGAAGGACAGTCACGTCAAGACGGGCGATGGGATCGTCGTTGCGGATGATCCGTGGTCGGGCGATCAGACGTCGCCAGCGCCCGCCGAGATACATCCCGAATTCGTGCCTTTGCCGCGGTGATTTTTCATGGAAACGATCCACAACATCGAACCCCTCGCCGACCCTCTCCAGAAACATCGCTTCAGAAAGACCGTTCAGGTCCCGCACGGCACGGTTGTAATCCATGATCCGAAGCTGATCGTGGGGATACAAAACGGCCAGCATGAAATGGTACGGCTCATTCCCCTGGTCATTCGGATTCCTCTCCCGGCGGAGACGCGCCACCGCGGCGGCCGCGGCAGCGCGGTGATGCCCATCCGCGATGTATAGCGCCTCGACAGGAGCAAATTCCTCCCGAAACTTTAGGATCTCTGCAGAATCACGCAGGACCCAGACTGTATGGGCGATATCGTCATCGGCGGTAAAATCGAACTCGGGGGTTCGTTCTACCACACCCCTGACCAGTCGATCGATCTCCTCCCGCTTGCGGTAGGTCATCAAAATCGGCCCGGTCTGCGCCCCGACCGTATCGATGTGGAGCGTTCTCTCACGCTCCTTGTCCGAGCGCGTGAATTCGTGCTTTCTGATCCGGCCCCTTTCGTATTCTTCAATCGCAACGCAGGCAACGAGTCCAGTCTGAACATGCTCGCCCATTCGTTGCCTGTAAAGATAAAAAGCTGCTCCATCTTCCGCAACCAGGATGCGCTGCCGAACCAGCCCTTCCAGATTTTCTTTCGCCCGTTCGTAGACGCGGGAATCTTCCACACCGTTTGTGGAGGGGAAATCGATTTCCGACTTCTCCACATGGAGAAAATTCAGCGGTTTGTCCCACACCCGTTCCTTCGCCTCTTCCACATTCATCACATCATAGGGCAAAGAGGCCACCTGATCCGCAAACAACGCCGTGGGTCTCAAGGCCCTGAAGGGGAATACATTGGACATGCCTGCTCGCTTTCTGAAACGGTGCGGCGGCATTTTTAAACGGCCTCAAGAGAATGACGGGCGCCGCCCGCTCCACATTTTGTTTGCAAATTTCTAACACACCGGGATATGGAAAGCAACGCGAAAGGATCGGGTTCTCAGGTCCCGGGACACGGGTGCTGAAATCGGAGCGCATCTTCAACCAACGTATCAAGAAAGATATCATAGATGGCTGAATTCACGAGAGCATTCATTCACGGTTTGGACAGCAGCAGCAGAGGAACAAAAGGGAGTTATTTCCGTAAGAGATACCCGGGAATGATCATGGAGGACTATGCCGGTTCTCTGGAGGAAAGAATGGAAAAACTCAACGCGGACCTTGCCGGGAAGAAAAACCTGATCCTGGTCGGCTCGAGTTACGGGGGTCTGATGGCGGCGATGTTCGCCTGCAGTCAGGAACCCCTCGTCCGCCGTCTCATCCTTCTGGCCCCGGCCCTCATCCACGGTGATTTCAGTGCCAGCTTTGGACGACCGGTAAGGATTCCCGTTGTTCTATACCACGGTCGGCTGGACGATGTTGTCCAGCCGGAACCGACTCTACACATCGCCGAGCGCCTGTTTTCCCGTCTCGACCATCACCTTGTAGAAGACGACCACAACCTTCACCGGATCTTCCCGCTGTTGGATTGGAACGCTCTTCTGGAGATCGAGGGATAAGGATGAAGAACAAGGATTTGCTTGACAAGGCGGAGGGCATCCTTTAGCATCGCTTGCATTTCCGGAGAGGTTTTCATGTACTCACGTAAAGTGGTCATCCGCTACCCGGCCGATTTCGCGGATAAACCGATCATCTACGAGCTGGTCAAACGCTACGACCTTCTGCTGAATATTCTCAAGGCAAGGATTTTCCCCCGAAGGGAAGGCGTCCTGGTTCTTGAATTGAGTGGCGAAAGGGAAAATTTCGACAACGGCATTCGCTACCTCAAGGGACTGGGACTCAACGTGGAACCGCTTTCCAAGAGCGTGAGCCAGAATGTCGACAAGTGCGTCCATTGCGGCGCCTGCACAGCCTTCTGCCCGACCTCCTCCCTCTATTTCGACCGAGAAACCTGGAAGGTGCTTTTCGAACCGGAGCGTTGCAACGGTTGTGAGCTCTGCGTCTCGGCATGCCCCGCCCGGGCGATGGAAGTCAACCTCTTTTAACACCCATACGCCGCCTTTCAGATTTGGACGACTCTGCACAAATCGACGCGTCCGGAACCGTCAATGTCTTCGAGTGACATCGGTCTTGGAATCCGCCTTCAGAGTCTTTCCGGTATCATGGTCCTTCCCCTCAGCAGCTTTGCCCCGGTCGGCTCCATTGCTGAAAAACGTCTTCGCTTCATCGATCAGTTCCCTTCCCTTGTGGACCATCTCCCTGCCCTTCCGGAACGCCTCTTGCCCCCGATCCAGGGTACGGGTCATGTGCGTTCGGGTGCTCTCCAAGCCATCCTTCAGGCTGGCCGGCCGGCTTTCCGGATCTTTGATGTAATAGATGCCGCCGGCAACAATGGCGATCAGAACCCCTATGAAAAGCAGCTTGACAAGGCTTTTGAGGAAAAAATAAAGGAGCAGCAGGAATGCGGAACAGATCAATAGTGCAACAAGAGGCTGCTCGTTCACGGTTCGAACGATACCTTCCATGACTCACCTTCCCCCAAATGTGTTTTCATACTACAGGAAATCCGGATGAAAGGCCAGAAATCCTTTGCTCTTGACAGAAATCCTTTGCCTTGACAAAGACGCTGACCGTCGATTAGAGATGTGGAAATTTAACGATCAAGACGTGAGACTTGGAGAAAATGGAGGCTTTCACAGCAGGAAGGGATCATCAGGAGAAATCAAAGCCGATCCGGGTCGCGGTCGCCACGCTGGGCTGCAAGGTAAATCAATGCGAATCGGCCGGGATTGCCGAGGAGCTCACCCTGCATGGCATGACCCTGGTCCCTTTCGACGAAACGGCGGATTTCTATATCATCAACACCTGCAGCGTCACGTGCAGGACGGATTACCAATCGCGTCAACTCATCCGCCGGGCCACCCGGAGGAATCCGGCGGCAGCCATACTCGTCACGGGCTGTTACGCCCAGAGGGCGCCGGAGGAGATCGCCCGGATTCCCGGCGTACGCTTCATTGTCGGAAACGCTGAAAAAGATCGGATTCCCGATATCCTCCGGGAAATGACCTCCGTCGATCCGCAAACCCAGGTCGGTGAAATCCGCAAGGAACGAAGAATCTCCCGCCTGGGAGCCACTGTCTTCCCTGAACATACCAGGACGTTTCTGAAAATCCAGGACGGCTGCGACGCCTTCTGCAGCTATTGCATCATCCCCCATGTCAGGGGAAAATGCCGGAGTCTTCCCCGCGAAGAGGTTGAGGAGCGAATCAAGGCTCTTGTCCTAAACGGCTACCGTGAGGTTGTCCTCACCGGAATCCACCTCGGCGCCTGGGGCTGCGATCTTAGGCCCCAGACAAACCTTGCGAGCCTCGTTCAACGGATCATCCAAGGACGAACCGTGGAACGCCTCCGTCTGAGTTCGGTGGAACCGCAAGAGGTCAGCGGCACCCTCATTTCCCTGTTGGGTTCCTCCCACACGATCTGCCGCCACCTTCATATCCCCCTCCAGAGCGGCAATGACGGGATCCTGGCCGCG
Organism: Syntrophales bacterium; assembly: GCA_040765725.1. Taxonomy (GTDB): domain Bacteria; phylum Desulfobacterota; class Syntrophia; order Syntrophales; family UBA5619; genus UBA5619. Next base: position 106,131 of record JAXGRQ010000003.1, read on the forward strand.
ATGCGCCGGAACTATACCGCGGCCTTCTTTTGTGACCTCTTGCGGAGGATGGACCAGGCTGTCCCCGGCATCGCCGTCGGAGTCGATGTGATGGCGGGCTTCCCCGGCGAAACGGAGAGCGCCTTTTCCGACACGCTGCATTTGATTGAAGAGAGCCCTATCGCATATCTCCACGTCTTTCCCTACTCCCGTCGCCCGGGAACGCCCGCGGCGGCGATGTCGGAACAGGTTCCCGAGGAAGTGAAAAGGCGGCGTGCGGAGCGACTCCGGGCGGTCGGCGCGGAAAAGCGGCGGGGATTTGCCGAACGGTTCATCGGATCGCCGCTGAACGTTCTCGTCGAGCGCAGGACTGATCCGGCAACCGGCTTCCCCATCGGTTTTTCCGACAACTACATTCCCGTAGCCGTCCGGGGAAACGTCACCACCAATACGATCGTTCGGGCTATGCCTTTCCGGTATCATGAAGGCCTACTGATGGCTGATGTGATCCCCGAATGATCGGAACGAAGAATTGACGGGATATCGGAAATGACCCTGCAGGAGAAAAGACATCGCGCGTTGATCGCGCTGGAAAAGAACCTCGGCTGGCACTTCTCGGACATCCGTCTGCTGGACAATGCCCTGACACACCGTTCCTTTGTCAACGAAACCGACACCCCCTCCTGCAGAGACAACGAACGGCTTGAGTTTCTGGGAGATGCGGTACTGGAACTGACCATCAGCGACATGCTGATCCGGAAATTTCCCGATCATACCGAAGGACAGCTTTCCAAATTGAGGGCCTCCGTCGTCAACGAACAGCCGCTCGCAGAACTGGCTCGCCGTTTCAAAATTGGGGAATATCTGCTGCTCGGAAAAGGCGAAGCGGATTCGGGCGGACGGGCGAAACCATCGCTGCTGGCGGATGCATTCGAATCGATCATCGCCGCGATGTACCTCGACGGGGGATATGACCGAACTGCCGAATTTGTCGATCGGCTCTTCGGACCGCTCATCGATGGGGACAATCTCCCCGAGGTCTATCGGGATTATAAAACCGCCGTTCAGGAGGCAAGTCAGCTCCTCTACCGGGAGATGCCCCGCTACGTGATCATCTCTGAAACCGGACCGGATCACGATAAGCGTTTCGAAACGAATCTGATGATCGGTGAAAACGTTATCGCATCGGGGGTTGGTAAAAGCAAAAAAGAGGCTGAACAGCAGGCAGCCAGGATCGCGTTGGATAAGCTCCGGAAGGCCACATGATCATCCCCTTTTTCCTGATGAACCGAGGCTGCCCCCAGCGCTGTATTTTCTGCAATGAACGCCTGACGGCAGGAAGCCGGTCGGGTCGGATCACGGGGGAGGCTTTTTCAGCGAACGTCCGCGCACACCTGGAAAAGGCAGGCAGAAGCCGCGGCTCAGGACAACGCCCCCCTCAGATCGCCTTCTACGGCGGAACCTTTACCGGCATGGAACGACGGGTACAGCAGCGTCTGCTGAACCTGTCCGGACCCTTTCTCCAAGACGGAAGGGTGGACGGCATCCGGATTTCGACGCGCCCGGGTGGAATCGACGCTGAATACCTCGATGACCTGAAGGCAAGCGGCGTCAAGACGGTTGAGGTGGGGGCGCAGTCGCTGGACGACAGGGTCCTTCTCTGCACGCGGCGCGGTCACACGGAGGCCGACGTTTCCCGGACCATCCGTCTTCTGAAAGAGAAAAATCTGGAGACGGGAATCCATCTGATGGCCGGCTTGCCCGGAGACAGCCCCAAACGTTTTGCCGCAACCGTAAGAAAAACGATCGATCTTCGGCCCGATATGGTCCGGATTCACCCGACCCTCGTTCTGAAGGATACCCCCCTCGCCGAAAAATTCCAACGGGGAGAGTACAGCCCTCTCAGCCTTCCGGAGGCGATTGATCTTTGCAAGGATGCACTCAAGACATTTGCCGGCGCCGGGATCCCGGTCATTCGCCTCGGTCTCCAGACAACCCGGGAAATGGAAGAGCCGGGAGCCGTGGTCGGAGGACCTTTTCACCCGGCTTTTCGTTCACTGGTTGAAGCCTCCCTCTTTCTGGAGATGGCCGTCGCACTTCTCTCCTATGTCGGAGGAAATGACGGCAACCCGGAATTTCCCCTTCTTCGAAACGGCTCTGCTGTTCCCCGCTTTACAGTTTCCCCGTCCGATATCTCGAGTTTCCGCGGACAGAAAAACGAAAACATGGTTTCTTTGAAGAAACGCTTTCATTTCCAGCAGATCGACATCCAATCGGACGCTCACCTGCCGCGGCATACCCTCGTTTTGACGGCAAATGGGAAACAGCTGCGCACCGATTTTACCGGGAAGATCGACATCTGCCGGGCAGACTCTATGAACCCTTGGCGGCGGTAACCAGCAGTTTTTGCCCCGGGTGAATGGGTTGATCCGGACTCATCCGGTTCAGATTTCGAAGGGCATCCACGGTAAGTCCATACTTCATGGCGATTCGATAGAGCGTCTCGCCTCGAGCCACCACATGATATTTGGGGCTGTTTTCCTCAACACGCTGTGCCGCGGCGGTTCTGTCGGCCCGGGGTTCTTTCACTGCCGAATCCGTCTTCTGCTGCAGCAGTTCCACTTTCTTCGTCAGCAAATCGAGTTTTTGCGATGTTGTTTTATCCGCATCCGTGGTGGCTGCGAGATCCTTGCCGACGGTATTTTTCTGCGCCCGGACCTCGGCGGTCATTCTCTCCTGCATTCCTTCCAGATCATGAAGCCGCGCTTCAATACGATCCAGACGGTTCATCACTGTATTGAAATCGGCCTTCGAAGGATCCTTTTTCCCCGATGATAAAAAGGCCACCATGAAAAGGACGATGAGAATGATTACCCATACGATAAAACCGGGCTTTTTTATAAAATTCCAAAACTGAAAACGATCGTGGCGCCTGTGATCGATGTCGCTCTCGTCCGGTTCGGGCTTTTCCAGTTTTATGGCGTCGGCATATTCGATCTTATCGATCATCGGCTCTTCTCGCATCATTCGTTCCTTTCGGTGAACAGATCTCGTCATTGATTATAGGCGGGAAGACGCTTCGGGTCAACCTTGGAGTTGACACCTTGGAGTTGATGCCTTAGAGATGACACCTATGAGATTTGATTGACTTTGAAATCCTTGCCTTTCAAGTACCATTCCATGAAATATCCGATCGCGATAAACAGCGGCAACGATACCGCCGTTCGGGCCAACGTAAATTGAATCCCCAGATAGCCGATTTCCATTCCCAGCATGGGAATTTTTAAGGAGGAAAACGCCCCCAGGTAAATGAAGATATTCTTAATGCTGGCACCTTTCTTAAAGAGGATATAGGCAACCGGGAATGCCCCGTACAGAGGACCGGCCTGCAGCATGGCCATGACGATCACGATCAGCATCCCCTTGATCCCCGATTCCTGGCCGATGTGTTTTTCAACCTGCTCCTTGGGGAACCACGCATCGAACAGCCCGACAATGATGAACAAAAAGGGTATGAACGTGACCATTTCGATGAAGAATTGGGTGAAATTTCGGAAAATTTCCTTCCCCGGTTTGAAACCAAACGCAAAGGAGGCCAGTGTGAAGACCAGGTAAACGAAAAGCCAAACGTACCGTTTTTTCTTCCGGAGAATTCGAATCATAGCACCAGCCCCACGAATGTACCGATTACGACCGCGGCGATGAAACTCAGCACATTCCTCACGACGGCAACCGACTTGCCGAAAAACGCGATCTCCAGAGGCAGGGTCACCACCCCGACCATCATCAGGGTCGTCATGAAGGTGGCCACGACGGTATAAGACGCCCCCTCCTGGATCAAAACGGAGGCAACCGGGTAGGAAATAAATCCGGGAATTAAGGTCACGGAGCCGACAACGGCTGCAATCGCTTGCCCTCCGCAACCGGATTCCGGGCCTAAATATTTCAAGATCAGCACGGGTGGCACAAGATACAATGCCATACCGATCAAGATCAGGATGTTCAGGAAGGGAAAGGCAATGTTTTGGAACATCCTCCACCCCTTTTTCAGTCCCATCATCGTCTTCTTCCGGTCCAGCAAAAAAGAGAGCAGCGTCAGCAGCAGGGAAACGATAATAAAATAATACGCGTTATTGATCATAAGGACCTCGAGTTGACGGGAGCGAATCCCGGTTTGAAGGGGAAAATGAGACATCCATGCCGTATCTGTCCCCGGTGTTGACGGTTCCCCCTTCGACATTTCCGACCGGCATCATCGTCCCGTTCCTTCTCCTTTTTAAAATTTTTTTGTTGGTTTTCTGCAACGCGGGCATGTGGTTCTGCTTTTCGAATCCGGAAAATCGACGGCACAATGACAGCGGGGACATCGTGCCGCTTCACCGGCCTTGATGGAAACCGGACCTCCTTCGATCCGAAGGATTTTCCCGTTGACGAGGACGTCTGCCACCTTCCGGCGCGCCGCTCCGACAATTCTGCCGAATGTTTGACGCGAAATCGTCATCCGGGAAGCGGCCTCTTCCTGATACAACCCTTGAAGGTCCGCCAGCCGCAGAGCCTCATATTCGTCCAGGCTCAAAAGGACCTCCTCGGGGCACGACGATGAAGTGACCCCTTCCGGCCGGAAACGGGTTTTGTAGGGCATAACACCCACCTGTCTGCAACATTTCGGCCTGGGCATAACCGTTCTCCGTCTCTTTCCTTATAAGCATATGCTCATAATGTGTCAAGCGGGGGCATTCTCGATCTTGAGTTTCGGATATTGAGTTTCGGATTGACATCTTCACCGTATTCGACCACTATGTCGTCCAAACAGCCGCGCCCCATAGATCTTGCGCGTCGCATCCGCCGATTCATCGGGAGTGAAAGATGTTCAAATCGGGTTTTATCAGCATCATCGGCCGGCCCAACGTGGGAAAATCGACACTTCTCAACGCGATCGTCGGGGAGCGGATCGCCATCACCACCCACAAGCCCCAGACGACGCGGAACAAGATCGTAGGAATTCGAAATCTCACAGAACCGCAGGCGGCCCAGATGATCTTTCTGGATACGCCGGGCATCCACCGGGCGGAGACCCCCCTCAACCGGGCGATGGTCGAGACGGCAACGGCTACTTTCCGAAGCGTCGACCTGCTGCTGATGCTGACCGAGGCCTCCGCCGCTGCTCATTCGGAAGACCGTATGATCCTCGGATTTCTCCGTGAAACCGTCATCCCGGTCTTTCTGGTCATCAACAAGATCGATCTTGTGGACGCGCCGCGTCTGCTGCCGATGATCGAAAGGTACCGGAAGCTTTTCCCCTTCCGGGAAATCCTGCCGGTTTCCGCCCTGAAGATCCGGGGCATCGACATCTTGATCGGGGAAATCCTGAAACTCCTCCCCGAAGGGCCGAGGTACTTTCCCGAGGAGATCATGACGGACCGTTCCGAACGGTTCATTGCCGCCGAAATCATCCGGGAAAAGATCACCCTGCGCACCCGTCAGGAAATCCCCTATGCGACCGCCGTCGTCATCGACGCCTTCAAGGAGGATGAATCGAAAAATCTGATCCGGATTTCGGCAACGATCCATGTTGAAAAAGATTCACAAAAGGGGATCATCATCGGCAAGAACGGATCCATGCTCAAAGAAATCGGCACCAGGGCCCGTCTTGACCTGGAGAGTTTCTTCGCCGCGAAGGTTTTCCTGGAGCTTTACGTTCGCGTCGCCAAGGACTGGACCCATGACCCCAGACTGCTTCACGAGTTCGGTTACGGGGAGCGGAAACCATGATTCTGCGGGGCTAATGTTCATGAAACCCGTCATCGCAATCATCGGCCGACCCAACGTCGGCAAATCCACGTTGTTCAACCGCCTTTCGAGCCGGAGCAAGGCCATCGTCATCGATGAACCGGGCGCCACAAGGGACCGCAACTATTCGGACTGCGAATGGAACGATCGTCCGTTTACGCTGATCGACACGGGCGGCTTCGAACCGACATCGGTCGTGGAGATCCTCGTCCAGATGCGCGAACAGACCAAGCTGGCGGTCGAGGAAGCGGATTTCATCCTTTTTGTCATGGACGGCCGCGACGGTCTGACGCCCTCCGATCAGCAGATCGCCCGTATGTTGCGGATGACGGACAAGAGAGTCTTTTTCGTGGTGAACAAGATTGACGGCCCCCGCCACGAATCGCTGATTTCCGAATTCTACCGCCTCGGGATCGAAAAACTCTATGCCATCTCAGCGAAGCACGGAGAAGGTCTCGACGACCTGATGGATGAGTTGGCGGAAAACCTCCCGGCCGACGGACCGGGGCAGGAAACGGAGGATGACCGGATCCGGATCGCCGTGGTCGGCCGGCCCAATGTGGGCAAGTCTTCGCTGGTCAACCGGATCCTCGGCTACGAGCGCACGATCGCAAACCCCGTGCCGGGAACCACACGGGATGCCATCGACACCCCGTTTACCCGCGACGGGCAGAATTTTCTGCTGATCGATACCGCCGGAATCCGTCGGAAGAGCCGGATCAGCCTTACGCTCGAGAGATACACCATTGTTCAGGCCATCCGGGCGATTGACCATGCCGATATTGCGCTGCTGCTTCTTGACGCCCGAGAGGGAATGAGCGACCAGGACACCAAGATTGCCGGTCTCACCGTGGAAAGGGGAACCGCCTGCATCTTTGTCGTGAACAAGTGGGATCTGATCGAAAAAGACAACCGCACTTTCGGCGAATACATCGAGAAGATCCGCTACCAATCGAGGTTCATCGAGTATGCACCGATCCTTTTCGTCTCTGCCATGTCCGGACAGAGGGTCACAAAGATCTTCGCCCTGGTCAAACGGGTTTATGCCCAGTATACCAGGCGCATCGAAACCGGTGATCTGAACCGGAAGATCCGTGACATCATCGAGCGGAATCCGCCGCCCGGACGCCGCAGCCGACCGCATCTCTTCAATTACATCACGCAAGTCGCCGTCAAGCCGCCGACCTTTGTGCTGTTCGTCAGCGACCCCGGCGCCGTTCATTTCTCGTACGAACGATATCTGGCCAACCGGATCCGGGAGGCCTTCGGGTTTGAAGAGGTCCCGATCCGCCTCTTTTTCAGGAAAAAGGGAGGCTGAACGCAGTGCGGTTATCGAAATCTCCTTGATCATCCCAACCCAAAAAGGATATAAGCCCCTGTCCCTATCGACCGTTCGGGGTTTTGGCCCGAACGCCTTCCCCGAGCGGACGGATGGGCTCCTTCAGAATTTTTGACGGCTGAGCAACCGCCGGTCAAACAAAAGCAGAGGCATTTATGACCGTGGAGAAGACCCGAACGACAAGCATCCTTCTGAGATGCGGACAGTGCGTCCCGCTCTGTGTCCGGAAACTCTTCTTCAAATCCCTGTTCGGGCTTTTCTACCACGTATCCCTGAAGCATCGGCTGATCGCTTTGCACAACCTGAGGCGCGCCTTTCCGGAAAAGAAGATGGAAGAGCTGATGGCGATCGCCAAGGGAGTCTACCGCAGCGAAGCCATCACGATAGCGGAATTCTTCAGCCTGCCGTCCATCACACCGCGAAACCTCCATGAATGGGTCGATGTGGAAGGGTTGGAACATTACCGGGAGGCGATTTCGCGCGGCAAAGGGGTTCTCTCGATCGTTGCCCACTTCGGCAACTGGGAGCTGATGACCATCGCCGTCCCATTTCTGTTGAAACCCATGCATATCGTCTACCGCCCGCTGGACAATCCCCTCCTGGACAACCTATTCGAACATGTTCGGACGATGCACGGCAATACGCTGATCCCGAAGGGGGGATCCGGCAAACGGGTTGTGGAACTTCTCCAAGAGAACCACATCATCGGAATCCTGAGCGACCAAAATGTATCCGTCCGGGAAGGGGTTTTTGTCGATTTCTTCGGCCGTCCGGCCTGCTCGGGGGTCGGGTTGGCGGTTATGGCCCTGCGTTCCGGTGCGCCGATCATCCCGGCCTTCATGGCAAGGCAGAAGTCCGGGAAATACAAGCTGATCCTGAAACCCGTCGTGGAGGTCTCCCGAACCGGGGATTACGAACGGGATCTGCTGGAGAACACCCAGCGATTTACCCGAATCGTCGAAGAGGTCGTCCGGGAGTACCCCGACCAGTGGTTCTGGATCCACCAGCGTTGGAAAACGCAGAAGTGTCAAATCGGGACGGAATAGCAATCGATGCGCCCGGAAAAGAGGACCCTTTCATGAGGTTTTGCCGATCTTGATTTACCTGAGGGACATCAGCCTTTCCTTCTCTGACCGAAAGATCTTTGACAGGATCAACTGGACGATCACCGACCGCGGACGCGTCGGTCTGGTCGGCGACAACGGGACCGGCAAGACGACGATGCTGCGGGCCATCCTCGGAACCGTCGACCTGGATGGAGGGACCATCGAGATCCCCGACCGCAAGCGGGTCTCGATCGGCTACCTTCCCCAGGATTTGGTCGAGCTGGACCCTCTGCCGCTTCTGGATTACCTGCGGCGGAAAAGCGGCATCGCCGCACTGGAGAGGCAACTCAGGCGCTGCGAGGAGTCCCTGTCAACCTCTTGCGCCGATGATGTCGAACACGAAAAAATGCTGAAGGATTACGAAACCGCCCTCGCCCGATTCCAGGCAAGGGACGGCTATGCCTTCGAGTCACAGGCCAAGCAGATGCTCGCCGGTTTCGGATTTCGCCAGAGCGACTTCACGAAGAACTGCGCGGAGTTCTCCGGCGGTTGGAAGATGCGGATCATGCTTTCCGTCATTCTCCTCTCCCGGCCGGACATCATGCTCCTCGACGAGCCGACCAATCACCTCGACACGGAAAGCCTCGAATGGCTGGAGAGCTGGCTGAAGGACTACCCCGGGACGATCGTCGCGATCGCCCATGACCGCGTCTTCCTCGACAAGATCGTCACCGTGATTGCCGAACTGGCGAACCGGCAGATCACGCTTTACAAGGGAAACTACTCCCATTACCTCGCCGAGAAGGAGCGCCGCCGCGAGGCCCTCCGGAAAGAGATGGAGCTGCAGAGAGCCGAGATCAAGCGGATCAAAGGGTTTATCGAAAGGTTCCGCTACAAGGCCACCAAGGCCAGCCAGGTTCAAAGCCGTGTGAAGCAGTTGGAGAAGTTCGAAATGCTCCGGGAGGAGGGAAACGGCCGGGCCGTGAAAATACGCTTCCCGGAGAGTCCCCGCAGTGGAAAGGAGGTCCTTTCGGTGCGCCGTCTGGCAAAATCCTACGGGGATCTCAGCGTTTTCCATGACGTGAATTTCACGCTCTACCGGGGCGAAAAGGCGGCTGTCGTCGGCGTGAACGGAGCGGGAAAATCCACCCTTTCACGGATCCTCAGCGGCGTCGAAACGCAGACGGCCGGCGAAGTCTCCACGGGATTGAACGTGAAGATGGCTTTTTTCTCGCAGGAGAGCGCACAGAACCTGGATTATCGGCGAACGATCTGGGATGAGGTCAACGCCGCCGGGACGCGGAGCAACGACCAGGAGCGGCGGAATCTGCTGGGCGCCTTCCTCTTCTCCGGGGACGACATCCACAAGGAAATTTCGATCCTCTCCGGGGGCGAGAAGTCCCGGCTGGCTCTGTTGAAAATCCTGCTGACCGACACAAACCTGCTGATCCTCGACGAACCCACGAATCACCTCGACATCAAGACCAGAGAGATTTTTCAGAATGCACTTCTCCGCTACCAGGGCACGATCCTGATCGTTTCGCATGACCGCTACTTCCTGGACTGCCTCGTCAGCCGGGTTTTCGAACTCCGGAACGGCGTCTGCCGTGAATATCGCGGCAACTACTCCTACTTCATCGAAAAGCGACGGGAAGAGCAGATCCCGCCGTCGGCGACAGCGGCAGTTGCGCCTTTGACAAAAGTCGCTGCCGGGTCACATCAGCCCATCACGGCGACACAGTCCGCTGCGGGGCAGGGAAACGCTCCGGAGCCGAAGTCTCAAGAGGAACGGAGCCGCAAGAGCAAGGAAGAAAAAAGGCGGGAAGCCGAGGAACGAAACCGGATCTCCCGGGCGACGGCTTCGCTGAGACGCGATCTGGAAAAAACCGAGCAGCAAATCGGCTTGTTTGAGGCGAAAAAAAAAGAGGCCGAAGGCGTCCTTTGCGAACCGGACACCTACAAAGATCCGGAACGGATCAGGATTCTCAACCAGGAGGTCAGGGCAGCCGACGCACAACTCGAAGACCTCTACTACCGCTGGAACAACCTGAGTCTTCGGCTGGAGTCGATCGAGGAGTCTCTGAGGGCCGGAAAGCGGGAGAGGTTGTCCTGAAGATTTCGGCAGCGCATCCGGACAAGTTGGGGATCACGCATCCCTTCTTTATCGTGCGGCTCCGTATACGGCATGCCGAACGTAAAAACACGGGCCGGCTTTGAGCCGGCCCGTTTTCCTTTTGTCCGAACAACCGCAGTCGCTATACCCCGTCCAGACTCGTGCTTTCATGTTTTCGATACCAGGCGCCCGGATCGATGAAATACTCCTCCGTATCTTTCAGGGAGGCGTAATGCTCCTGTTCGATGCCGGAGAGCAGCCCGAAGAACGCCTTCTCCTTCGGATCGGTCGATTTGTCCCGGAGCTCCGCATAAAACTGCGCCCCCTTGGCCTCAAAATCGATCGCTTTGCGGACCGCCGCCAGATCATCGGCATCCCCGCCCTGAGTCTCCCCGCCCCGAGCCGCCTTTCCGAATACCGACCGAACCGCGGTGTCCGCAACTTTCAACGGGACGGTTTCCGGCCATTTCCGATCCTTCTTCCAGTTTTCGGCCAGCTGTTTCAGGCGTTCATGGTGTTCCAGCTCCTCGCCTGCAATCTGCGCGAACATGGCCTTGCCGACCGGATTCGAGGTTCTTTCGGCATTTTTCAGGTAGAAATGGTGCTCGTTCATCTCATTCTTCAACGCGATTTCCAGTGCATTCAAACGTGGTTCCATGGATATCTCCTTTTCATTCCTGCGTCCGGTGTCTTGGACGTGACATGTTTAACTTATTTTAAGAACAACCCCGGTTGTTTGGTTTCCTCAGGACGGCGGATCATTCCCGGAAACGGGAGTCTCCGCCGCCTATTCAATCTTCCGGAACAGTTTTCCCTTCGCCCCGCAGACCGGGCAGGTCTCGGGAGCCTCCCTCTCTGAGGTGTATCCGCAGACAGGGCATACATAGTAGGGGTAAGTCTCTCCGCTTTCTCCCAGACTCTTCAACAACTTTTGATAGAGCGCGGCGTGGACCTTTTCCACCTCATTGGCAAAATGGAAGGAGCGTTCCGCCTCCTTGTTCCCCTCAGTCCGGGCCGATTCGATCATCCCGGGATACATGGACTTGAATTCATGAGTCTCGCCGGCCACGGCCGCTTCAAGATTTTCCCGGGTGGAACGGACCTCCTTCAGCGCGCGCAAATGGCTGTGCGCGTGGATCGTTTCCGCATCCGCCGCCGCCCTGAACAGCCGGGCGGCCTGGGGAAACCCCTCCTGGTCCGCCTTGGCGGCAAAGGCCAGATACTTCCGGTTGGCTTGGGATTCGCCGGCGAAGGCCTCCCTCAATGCATCTTCCGTTTTGGACATCCCTGTTTCTCCTTTCCGTTCCATTTTCAATTCAGGTATAGGTTCCCGGGAAATTGGGTTTTCGCTTCTCCTTTTGCGCGCGAATCCCCTCTCGGGCGTCGGCGCTGGCAAAGATGGGCAGCCCGATCTCCAATTCCTTCTGGAACGCGGCGCTGAATCCCATCTCCATGCTTTCCCGGAAACAGCGGATGATCCCTTGTACGGCGAGCGGCCCGTTTCCGGCGATCCTCTCCGACAATTCCATGGCCGCCGCCATCAAGTCGCCCACCGGAACGACGCGATTGAGGAATCCCCATTCCAGCAGGGTCTGAGCCTTGAAATTACCAGCAGTGAGCAAAATTTCCATGGCCCGGCAAGGCGTCAGGATCCTTGGCAGATAGACGTTCGATCCGCCGGTCGGCATGATGCCCAGGCTCGCCTCTCGCATCTGAAAAACGGCATCCTCCGATGCGATGCGCAGGTCCGCCCCCATGATCATCTCAAATCCCCCGGTGAGGCAGTAACCGTTCACGGCGGCAATGACCGGCTTTTTGACGATGTTCGGTTTCAGCATCGCCTCCGCCACATGCGGCCCCACCCGGGAAAGCCACCGTTCCGCATCGGTCTCCGGCTCACGCATCTTGGTCAGGATCGGAATCGCCGTCCGGAGGTCCATCCCGGAGCAGAAAATATCCGGAAGGCAGGAATGGAGGATCACGACGCGGATTTGATCATCCGCGTTGACATTTTTCCAGGCCTCATGCAAATCCATCAGAATCTGGGGATCGAGCGCATTTTTTTCCTTCGGGCGGTTCAGGCCCACCTTCGCGATATGCCCTTCCTTTTCAAAATTCAAGCCCATGGATGCCTCCATTCGTTTGCATTTTTAGCAAATTTCGATTTTGACCACAAGCCGAAAATCAGACCCCTTCTCTACCCTTCGCCATACTGCTCCCGGATCCAGGACTGATAGGCGCCGCTCCGGACCCGCTCGTTCCATTCTTTGTGTTCAAGATACCAGAGCACGGTCTTCCGCAGACCGGATGCAAAGGATTCAGCGGGTCTCCAGCCCAGCTCCCCGCTCAACTTGGAAAAATCGATCGCGTATCGACGGTCGTGACCGGGCCGATCCTTCACGAACGTGATCAGACGCCGTCGGGGCGCTCCCGCAGGCTCGATTTCGTCCACGAGGTCGCAGATCATCTCCACGATGGTGATGTTCTCCATCTCCGCATGACCGCCGATGTTGTACGTTTCTCCGCGTGCCCCTTTTTCCATGATCGTCCGGATCGCCTCGCAATGGTCGGTGACATAAAGCCAGTCCCGGACATTCCTTCCGTCTCCGTATACCGGAAGAGGTTTCCCGTCCCGCGCGTTGAGGACGATCAGCGGAATCAACTTTTCAGGGAACTGATAGGGGCCGTAATTGTTCGAACAGTTGGAGATCGTGGTCGGCAAGCCGTAGGTTTCATGGTAGGCCCGGACAAGATGATCGGAGGATGCCTTGGACGCGGAATAGGGACTGTTCGGACGGTAAGGCGTTTCCTCGGTGAAATACCCCTCCCGGCCAAGACTTCCGTACACCTCGTCGGTGCTGATGTGGTGGAAAATACGGAAGCGGCTGCCGGCGCCCCTCGCCGCTTCAAGGAGGTTGAACGTTCCGATGATGTTGGTCTGTACAAAGCTGTCCGGCTTTTTGATGGAACGGTCCACATGGGACTCCGCCGCGAAATGACAGACGGCATCGATCCGATGGCGGTCAAAAATGTCCCTGAGCGCGTTCATGTCGCAGATATCCGCTTTCTCGAAGAAATAACGTTCGGGATGTGCTTCTTTGACGCCTTTGAGGTTGTCGGGATTACCGGCATAGGTTAGGCAGTCCGTGTTGATGATCCGGCCCTGGAAATGCCCGTCCGCAAGCAGATGACGGATAAAGTTGCTCCCGATAAAACCGCACCCCCCCGTGACCAATAAATTTTCGCTGTTCATGGATCTCCTTTCATCATTGGCCTCTCCCGCTCGGCACGTGAGCTTCCGGAACATGCGACGAACCGTCTTTGTGAAGCCAATAAGACCTCGCCTTTTCCCGACGCCGTTCGGCGGGCCCCATCTTATGGAAATCGGTCCGCTTGTCAACCGATAATTGGCGCTACAGGTAGGATCGGGCCCCTGCAAAGGTCCGCTTGAAAGGGTCCACGGCAAGGGAATCCGCGCGAATCCGCTTCCCCCGGCCCGGGGCATGGATGAACCAACCATCGCCGGCATAGATACCGACATGGGAAACCTCGGCGCCCCCGTCCGCAAAGAAAAGGATATCCCCTCTCCCCGGCGCCGAGCGATCCACGGGGATCCCTGCCGTGAACTGATCCCGCGATGTCCGGGGAAGATCGAGTCCGTTCAAATGATAGACGGTCATCGTCAATCCGCTGCAGTCGAAACCGGTTTCGGCCGAGCTTCCTCCCCAGAGATATGGAACACCGATAAAGCTCCGGGCGGTCCGTACCAGTTCATCGCGCAGGTAAGCCTCGCCGCGTGCATCCCTCTGTGCGGCGGTGTATTCCTCGGGTGCGACAATATAGAACTCTTCGATAATACCCCTTGCCCTGAGATCCTCGGCCCGCTCCCTGGCCTGTTCCCGGCTTGGAAAATTGCCAAAACGGACCTTATACAAACCCTGAGCGGCAACAAAATAGGTGGCATTGAGACCTTTCTGCTGAAGGGACCGGGTGAGATGTGCGGCATTTTCCACCCGCGTAAACGCCCCGGCCTGGATGCTATAAGCGAGCCGGGAAAGCGTCTTCATTCCCACAAACGGCACCGACGGGGCGGTCGGCTTGATATCGGGATGAACGGTCAAACGGCCACACCCCCCGACCACAAGGATCAGGAGAATTCCGCCCAGCAGCAGAGACCCCCTGCGGCGCTTCCTCTCCATCCTGTATTTCCCCATCATCGTCGTCCGTACGGCGTCATTTTTGCGGGACACTTTCAGCAATCCTTGCAGAAAAAGCAAGCGCTCTCTCCGGGATCGGCATGACGGGTTTTGTTTGACATGCCCATGCGTCTTGACTATAGTTCTTCCAGTTTTCGAAAAGGGGGCAAGGGATGTTTCAGAAGGCCAAATGGGCTGCGGCCAGGATTGTCTTTATCCTGTTCGCGCTGGCGGGTGCGATTTCAGGCAATTTGCTCACCTACCTTCTGGGTCCCCTCTATTCCTGGTATTTTTTCAATGATTTTCATTTTTTAAAGTACCATCGTTATAGCTTTCCGGTCACCGTCAGCGCTTGGAGGCTGCTCAAAGAATGGATCCACAATCCGGCGTACCGCAGCATGTTCGCCATCCCGCTGACGGCGCCTCCGATGATCGGACCGGACCGGTCGCGCGTTCGGGTTCGGGGCTCCTGGCACGAACACGACGGGGCCTGCAATGGTTGCACCCGCTGCTGCACGATGAGGCACTGCCCGATGCTGGACACGGAGCGAAACCGGTGCAGAAGCTACGGGTCATTTTTCTGGCGCTATTTCAACTGCGGCCGGTATCCAGAAAACAGCGAGCAGATCCGGTTTTACGAATGCAACAAGTGGGAAGTCATCAACGAAACGGGCACTGAAACGATCCACGGCCCGATGCCCGATCAAGTCCCCCCGTTTTGACATTTCAGGCAACCCCAATGCCGGCACACAAGATCGCGAGCGCCGTCGGTATCGACGATCCGTCCGTCCAGTTGGGCATCCTCGACCGCTCGTAGAATCTCTTTGAACACCGGTCCCGGCGAAAAGCCCATCCCGATCAGGTCCCTGCCGGTGAGCAGACGGGGCGGCCGGAGCGTCTCCAAGGGAAACTCCATGCGCTTCTGCCTGCAGAACTCATAATGGTCCAGCAATCCATGACTCGCAAGACAATCGAGCCGGTGGAGCTCCAGATGCAGACCGAAATCAGGCACCCGCAGGAATCGTTTCAGGCGGTTCGGCCTCATCTTCTTTACATTCATGAAGAGCATGTGTCCTCGAACGAGTGCCAGGATCGCCTCCATCTCCTCCCGAGAAAAACGGAGCCGCCGAAGGATAGCGGAGGAGATCCGCTCCCCCTGCTGAACATGGCCGTAAAAATGGGTCCCGCTTTCGTCCTCGGAACGGGTAACCCCCTTTCCGACATCATGGAGCAGAGCGGCCCACGCCAGACGCGGGTCGGCCACCCCATCCCGCCTGGGAAGCAGCGAAAGCATCCGCAGCGTATGTTCCCAGACATCCCCTTCGGGATGAAAGGCCGGGGGTTGAATGACCCCCCGAAGGATGTGAACCTCCGGCAGAATTTCCGCCAGCAAACCGCTCTGAAATAGAAGCTCCATGCCGCGGCGGGCCGCCTGACCGGTCAGCAGCCGCGACAGCTCGTCACGGATTCTTTCGGCGCTGATCTTTCGGATGCCGGCCGCATGATCGCGGATCCCCGCAAAGGTGAAAGGTTCAATCGTGAAATCAAGCGTCGATGCGAAGCGAACCGCCCGGAGCATCCGGAGGTGATCCTCCATGAAACGCTTCGCCGGATCACCGATCGCACGGATGATCCCATCTTCGATGTCGCGCCGCCCCTCGATGTGATCGACGATCCGTCCGGTCACCGGGTCCATCAGCAGGCCGTTGATCGTGAAATCCCTCCGGCGGACATCCTCTGCCGCCGTCGTGTATGTGATACGGGAGGGGCGGCGGCCGTCATTGTAATCCGCCTCTGCGCGAAATGTGGCCACTTCATAAGCCGTTCCCTCCACGACGACAAGGCAAACGCCGAAACGATCGCCGATGGGAATGGTTTTCGAAAAGATCTCCCGGACCTTTTCCGGCAGAGCTGCCGTAACGATATCGTAATCCGTTGGGGATTTACCTCGGAGAAGGTCGCGGACGCATCCGCCCACCCAGAAGGTCTCGTAACCGGCATCCCGCAGCCGGCGGACAATATCGGTGGCATTATCCTTTTGTCGATCCGCCCGGTCCTGGATCATCACGATATCCTCGATGGATGCTGCAATGGATGAACGGGGACATCACCGTTTCCACCTCCGCAGGCCACAGTGAAGCGCCGTGGTGAAAATGATGGTGGTAAGTGTGGATCCGATCGGCAATTCCCAGGGTTTGATCAGGTAGTAAAAGACTATTCCTGTGACGAGCGAAACGGTGGCAAGGCCGTCCGCCCGGCACTCGCGGCGATCTCTTTTCAGAATGAAGTAATCGCTGAGGAGGATGGCGATGAGGGGAGAGAACACCGACCCGAGCAGGCAGAGGAAATCCGTGTATCGTTCGATCGGAAAAACCAGCGCGATGGCTGTGCCGATCACGGTAAAACCCACCGCCGCGATCCGGTCATTGACCCTGGGGAAAATATTGATCAGTGAAATCCCCGCCGAATAGACGTCGAGGAAGGTGGTCGTCACGGTCGAGAGTCCGAGAACGGCCAGCGCCGTCAATCCCATATTGGCGGCAAGCATGATTTTCGTCGGATCGGGCGATCCGGACAAAAGGCCGCCGGACATTCCGATCAAATACATCCAGCAGCTCCCGATAAAATATCCGAAGAATGGGGCGATCAGGGCGCCCCTCTTGGTTCTCGCGAGGGAGGTATAATCGGAAATCAGCGGGAACCAGCTCAACGGCATGATGATCGAGAGTTCGAATCCCATGCCGAAGGCCCCTTTTGTGCTCACCGCGGTCGCCGAGGCGGGCGGTTGAATGAAAATGACCCAGCTCATCAGGATCGTGAGGAGAAGCAGGAATCCGGCGGCCAATGTGTTGATCCGTTTGAACCCCTTCACCCCCCAGAAGACCCAGAGGCCGACCAGCAGACCGACCAGACAGGACATCCACCGCGGGTGATCGAAATGCCACAGGGAAACGGCGATGGCGTTCATCGCCGTTCCTCCCTCGATCACCATGATCGCCGTCCAGCCGACGAGCTGGAGGATGTTGACGATCGAGATCAGGTAGGACCCTGCTTCCCGAAGGAGATCCTCGTAGACATGATCGCGGGGACCTTCTCCCGGAAGCCGATGAAGCCGGCCAGCACCAGCAAAAGGGTCCCCGCAAGATGACCGAGCAGAATCGCGGAGATCCCCCTCGCCGCTCCCAGCTCCGCCAGGTATCCCCCCGTCAGAATTTCGGCAACGGAAACGGCTGCGCCGAACCAGAGAAAAAAGAGGTTGATCCCGTTCAGGCTTGTTTTTTCTTTCATCGGCGCGCCTCATCGCCCGTTTCCGTTTTTCCCTTTTTCCCGTTCAATAAACCCCCGGATCCTCGTCGGAACAGGTTTCGAATCTTTTCCCCGTCATCCAACCGGCAGCCACGCCTCAAGTTCCCCACATCTGTTTACTTCCCCGAACCGCCATCGGTCTTGAAAAGCGGTGCGAGATGGTTTGTCGGCCCATGGCCGCCGCCGATGCGCCAGGCTTGCCGAATCGCCGCGGTGATGTAGCGCTTGGCCTCCTCGACGGCCTCGCCGACGTCCATCCCGCGGCCCAACAGGGTGGCGATCGCCGCGGAGTAAGTGCATCCAGTTCCATGCGTGTCCGACGTTTCGATCCGCGGCGAGTCGAAGGTCCGGAAATTCACGCCGTCATACAGCAGATCCACGGCATCCCCGGCGAGGTGTCCCCCTTTCAGGACGACATTCCTGGCCCCCAGATTCCGGATGATCCGCGCCGCCGCCTTCATATCGGCAAGGGTTGAGATCGGCATTCCCGAGAGAACTTCGCCCTCGGGGAGATTCGGCGTGAGGACAAAGGCCAGTGGAATGAGCTCCGCAATCATGGTTTTCTTGGCTTCTTCCCGGATCAGCGATGTCCCCCCTTTCGCCACCATCACCGGGTCTACGACAAGCCTTTCGATCCCGTAATCGCGAATCTTCCCGGCGACGACGCGGATCACCTCGGAGGTGGCCAGCATCCCCGTCTTCGCCGCATCGATCCCGATGTCGGCTGCAACCGCGTCAAACTGCGCAGCGACAAATGCCGGCGGAACATCATGGATGCCGTGCACCCCGAGCGTGTTTTGGGCGGTCAGCGCGGTGATGACGCTCATTCCGAACCCGCCGAGAACCGTGATCGTTTTCAGATCCGCCTGGATGCCCGCCCCGCCTCCGGAATCGGAACCGGCGATCGTCAATATCCGGACCGGTTTCATTCTTCACCCTCCCCCGGGAAAACTCCCGGTCGAAAATACCTCACCACGAGAAGAAGGCCCGAATCCATTTCGATGATCCCCTTCTTCGAGATCAGGCGGTTGCTGATCCCATAGGGTCTGCCGACTTCCATCGTGGCCGCCTTCAATGGATACTCAAATCCTGTCAGTGTAACCCCTGTCACCGGCCCCGCAAAGGGGAACAGGGAGACGGTCTGGCCGGTATCGCCTTCAAGAACCCACCTTTTTTCAGCCAGAAACAGATCGCACCACCGGTCGATCAGCTTGACCCGGATCCCCTTCTCCTTTCCCTGTAACAAGAGCGAGATGTTCGCCAGCGTATGATCCACACGGTGGCCGAGGGCGCCCCAAATCCAAACCTCGGTCGGGGCCATTCGGAATGCCTCTCGAAGTGCCAGTTCCGTATCCGTTTCATCCTTGCGCCGGGCATGACGGACGATCCGACACCCTTTTGCCTCATAGCGACGCTGCGCTACGGTATCCAGGGAATCCATGTCGCCCACGATCAGGTCGGGGATCCTACCCACCGCATCGAGCTGTTGGGCGCCGCCGTCCGCACAGATGATCGCCGCGGGCCTCTTCTTAGCCGCCTGCCGTCGGAAAAACGCCGGCTCGACAACTGCGCCGCCGGATACAATAAAAATCACCTTTCCCATGGTCCTTCAACCGCACCGCCATCAGGCGGCCGTCCCAAAACAAAAAAACCATACCCGGATAGGATATGGCCCCGAAACAGAAGTATGGACAACATAACCGCTGCCATTCCCTACGCTGGCATTACCCAGGTCAGGTTCAAAGGGTATCTTCTCAGCCTGTCCGGCACCCCTTGCATAGGTTTTTTACATCCATCTTCGCGGTGGCCTGCCGATTTCCTGCCCCAGTTGTTGTCCGAGGCGAAAAGTTTCCGCGGGTGCTCTCCTGCAAACGTCAACTCTCTGATCGTCTCCTCTGATTTGAGTTGCAGGTTACCACGACGGCTTGCTCAGCGAAGCCCCCGCGCCGTTGCCGGGAGTAGGCGTCCGCCCCGAGCGAGGAGCTGCTTCTCGGCGGAATCCGGTAGTTGTCAAGAGCCAGCCCTGGCCTGTAGAGCCGGCCTGGACCAAGCCACAGTGCGTCCTGCTGTCTCATTCCCGCCGCGGTTGGCAACCCCGCAGCGCAGCGGGATTCTCGGAGGCGAATGCCGTGCTCAGGTGATGGAACAGCTGCGCGGCCTCGCGGTCGGCGGAGGTTCCGCCGCGCGTTGAGCTCTTCGGCAGTGCTCGCTGTCGGTGGCCGCCGCACCGAGCCCTGCGGGAGAGCTCGCGGAAAAATCAAGGCCGATCTCCCCGATGGCGACCACTTTGTCTTCCCGCGCGATTCGCCGGAGGGTGGAATACGTTCCGGCGCCGATCTCCTTCGCCTCGTGCGGATGGATGCCGACCGCCGCATAAACGACTGGGTAAAGAGCGGCCAGCAAAACCGCCTTTTCGCAGTCGGGAATCGTCGTTCCGACGGTGATGATCGCCGTCACACCGGCGGCTTCCGCCCGCGCGATAACCGCTTCTCGGTCATTGTCGAATTCCTTCATCTCCAGATGCGCATGGCTGTCGATCGCCATGACCCTTCACCTCCGGTAAAACCCGTCGCAACCCCCCGCCGGGAAAGACAGCCCGGCTTCTATCCCATGAATCGTCATCCGAGATCCCCGAGATTCTTCTCAGATCGAGCCGGTCAGGCGGCAGGCCCTCTTCAGATGTTCAACCGCTTCTGCAGCCATCCGTTCGATCAGTTCCCGGCAGGTTGGAATGTCCCGGATCAGTCCGATAGACTGGCCGACCATCATCGGGGCGTAATCCACATCGCCCTTTTCCCAGGCCTCCCGGATCCTCGGCCCGGCCAGGAGCGGGATCAATTCCTCCAGTCCGCCGCCCCGCGCCTCGATCGCGAGAACCTCCTCGAGGACACGGTTCTTGAGTGCACGCCCCTGCAGACCGATCGACTTCCCGAAGATCACCGTCTCATGTTCCTGCCTCCGGAGCAGTTCCTGCTTGACATTTTCATGGACCTCGCATTCCTTTGTTGCCACAAAACGGCTTGCCATCATCACACCCTGCGCCCCCAGGATCAGGCCGCTGCAAGTGAACGCCCGTCGGCAATTCCCCCCACGGTCACGACCGGGATCTTCACCGATTCCACAATCCGGGGCGTCAGAACCATGGTCGTCACATCATCGTTGAGCGGATGGCCCCCCTCCTCGATTCCGGCTGCGTAGATGCCGTCATAACCCGCTTTTTCTGCGTGGAGCGCATGACGGACCGCGCCGACCTTGTGGAAAAGTTTGACACCGGCTTTTTTCAGCATCTCCACCGTCTGCATACCGCAGGCCTTGTCGACCGGCGTTCCGGAGAATTCGATCCCGCTCACCCGCTCCTCGGCGCAGACACGGCAGTAGATCTTGTGATGCTCCGGCGTGATCCGGATGGACGGCAGCAGCGTAATGTTCACCATGAAGGGCCGCTCCGTCAGCCTCCGGGTTTCACGAATCGCCTCCCGAAAGGCCTCTTCCGACTCGTAGTTTCCCGCGGTCAGGTTGCCCATGCCGCCCGCATTGGACACGGCGGCGCAGAGCCCGGGCTTGCAGATCCACATCATGGCCCCGCAGAGAATGGGGTAGCGGATCCCGAACATCTCCGTAATGGCCGTCTTGAACATGTCTCCACTCCTTTCTGCGTCAGGGAGGTCCGTGAGGTCACGGACACGATTGGGGCCGGTTTCGGAATGAAACACCGACCGGCTTCGGAAACGAACTTTGCCCTAACACATACAGTCTTATGCTGCAACAGAATCCTTTCGGCGCTTGCCAACGCAATGCAAATGGGGTATGTCCGTAGCCGATCCGTCCGGGCGAATGGTTTTTCATGAGCGCCGAGGGATCTATCTGAATGAATCGAATCCCTTTCGTTTCTTTTGTGGAGACGGAAGGGACGAAAGGAGAAACCCCATGGCCGGTATCGACGGAGGAGTCCTCTTTTCCCCGGACCGGCTGCGCCTCTGGACGCAGCAGATCTTCCGGAAACTCGGGGTCGGCGAGGAGGATGCCCTCCTGCTGACCGACTCGCTGATCGAGGCAAACCTGCGGGGGGTGGACACTCACGGGATCACCCGCGTGCTGTGCGTATACGCGGAAAGAATCCGCAGGGGGGTCGTGAACCCGGAAAGCCGTTTCACGGTTCTGCGGGAAAAAGCCTCCACCGCGTTGATCGACTGCCACAACAGCATCGGCCAGATCGGCGCGGCAAAGGCGATGCGGATGGCGATCGAAAAGGCCCGGCGGACCGGCGTCGCCTTCACGGCGGTGACGCACTCCAATCATTACGGGATGGCCGCATACTGGGCGATGATGGCCCTCCCGCAGGGCATGATCGGCTTCAGTTCCACCAACGCCCCGGCCGCCGCGGCCCCGACGGGCGGGCGGACGGCGATGTTCGGCACCAATCCGTTCGCCGTCGCCGTTCCCGCGGGGCGGGAGCTTCCGGTGGTCCTGGATCTGGCGACGACCGTGGTGGCCCGCGGCCGAATCATTCTTCACGCCAAAGAGGACAGGCCCCTGGAGCCGGGTTGGGCATTCGACGAACGGGGCAATCCCACCACGGATCCGCACGCCGCGTTGAGAGGGCTTCTCGCTCCGATCGGGGGATACAAGGGATACGGAATCATGCTGGCGGTCGACCTGCTCTGCGGCGTGTTGACCGGCTCCAATTACGGGGCCCACTTTCCCGGCTTTCTGGCGGACAACATGGTCGACCCGGCGGATGTCGGGAGCGTCTTTGCCGCCGTCTGCGTCGAAAGCTTCATGGACCTGAGCGAATTTACGGAGGCCGTGGACAGGGCCATTCAGGAGATCCGAACTTCGGAAAGGGCCGATGGAGTCCGGCGCATTTACATCCCCGGCGAGATCGAATTCGAAAAGAGGGCCGAACGTCTCGCCCGGGGCATCCCGATCCCCGAGCCGGTGGTCCGGGATTTCATCGCCCTCGAAATGAACTGGCCGTTCCCTTCCCCAAGGCATGACCAAGGAAAACCTTATCCTCTGATCAGTAAAGATGCGCCGGAGATCGTCGAATCGATCCTCCTCGATGTCCGGGAGGTCGACAAGGCGACCTGGGAAGCAGCCTCGGCGAGCGCAGGATCTACAAACCTCGGTAGGTCCTTAGTGCAAAAGATGAACTCTTGGCAGGCATCTCTCGGACCAGCTCTCAAGAACGAAGCCGCATGGAGGGCGGGGCCTGTTCTGATCATTATTCCGTTATGCGCTCTTCATCTTTCAATACCGCAAGAAAGGCCCTCTATAAAATGAATACATGAAACGGTCAGACACCTTCATTTCGCGAGTATCGAAAATACCGCATAATATGTTCGTCTTTCATTGACATGCGATGATACCCCTTTTATAGTCCGGCACGACGTAAATAACATCTCTTCAAAAAATAGAGGGGATATCGGCGTGACAAAGCAGACCATATTGGAAGTTGAGGGCAGTGCCGCTGCGATTGGCCTTGAAAACCACCATCCGTCATAACGCGGCTACCAGGAACGAAGGAGAAAGCATTTGGGTTCAGGCAAAAAGGCGGCACAATACGGGATATGGCGAGGGTTGTCCGAGAGTCTACTCAGCCGGCGACAACATAGAGTCCGGCGTCAAATGGGTTAAGGAAAAATTTTTCCGATGGCCATGAATTTTACAACGCTGGATGAGCCAGGGCAGTGGGTATACCGTCATGAAAAAGTCATCGATCGTTATCCGTCGGCATGGTAAAGTGCCGTTGAAAATGGCGATAAGCCTGACCTGCTTGCCCGGGAAAATAGCCGTTCCGTTGAAAACTGCTGCGTGATTGAATGGTTGCACGGGTTATGGTCATTACACGGCCGTTCTGGGTGATGATAAGGTCTGGAAATATACCACCCTGCCGATCAATATCTGATTCGCGCACTTCGGGATTTCAAAGTCAAGCTAAACGGCAATCTGGAACGTGATACGGAGAAGATCGATTTGCTGGAATCATTGTCTGCGTAACATCACGCGCCACTCACACGCATTCGTCTTGACGCCAATAATTTATGGAAGGATCGCTGTGATGAAGCCATAGACTATACCCGGGCGTTGGGAATCGGTCGGATATTCGCCATGGAAGAATCTGTGGAAGCACGGCATGTCGAAGACATAAGCACCAGTATGGGCACGGGTCTTCCGTCATTTTGGATGAGAGTTTGTGTACCCTGGATGACCTGGGCATGTTTGAAACTGCGTCCGGTCAATTCATCGCCAATATCAAGATATCGCGTTTGGGCGGTCTGATTCGAGCGTTAAGAATGATCAACGAGATTAAAAAACTGGGATGGCCGATTATTGTCGGTTGGTCATGTCGGTGAGACTCTTTGTTGACCAGGGCTGCTCTTGTGGCCTCCTCTGCCGCCGGAGAGAGCCTGATAGCCCATGAAGGAGCCTTCGGCGACTATCTGGTGGAACGGAGCCAGCAGAAACCGATGCTGAAGTTCGGACGAAACGGATGCTGGATTTGCGGACCCCCTACTATCTGAAACTGCCAGGGGACTGAAGGTCATCCTGGTCGAAAACTGGGATACCGGATTCGGCATGCAGTGCCGTATGCTCTATACCCTGACGACGGTGCGCCTGACATCTGTTTTCTCGAAATACCTGATCAGTATAAGATTCATTATCGACGCGCTGGGGCCATTCCGGAGGGTGAAGATGTGGTGCTGATTTTACACGGAGGTGTCAGAGTCATTCAGGGCTGGCAAGGCCCCGCTGGCAAATCAATTGCGGTCCATGTCGCCAAACTTAACCGTTATCGCCGCCGACCGGCGGGGCTGCGGATTAAACGAGCAGAGGGGCGACTTGGTCTCGTGCAGGCGGTTATTGAAGATGTCATCCAACACGTCGAATTTCTCAAAAGATCGTTCAAACAGGTCCATCTTGCCGGCTGGTGCCAGGGGGCGTAACACGCTGCCGTTGCCGGGGCTTGAGCGAGCGCCGCTGCCCCCAGTCTGATACTGCTGGATTCCGGGTTTTTTTGGAATGAACGCTTCCGGTCTGTTTTAAGTATTACCGAGAAAATCGTCCTGAAGATGATTGCCGAATTCAAACTGAAACCTGAGCGCAATCATGCTCGTATTCTATCCGGCGGAGGCAACTGATTTCACGCCGGTGGATGAATGGCTTGATTTCTCGTCGAAAAGGATCATCTGAAAACCACCTTAGTCACCTTAAAATCCAGAGTATCATGGATGAAATTCAGAGCCGTGGCTCCGCCATGCTCCAAAACCGTCTTCCCATACTCGTGATGATGGGGGAACAGGATCGCATCGTGGACAACCGGAAGGTCCTGCATTTCATCGGCCATCTTTTTCCGGGCAATAACCATAACCGGTCGGTCACATTGGAAAGCGGCTGCTGCCATACATTTTGAAAAGACGGGAGAGGTCGCTTTCCGAAATCGTAAATTTTATCAGAATCGCAAGATCAGAATCCATAATCCGGAGCACTGGATGGACCAAGACAGTCAGCCAATATGCCGGCAGGGCAATGACCACTCCCGGCTTGCTCCCCGTAGCGACCCCATTGTGTTTCCACCATGCGGATAGTGATCCGGAATCCCAATCCCGACAAGACCATCAAGCGAAGCAAACTGATCAACCTGTGGAACCATCTTCACTTTATGGAGGACATGGTATACGTCCACCTTCATCACCCTCACTATAAAGAGGACCTCCTCATCCAAGCCCATCCGGCTCCCTGCGTCATCGGCTCGATGATTTGCCGTGCCAGCCGTACGGAAGCGGCCGGCTTGCGGAAATGCGGTTATACTGAACGTTATCTTCTCGGACGGGCTCACGTTGTTTCTCGTACCGACCGAACGCAAGGATGTCCAAAAAGATTCGCCTTACCTTCCAGGCGCCCGATCAGGGGTACATCCTGGTCAGCGTCCGGCAAGGCGCTATCGTTGCCAAGGCATCCATGCCGAGGTGGTGCAGAATGGATTTCGTGCCAGGGGACAGGTGACGGATTTCAGCGCCTTGGCCTTGCCGTCCAGGTCACCCCTACGGCACCCGGTCTCTTCGCTGGTTCAACGCCGACAGCCAATCGACAGTCAATCTGAATCGGGGTGAACAGATTGTTTTTTCGGCAGCTCGTCGCTGTATCCGGCAAGCATCGGATCAAGTGCACGGGATATCGTCTTTGCCCCCATGATCAGCCAGATGAACCGGTCCCCGAAGAAAAATGGCGCAATCCCCGTGTTCGTCACACCTTTTCCGAATATTACCTTTTTAACCATCCGACCATAAATAAGATGGTTCAACTGGATATTCATGATCTTCTGTATCAGGCTTTGCCGCTTATGTTTCGACTGACGAAGATGTCCTCATGGTGGGGATGCCGCTGACTATCCCTGACCTGACGATGAATTATGCCGGCGCTTTGAAAATAAAAATGCAAGGCCCAGATTCTCTATCGCCGTAAAGAAAAAGAAAAAAATTCGCTACGGTTTTGTCATCCTGGATATGGATGTTGTCAACTATGACCGATTGAGTCATATTGTCATGAACGTTATCGATCCCAGAACTCCATGTTGCCGACAAATATGCGAACCAACTATGGGAATTTCTTTTCGAAAGCGGGTTCATTTTACTCCCAAGAAATATAATTTGGTTCAGGCTTACCGGAGCCCTATGAAAGAAATCCTTACCGGCGGTTGTATCGTGATAACTCCGGAAATCATCACCCAAATAACTTATCACGAAGCGAAACGGCCGGATCTTACGGGCACGCCTCCATGGTCCGATCCCACAAACGGACTTGGATGGTTCATCATCTGGCCGCAAGACCCCCTGAACAAAAGAACTGGCTTCAAGTCCTTAAACAGGTTATGCATTATTTCAATGGTCTCTATCGTCTCCCAACGGTCGGGATGGATTACATGATGTTCTATTTTCGACCAGAGAACCGTTTCCCCGATCATTTTTTCGGTGGCTTCGCCAGGCATTTCAAGAACCCCCGCGCCTGTTCCCTCGATCTCTTTTCATACCTTAATTTTCCGACTTCCGATGAGAAAAATACTCCCGGAGGGGTGGCTGCTCGAGCCGCACAGGCGAAGACTCTGAAGAGTTAAGCCGTTTTTATCGGAAGGTATCCGACGGCCTTCTGCTGGATGTTTCACTTGACAAGGAGAAGTGAGGATGGGAATCTCTGTCGCAGCCGTATGCCTGGCATGGGTTCATCAGAGCTGCCAAGGACATTCCCTTAAACAAAACGGGAGATTAAAGGCTGCGCTTATTGTGAACCGATCGGATCCGTCCGCCTGTCGGACTTTCTGAACGGGATCAAGATTCTGGTTAATGACGCAGCTGGCCACCCGGAAGTCCTTGTCAGCGGCCGTTTCTCAATGGTCCGGTTTTTATAAGATTGACAAGATACCGCTCCTCGTTTATCCATCGCATTATTTGGAAGATAAAGGCGTTCCCTTGGAAAACGATACAATCTCTGGATCATTCATGGTCATTATGCTCCGGGAATATAGTGAATACATGATGGAAAATCGAAGCAGCGAATCAGATTTCATCCGTTTTCTCATCAAGAGATACCTGAAACTACGACGGACGATACCTACCTATATAATAGCCATTATCAAAAGCTATGTGGAGTACCTGAAGAGGTATCTTCCGGAGGTCGATATCGATCCTTTGCTGAAATATGCGGATATTTGCGACCTTACTCAACGAACGACGAGGGTCACTGGCTGACCAGACCAGAGCGATCGCTTTCACGATATCCTCGTGAGAACGACTCCAGATCACATATATCGCACAAAGTTGGGCGCTTTTCTCGTTACCTTGCGCCTCCGGCGCCTTGGGACAATATATGCTGGACCACAATTCCGGCGACGGCGTATGGCGTTCTTGTAGGAAGATCGATTGCTCGCCTCAGCCGGAGCGATCCTGAAGACCCAAAGCCATCGAGAAAAACAAGATCTATGGGCGAAGGCCACGATGGCCAGGGGTGGCTGAAAAGCCCTATCAGTGTCGTTATCGGCTCGGTGCAATCTCGGCCTTGGCGAAACTTTCCACCCAGAAATTGCTGGTCACTTCGACCATTCCGTTCGTGACCCAAGGGCGGTGATTGTTGCCTTTATACAATCACCTGGGGAAAAACCCGCACCTTTTTCTTGAAACGTATCCGCAATTATTATTTTTGAATGTTCTCATACCTGCGCCATCTTGTTCAGTTTCATACAACAAGCTTATTGGGGCATCCTGACCTTATCGTGTGTGCTTATCGGGATGGGTTTAACGCTGTATGCCGAAAATTTGGAAGAACGACCTGCTCACCAACATCTACAACCAGGGGGATGCGGCGGAACGTCTCCTGGATCAGATCAACAAACGGTACGATTTGAAGCCCTGCTGATCCAGGAGATCGGTCAGGCATCTTCCACCATGCCCCAGGTTGATCAGCTCTCCGGTATATTATGGAGTCGTTGGTCGGCGAGACTCAATTTGACCGGGGCATGATCATGCTGACCAACAAGCAAAAAGACCGCCTCGTTTATTCGGTCAGCTACGGATATAATCCAGGCCGATGAAGATTGGCCTGAAGAATATTCAATTTCATCTGGATAATCCTCACTCAAAGGGCACAGCGGTCGCTGCCTTTAGAAATCAGAAACCAGTTTTGGTCAACGATCTCTTCACGACATCGAGAATGACCGTCGCCGAGGAGTCTTGATTTGTTCGCACCATGGGGAGTCAGTCTTTCATCTGCGTTCCCATCGTATATGCGGGGGAATCCCCGTGGGAGTCCCGTTGTGGATAATGTTCAATCCAAGAAACCGCTCGATCAGACGGAGATGAGTCTGCCGGATGGGGGATCGGTTCTACAGATCGGGATCAGCATCAAGAACGCCGTTTCCCATCAAAGAATCAGGGAAAGGAAGAGCGCTTCCGATCACCAGCGAAAACGCACCGGACATCATTTATACCCTCGGCATCAATGGGGAATTTACCTATATCAACTCCTGCGATTGAAACGATCCTGGGATACCGTCCGGAGGACATCATCGGCAAATATTTTATCGATATTGTAGGAAAGAAAGACATGTACAGAAGCATCAGCTGCCTTCAAGCAGGTCAGATCGCAAGCAAACCATCAAGGGAGAAACGCATCCGCTGCATATGGATGGTTCGGCGTTTTGGTATTTTCAGCTCGTTGTGCGCTTAACTTTGATTCCGAAGGCAATTTTATCGGAGTGCTTCGGTATTCAATCCGACCGACATCAGAACATCGGAAATGGAGCTGAAAAAGGAGCCTGATAAACTGCAATCGGCCATGAAAGGAAAACATTGACGCGATTTCATCATCGTTGAATCCAGAGATCCTTATACAGCAGGTCACTAAAGACGTGGCACAGCCGGGCTACCGCCATTGCCGGCGAATCGGGTTTATCGGAAGAAAGAATCGACTTTTCATCCGAAGGGCAGTCTGATTCACGACATCGGGAAAATATATATTCCCGCCGAAATTTTGACAAAACCGGCGAAATTAAACGAACTAGAAAACTGCCAAGATGAGATCTCATCCGGCGGTGGTTTTGAAAATACAAACAAAGTCGACTTTATTCCAGTGATTGTGAACACGGTTTATGAACACCACGAAAGAATGGATGGGTCGGGCTTATCCATTGGGAATAACCGGCGAGAGAATCTCTTGTGAATCAAGAATTATCGCGGTTGCAGACATGGTTGAAGCATGATCAGCTACCGTCCACTGGCTGCGCGGGCACGACGGCAGCGATCGAAGAAATAAAAACAACGGGAATTGCAGCGACACCATGCGGTGGATGCCTGGGTTCAGTTTTGGTTATACCAGTTTTAAGTTCAAGCAGCCTGATGTGTTCCCCAGCATCGACATGTAGTGCCTGTCTTTGCCGTCTTTGTTCCTTACCCTTCCCCATCCGAAAAATTTAGAGCTGTCGGCCATCACCGGGCCCATCATCTTTAGGCTCTCTTGGTCAACACACAAAGTTGCTCTTTTATTCTCCATTGGCGTTTTTTTATGTCCTTAAATCCGCTTTGGTGAAAATGATACCGCAGCACCCGGCATTCCCTTTGTCTTTCACGAAGCCCCGTCTGCACTGGAAAACAGCCTTTGAATTTGTGACAAAGGTGCATCAATCTCTATATCGGGAATTTCGCGAAAGCAGCGCGACGACCTCGATATGAGCGGTCTGGGGAAACATATCCAGCGGCTGGAGCTTTCTGAGGACGTAACCGCAACCTGTCAGAAACCGGACATCCCGCGCCTGCGTTGCGGGATTGCAGGAGACGTAGACGATCCGATCCGGATGAAGGGATGCCGCCGCGTCCAAGGCTCCATTGCTGCAGCCCTCCCGCGGCGGATCGAACAGGATTACGTTCGCGGTGCGACGGCGGTCCAAGAATTCATTCCGAAGGAGAACGTTCACATCCCCGTGTAAAAATCCGGCCTGCGGAATCCTTTCGCGATTCAGATTGATCCTGGCGCAGCGAACGGCCTCCCGATCCCCTTCGATCCCCGTCAATGCAGCGGCCTTCGGCCCGAGAAACAGGGAAAAGAGGCCTGAACCCGCGAACGCATCGATGACCGTCTCGCGCCCGGTGAGCCCGCACATGTCGACGACCTGATCGACGAGTTCCCCGACCAGTGCGACGTTGGCCTGGAAGAAACCCCTTCCGGGAACCGTCAAGCGACGGCCGCGGACTACACGGATCACGTCCGGCGGTGCTCCGGGGCCCGTAAAAACCGCCGTCGGGGACTCGGACGGTTCATCGGACCAGATGACCTGACGTTTCCCGGACGGCCGGACCTGCCTTGACCGGAGTGCCTTCCGGAAATCGTCATACTTCACGTTCACCGATGCCTCGACTACTCCGCAGGATTCGATTTCGATGAGCTCATGGCTTTTGCCGCCCATCAGACCGGCACGATAATGTCCTTTTCGGCCGCCGGCCAGATGGAACTCCGCCTTTCCGCGCCAGCCGAAAGGACGCGGAGAGGGGATGATTTCCGCAATGGGGATCCGGGACAGGCCGGCAATCCGCCGGAAGGTCTCCTCGACCTGCCTCTGCTTGAGCGCCAACTGATGGGGATACGCGATATGCTGCATCCCGCAGCCGCCGCAGCGGGTGTACACGGGGCAGAGCGGCCGGACCCGATGGCGTGACGGGACCGGAATCCCGATCGGTTTTGCCCGCGCATACCGTTTCCGGACCTCGGTGATCTCGACCTCCGCTTCGTCCCCGTCCACCGTGAACGGGACAAAGAGGACCCGATCGGAAACCCGCCCCACGCCGTCGCCGCCAAAGGCCACATCCCCGATCCGGACACGAATGCAATCCCCGGTTTTGAACTCTTCTTCCATGATTCACCACCCCGGAACGCCCATCCGCGTACAAAAGCGGAACCGGCCCCTCCGTTTATTTTTCAATCTTCTTAACATCTTCCGTGAAATCCGTAAACCATTTCCCTTTACAAACCGTGCAAATGCTGCTAATGGCCTCCCCGAAAAGCCGAAAGGAACCCTGATCCTTGGAACACGAAAACGTTCACCGAATCATGCGGGACAACCGGGAGATCATCCTGATCGGGACGGCCCACGTTTCGCGCGAAAGCGCCGATCTCGTCGAGCAGGTCATCGCAGAGGAAAAGCCGGACACGGTCTGTGTCGAGCTCTGCCGGCCCCGATACGAGGCCATCCGAAAAAGGGACCAATGGCAGCAGACCGACATCGTCAAGGTGATCCGTGAAAAGCGGACAAGCCTCCTGCTCTCCCAGCTCATCATGGCCTCCCTGCAGCGAAAGATCGCCCGGAAATTCAACATCACGCCGGGCGAGGAAATGCTCCGGGCAATCGATCAGGCCGAGGCGATCGGCGCGGAAATTGTTCTCGCGGACCGCGAGATCCGCATTACGCTGCTGAGGACCTGGCGGACAATGGGTTTCTGGGGCAGGATGAAGTTCCTTCCCGAGGTCCTGGTTTCGCTGTTCGCCACCGAGGAAATCACCGAAGAGGAGATCGAAAAACTCAAAAAAAGCGACGTCCTTGAGCTGGCGCTGCAGAGCGTCGGCGAAAAGCTCCCCGGCCTGAAAACGACGCTGATCGACGAACGGGATCTATACCTTGCGCACGCCATCGGCCATGCGCAGGGGAATCGGATTGTGGCCGTGGTCGGCGCCGGGCATGTACCGGGCATCCTGGAACATATCGGGGAAGAGATCGATGTCGAGCCCCTGACCCGAATCCCGGGAAAGGGCCCCTGGGGAAAATTCGCCGGCTGGCTGTTCCCGCTGGTGGTCGTCGGGCTGTTCATCGCCGGCTTTTTCTATTCCGGATCCCAGGCCAGTCTGAAAATGATCAGTTGGTGGTCGGCGATTACAGCCTCCTTTGCCGCATTCGGCGCGTTGATCCTGCTGGCCCATCCGCTGACCATCGCTGCCTCTGCCGCCTCCGCACCAATCACAACCCTCCACCCCCTGATCGCCGCCGGGTGGATTGCGGGTCTCACGGAAGCGACTCTCCGGAAGCCCCAGGTCAGGGATTTTCTCGCCCTCCAGGAGGACATCGTCTCGGTCCGGGGCTTCTTCCGGAACAAAATCACTCGCCTGCTGCTGCTGGTGGCCATCGTCAATCTGACCACATCGATCGGAACCTTTGTGGCCATTCCGGTGATCATGAGATTTATCTGAACGGAACAAAGCCATGATCGAAAAGAAATCGATGCTTTGCCCGAATTGCCGAAAACTGATCAGCAAGGATGAACCCTCCTGCCCCTATTGCGGCATGGCCCGACCGGGCGTCTTGTGGAAAAGAAATTGGGCCGGAATCTTCGCCACCGACCATTTTGACCCGACGGTGATGATTCTGTCCGTCAATGTCGTTTTCTACCTCTTTTCGCTTTTGATCAATCCGTCGGCGCTCGGTCTCTCGGCCAATCCGATGACCTTTCTCTCCCCTTCGGACGCAAGCCTTTTTCTGATCGGCGCCACGGGGACCCTCCCGATCGCCTACGGCCGCTGGTGGACCCTGGTTTCGGCCTCGTTCCTCCACGGGGGAATTCTTCATCTGTTCTTCAACATGATGGCGCTGCGGCAGCTGGCCCCTTTCGTCCTCGATGCGTTCGGCCTGCACCGCTTTTTGATTCTCTACCTCTGGACGGGTATTGCAGGTTTTTCACTTTCCTGTTTCGCTGGGATCCCGTTCACCATCGGGGCCTCAGCCTCCATTTGCGGCCTGATCGGCGCCATCCTGTACTATGGAAAGAGCCGCGGCGGGTACTACGGCGGGGCAATCTACCGTCAGGCGATGGGATGGGTTTTGGGGTTGGCGCTTTTCGGCCTTTTCCTGCCGGGCATCAACAATTGGGCGCACGGGGGAGGCATCGTGTCCGGCCTCTTGCTGGCCTTTTGGATCGGATATCACGAACAAAAAACAGAAACCGCGCTCCACCGGATTGTGGGCACCGGAAGCGTTCTCATCACGGCGGCCATCCTGCTCTGGGCGCTGGTCCAGACCGGCTACCACCTGACGGTTTCACCATGAATGTCGGAGGAGGAAACATGAAAAGAACTTTTTGTCGTTTGATCTGCCTGATTTTAACGCTGCTATGGATCATGGGTTGCGATACCGCGCTCACCGTCGGCTCAAAAACGATGGGCTTCCGTTCGGGAGAGTTCATCTATACGGACGGTTATCTGCGGGCCACCTACACCGTGCCGTTCGATCCAATGTGGACGGTATGCGAAAGGACGCTGACCGAGATGAATGCGGTCGATGTCGAACCGGCCCGGAAAATCGCGACCGGCACCTTCACCGCGATGATCCAGGACGAAAAGGTCCGGATCGAGATCGAGTACGTGGAAAGGGGCATCACGGCCGTTTCGATCCGGGTGGGCTTGTCGGGAAACAATCTGGCCTCCCAGCTTCTGCACGATCGGATTGCAGGCAACCTGAAGACACGTTGAAACCCGGTCTCGAAGCGCAACTCGGCTCGGAATCGATCGCCGCATCCGAACGGTTATTCCGCACCGACGCAGAGGAGAAGTCCCTTCAGGTAGCGTCCCTCCGGATGGGCGAGGTTCACGGGGTGGTCCGGACCGGCTCCGAGGGTGAAAAGAAGTTGCGCCGTCTTTCCCGCGTCCCGGACGGCGCCGAGGACCATTTTTGTGAACATCGTCTCGTCGATGGGATTGGAGCAGGAGAACGTCGCCAGCATTCCCCCCTTCGTCAGGCGCCTTGCCGCGCGAAGATTGATCTCCCGGTATCCCCGCACCGCGCGTGCAATGTCCCCGCGGGATTTGGCAAAAGCGGGGGGATCGAGAACGATCCGATCGAAAGTCTCTTCCGTTTCCCGCAGATATTCGAAACAGTTGGCCGTCAAAACAGGATGATTTTCCGCCGAAAGTCCGTTTCGGGATAGGTTCCGGCAGGCGATCCGGTTCGCCTCCGCCGAGGCCTCGACGGAGACGACCCGTCTGGCCCCGCCTCGGCCAGCATAGACGGAAAAGGCCCCGGTGTAGGAGAAGCAATTCAGAACGGTCGTTCCCCGGCTGAGAGCACCGACCATCTCCCGATTCCCACGCTGATCGAGGAAAAATCCCGTCTTCTGTCCGGTGAGCAGATCGACCTCAAAGCGCAATCCGTTCTCCAGGATCGTCACCATCGGCGGAATTTCTCCCGCCACCAGGCCGATCCGTTCGGACAGCCCCTCCTGCGAACGGGAGCTTCCCCCGCTCCGCTCGTAAATCCCGGCCGGTTCGAGAAGTTCGGACAGCAGATCCGTCAGGGTTCCTCGCCATTGCTCCATCCCCGCCGTTCCGATCGAATAAACAAGATACCCGCCATAGCGATCACAGACAAGACCGGGCATCCCGTCGCCCTCGGCATTGATCAGCCGATAGGCGTCCGTTCCCGCCGGAATGACCTGTTGCCGAAGGGAGACGGCGCGTGCGATGCGCCTCCGCCAAAAACCGCCGTCGATTTTCGCTGTGGGATCTTCGGTCAGCAGGCGAAAAGCGATGTTGCCCCTGTTGTAGAAACCGAGGCCGAGGGGTTTCCCCCCGGCATCGACCGCAAGGACCACCTGCCCGGGCACGGGCTCTCCCTCCACCCTCGCCAGCGCCCCGGAAAAGACCCAAGGGTGCCCGCGGCGGAGCGCCGCCTCGCGGCCTTTCCTGAGAACGATCCGCGGATGGCTCATGACCTTCTCCCCTGAAAGCAACGGGCGGGACACGAAATTCGTCTCCCGCCCGGGTTGAGTGTCTCAATGGATCATAAGGAGTCTCGCTTCCGGCTATTCGCCGGACAGGTAGCCATGAATCGCCTTTGCCGCCTGCCTCCCGGCGCCCATGGCCAGAATGACCGTGGCCGAGCCGGTGACAATGTCGCCGCCGGCGTAAACCCCCTTGCGGCTCGTCTCCCCGGAATCTCCCTTCGTGACGATGTAGCCCCAGCGGTTCGTCTCCAATCCGGGCGTTGTCGCCGGGACAATCGGGTTGGCCATCGTTCCGACGGCGACCACCACCGTATCCACCGGGATCACAAACTCCGACCCCCGGATCGGCACGGGGCGGCGCCTCCCCGAATCATCCGGTTCACCCAGCTCCATCTGCTGGCAACGCATGCCCGTCACCCAGCCCTCCTGGTTTCCGATGTACTCCACGGGATTGGTCAGGAGCTTGAACTGAACCCCCTCTTCCTTTGCGTGATGCACCTCCTCGATCCGGGCGGGCATCTCCACCTCCGTCCGTCGGTAGACGATCGTTGCGTTGTCCGCTCCGAGGCGCAGCGCGGTCCGGACCGAGTCCATCGCCACGTTCCCGCCGCCGATCACGGCGACATTCTTGCCGCGGGCGATCGGGGTGTCGTATTCCGGAAAACGGTATGCCTTCATCAGGTTGGAACGGGTCAGATACTCGTTCGCCGAGTAGATCCCGCTGAGATTTTCCCCGGGGATGTTCATGAAAACCGGTGCACCGGCGCCGACGCCGAGGAAGATCGCGTCGAATCCCTCGGCAAAGAGCTCGTCCACCGTCTGGATCCTGCCGATGACGGCGTTCGTGACGATTTTGACCCCCAATTTCTTCAGGTAGTCCACTTCCGCCTCGACGATCGCCTTCGGCAGACGAAATTCCGGGATCCCGTAAACCAGGACGCCGCCCGCCTTGTGCAGGGCCTCGAAGACCGTCACATCATAGCCGAGTTTCACCAGGTCGCCCGCGATCGTCAGACCCGCGGGTCCGGCACCGACCACCGCCACCCGTTTCCCGTTGGGCTGCGTCCTCGGGGGTACGGCAACCTTTCCCGACCGGCGCTCGTAATCCGCGGCGAACCGCTCCAATCGGCCGATCGCGACCGGCTCCCCCTTTTTCCCGAGGATGCAGACCTTCTCGCACTGATCCTCCTGCGGGCAGACACGGCCGCAGACGGCAGGAAGCGCATTGGTTTCCTTCAGCTTGAGTGCCGCCTCCATGAATTTTCCTTCGGCGATGAGCGCAATAAATCCCGGGATGTTCACATCCACCGGGCAGCCGGCAATACAGCCCGGCTTCTTACACTGGATGCAGCGCTTCGCCTCGGCGATCGCAAGCTCCTCGGTATAACCCGTGGGAACCTCGTTGAAATTGCGGATCCGAATCTTCGGATCCTGCTCGGGCATCTTGTGTCGGGGAACTTTTTCCTTCTTGGGTTTGATTTCGTTATTTTCCATGGCATTTGCACCTATAGGCTTCCATCGATTGTTTTTCCTGGGGCTGATACATCCTGAGACGGCTGGTCAAAAGGGCAAAATCGACCTGATGGCCGTCGAACTCGGGGCCGTCCACGCAGGTAAATTTTGTTTTTCCGGCGACCGCGACCCGGCAGGCTCCGCACATTCCGGTCGCGTCCACCATGACCGGATTGAGGGAAACAACCGTCGGGATCCCGTGCGGCCTCGTCACGTCGCAAAGGACGCGCATCATCGGCACGGGACCGATCGCAAAGACCCGATCGATCCTTTCCTTCGCATCGATCAGGTTCTGGAGGACCGCACTCACGAAACCGTGAAAGCCGTAGCTGCCGTCGTCCGTCGCGACAATCAGCCTGTCGCTGACCTTTCTCATTTCCTCTTCGAGGATGAGAAGGGTTTGGGTCCGCGCCCCGATAATGGAGGTCACCCGGTTCCCGGCTTTCTTGAGGGCAGCCGCAAGCGGATAAACGACACCCACGCCCACACCCCCGCCAATGCAGACGACGTGACCGAAGTTTTCGATCTCCGTCGGGTTGCCGAGCGGACCCTGAACATCGCTGATCTCATCACCCGCTTTCATATCGGCGAGCGCCGCTGTCGTCTTCCCGACCACCTGAAAAATGATGGTGATCGTCCCGTCTTCCGCATCCGAATCCACGATGGTCAGCGGAATTCTCTCCCCCGGTTCATCGATCTTCAGGATGATGAACTGGCCGGCGCGTCGTTTTCGCGCAATTTCCGGGGCCGCAAGGACCATCCGGACCACGTTTTCCGACAAATCCTGTTTTTCAATAATTGGGTTCACCGATCTCTTCTCCTCTTCACGAATCTTGGCTGCGGTCTTCCTGCGGGGAAGTCCGGGATCCGGTCTGATTCGTCAGCAGCCCGGTCCCGAACAAAAAAAGGAGCCTCCAGGCTCCCTTCTTCCCTTTACGTAATCTTCCGCGAGAAGCAGGACCTTCTCAAGCGGAACGGACCATAGTATTCTTTATTTTATTTGTCAAGTTCAGATGGAATCAAAAAATGAACTGTTGATTCGGCCGGGTTTCTGCCCCGTTCACGCCGATTCGGCACGATCCATCATGAATGGTCTAATGCGGCCTGAGAGACAGGAAGTAGGTGTGGGTCGGGCAGAGGACGTGGGGACGACGGGATGTGCTGCGGGTGGTCGTACAACGGTTACGGTTGAAACGACGGAGCTTGTGCGAGTCGAAAAAGCGGATCTGCCGGGCCGTGATCTCATGGACAATGGACCAGTGGTCCCACATGGGCCCCCCCAGACCGATGAGGATGGTTCTTTCACCGTCCGTTTCGAGAAAGCGACTCATCTCATTCCAGAATTGGTCAAGCGGCGTGTTGGGTAAAGTCTTGAAAGGCATGCTGCGATACGGAATCAAATCTTTCACAACCGTACGAAAAATTCCACCGATGGTCACCAAGCCGATTCCTTCGGTCAGCATCCTGCTCAGATCGTGGGTTTGTTCGAGATACTCCAGGATCCGCTGGAACAGATTTTTGGCCTCATCGTCGCTGACGGAGGAAACGATCCGTGCAGCATTGACGATGCTGTATATCGCGCACAAACCATCCAGACCGCCCTGTTCGTAAGGTTTCATTGCCTCATCCGTGTTGCTTTCAGAAGCAGAGATCCGCAGACGGGAAACCGCTTGCGTCAGTACTCGCGGGTCAGCTTGTCGAGCTCCGCCACCGAAAAGATGGGACCGTCCTTGCAGACGTATTTCTCTCCGACATTGCACCGGCCGCACTTGCCGATGCCGCACTTCATCCTCATTTCCAGGGAGGTGATGATGTTTTCCTTGGAAAAACCCAGTTCAAAGAACACGGGCAGCGTGTAGCGGATCATGATCGGCGGACCGCAGATCACGGCCACGGCGTTCTCGGCGCTCGGCGTGAATTCGGAACAGGTCGGACCGTCCGCGCCCGGTGCGACCTCGCGGCAGACGGCCGGGACGAAACCCGTCCGCCCCTTCCAGGCGTCATCCCCCTTATCCACGGTCACAAACATCCGAAGGTCCTTACGGCATTCCCAGGCCGTCAGTTCGTTCTTATAGCAGAGAAGTCCCGGTGTTCTCGCCCCGTAGATCACGCTGATATCCCCAAAGCGGGAACGGTTCTTCTCGTGGAGCATGTAATGGATCAGCGAGCGCAGGGTCGTAAAGGCAAAACCTCCGCCCACCACGACAACGTCCTTCCCTTCCAGGTATTCAAGCGGCCAGGCGTTTCCCAGGGGGCCCCGAACACCGATACGGGCGCCCACATCCAGATCATGAAGCGCCGTGGTGACCATGCCCGCGACCAGCGTCCCGGCCCGCTGAACGGTGAATTCGATATAGCCGGTCTCGGTCGGTGAGGAGGCGATGCCGATCGGGCACTCCCCTTTTCCCAGGATCGACAGTTCTGCAAACTGCCCCGGCAGGTACCGGAACCGCTCTTCGTCCTCCTTGTTCACGAAAGCCAACCGGAAGGTTTTGATGTCCTTGCTGTCCACCTCCGTGACGATCTTGACCACCTCAACCGGCATGGGGATATAGGGATTCTGCATCATTGCTCCTCAAATGGGTCTGACTGGAATTTCATTCACCGTTTCAATGCCTTTTCGATGACCGAGAAGATATCGATGTTCACCGGGCAGGCGCGGGTGCAGCGTCCGCAGCCCACGCAGGAGATGCACCCGTACTTTCCCACATGATAGGCATACTTGTGGCACACCTTCTGCCGGTACCTCTGAAAGATTTTCGGCCGCGGATTGTGCCCGCTCGCCTCGAGCGTAAAATCCGTAAACATGCAGGCATCCCAGAAACGCTTTCTCATCCCCTCGTTGAAGAGGGTTTCATCGGAGATGTCAAAACAATAGCAGGTGGGGCAGACGAACGTGCAGATTCCACAGCCGATGCAGGCTTCCGCCGTCTTCTCCCAGAAGTCTTTATCTTCAAAGATCCGGGATAACTTTCCTGCGATTTCCGAATCCCGGATCTCCAGAAAACGGCTTCTGAGATCGTTCCCCTCCTGGAGGATCTCTTCAAACGCGCGCTCGTCGTCGGCCGATCCGTCCGACAGCGCCAGATCCGTCAAAAGGCCGCTTCCCTTCTCCGTCAAGCTTTTCAGCAGAAGATCGCCGTCCCGCCGGATCATCAGGACGTCGCTTCCCGCCGTATCGGCGGCCCGGATTCCCAGCGCATTGTAAAAATCGGCCGGGTCGGGCGGCGTCCGGGGATCAAAGGGATAGCCGATGACCGTCGTTTTGTCCCGCCTCTCCTTCCAGTAGGGATCAATGACGCCTGCCCCCAGGAAATGCCTGTCCATGATTTCAAAACTTTTCGCATCGCAGGGCCTTACCCCGAGGATCACCGACGGCGGGGTGTCAATGGGCACGGGGGCGGATTCGGCGCCGTTTTTGACCAGCCGGTAGCGGATCAAATCCTCCGACTGCGGGAAAAAGACAAACTTGGGGCTCATGGCGGTATTGTAAAAATCCAGCGTCACGACGGAAGGATCCGTGATGCGCTGAAATTCAAAATCCCTTTCGCCCTTCACGGGCGCAAAGAGCGGCCCCTTCTCCATCAGCGCCGATACAAAATCGATCCGCTTTTCGAGGGTGACTTTCTTGAACACGACTTTCTCCTTCCCACGGCACCGGCTCCGGTTTTCTCCGGTCCACGGCCTGCATCTGCACGATGCGGGCTTTATTTCAGCATCTCGTCCGAATCCTGATCCCCAAAGGTCACCATGACCGGCTTGTCTTCACACTTCATCCCCGCGGCCTGCTGAAACATCGCCTCGCATTCCTTGGCCATTTTCTTGTGGAACAGATAAAGGGGAATATTCACCGGGCAGGCCCGGGAACACTCCCCGCAATCAACGCACCGCCCCGCCAGATGATAAAACCGGGTGAGGTGGTACATGAGACTCCCGTCGGCCGTCGGCGATTTGTCCGCCCAGCGCGGCCGCGAGGCATCCATGAAGCAGGGGTCGCAATAGCACATGGGGCAGGCCTTGCGGCAGGCAAAACAGCGGATGCATTTCTCGAACTCCTTTTTCCAGTATCCCCAGCGCTCTTGGGTCTCCATGGCCTCGAGCTCCGTCAGCACGTCGTAAGGGGAGCCCGTCTGCACCCCATGGATCTCCTCGCCCAGCAGCACGTCATAAAGAACGGGATTGACCAGGGCGCCGGCGGTCCTCCGGTCGATGGTTTCCCCGGTTTTCGGGTCCTTCATCCCGGTGACGGGAATGCCGAGAAGCTTCAGATCCTCCCGCTTGACCTTCTCCTCCTGGATCAGCTGGACCACCGCCCTGCTGTCGGCGGCTTTGACGACAACGGCGATCTTCGTCCCGGGAGGATAGCGGGTGAGATAGCGGGCAAGGTTGTGGACGCAGTATTCATTAAAGATCAGGTCGGCAACCTCGTCCACCTTGTGGGCGGCATAGGGCTGGGGATGTTTTTCATCCAGACCCCGGGCATAACCGAGAACGACGGAGACCTCGCCCCGCTCCAGCATTCCCTTCGCCTCCCTGCGGAGGTTTTCCTCGATCTGTTGGATGGCGGTCATTGCCCTCCCCCCCCTTCTTTCCCGATCCTGAATCGGGTCTGGGGTCCCAGCGCCTTGAGATCGTTCGTGAACGATTCGACCACCTCGGCGTATTTGTTCCCCTCCGAGGCGGAAATCCATTCCACCCGGAATCTCCCCGGTTCCATGCCGGCAAACTCGAGCAGCTTTTTCGTGATCGCCAGTTTTCGGCGGGCATACAGGTTCCCCGTTCCGTAATGGCAGTCGCCCGGGTGGCATCCGCCGACGAGCACCCCGTCGGCTCCAAGCTGAAAAGCCCGGATCACGAACGAGGGATTGATCCGGCTGGAACACATGACGCGCACGGTCCTGACATTCTGGGGATATTTGAGCCGGGTCGTGCCGGCGAGGTCGGCGCCCGTATAGGTGCACCAGTTGCAGGCAATCCCGATGATCCTGGGTTCAAAGTCCATTCCGTTCTCCTTTGATCAAAATTGCATCAATCCTTCCATTTCGGCCATCACCTGGTCATTGGTGAAGTGACGCGTATAGATCGCCGAGGCGGGACAGCTGGCCGCGCAGAGGCCGCATCCCTTGCAGAGCGCTTCGTTGATTTCGGATACCTGCTTGTCCGTTTTGAACACGGGCGCCCCGTAGGGGCACACCCGAACGCAATTCTGGCATCCGCAGCAGGCAGCCGGATTCACGACGGCCGTCGCCGCCTCCAGCTCCATCCGATCCTTGACAACGATCGTCAAAGCCTCGGCGGCCGCGCCCGTCCCCTGCGCTACGGAGTCGGGGATGTCCTTGGGGCCCTGACAGGCGCCGGCGATGAACAGGCCTTCGGTCATGGTGGAAAGGGGGGCCAGCTTGGGGTGTCTCTCCATGAAAAACCCGTACTTGTCGGTGCTGAGGTTGAACAGACGGGCCATCTCCTTGGCGTCCGCCCTGGGCTTCATGGCCGGGGAGAGGACCACCATATCGACCGGGATCCTGATGAAACTGCCCGTGAGGGTGTCGTCCACCTCGACGATCAGTTTCCCCGCGAAATCGGGATTGTCCGATTGGTCCGTGACCCGCGCCGCCTTTCCCCGGATAAATTTTACATCCTCTTCCACAAGCCGGTTGTAGAACTCTTCATAGGCCTTTCCGGGCGCCCTCATGTCGATGTAGAGCTGGTAGACATCCCCATGGGTTTTTTCCTTGAGGAGATGGGCGAATTTCAGCGAATACATGCAACAGACCCGG
Organism: Syntrophales bacterium; assembly: GCA_040765725.1. Classification (GTDB taxonomy): domain Bacteria; phylum Desulfobacterota; class Syntrophia; order Syntrophales; family UBA5619; genus UBA5619. Next base: position 148,438 of record JAXGRQ010000003.1, read on the forward strand.
CTGCAGTATTCGTAATGGTTCTTGTCGCGGCTCCCGATGCAATGAAGGATGGCGATGCTCTGCGGCTCCTTCCCGTCCCGCATGACGACCTTGCCGCCCGTGGGACCGGCCGCGTTGAACAGTCTTTCGACCTCCAGCGCGTGATAGACGCCGGGCAGGCGTCCGTAGCCGTACTGGAGGAGCGGCTTTGTATCCATCAGATCGTAGCCGGTCGCCAGGATCACCGCCCCCACCTTGATCTCCCGGAACGTGTCCTCCTGCCCGAATGCAATGGCGCCCTGCGGACAGACCTTCTCGCAGAGCCGGCACTTCCCCGTTTTGAAGTAGACGCAGGCATCGCGGTCGATCACCGGCTTCTGCGGAACGGCCTGCGGAAACGGAATGTAAATAGCCTTTCGCTTCACCAGCCCTTCGTCCCACTCGGAAACGCCCTTCCCCGGGCACTTTTCCGTGCAGGCGAGGCAGGCGTTGCATTTATCGTGGTCCACATAGCGGGCTTTCTGGCGGATCTTCACGTCAAAATTTCCCACAAAACCCTTCACCTCTTCGACCTCGCAGGAGGTCATCAGGTCGATCCGGGGATTCTGCAGGACCGCATCCATCTTTGGGGTCAGGATGCACGCCGAACAGTCCAGCGTGGGAAAGGTCTTGTCGAACTGCGCCATGTGGCCGCCGATTGTGGAATTCCGCTCGACCAGATAGACCTTCTTCCCCGTCTCCGCCAGTTCGAGGGCGGCCTGGATGCCCGCGATGCCCCCGCCGACCACCATCACATCCGGGTTGACGTCGATAAAACGGGCCGTCAGCGGCTGGAGAAGCCGCGCCCGGTAGACCGCGCCGTTGATCAGGGCTTTGGCCTTGGCGGTCGCCTCGTCCTCGTTCTCCGTCACCCAGGCGTCCTGCTCGCGGACATTGACGATGGAGAGCAGGTACTGGTTCAAACCGGCGTTCTCGATGACCTTGCGGAACGTCTTTTCATGCATCAGCGGTGAACAGGCCGCCACAATGACCCTGTCGAGATTGTGTTTCCGGATATCATTCTGGATCATCTCCTGCCCCGGCGTGGAGCACATGAACTTGTAGTCCGCCGCCACAACCACATCGGGCAATGTCCCGGCAAATTCGGCCAGTTCGCTGACCCGAACCGTTTTGGCAATGTTCAAACCACAGTGACAGACAAAAACACCGATCCTGCTCATAAAGACTCCTTTGATCCCTCAGGGCTTCGGCTCCGATTCACCCCGGTCCCCCTTGAATCCGCCCGCCTTCATTCCCCAAGGCTCTCGCGGACAAGCTCCGTCACATCCTTGACCTTGATCCGGTCGTCGGCATTCAGGGTGCGAACGCTGTCTTCCAGCATCGCGATGCAGTATGGACAGGAGGTGGCCAGCACGGTCGCCCCCGTGCCGAGGGCTTCCTCGACCCGGAGATCGCTCAGACGCTCCCCTTTGGCCCTTTCCATCCAGAGTCCTCCTCCGCCGCCGCCGCAGCACAGGCTCTGCTCGCGGTTTCGCTCCATCTCGACCAGTTCGACGCCCGGAAGGGCCTTCAGGACCTCCCGCGGGGCATCGTAGATGCCGCTGTGTCTTCCCAGGTAACAGGGGTCATGGTAGGTGACCCTGATCCCTCCGAGGTCTTTGCTCGGGTTGATCTTTCCGGACCGGATGAGGTCGGTCAGCAGTTCGCTGAAATGGATCACCTTCCAATCGACCCCGTACTCCTGCCGGAAGGTGGTCAGACAATGCGGGGAAATGGTCAGAATCTTGCCGGTGCTGTTTTGAAGAATGCGAAGATTGTTTTGTTTTAAACGCTCGAAGAGGTCGAAATCGCCGACTTTCCTGACGCTTTCCCCGCAACACTGGGCATCCGTCCCGGGAAGCCCCCAGCTCAAGCCCGACTTCTCGAGGATCTCCGCGGAAGCCTTGGCCACGAGGGTGTTCCTCGGATCATAGCAGACGGTACAGCAGGTCCAGTAGAGATACTCCATCCCCTCGGCATACAGAGGGTATCGATCCTTCCCCCAGTCATTGCGCTTTTCGGCGTCGCCCGACCAGGGATTCCCTCTGGCCGAGAGGCTGCCCACGAACGATCGCAGGCTCATGGGAAGCATCCCGCCTCCTGCATACATGTTCCGGATGGCCTTGACCAGGTCGATGATCTCCACCCCTCGAGGACACCGGTCCACGCAGAACTTGCAGGTGGTGCAACCCCACATGAGCTCTTCGATCCCGTCAAATCCGAACTGGCTCAGCCGGATGAGCTTGCGGATGCTGAAATCCGTGATCGGGCTCCACGGGCACGTCCCTGTGCAGGTCCCGCACTGGTAACACTTTTTGAACGCCTCGCCGCCGGCATCCGCAATCGCCTGCGACATCTCGAGGTACGGTGAAATGGCCTTGGTCATGATCTTTGATTCTCCTGTTGTTCAGACCGCGGCTGTGTTCCGAACAGCCCATTGACCCTTTTGGGGAGGATGCTTTCCATATCCGCAACGTTTCCAATTACTTACATCATCTATGCTCAAAAGGCCCCCGATTCATACATGATCGATCCCGGATTGTCAAGAATCGGGACCCATCAACCATTCGCAAATAGGATTTGGGAATTGCGCCGAGGCATCATGATTTCCGAGACCCCGGATCCGGTCACGCAAGCAACGGGCGATTCCGGATCATTTCGGCGGCGTCTCCTGATGCCCGAACGGAAAGGCCACGGGGAAAAAAAAGAACCCTTCTATCCCGGCCATTCGACCGCTTCCAGGATTTTCCGCCAGAGAAGCCCCTTTCCCGCACCCGTTTTTACCGAGAAGGGGATCGGCGGTTCGGCCGGCGGAGTGCCTATCTTTTCTGTGATCAGCCGACTTCTATCGCTGAGAGCATTCCGCGACACCTTGTCGATCTTGGTCAGTACCACCAGATGGGGAAGACGGTAAAATTGCAGCCAGTCCATCAATTGGCGATCTTCTGCCGACGGTTCCCTTCTGATATCCAGAATCAGCACGACAAGCCTGAGGGTCTGTCTTTCACGGAGATAAGTTTCAACCATCGGCCCCCATTTTTTCCGGAGGGTCTCGGGAACCTTCGCATAGCCGTATCCGGGAAGATCGACCAACGTCAACCGGTCGTTGACACAAAAGAAATTGATCTCCTGCGTTCGACCCGGGGAGTTGCTGGTCCGGGCCAGCTTTTTGCGGTTCATGAGGGCGTTGATCAGCGAGGATTTCCCCACGTTGGACCGTCCGGCAAACGCAATCTCAGGCAGAACCGCCGGCGGGTAGTGGACAGGTTCCGTAGCGGAAAGAATAAACTCGGCGGCTCGAATTTTCATGGCCGTATGCTTTGCCCTTTGATCATCGATGTTTGGGTTCACCCCTCCTTTTCATAGACAATCCCGTACTTTTCCAATTTGCGCTCGAAAGTTGGGCGGGAGATGCCGAGAATTTCACAGATCTCGCCCTTGTTCTTCCCGCTCTCGCGAATCACCTTGCGGATGTACTGTTCCTCGATGTCGTCCAGCGTCGGGAGTTTGCCGTCCCCGCCCCGCGCCGGAGGCATTTCCTCCGGCACCGGTTCCGGCAAAGACTCCTCTGCCAGTTCGGGAAAATCACCACGGACCAGGATCTGACCCTTGGCCACCACTGCGGCCCGAACGAGGAGATTTTCCAGCTCCCGGACATTGCCCGGCCAGCGGTATTTCAAAAAAATCCCCATTATCTCATCGGAAACCCCCACGATCCGTTTGTGCAGGTCGATATTGATCTTGGCCAGCAGGTACTGGACCAAATCCGGGATGTCTTCCGGGCGCTCCCGCAGCGGCGGAAGGGTAATGGCCACGATGTTGAGACGGTAAAAGAGGTCGTCCCGGAATTTACCCTCGCGGACCATTGTCCTGAGATCCTTGTTCGTGGCGGCGATGATCCGCGCATGGACCCGGACCCGATCCTTGCCGCCCACCCGTTCGAACTCCATCTCCTGGAGGACCCTCAGCAGTTTGGCCTGCAGGTTCAGAGACATTTCGCTGATCTCGTCCAGAAACACCGTGCCGTAGCGCGCCAGTTCGAACTTTCCCAATTTCCGCGCGATAGCACCGGTAAAGGATCCCTTTTCGTGGCCGAACAGTTCGGACTCCAGCAGCGTCTCGACAATCGCCGAACAGTTCACCGCAATATAGGGCTCATCGCGAGCCGTATTGTGGTGAATCACCTTGGCGATCAGTTCCTTACCGGTGCCGCTCTCTCCCTGGATCAGGATCGTCGTGCGGTTCTGCGAGACGACGCCGATTGTTTTGAAGATCTCGCGCATCTCTTTCCCGGTTCCGATGATGTCTCCCACCTTGAAGTGGCGGGACGGTTCCATCAGCAGGCCATCGATCTTTTGTTCCATTTCACGGGTTTTCAGCGCCTTTTGGATGGCCATGTCCAGCTCGTCGACGTTCACCGGTTTGTGGATGTAGTCGAAAGCCCCGCCCTTCATGGCGCTGATCGTCGAATCCATGTCATGATGGGCGGTAATCATGATCACCTTGACGTTCTCTTCGTCCTCGCGCAGATCCTCCAGAACGGTGAATCCGTCGACATCGGGAAGCCGTATGTCGAGGATCACCACATCCGGCGACGTTTCGACAAATCGGTTGAGTCCCTCGGTGCCGGTCGCGGCGGTGACCACCTCATATCCCTCTTCGGTAAGATACAGTTCCAGCGTCTCTCGGATGGAACGGTCGTCATCGATCACGAGAATTTTCGACATCACTTTCCACCTCGGTTCCACTCGCCCCCCCGACCGTCCACCGCGGGGCCGACCGGGTTTTCTGTTTGGGCGGGAAAACGGATCCTCACACGTGTCCCCTCTCCTGCGGTGCTGAAGATATCCACGATTCCCTGATGCAGGTCAACAATCTTTTTCACCTGCGTCAATCCGAGCCCGGTCCCGAAACGCTTCCGGGTGAAAAAGGGGTTAAAGAGATGCCGCATATCCTTTTCTTCAATGCCGCAACCGTTGTCGACAATTTCGACATCCGCCCCGCCCTCCCCCACACCGGCCGGTTGAATGGAAATCGTCAAAATGCCCTCTTCGTTCATCGCGTCGATTGCGTTGAGGATCAGGTTCAGCAGTGCCTGTTCCAGCATGGCGGCATCCAGCGGTAAGAGCGGAACGGAATCCGAAAAACGGGGCTGCACCCGGATCTTTTTTTCCAAGATTCCCTTTTCCGCCATCGCCAGGGCATTTCCGACCACCTTCCGGATGTCGGTCGGTTCTTTCCGCGGCGGCGCGGGCCGGGCAAAGATCAAAACATCGTTGACGAGCTTCTCCAGATGCTCCACCTCCCGCAGCGCAATCCCGAAGCGCTTGAGGTCGTTTCCGATCGGATGGAGCCGTTTTTCCAGAATTTGCAGGCTCATTTTGATCGACGACAGGGGGTTCCGAACCTCATGCGCGATCCCGGCCGAAAGTTCTCCGACCGCCGCCAGCTTCTGGCTTTCATAGAACCGCTCCTCAAGGCTCTTCAGATCGGTGATGTCCCGCTGGACAACGACATAGCGTTCGCTTCCTCGGACCGGCCCCATCGTGATCAGAAAAACCCTCTTCGGCCCGCCCTTGGACCGGATCTCCATTTCGAAGGGTTGGAAAATACCCCGCCGGGCATCCTCCCATCGGGCCTGCATCGATTCCCGAAGCTCCGGAGGGATAAACTCCAGGAAATGCCTTCCCTTCGTCTGCTGCGAGATCATCTCAATCCCCTCCTTGACGTTTCGGCTCATGTAATGGATCGTGCCGTCGCTGCCCAGAACAAACAGGCGGTCGGGAAGACTTTCAACGATCGACTGGAGGTAGTTGTAAAGGGATTCAATCTCCTTCCTGAGGCGGATGTTCTCCTGCAGCTCATTCTGCAGGGATTCGGCATACTCTCTGAGTTCGGTGGCCATCTGCTCTTCCTTGGATACATCCTGAATCGTCTCGATGGCTGCGATGATCCTCCGCTTTTCATCATAGATGGGGGCCGCCAAAAAATAGAGATCCCTGTCCTTCCCGCCGAGGTTCCGGAAAAAGTCTCTGGCCTCATACGCGGCCTCCACGGTGGGGGACTTCTGGACCTTTTTGGTCCCGTAATGTTTTTCAATGCTCTCGAAATCCCGCTCAAGGATCAGGTCGGCGATCACCGGCCTTTTTTCATTGTAAAAGGGTCGATACTGATTTTCGGTCCCGATCATCTCTGCGGCTGTAAAACCGGTCAATTCCGTACAGGCCCGGTTCCAGAGGATGATTTTATGATCACGATCCAGGACAAAAGTCGGGATGGGCGAGCCTTCGATGATTCCCTCGATCGTTCTTTTCTCTCGGATCAGCTTCTCCTGCCAAGACTCCCGTTCACGCAGCCTCTTCTGCGCCTCCCGGTCATACATCCGTCTCCACCCGGCATAAATCATGGCGGCTGCAGCGATGATCACGGCCAGAATCAGCCCGGCTGCGCCGATCATGATATTCAGGAAGGTCTTCCGGACCAGGGATGTGGCGTTGTCATAAGGGGTCACAACCGCCACGGAACCGAAATCGGACGGAAGCCGGAGCGGCGCATACGCAACGATATGTCGCTGCAGCCGACCGTTCGTCCCATAGAGTCGGTATTCCCCAAAGCCGTCCCTTCCGCCGAGAAGAGCCTCGCGAAGCTGGAGACGTTCCGTTCCCTCCGGCGCCAGGGATTCGACGTCCTGTCCGGTCGCAGAAGGACGGGAATGGAACAGGATTTTTCCGTTCCCGTCCAGAAGACACGTCTGGCTTTTTTCCCGGGAAAACTGCAGGTATTCATCGCTGAATTGCGTTACCGGAAATGCAGCTATGGCCGCACCCCCGAATCCTCCGTCGTCGTGGATTCGCGGTAAATAATAGGCCATCTCTTGACCGCCTTCCCCTTCAGCGGCAGGCAGCAGGGCTTTTTTCGTTTTGCCTTGTCCGGTTTCCCGGATGCGAAGGAGAAGAGCCTTTTCCCAACGTTCCCCCTCTTTCGTCCGATGCCCGGATGGGGGATACCTCATCCGGATCGATCCCTTCTGATCCATCACAGCGGCAAAAGAGACTTTGCCCCCCATGGCCTCATGGGCATTCCGGATCCATTTTTCGTTCCGCAGCCGATTGGGGGGCTCGTCCGACAACGTGAACAGGTATTTTTCGATCGAGGAGCACAGATTTTCGAGACGCGCAGCGGTGCCTTTGGCTATGGCCGCCTGCTGCAAACCATACTGCCCGACCATCTCCTTTTCCCGGGCATGACGAACGGTCAGCGCAAGAAGCAGGATTAAAGCGACGACAACCAGGGTCGTTAAACCGACGGAGATCACGACTCGGGTTAATCGCCCTCTATTCCCTTCTTGCTTCAAAGCCATTGCCCTTCACGGCCGCTTTCTACTCACCCCGATTCTTCAAAAATCGGTTCACGGTCACCTGCCGCCTCTTTTTTTTCGCCGATGATCTCCGATAGAAAGCAGTACGAACACGAAAATCGCCGCTCCCAGAGATAGGATCAATTTGATGAAACCGCTTTCAATGCCCATCACCCGCCAACAGATGAGCCATACAACAAGATAGGTCACTGCGGTCAACAGCTCAGGCATGACGGATCCTCTCCTCATCATTGCATCTTGGCCGTCCGGTCCACTCCCGGAAAGGATCGTCCTTAGGGGCACCCGTTCCAAGTCGTTTTCCGGCCAGATCCGCTTTGAACCGTTTTCATACTAACGACGCATCGGCAAATTATCAACACAAATTTGACGCCCGGGGCACGCCACCTTGTGGCGCACAGGTGCGCCCCCGCAGGGTGCAATTTCATCTTTCGTTCAAACCGCACATTTTTTTGAACGGAACGTTCAACAAAATTTTTTGGAAAGGATGCTATCCTTAAAGAATAAGCCCTACCGACAATGGTTTGCGAAATTCTTCTCTCCATGGAGCGGATGGCACATCTGTTGCAGTTGCGTGGGTGGATCAATAAATCCTTTTCCCATAATCACCTTTATGATATGGGAAACCAATAAATTTACATACAGGAAAGGGGAACGAAAATGGTCCAGAAATTCGGAAAAGGTTTGATCACGCTGCTTTTCTCTTCGGTGGTTTTATTGCTCAGTTCACCGTTTGCATTTGCAGCGGAAGCCCTCCCTACAGGCGGCGAATCTTACACGAAAGTGCTGTTTGCCGTCGGGGCAATGATCGCAGCGGGATTCGCGATCGGGGTCGGGGCGGTCGGGGCCGGTCTGGGGATCGGAACCGCGGCCAGCGGCGCCTGTTCCGCCGTAGGTCGAAACCCCGGAGTTCAGGGGAAAATCATGATGACGATGCTTGTCGGCATGGCCATGGCGGAATCGATTGCGATTTACGCCCTGGTGGTATCGCTTGTTCTGCTCTTTGCCAACCCTTTCATGAAATATTTCCTGGCGGGTTAATGCGTCAGAAATCGCTACCCATTCAACCATGGTTAGGGGGAAAACGGCATGGCAGACACAAATAAAAGTAAACAGTTCTTCACCGTCGCAAGGGTCTTCTTCCTGCTGATCGTCATCCCGTTGTCGCTGATGGCCATCCTGATCGCCAATGGAATATTCAAGCTTGGGGTTACGATCAAGGAAGGCGCGGTCAATGTTCTTGATCAGAAATCTCAACAGGAGATCAAGATGCGCGCCGTCAACACAGCGGACGAAGTCGCCGGGTTCCTCAACGAGCGGAGAAAGGATCTGCTGGTCGCAACCATCATACCGAACACCGAAGCCGCGTTCAAGCAGTTCGTCCGGGAGAACCAGAAACCGCTGTGGGTCCGGGAAGACGGCAAGGTCCACCAGATTCTCTCCTATCTCTACACGGAGATGGGATTGACGGATCAAAGCGGAAACGAGCTGATCCGGATCGTGAACGGCGAAGCGATCTCCAAGGAAAAACTCATCAACGTGGGAAAGCCGGCAAACACGATTGACAAAACGGAAAATTATTTCGTTCGCGCCAAGGCGTTGAAACGCGGTGAGGTTTATGTCTCTCATGTCCACGGCTGGTATGTCAATCGGACCGATTTTGAGAAAGGCAAACGTTTTAAAGGTTATATCCGCTTTGCCACGCCCGTCTTCGACCAGCAGGGCTTTTCCGGGGTTCTGACCCTCGCTTTGGATTACCGCCACCTTGCCGCATTCACGGACCATCTCGTCCCCACCCAGACGGGTCATGTTTTCGAGGCGGAAGTCGGCACCCCCACGGGAAATTATGCCTATATGGTCGACAACCGGGGCCTGGTCATCTCCCACCCCTATGACTACCACATCGCGGGATTAAACCCCGACGGAACACCGGTGGCCGCGCTGACGGAAAAGAATTCTGCGGAGATGTCCCCGAAGGGCATGGCCGTCCTGGACTTCAATCTCCTCGGCTTCCTGGATCCCAATCTGCCGAAGGTCCATCAGGACGCTGTGTTGGGGAAATCGGGTTTGCAGATCTACAAATTCGCGGGCCATACAAAGCTTGTGGCCTATGCGCCGATCAAGTTCTATTCCCGGGATTATCCCGCGCCGGTCGGCTTCGGATGGATCGGCATGGGACTCGATGTGGAGAAATACAACGAACTGGCCGTCCAAACATCCCGGAAAATCGAGAAGGAAGCCCAATCCTGGACAACAACGATCATTGTGATCCTGGTCCTGTCCGTTATTCTTCTCTTCCTCATCCTGGCGCTGCTGGCCAGAGGGGTCAGCCGCTCGATCGCGTCTGATGTCCCGGTCGAAGCGCAGGAGGCGGGAAAATCCTATGACGACGACGATGAGGAAGATGATCGGTGAGGGTAGAAAGAAATTCCCCGAAAAAAGGACGCTTTTTTCGGGGAATTTTTCATGAAGAGGTGCCCGAGCGGATCGTAAGCCGAATTCTGTTCCGTTTTCCGGTCACCCTGAAAACGGCGATGATCATTCCTCTACGACGGCCGTTGCCGGCCGCCTTGAGCGACACAACCCGAGAACATTGGAGCGGGCAGCCCCGTTCTCCTATTCGGTCTTGCTCCGGATGGGGTTTGCCAAGCTTTCCCGGTCACCCGGGAAACTGGTGAGCTCTTACCTCGCCTTTTCACCCTTACCTCTCCCGATCGGAAGGGGCGGTATTTTTTCTGTGGCACTTTCCTTAGGGTTACCCCCAGTCGCCGTTAGCGACCATCCTGCCCTGCGGAGTTCGGACTTTCCTCCGATCCGTCCTCGCGGACCGGCGATCATCTGATCCGCTCCGACACCCCTTTTCAATGAACACGGCCTTCGCAAATGCCTCCCGGGACCCATCGTTCATGCCCCGGAAGACCTCGCTGTTCTGCAATCCTCGGCGTTCCGGTTTTCCCAGTACATGATCCGATTGCAGTGCGGACAGGTGAGCGGCGCGGTGGTTTTCTGCAGATCGTTGTACATTTGAGGAGGAATATTCATATGACACCCGCTGCAGACCTCCTTCCAGACCGCAACCACGGCCAATCCGCGCCCGATGACCTTGATTTTCTCGTATTTTCGGAGAACGTCCGCAGAGATCTCCTTTCGGATCTCCGCGCTTTTCCGATCGCATTCCGCCAACTCGGCATTCAGGGAATCCAGTTCTTCTTCCAGTTTCCGCCTTTTTTCTTCATAGGATCGGCTCCGATCTTTCAGTTCCCGTTCCCGGATCTTCAAAGCGGCTTCGTGACGATCCAACTCGTCGAGAAGAGAGATGACTTCGTCCTCCAGTCGACTGTTCTTTCCTTCAAAGACCTCGATCTCCTTGAGCATCGACTGGTACTCCTTGTTCGTCTTGACCTCAAAGAGCCTCTCCCTTGTCCTTTTCAGGCTTTCCTGCCCCGCCTGTAACTGGGCATCTTTCTCTTTTCTGAGTTTTCGTAAACCATCCACCTGAACCCGCTGCTCCTCCACGGCATCGCAGGCGGCCTTGTTTTCCTGCTCCAGCTCGCCGATGCGGATTGGGATGGTTTTCTTTTTTGTCTGGATTCCATCCGCCGCAGACTCCATCCTCTGCAGTTCGATCAGGCTCACCAATGGCTCTTTCAACCACATCCCCCTTTCTATTGAAAAATCGGGCGGGCATCCTCATGCAAAAAAAAATGCACCAGTCAAGGGTGCATTTTCAGGAAGCCGGTATCGTTCCCCGCTTCATCTGTTCTTTCCTTTGAAATGAGATTGCGCGTCTCACGTTCCCCCTGTTTCCCTACCGCTCGTCTTTGGTGGGCCCACCTGGGTTCGAACCAGGGACCGACCGGTTATGAGCCGGTGGCTCTACCAATTGAGCTATGGGCCCCTTCATTTCTTGATCCATGAAGATCGATCTGCGGGGCACTTTTAATACCCATCCCGGTTCTTGTCAATCATTTATTTGGCAGCCGGAATCAGAGGGTGTCTCCTGGACGAATTCCGCAATTTGCGGACGGCAGCGCCCGGTTCGATCGGTTGGGTCTTCTCCCGGGTCATATCTGCGGCCTCCGGCGGTTCTTCTCCCGAATGATAATCCCCCCGTTCACTAATTCCGAATCGCATCCGAAGAACCTTCTCTTCGCGGGGCGTCAGTGTCGACAGGATCTTCCGCGTCTGTTCCGCCAGATCCATGCTGATCGTCGCTTCCGAAGGCGACATGATCTTTTTGTCCTCAATGAAATCGCCGAGATGGCTATCCTCTTCCTCCCCGATCGGGGTCTCCAGCGAAATGGGCTCCTTGGCGATTTTGAGGACCTTCCGGACTTTTTCCAGCGGATACTCCATCTTGTTTGCGATCTCCTCCGGATTGGGCTCCCTCCCCAGTTCCTGAACGAGATAACGCGAGGTTCGGATCAGTTTGTTGATCGTTTCGATCATATGCACCGGAATTCGGATGGTCCTGGCCTGATCGGCAATCGCACGCGTGATCGCCTGCCGGATCCACCAGGTGGCATAGGTCGAAAATTTATAGCCGCGCTGGTACTCAAACTTGTCGACTGCCTTCATCAGCCCGATATTGCCCTCCTGGATCAGATCCAGGAACTGAAGACCCCGATTGGTATATTTTTTCGCGATGCTGACGACCAGTCTCAGGTTTGCCTCCACCAGCTTCCTTTTCGCGATTTCCGCCTTCCTCTCTCCCGTTTCGATCACCACCATGGTCTTCCTCAGCGTCGTAACGGGAAGTCCGGTCTCCTGGGTGATCTTTCTGAATTTTCGGTTGGCTCCCCGAATGATCTGTTCGCAAAAGCGCAACTTGTCCACGGAGACCCCCGCTTTTTTCGCCGCCTGCTCCCCTCTTTTGGCGGATTTCCTCAGCTTGGCAAAGATCTCTTCCATCTGTGTCTGGGATAGACCGGTGTCCCTCTTGCATCGGCGGACCGCCTCTTCCACCTGTTCCACCTGCTGGACCAGGACACGGAGGTTGGCGACCATCCGATCAATCTGCCGCTTGCTGAACCGGACCTGCCGGCAGAGCTTCACGACAGTCCGGAGGTTCTTGTCCAGCTCCGATTTCAATGCCTCCCTCTCTTTGGCATGGATTCCCTTTGCTCCGAGCTTCTTCCGGATCAGATCGTTTTTTCGCTCAAGGCGCGTCACCTTGTCGAGCAGCTTCATGACCCTTTCCCGATGCATGTCTTCTTCGATGCCGCCGTCTTCATCTTCCAGGTTATCCACGATGCTCTTGACGCGGATCGCCCCGCTTTTCAACTGGGCGCCGATATTGACCACTTCCTTCAGGGACGTCTTCACCTTGAAGACGGCCTCCATGCTCTCCTTGGCGCCCTCCTCGATCACCTTGGCAATTTCAACCTCGCCTTCCCGGCTCAGCAACGAAACCAGCCCCATCTCACGCAGATACATTTTTACCGGATCTCCGGTCCTGCCGATTGCCGGCAACAGGCCGATGATGTCTTCCCGTTTGCTTTCCACCCGCTCATCCGCCGGCTTCTTGACAACCAGCTTCTCCCCTTTGTCCGAGTCGATGATATCGATATTCTTCTCGCCAAAGAGCATGATGATATCATCAATCTGATCGGAGGAAATCACATCGGAGGGGAGCAGATCATTGACATCGTCGTAGGTCAGAAATCCCTTCTCCTCCCCCAGTGTGATCAACTTCTTGAACTCATCCGACTCAATCTCTTTTGCCATATCGGTTTCTCCCGCCCTCTCGTCCCAGAATTTTTCAGCCTCTCTTTAAGCCCGATCCATTCCTCTTAGAATATCGAACCCGCGCAGATCAAGCCAACCCCTTCTCCTCTCGGTGGAGCCGATCCTTTTCCCGCAGGAGTTCCTCACACAGCATGCGGTTCCCGGCTTCCTCGGCCTTGACGATTTTTTCTTTCAAGATCCGGTGACGTTCCTGATACCATTTCCGCCGGATTTTGCGGATGGTATCGGCAAGGAGTCGATCCATCCATTCGGACTGATAGGGACTCTCTCTCATCAAAAGATCAAGGAGCCTCGTCCTCACCGGCCCTTCCGCCAGGTTGTTCAGCAGCGGAAACGGTTCCGGTGCGGTTCCCCCCCTTTTCTGAAAGGCCGTCACCAATCCTTCACCCAGGGATTTCAGTTCGTCCGTCGTGAAACAGGACAGCACGCCCGACGACGCAACGGTCGGAATCCGGTCCGGACATTCGATCATCATGTGGATCAGACTGATTTCCAGGGAATCCGGTTCCGGGATGTTTCGTTTTTTTGACGGGGCGGCGGACGGCATCGGATGGGTCAGAACCCGTAAGACCTCCGACTTCAGGACATCCTGATCGACGTTCAGCGCTTCGGAGACCTTTTTGATGAACAGGTTCCGTTCGACCGCATCCGCAATATGAGACAGAAAGACCACCGCCTCCCGCAATTTGTCTCGTTCCTGCTCCAGAGTGCCCTTCGCGCCCAGGATCTCTTCGATGTAATAATCGGCGATCGGCACGGAACCGGAAACCAGCGCCTCCATTTCCTTTCGCCCGCGCGTTCGAACGAAGTCGTCCGGGTCGCGGCCGTCGGGAAGGATCACCGCCCGGGCGTGAACATTCCCTGCCAGAAAAAGCTCCAGGCTCCTCGCCATCGCCTTCCGGCCGGCTTCATCCGGATCGAAAACCGCCACGACGCGGGGTGCGTAACGTCGGAGCAAATCGACCTGGGAGCGTGTCAGCGCCGTCCCGAGCGTGGCCACCACGTTCCGGATGCCCGCGCCCCAGAGGGAAATCAGGTCGAAATACCCTTCGACCAGCAGCGCAAACCCTGTCTGCCGGATCACCTCGCGTGTACGGGAAAGCCCGTACAGGTTGTTCCCTTTCGTATAAATGACCGATTCGGGAGAATTCATGTATTTCGGTTCGCCATTCCCCATGATCCGGCCGCCGAAGGCGATCACATGACCGTCGGCGCCTTCGATGGGGATCATCAATCGCCCGCGGAAACGGTCATAATAACCCTTTCCCGACCCGCGGGCAACCGCGAGGCCGGCCTGTTCGACGAGCTTTGCCGGAATCCCTTTGCGATCCAAAAAAACGAGGAGATGGTCCCAGCCGTCCGGTGAAAAACCGATCCGGAACGTGCCGACCGACTCCGCCTCCACTCCTCTCTTTCGGAGATACTCCCGGGCCTTCTCCCCCGCCGGCAACTGCAACGCTTTTTCAAAATAACCCGCCGCCAGTTCGTTGACCCGGCGGATCTGTTCACCCAGCGTCTCCCGTTCCCGTTCCGCGCGGCTCATCGCCCGCTCGGGAATGACCACCCCCGCCTTTCCTGCCAGATGGCGGATCGCCTCAGGAAAGGTCAAATGGTTCAGTTTCATCAGAAAGGAAACGACATTCCCCCCCTCGCCGCAGCCGAAACAGTAGAACATCTGTTTGTCCGGGCTGACCGTAAAGGAGGGGGTTTTCTCGCGATGAAAGGGGCAAAGGCCGAGGTAGTTCCTTCCCGCTTTCTTCAGGGTCACATATTCCCCGATCAAGGAAACGATATCGATTCGCCTCCGGACCTCCTCGATCTTTTCCTCGGGAATAGAACCCTTCAAAGGACAACCCTCTACGCGGACAACGCCCGTTTGACCTTTTCGCCGACCTCCTTGCCGTCGGCCTTGCCGGCCACTTTCGGCATCAGAACCTTCATCACCTTTCCGATGTCCCGAACACCGGCGGCGCCCGTCTCCCGAATCGCCTCTGCAATCATCGCATCGAGCACATCCTCCGACATCTGTTCCGGCAAAAACTCCCGGATCACTTTGAGTTCCGCTTCCTCTTTTTCTACGAGATCGACCCGACCGCCTTTCCCAAACTGTTCGATCGAATCCTTCCGCTGTTTGACCATGGAAGAGAGAAGCTGGAGAAATTCGGCCTCGGTCAGTTCGCGCTTCAGATCGATTTCGCGGTTGTGCAGACCATTTTTCAGCATGCGCAGTGTCGACAGGCGGATCTTGTCCGTCGCCTTGGCTGCCAGGATCAGCTCCTGTTCCATCCTGTCTTTATATTTCATCACTCGAGGGTCTCCTTTTCCTGAATAACATAGGGCATCTTCTTTTTTTGTCAATGACACGATGGCGTCAGCTGAGGCGGTCCGAAAGTTTCCGGCCTCCCAACAGATGCATGTGGAGGTGGGGAACAACCTGCCCTCCTTCCTCGTTGCAGTTGATCACAACCCGGAATCCTCTCCGATCGATCCCTTTTAAACGGGCAACCGCCTGCGCGGCGGTCATCATGGCCCTCAGATCCGACATTTCACCGGCATCCGCGTCCATCAGCGTGGCGATATGCGTCCTGGGGATGATCACGATATGGACCGGGGCCAAAGGCTGGATGTCCTCAAATGCCAACACCTTTTCGTTTTCATACACCTTCCGGCAAGGAACCTTCCCGGCGGCGATTTTGCAGAATATGCACTCTTCCATCGTTACCTCCCTATATTGCGGATGAAACAGGCCCGTGCCGGTGCTATCTCTTGCAGGCCTTGTCCCTTGCACATTCGATCGCCGCCGCGAGGGACAAGGCACCCGTGTAGAGGGCCTTTCCGGCAATGGCACCGACAATGCCTCGCCTCTCCAGCGGCACCAGCTTCTCGATATCCCGAATCCCGGACACCCCCCCCGAGGCGATCACCGGGATGCCCGCCGCTTCGGCCAGTTCAGCCGTGGCCTCGGTGTTGACGCCCGTTTCCATGCCGTCCCGGGTGATATCCGTATAGACCAGTGCGGCAGGGTTGTCTTCCTTAAACCGGAGCGCCAGCTCCACTGCGGTCACTTCGGTTCTTTCCGTCCACCCCCGGACGGCCACGCGGCCTCCGTCTGCGTCAATTCCCAGAATCACCTGTTTCGGAAACCTTCGGCAGGTCTCACGAACGAACGACGGATCCATGAAAGCAGAGGTCCCCAGGATCACCCACTTGACGCCTGTGCGAAGATAGGCTTCCACGGTCTTCATGGTCCGGATGCCGCCTCCCACCTGAATCGGCAGTCCCGTTTCCGCAACCATCTCGCGAATCACCATTTCATGGCGGGGAACCCCCTCCAAGGATCCGTCCAGATCCACCACATGCAGCCGTTCGGCACCCTGCTGTTTCCAGAGCCGCGCCACGGCCACCGGATTGTCCGCGTACACGGTTTCCCGGTTGAAATCCCCCTGGAGGAGACGCACACAACGGCCCCCTCTCAAATCGATCGCGGGAATGACGAGCATGGAAGGCCCCTTAAAAAAACAAAAGGATCTGCACCTCAAGGGAAA
Organism: Syntrophales bacterium; assembly: GCA_040765725.1. Classification (GTDB taxonomy): domain Bacteria; phylum Desulfobacterota; class Syntrophia; order Syntrophales; family UBA5619; genus UBA5619. The sequence goes on from JAXGRQ010000003.1 coordinate 165,124, forward strand.
TTCCGTTCCGGGCCGGGGCTCCGGGATTTGCAGCCTGCGACCTCCGACCATCGGGAGACGGTTCCCGGAAGGGCGCTTTGTTTTCCAGGGAGCCTGGATTCGACGGCCGAGTATCCGCAAAGATGGATGTCGAAAAACGTCCAAACTGTTCCGCTCTTTCCAGCGAAGCGAGGAGGATCAAGAACGGCAAGACCCCAGCCCATGCAGACAGAGGCCATGATTTTCAGAGGTCTCGGAATACTCAGGGCAGACCGGGGAAGGTCTCCAGGATTTTTTCCACCCCTTCTTCGGCAAGCTCATTTGCCGTAACCCACCTTGCCTTCTCCCGATAGAAAGAGGCGATCTGCAGGATATCCTCCATCAGCGAACTCTGCGTCCGGTCGAAGGCGCCTCTCCAGACCAGAACCCCGTCCTCAACACGGAGCAGGTGGATCTCCAGCGCAACGGAGGCCGGTTGCTCGACGGCGAAAGCCTCCCCCCTTCTCTCCCGAAAACGGTAGAGATGCCCCACCACGATGGCCTCCGCCCCCAATTCTTTTCCCAAATTGCACAGAACCTGACGCAGCGGCGCCTTAAGGGACTCGGCCGAAATGCGCTTGTACATCCCGGTTACGCGATCCCCCGACACGACGGCGAAGTTCGGCTTTCTTTTTTCCAGTTGCTCCAGAAAGTGCCGCTCCACCATGGCCTCGGGATTCCCGTCGGTTTTCAAGGCATTGAAAATCACGCCGCAGAGCGGACAGCGCACGGGGCCGCCGTGCGGTTCTTCGGGGATCACCTGCTGAAAGGGAAGCACGGCGATCCGGTCAAACACGACCCTCCCCTGCGGACCCGCAACCCCTTCATCCTGACGATGGTGACAGGCAAAAAGCATCAGGGAAAAAACGATCATCGGCAGGATACGGAAAAATCTTGGGAAGCAGAATGATTTTCGAATGATTTCACCCCCTAACCTCGGCGAGGCGCCCTCTTTCATGCCCGGGATTCCGGAACCCGGCGACTCCTTCGGATCCTGTTATCAACCCTACAGGCAACCTTTGGTGGACGGAACCCCTTCGGTCCTATCGTCGATCGCGATCGCCTCACGAAAAGCGCGTGCAAAGGCCTTGAAGATTGCCTCGGCCATATGATGGCCGTTTGTACCATAGATGAGATTGACATGCAATGTGATTCCACTATGGTCGCAGAATGACTTGAAAAATTCCCGAAACAGATCCGGATCGAATTCCCCGATCCTCGCGTCGCCAAGTTTTGCCTCCCAGACCAGGCAGGGTCGGCCGGAAAGATCCATCGCGACACGGCAGAGGCTCTCGTCCATCGGTATCACCGCCAAGCCGTAGCGGGAGATCCCTTTTTTCTCGCCCAGCGCCTTCCGGACGGCCTGGCCGAGGCAGATTCCCACATCCTCCACCAGGTGATGGTCGTCGACCGCGGTGTCCCCCCGGCCCTGCACATCCAGATCGATCAAGCCGTGCCGCGCAAAGAGGTTCAGCATGTGATCGAAAAACGGGATGGCCGTATCGATCCGGCCCTTCCCTTTCCCGTCCAGACCGACCGTCACGGAAATTTCCGTCTCCGCGGTTTTTCTTCGGATGGTCGCCTCTCTCATGGCCCCGCCTCCTTTAGATGACCTTGTTCAGGGGGTACTCGATGATCCCTTCGGCGCCCGCCTCTTTCAACAGTGGAATCAGATCCCGCACAACGCTGCTGCTGACGATGGTTTCCACCGCCAGCCAGTCCTTCGAATGGAGATTGGAGATGGTCGGCGCCTTCAGCGAGGGCAGCAGGATCACGAGCCCGCCGAGATTCTCCCGTGAAACGTTCATCTTCAGCCCTACCTTGCCCATTGCCTGGAGCGAACCGTTGAGCAACAGACGGATCTGCTCGATTTTCTGTTTTTTCCAGGGATCCTCCCATGCCTCGCGATTCGCAATGAGCTGGGTGTTGGTTCTCAGCAACTCGTGAATGATCTTGAGCTTGTTTGTCCGGATGGTGCTCCCCGTCTCTGTGACTTCGACGATCGCATCCACCAACCCCTCGACCACCTTGGCCTCGGTAGCCCCCCAGGAAAATTCGACCTGAACACGGATATTGCGATCGGCAAAGTACCGCTTCGTAAAGTTCACCAGCTCCGTCGACAACCGTTTCCCCTCCATGTCCTCGATCGAACGGATCGGCGAGTCTTCCCGGACGACAAGCACCCAGCGCGCCTGTCTCGCGGAGGTCTTGGAGTAGATCAGATCCTGAACGGAAACGACATCCGATTCGTTTTCGATGATCCAGTCCTGGCCGGTCAAACCGAGATCGAGCGTGCCGTCCGCTACATATCGGGACATCTCCTGGGCCCGGACCAGGAGGCAGGAAATCTCCTCATCGTCGATATCGGGGAAATAGCTACGGCTGTCATAGGTAATGCGCCATCCCGCCCGCTTGAACAGATCCACCGTATTGGCCTCAAGGCTTCCCTTCGGGATCCCCAGTTTTAATTTCTTCATTGATACACATCCCTCGGATCAAAAATCGGTTTCCCGACGACAATAAAATCCCCTCCGGCCCTTTTTCGATAGAAACAGGAACGGTGACCGGTGTGGCAGGCGGCGCCGCCAAGCTGCTCCACCTTCAGAAGAACTGCATCCTGATCGCAATCCAGCCAGACCTCATGGACGAGCTGCACGTGGCCGGAGGTCTCCCCTTTCAGCCAGAGACTTTTGCGTGAACGGCTCCAAAAATGCGCCTTTCCCGTTTCGAGGGTCTTTATCCAGGACTCTTGATTCATATAGGCCAGCATCAGGACCTCTCCCGATTGATGCTCCTGGACCACGACCGGCACCAACCCTTCTCCTTTTTCAAAATCCGGTTCGATCATGAATATCCCCGTTACTGATTTATTTTCAATAGATATGCCTTGTTTCCCGAAAGGCAGCGCGATCATAATTTGAAAAAAACCATTAATCAAGTATTTTTATGGAATCCCTTTCGGAACGGCCTTTTCCGGCATTACCGCATCCCACGGCAACGATTTTCGTTTCCAAGGACTTTCGTCTTGCCATTCTACCCTGTTGCATGATAAAAGAGCCACGAATGGTTCGTTTCGTTACAGTCGGATTCTTTTTGTCATTCCGCCGGTTCCTTTGCTTCGGAAGGACCCGCGGAGCAGCCGAAAGATCAGGAGGTTACGGCAATGGCCCTGCTCATCAGCGGCGTGGCGTCGATTGTTCTGGGCGTGATCTGTTTTTCCCAATGGTGGAGCGACTTTATCATCATCCTGAAGGGCGGAATTCCGATCATGCTGATCATGGGAGGCATCCTGGCCATCTATGTCGGCCTCGACGCCATCCAGGACAGGGCAAGAGAGGAACAGCACAAACAGGAAGAGAAGATGCACAAAACACAGGGTGAGATCGAGCAGGTCAAGGCCCAGGCCGAGCAATACCGGAAAGAAATCGAAAAACTGAAGGAACAGACGAAACAAAATCACCCACAACAAAATATTCCTTGACAGGACGCTTGAAATTAAATAGAAAAAAATCACTTTTTTCAGGGAAAGTATTGAAAATGCATTTGCTGTTATCGAAATCCAGCCACATCATCGCCCATATCAATATCTATATGTATTGATGCCTGCTGACCGTCATACCGACGGCCCAGCAGGCCTTCCCAAGAAGATCAGCCGCTTTTTATCCCTTGCATTGCAGCATCAGCCGTTCCGATGGAGGCTCCGTCGGAAAAGGGAAACGTAAACCGACAGCACATCGGCTACCGCCTCGCGGAGCCGGTGGCGGATCTCAGCAGATGAAAAAGGAGATATCATGAAAAAGACATGGCTCACCATCATAACGGCGGTTCTGGTGGCCGCCGTCGTTTTCGCCCCGACAGCTGGCCCTGAAGCACAGGCCGCAACGATTCAACTCACCTACAGCGTCTTCTTTCCGTCAAGCCACGGCCAGACCCAGGCGGGAGAGGCCTGGGCACGGGAAATCGAAAAACGGACCAACGGGCAGATCAAGATCAACGTATTGGCCGGCGGGGCGCTCACCCCTGCGGACCAGTGCTTCGACGGAGCCCTCAAGGGGATCTCCGACCTCGGCATGTCCTGCTTCGCATATACACGGGGGCGTTTTCCCATGATGGAGGTCTTGGATCTGCCCATGGGCTATCCAAACGGCCGGGTTGCGACGAGGGTTGCCAATGAGTTTTTTAAAAAGTTCATGCCGAAAGAGCTTGAAGGGATCAAACTCCTCTATGTCCACGCGCACGGGCCCGGGCTTCTCCATACAAAACAGCCGGTCACGTCGCTGGAGCAGCTCAAGGGGATGAAAATCCGTTCCACAGGATTGAGCGCAAAGGTGGCCGAGGCGCTGGGCGCCGTTCCGGTGGCCATGCCGCAAGGGCAGACCTACGAAGCCCTTCAGAAGGGGGTTGTAGAAGGGACGTTCGCACCGATTGAAACGCTGAAGGGCTGGAAGCAGGCAGAGGTGATCAAATCGACAACGGATTGCTCCGATGTCGGGTACACAACGGCGATGTTTGTCGTGATGAACCTGAAGAAATGGAACAGTCTCCCCGCCAACGTACGGAAGGTTATGGAGGAGGTCAGCGCGCAGTGGATCGATGTCCACGGAAAGGCCTGGGATCAGATCGACCAGGAGGGGCGCGAATACACCATCGGCTTGGGGAACAAAATCGTTCCGCTGTCGGATGCGGAAAACAGCCGGTGGAGGAATGCGATTCGGCCGATCATCGACAACTACATCAAGGAGGTTTCTGCCAAAGGACTCCCCGCCGAAAAAGCGGTGAAGGAAGTGGAGAACCTGATCGCCCAGTACCGAAAGACCTACAAATAGGCGAAAAACACGATGACCCGTATTCATCGAGAAATCGGCCGGATCAGCGTCCTGTTTAATGCACTGGCCTGCGTCGCGGTCTTGACCATGATGCTGCTGACCTGTGCCGATGTTGTTCTGAGGCTCATGCGTCATCCGATCCCGGGAACCTATGAACTCGTCAGTTTCCTGGGAACCGTGATCGTCTCCTTTGCTCTGGCGCTGACCTCTCTGGAAAAGGGACACATTGCCGTCGAGATTGTCGTGGAGAAACTGCCCCCGCGCGTTCAGGCCGGCGTCGATGCCGCCGCCTGCCTGATCGGCGCCTCCCTTTTCGGCTTGATCTGCTGGCAGAGCCTGCTTTATGCCGCCGACATGCGGCAGAGCGGGGAGGTTTCCGTCACACTGACCATGCCCATTCACCCTTTCATCTACGGGGTCGCTGCCGGAAGCGCACTGCTGGTGCTGGTCCTCTTGTCCGAGGGCATGCGGGCCGCCGGACGGACGGTGAAACGATGACGCCCATCGCGACAGGCCTGATCGGCTTCGCCCTCCTCATCGTTCTGATGTTTGCCCGGATTCCCGTCGGTTTCGTCATGACCCTCGTCGGTTTCCTTGGATTCGGCCTTTTGACTTCCTGGGGTGCCTCCCTGAACTTGATCGCACGGGATTTCTTTTCGGTGTTCAGTTCCTACAACCTGACGGTCATCCCGCTGTTCGTTTTGATGGGACAGGTTGCCTACCATGCGGGGATCAGCGGCCGTCTCTTCCGTGCGGCCCACAAGTTTCTCGGACATCTCCCCGGGGGGCTGGCTGTCGCCACGATCGGAGCCTGCGCCGGGTTTTCGGCGATCTGCGGCTCGACCAGCGCCACGGCGGCAACGATGGCCTCCGTCGCACTGCCGGAGATGAAAAAATACCGGTATGATCCCGCACTGGCTACGGGGGTTGTCGCCGCCGGAGGCAGTCTGGGAATCCTGATCCCGCCCAGCACGATCTTCATTATCTACGGGATCATGACGGAGCAGTCCATCGGCAAGCTCTTCATGGCCGGCGTGCTGCCGGGCATCCTGCTCACTGTTTTTTTCATCCTGACCATTTTGGTCTGGGCCCGGTTCAATCCCGATCTCTGCATCCCGGCGCCCAGGGCGTCTTTGCAGGAAAGAATCGCGTCGTTGTCCGGCCTGATCGAAACGTTCCTTCTGTTTGCGCTGGTTATGGGGGGGCTGTTTATCGGGTTCTTTACGCCGACCGAAGCCGCCGGTATCGGTGCCTTTGGAACGATCGTCATCGCAGCGATCGGCAGGCATCTGAGCTGGCACGGTTTCACGAGATCCCTGCAGGAGACCACGCGGATCTCGTGCATGGTTCTGGTCATTGTCGCCGGCGCGACTGTTTTCGGTCACTTCCTCGCCGTCACCACCATCCCGGCGCAAATCGGCCAATGGGTCTCGGGCCTGCCTCTGCCTTCCTTCGCAATCATCGGTCTGGTCATGCTTGTCTACTTTCTCCTCGGCTGCCTGATGGATTCGCTGGCGATGATCATGCTGACCATCCCTGTCTTCTATCCGGTGGTCACCACGCTCGGATACGACCCTGTCTGGTTCGGCGTTGTGATTGTTCTGGTGGCGGAGATGGGCGTGATCACACCGCCGGTAGGGATCAATGTTTACGTGGTTGCCGGCGTGGCGCGCGATGTTCCGCTTCAGACGATCTTCCGGGGATCCCTAAACATGATGGCCGCGTTGTTGCTGACCGCAATGCTGTTGATCCTCTTCCCGCAGATCGCCCTGTTTCTGCCGGGATTCATGAAATAGGATTTGTGAAAATAGGGTCATTCCCGGACGGACGGGAATCCGAAAGAACCGATAGAGAACCCATGGATTTTTTCTTTGCACCCCGCGGCGTCGCTGTCATCGGCGCCACGCCGAATCCTCTCAAGGGCGGAAACGCCATCCTGAAAAACCTTCTGTCCGGATATCGAGGAGGAGTCTACCCCGTCAATCCCCGTTATCTTCAGATCGAGGGACTGCCCTGCTATCCCTCCATCAGCTCCGTTTCCGATCCGCTGGATCTGGCGATCATCTTCATTCCCGCCCCGCTTGTGCCGGCGTCGGTCGAAGAGTGCGCAGCGAGAGGGGTTGCCGGGGTCATGATCGAATCGAGCGGTTTTGCGGAAACCGGTGCGGAAGGTTCCCAATACCAGTCCGAACTGAGAAAAATGGCCGCCGCAAAGCGGATCCGGATCTGGGGTCCCAATTGCATGGGGCTCGTCGACGTGAAGCACGACCGTATCTTTTCGTTTATGGACCCCCGGGCGCGCCAACGGGAATGGATCCCCGGGGATGTTTCTCTCGTGGTCCAGAGCGGCTTGCTTTCCGCTACCTTCCTTTTCGACATCATGAGCCATGGCCTGATGGGCGTCAGCAAGGTCTGCTCCGTGGGCAACAAGGTCGACGTGAATGAATGCGATCTGCTGGAGTACTTCATCGGCGACCCCGACACCCGGGTGATCGGCTTCTACCTCGAATCCTTTGCGGATGGCCGGCGCTTTCTCGAAATCCGTCGCCGCTGCACCAAACCGATCGTCATTCTGAAGGGGGGGAGAACCCGCAAAGGCGCCGACGCGGCGCTCAGTCACACGGCCTCCCTCGCCGGCAATCATCGAATCATTTCCGGCGCACTCGCACAGTCGGGGATCATCGAAGTCCGAGACTTCCGGCAGTTGACGGACGTCTGCCGAACCCTGGCGATGACGGCTCCGCCGGATGCCCCCGGGAACCGGGTTGCCGTTTTGACCTTCAGCGGCGGGGCGGGAATCGTTTCCGCCGATTTCATCGAGGAGAACGGTCTCCGGTTGGCCGACCTTTCCGAAGAGACGCGGACGGCTCTACGGGGACTTTACCCCGCCTGGATGCCTGTTGCCCATCCGATCGACCTGTGGCCCGCCCTGGAAAGTCATATCGGCCAGAACGTGAACATTTTCGGGCTTGCACTGGAGGCCGTTCTTGCCGATCCCGGTGTGGATGCCGTCTTCCTGCACGCTTTTACGGGCAATGCCCATATCCGCATCGATCCCACCGATCTGGTCCGGCCGGTCCGGGAATCCGGGAAGCCGGCCGTCGTCTGGCAGACCGGCCGAAGGGAGGAATCTTTTTCATTTCAGCAGCAGGCGCTTCGCTGCGGCATCCCGGTCTTCACGGAAATCGGAAGGGCGGTTGAATGCTTGGCTGCCGTGTTGCGTGGACGTTACCGGCCGGAAACGATCCCAGCCCTCGGCATTCCGGTTGGGCCTTTGTGAAGACGGAAGAGCTTTTCGGCCTGAATCACCCGCGGATCAGGGAAATCGAGATCCATCCGCTCCCCTTTCATTCCTGCGCTTCAGCAGCAGCAATGCCAGGAGGATTGCCCCCACGGTAATGGCGGAATCGGCAACGTTGAAGGCCGGCCAGTGATGCGCACCGATATAGACGTCGAGGAAATCCACCACTTCCCCGAACCGGACACGGTCGATAAGATTTCCGACCGCTCCGCCAAGGATCGATGCCAGAGAAAAAACCAGGGTATGATCTTGGATCGCGGTTCGTCGGAGATAGTGCAAAATCAGCAGGACCGCGGCTACGGTTACGGCCAGGAAGAAAAAGGAACGGAACAGGGGTGACGCGGAGGCCAGTAAACCGAAGGCTGCACCCGGGTTGCGCACATGGACGATGTTGAAAAAACCATCGATCACCGCAAAACCCTCGTGGATCTTCAGCGTTGCGAGGATCCACGCCTTGGACAATTGATCCGACAGGATCACCAGCGCCACAATCCCCAGAAACAAAACGTTTTTCTTCCGCAAAATCGGTCTCACCGCTACTTTGTTGCCGTCCGACGCCGGGCCGCCGCGGTCCGTTACAGATTTTCCAGGCACCGCGCACAGAGCGTCGGGTGTTTCCGGCTTTCGCCCACCGTGCTGCTGTAGTTCCAGCAGCGATGGCACTTTCCTCCCTTCGCCCGGCTCACAGCGACGACAAGCCCGGGAATATCCGCGCTTCGATACGCATTCGCAATCCCCTGCCCCTCCACGACACGCAGGTCGGAGACGATCAGAAGAGCCCGAAGGTCGTCCTGATGAGTTTCCAACAGTGTCCGGAGCGGTTCCGGTGCGGCAACCTCCACGGCGGCATCCAGAGAATGACCGACGACCTTGTTCTGCCGGGCCGCCTCGATCGCCTTCGCCGCCTCTCCCCTGACGGCAACCAACGTTTTCCATGTCTCTGCCAGTTCCGGCCGGACGAACGCCTGATTCACCTCCGGAAATTGCGTCAGGTGGACGCTTTCGGGCTTTCCGGGGCAAGAGGGCAGCGTCAGCCACACCTCCTCCGCCGTGAACGTGAGAATCGGCGCAAGGAGCTTTGCCATGGACTGCAGGACCTCCATCATCGCCGTCTGGGCCGAACGACGGGCTTGGGAAGCCGCCTTCGAGGTATAGAGCCGGTCCTTGAGGACGTCCAGGTAAAGGGCGGAGAGATCCACCGTGCAGAAATTGTAGAGAATCGTGTAGACCATGTGGAACTGGTAGTGTTCGTAAGCGTCCCGCACGCGGCGGACAACCTCCTGGAGACGGTGGAGAAGCCAGCGGTCCATCTCCGCCATTTCCGTATAAGGCACGGCGTCCGTTGCCGGATGGTAGTCATACAGGTTCCCCAGGATGAACCGGCTTGTGTTCCGGATGCGCCGGTAGGCCTCGACGAGACGCTTCAGGATCTCCTCGGAGATCCGGATGTCCTCGGTGTAATCCTCGGCGGCCACCCAGAGCCGGAGAATCTCGACCCCGTACCTGTCGATGATCGTCTGGGAGTCGATGACGTTCCCGACCGATTTGGACATCTTCTTCCCCTCGCCGTCGACGACGAAACCGTGGGTGAGGACATTCCGGTAGGGGGCGCGCCCCCGGGTTCCGACGGACTCCAGAAGCGAGGAGTGGAACCAGCCGCGGTGCTGGTCGTTCCCTTCGAGGTACATGTCGCAGGGGGAGCCGAGGTTCGGCCGGTGCTCCAGAACGGCGGCATGACTGACGCCCGAATCGAACCAGACGTCCAGGATGTTCGTCTCCTTCCGGAAATCTTTTCCGCCGCACGCGGGGCAGCAGGTTCCCGCGGGCAGCAGGTCTCCAGCCTCCCGTTCGAACCAGACATCGGCTCCGTACTCGCGGACCAACCCGACCACATGGTCCAGAATCGGCTGCGTCATGAGTTCGCGGTCGCATCCCTTGCAGTAAAACATCGTGATCGGAACGCCCCAGAGCCGCTGCCGGGAGATGCACCAGTCCGGCCGGTTCTCGACCATGCCGTAAATCCGGTCGCGTCCCCAGGAGGGAAACCAGTTCACCGCATCGATCGCGGCCAGCGCCTTCTTGCGGAGGTCGTTTCTCTCCATTGAGATGAACCACTGCTCGGTCGAACGGAAGATGATCGGCTGTTTGCATCGCCAACAGTGCGGGTAGGTGTGCTGGATGTCCATCTGTCCGAGCAGCGCGCCGGCTTCGGCCAGCTTGTCGTTGACCGCCCCGTTGGCGTCGAAAACGAACTGGCCCGCAAAGTCCTGGACGTCGCGGGTAAAGCGTCCGTCGTCATCCACCGGCGCGTAATTGTCCAGCCCGTACTTCATCCCGATCTCATAGTCCTCCTGTCCGTGCCCCGGGGCGATGTGCACGCAACCGGTCCCGGCATCCAGGGTGACGAACGGAGCCAGGATCAACAGGCTCTTCCGCCCGACCAGCGGATGACGGCATTCGAGCCCCTCGAGAACCGATCCGGGAAACTCGTCGAGAATCTCGCAGGGTTCTTTGCGGAGGCCGAACGCGTCGAGGCAGTAGTCAAGCAGTTCCTTCGCCAGAATGATGACTTCGTCCTTTACCTTCACGGCCACGTAACGAAATTCACTGTGAAGCGCAATCGCCAGGTTGGCGGGAATCGTCCAAGGGGTCGTCGTCCAGATGACGACGGATATCTTCTGCCCTGCAAGCTTCGGCAGCCGCCCGGCGATCTCGGAGACCAGGGCGAACTTCACGTAGATCGACGGCGTCGTGTGGTCCTGGTACTCGACCTCCGCCTCCGCCAGAGCCGTCTTACAGGAAGCGCACCAGTAGACGGGCTTCTTCCCCTTGTACACGCTCCCGTTGAGATAGAGCTTCCCGAACTCTTCGACGGTCGTCGCCTCGTAATCATACGTCATCGTGAGATAGGGATTCTCCCATTCGCCGAAAACCCCGAGCCGTTTGAACTGATCCCTCTGAATCCCGACATATTTCTCCGCATAGGTCCGGCAGACGCGGCGCTTGTGCGCCTGCGACATCCCGGTCTTTTGGTCGCCCAGCTCGCGGTCCACCTGGTGTTCAATGGGAAGGCCGTGACAGTCCCACCCGGGGACGTAAACGCTGTCCCTGCCGGCCATGTTCCTGGCCTTGATCAGGATGTCCTTGATGATCTTGTTGAGCGCGGTCCCCAGATGGATGCTGCCGTTGGCGTAGGGCGGTCCGTCGTGAAGGATGTAAGGGGTTCTCCCCTTCGCTTCCTCGCGGATCCGGTCGTAGATGCGCATCTGATCCCAGCGGGCCAGCATTTCCGGCTCCCGTTTCGCCAGATTGGCCTTCATCGGGAAATCGGTCTTCGGCAGATTCAATGTTTCCTTGTAATCCATGAACAGAACCCCTCACGATGTAATCTCTTTAAAATGGAGCGGAACGCTACCACAGATCCCCGACACTTTCAAGAATCACTTTCCCTTTCGGTCCGGGTGGGAAGGTGCGGACGGCCGAACCGCCGGAAGAGGGCATGGCGGAAAAATCCCTGTGGGATTCAACTGAAATCCCGCAGCGATTCGTCGATGCCCTTGCGGATCTCGAACCAGAAATCCAGGGACGCCTCTTTCCGGTCCTTTTCGAAGCGCTCGATCCAATGCGCCAACTCCGGATTCGTATCGTGTTCCACGTCCCGTTTGCGTTTCAGGAAGGTCGAGACATAATCGATGTCGAGTTCACTCTCCCAGAAGACGCCCGAATTCCGGCTGTTGAGGCGGCTGGCGCAGATGGCATTGGCCTGGAGGAATCGATCCTTCAACCCGTACAGCGAATCGAAGACATCGGGCATCATCTCCTCGGCCCAAGCGCGATGAAAACGACAAATGCCCGCATTGTCCATAATGAGTTCCTTGCGAAGCCGCTCCGCGCAATGCCTTCCCAACTCCCGGGGAGGGAGAAAATCGGTCCCGTAATGCATGTAATATTTGCCCATGATCGCCATCGGCGAGAGCGCTCCCGGGGTCCAGTACTGGTTCGGCACCATCCAGCCCTTCCGCCCGAAGGCCGTGTAGACGCAATCATCCAATACACGGGTCCCCTTCCCGTTCCGGACGATCCTCCCCCATTTCCGGATCCCCTCGGAAAAATCGAGGATCCCCCGCCGTTCCAGGATCGTGTCCACGAGCTCGATTCCCAATTCGGCGTTGTGAAGAGAATCCGAAACGAGATCGAACCGGTTGTGATCCCATCGGGGCAGCTTCGTCACCCCGAGCTCCTCCCGGGAAAGGAATCCCCGATCCAGGCAATCCATCAGCCAGGCGACGACGCCCCCGAGGCTGACCGCGTCGAAACCGGATCTGTCGCCGTGGTGGTTGAGCCTCTCGGCCGCGCGCTGATCGAAGATCCCGCAGAGCGGCCCCAGGGTCTGATAGGGTTCGTAGTCCTTCTTGAATTCCCCATTCATCTTCTTGCAGACCGCCGCGCAGGGTTCCCCGCAGGTGGCCTGCTGTTTGGTCCTGATCGTTTCCTCGTTGAACTGCTTCAGGTAGTGATCCAAGATGAGCCGTTCGTGGAGCCTGACCCGTTCCTCCTCGGGCCAGCGGATCGTCCGGTAGTTGAAGGCCATGACACGGCCGCCCATCGTCGCATAATTGACGCCGAAGGTTCCCCCGGTATCGAATTTCGGATCGAAACGGTACTTGGTCGTTCCGTCGAAATCCTTCATGGCAAGCTTCTGACGGTATTTCTCGATGAACCATGCATCGGCCACCTTCCGGTCGCGAAAATCCTCGTCGAGATACGTCCCGCCGTAAATGATCGCGGCAATCCCGTGCTCCTGAAGCATCTTGGAGCCAAGCCCACCGCGACCCGCCCAAGTGTCCACGAAGCTCGGCTTTCCCCGGGAAATCGGAACCGAAACGATGGCGCCAAAATCGGTGGACCTCGCCGCCGGCCCGACAACCAGGATGCGCGGATCGTTCTCATAACGTGAGGCATATCTCTGCTGAACGTAATCCAAGAGGCCGTAGACGCCGCCGCGGCCCGTCTTCCAGATCGCGTTTGCGTCGATCGGATCGACTTCGATCTGGATCTCCTCCCCATGGCTTCTGTTCAGGTAGAGCACGGAGGGAACGGAAGCCCTGCCGACCAGACTCACCATGTTGATCCCGAGATTGTCGAAGACCAGCCCCGCGCCGCCCATCGAGGAGACAAAGAATCCGCGCCAGCACGGGGAAAAGCCGGTCACGAACAGCCGGTTCGAACCGGGGAAGATCGATCCGGCAAACAGTCCCACGCCGATGTTGAGGCTTCTTGTCCTGCCGGAGATGTGGAGACCGAGATCGACGGGGCCGAAATAATCGCCGATCCGGTAGCGTTTCATCCGGTAAAAGCCGGTCGCCGGATCGACAAAGAGAACCTTTTGATGTTTTTCCATACATCCTTCCTCACCGGTCGTTTTCCAGGGTGGCATCAGCCGTTTCCCTGCTTCCCGGTCCGCGCGGAACCCTTCGGCGGGTAATCCAGCGTGCCGTCGATCCGGGAAATCTGGTCGGGTGTATGGGAAGGGAAAGGAAGCTCGCCCTTCTCCTTCCAGCGGCGGACGGCCTCCGAAGCCTCGCGACCCCTGTTTTCGTTCAGTGCGCCATCCTGGGAGAGATACAGGGTTTGCGAGGGGAAGGCAAATCCGCTGCCGCACTCCCCGACCAGGTCCATGATCCGCAGCAGCAGGTCCTCCTGGACGGCCAGGAAGGGGTCATACGCCGTTTCCGTAATGTAGGCGAAAATCTCCACATCGAGGGACGAGGAACCGAATCCGACAAAGCGGACGCGCACCGTTGCGGAATCCACCCGGGGATGCCGGTAGAGAAGTTCACGGAGCCGTATCAGCAGGCAGCGGAGTTGGTCCGCCGTTGTCTCATAGCGCAGGTTCAGGGTGTGCTGGAACAGGAATCGGTCCCGCATCGTGAAGTTCTCGATTCCGACCGAAGAGAGCTGGCCGTTGGGAATGGAAACCACCGTGCGGTTGAGGGTGCGAATTTGCGTGGAGCGTAGGCCGATGTTCTCGATCGTACCGCTATACTCACCGGCCTTGCAGAAATCACCCAGCCGAATGGGTTTGTCCCAAACGAGAAAAACGCCGCCGAAAAAGTTTTCAATGGTTTTCTGAGCGGCAAAGGCCACGGCAATGCCGCCAAGGCCGAGACCGGCCACCACGGCCGTGAGATTGACGCCCGCAAAATAATGAAACACGATCATGAGTCCCATGGCAACGGCCAATATCTTGAGCAGCGTTGCCGAAAGGCGGATGACCGCATTGGCCGCCTCGTGCCTGCGCCTCTCAATGATCTCCGCAAAAGCGTCGATCACATGGATGGCCAGCCATGTGAGGCCGACAACGGCCATCGTTGCAGCCACGAAATTCCAAAACAGTTGGGCAATCAGCGAAAGGATGCCCCGGCTCAGTATAAATACGATGACGGCCGCAAAGAGCAGCCGGAGAGGATTTTTCCCTCGTTCCAGCTTCAGCATGAACGGTTCATCAAAGCGTCGGCGAAGCCTGCCGCGTATCATGACGATCAGCAGCGCCGTAAGCAGCCATCCTCCCAGGAACGCCGCGGGGAGCATCAGGATGGTGATGAACCAGTAGTAGATCGGATAGCCGGCTACCCGGGTTTCCACGAGGACCGGCGGCAGCCGCTTCTCGATTCCGGGGATGTCAACCTCCTCAAACATCCGGGGAACGAGTTTGAGGGTCTCCGCGGAGAAGAGCCAGACCGGCGGGTTGTTTTCCTTGCGGACGCGATCGAGCAGGAGCCGGTATTCCCCGCCTTTTGTCTTGACACGACCTATGATCTCACGATGATCTGGAAGGTTGTCCTGGAGGCTTCCTTCGGGGTTCGTGCTCAGAGAGGCGGCCGCGGGCAACATGGCCTGGTCGAGGATGCGGTGGAGATTGAGGGCAAGCTGTTCGGCGCGCTTTCCGGTCTGTCTTGTATCGAGATAGTCGACGGCCCGCTCATAGTTCCCGCGCTGCACCGCCTTGAGGAAGCCCCGGACCGTCCCCTGCGGGGTGCTTCGACCCAAGGGGTCGTCGTAAGTGACCTCGTCCTGCTGAGGGGTTTGCATCAACGGGGCAAGCGCCGCTTTTTCGGCCGCCGGGGCTCCCGCCGCAAGACACAGCAGCGACATCAACGCCCATCCCAGCCCGATGGCATACCTTCTAAATGTGGTCATGGCCTCTGATCCTTCCCACGCCTGTTGCCGGCATTGTGACGACATTGGGGTTCATCTCTGAAGACCGGGGATCCGCGCAGCTTTTTTATAACACAAAAACATCCCTGCGCCAAATCGCCATAGACTGGCCTGGTCAGACTTTTCGAATAGGCATCCCTCGGGATGACCGTCAAGGGCCTGAAGCATGTGCCTGTTTTCAACGCCTCGATCTCCCGGGCGCGGCACCGTCGTCAGGACCGGGGCGATAGGCACGGCGTATGGAGGCCGCTGTCCGCCGGGCCTCAGATCAGGTTTGTCCATCCGAAGCGGCGGTCGTCTGCGCGCTGGTTTTCCAGCATGTGCGCCTCGATCCCGCTTCGAACGGTCTCGAACGTCCGCTCGTCCATCTCCGAGGCGACGTCCCGGGGACTGTCCCAGCGGACCACGATCCTGCTGAAGGGTTTGGGAACGAGACAACGGTCCCAGCTCTTGAGGACCCACGCCCGGCTCACGGAGATGTACACGGGGACGACGGGAACGCCGGACCTTCTCGACAGCGCGATCAATCCGGGTTTCACCACGCCCCGGGGGCCCGTCGGACCATCCAGGACGTGCACGGCGAAGGCGTGCACCTTCAGATCCTCAACCATCGCCGTCAGGGCCTCCTTCCCGTGCAGCGCGGAGGAACCCCGCACGGGCCGAAACTTCATCCGTCGGTAGACGTCGGCAATCAGGTCGCCGTCCCGGCTGGCGCTGATCATGACGGACGGCTCGAATTGGGCGAAACGGTCCGCATAGCCGACCGAGGCGATGATCCGCTGATGCCAGATGGCGGCAATCGCCTTGTTCCCACTCTTCAGATACCGTACCAGTTCGTCTTCGTTGACGGATTCGATCCGAATGGTGAAAAAGTACAAGCGGGTGATGGCGTAGGCGATGCTCAGCAGATTGTGCCGCAGCGCATACCGGGACAGGGTTTTGAAGGCCGCGGAAAACCGTTTGAACGATCCGGCGCCGTTTGTTTGCCGTCCGGTTGCCACCATTGAGCTCCCAATCTATTTCATTCCGGGGGTCTCCGGATCCGTCATAAACCCCCGCCGAGGACCCTGTAGAGGGTCACCCGATTGGACAGCCGGGACAGTTGCATGGCGGTGAGGCCTTGCTGAGCGCTGTACAGGGAGCGCTGCGCGTCCAGGACGGACAGGTAACTGTCGAGACCGCGTTCATAGCGGATCCGGGAAAGGCGGTAGGTTTCCGCAACGGCGTCCACCAGGGACTGTTGCGCCGTGATCTGCCTCTCCACCGTTCCCCGCACGGCCAGCGCGTCGGCCACCTCCTTGAACGCGTCCTGGATCGCCTTTTCATACTGCGCAACGGCGATCTCTCTTTCCGCCTTTGTGTAATCGTAGGCAGACCAGGTTCGCGCATCGAAAATGGGCAACGCAATTTTCGGCGCAAAACTCCAGACCCCCGAGCCGTCCTTGAAGAGGCCGGAGAGATCGGCACTGGCCGTTCCGATGGCGGCCGTCAGTGAAATTCTGGGGAAAAAGGCCGCGCGGGCAGCGCCGATGTTGGCGTTGGCCGCTTTAAGCTGGTGCTCGGCCGCCAGGACATCGGGCCGCTGCAGCAGAATCTCCGACGAGAGGCCGGCCGAAACCTCCCGGGGCGGAGTGACAACATTCAGGTCCGCGGGCAGCAGCGCCTCCGCCGGAGGCGATCCGCACAACAGGGTCAGCGCGTTCACGTTCTGGGCCACCGCCTGCGTCCACACGGCGATCTGCACCCGGGCCGCCTCGACCTGACTCTCTGACCGCTTGAGATCCAGTTCAGAGGCGATCCCGAGATCCACCTGTTTGCGGATCAGCCGGTAAGTCGCCTCCTGCGTGTCCAGTGTGGCCATCGCCGTCTGGAGGGCCTCTCGGTCCGCCGCCAGCGTGAGATAGGCCTGCGCCGTGGAGGAAACCACCAGGATCTCGGCGCTGCGCTGCGCCTGTTCCGTGGCGAAATACTCCTGCAGCGCCTGGTCCTTCAGGCTGCGGATCCGCCCGAAGAAATCAATTTCCCAAGAGCTGACGCCAAGGTTGACATCGTACCGCTCGCTGGTATAGGCCTGTCCCGTCGATGAAAGATCCGCCGGAACGCGCGCACGGCTTCCGCTTCCGGCCGCATTGAGTGCCGGCCACAGTTCGGCCCGCTGGATGCCGTAGTATGCCCGCGCCTTCTCCACGTTCAAGATCGCCAGACGCAGATCCCGGTTGTGGTTCAGGGCCATTTCCACCAGCCGTTGCAGGCGGCTGTCGGTAAAAAAAGAACGCCAGGGAAGGCCGGGCAAGACCCCATCCGCTGATCCCTCCTCATAGGCCGCGCCGGTGGGCCAGGCAGCGGGGACAGGCGCAGTCGGCCGCGAGTATTCCGGAGCCAGTGTGCATCCTCCCAGAAGGCCAATGGCCAGAACCATCCGAAACCATCGTTTTTTATCCATATCGAAGCCTCTCCGGATCCCGGCAACCGGGTTCATCTTTTTCAAGAATTTCATTTCATTGCCCCCCGCCGGCGCTGTCGACCGTCTTACCGGCTTTGCCTTGTCCCCTCCTGCCGATGATCTTTTCGACCAGGACAAAGAAGAGAGGGGCAAAGATAAGCACCAGGACGGTGGCGGTGATCATTCCTCCCAAAACACCGGTTCCGATCGCATTTTGGGCGCCTGCCCCTGCCCCGGTGGTGACGACCAAGGGCAGGATGCCGAAACCGAAGGCCAGTGAGGTCATGATGATCGGTCGGAAGCGCAGTTTCACCCCTTGAAGCGTCGCATCGATCAGACCCATCCCTTGTTCCAGTCCGGTTTTTGCGAACTGGACGATCAGGATGGCATTTTTCGTGGTCAGTCCCAGCGTGGTGAGCAGAGCGATCTGAAAATAGACGTCGTTGGCCATTCCCCGCAAACTGGAAGCGATGATGCCGCCGATCACGCCGAGAGGAAGGACCAACAAGATTGCAATGGGAATGGTCCAGCTCTCATAGAGCGCGGCGAGGCAAAGAAAGATGACGAAGATCGAAAAGGCATACAGCAGGGGCGCCTGGGAACTGGACATCCGCTCCTGATAGGAGAGCCCGGTCCAGTCGTAGCCGAATCCCTTGGGCAACTGAGCCACGGCTTCTTCCATGGCCTGCATGGCCTCGCCTGAACTTCTTCCCGGCGCCGGCTCTCCCCAGATGTTGATGGACGGAAACGAGTTGAATCGCGCCAGTTTGGGAGGCCCGGACGTCCAGCGGCCCTTGGCAAAGGACGAAAAAGGCACCATGCCCCCCTGCACATTCCGGACATAGAGCTTTTCCAGGTCTTTGGGCAGCATGCGGTAGGGGGCATCCGCCTGGATGAAGACCCTTTTCACCCGGCCGCCCTGGATGAAGTCGTTGGCGTAGGCGCTCCCGAATGCCGCCGAGAGAGTGGTGTGAATGGAAGTGATGTGAACCCCCAGCGCGCCCGCTTTTTCCCAATCCACGTCGATCCGGTATTGGGGCACGTCCGCCATGCTGTTGGGCCGCACCTTGGTGACCCTCGGATCCTTGGCCAAAATGCCGAGGAGCCGGTTTTGTGCATCCATCAGGGCCTGATGACCGAGGCCGCCCCGGTCCAGCAACTGAAAGTCGAATCCGTTGGACATGCCCAGTTCGGGAACGGCCGGCGGCGTGAAGGCAAAAACCAGGGCGTTACGGATGTTCGCCAGGACCATCGTGGCTCTGCCCGCAAGCGACTGAGCCCTCAGGTCTTTCCGGTCACGAAGGTCCCAGTCCTTCAGTTTCGCAAACACCATCCCGTTGTTCTGCGACCGTCCGGAAAAGCTCACGCCGGTGATGGTCATCACGGATTCCACCGCCTCTTTTTCATTTTCCATAAAATGATTCTCAATGACTCTTGTGACCGCCTGAGTCTGTTCGATCGTAGAGCCTGTAGGCATCATCACCTGTGCCAGCATGATTCCCTGGTCTTCATCGGGAAGGTAGGCGGTGGGCATGCGCAGAAAGAGGACCCCCATGACCACGATGATGACGAGAAAAACGGCCAGGTAGCGCTTTTTCCGGGACAGGGAATGACCGACCATTCCCACATACCGGTTTCGAAGGCCGTAGAATCTTCGGTCAAACCAGCGGAAGAAGGGCCGCAGAAAAAAGACCGCATGCTCCGCCGATTCATGCCCGACCTTTACATTCCGGAGCAGAGAGGCACACAATACCGGCGTCAGAATCAGGGCCACGACTACCGAAAGGAGCATGGTGGAGATGATGGTCACGGAGAACTGACGGTAGATGACTCCCGTGGAACCGGGGAAAAAGATCATCGGTCCGAATACGGCAGACAGCACCAGGCCGATGCCGATCAGCGCACTTGTGATCTGCTCCATGGATTTGGCCGTGGCTTCCCGGGGCGGGAGCCCTTCTTCGGCCATGATCCGTGCCACGTTTTCCACCACCACAATCGCGTCGTCCACCAGCAGGCCGATGGCCAGGACCATCGCAAACATGGTCAACATGTTGACGGAAAATCCGAAGAGCCACAAAACGGCAAACGTCCCGAGCAGCACCACCGGCACCGCAATGGTGGGAATGAGGGTGGCCCGCAGATTGCCCAGAAAAAGCAGCATGACGAGAAAAACAAGCACAATTGCAATGAAGAGGGTTTTGAACACCTCATTAATGGATACCTTGATAAAAGGCGTTGTGTCCATGGGATAGGTCACCTTAATCCCCGCGGGAAAGTAGCGGCTCATTTCCGCCAGTTTGGCTTTTACGGCATCCGCCACATCCAGCGCGTTGGCGCCGGCGGCCTGACGAATGGCGATACCCACGGCCTCTTTCCCGTTGACCAATCCCTTGATGTCGTAAATCTCGGCGCCCAGTTCGGTGCGGCTCACGTCGCCGATGCGCACGACGGATCCGTCCGGATTAATGCGCAGCGGAATGTCGGCAAACTCCTCAGGTGTGGAGAGCATGTTCTGCACGACGATAGGGGCGTTCAAGCGCTGACCTTTCACCGCGGGCGCCCCGCCGAACTGACCGGCGGATACCTCCACGTTATACGATTGAAGAGCGGCAATGACGTCGGTCACGGTCAGGCGGTAATCCGTCAATTTGTCCGGATTCAGCCAGACACGCATGGTGTAACCGCCGCCGAATATTTCCACTTCGCCAACACCGGGCACACGCGCCAGGACCGATTCCAGATTGGTGACGGCATAGTCCGCCAGATCGATGTGGTCCATACGGCCGTCTTCGGAAACCAGGCCCACGACCATCAGGTAATTCCGTGTGGATTTGGCAACGGTGACCCCCCGGCTTTGCACGACATCGGGCAGGCCGGGCAGGGTGGATTGAACTTTATTCTGGACTTTGGACCAGGCAATATCCACATCGGTTCCCGGGGCGAAGGTCAATTCCAGACGGGACGCGCCTGCCGAATCGCTCGAGGACGACATGTAGATCAGATTATCCAAACCGGTCATCTTCTGTTCGATGATTTGCGTAACGCTGTTTTCCACGGTTTGGGCTGACGAGCCCGGGTAAGATGCGGAAATGGAAATGGAGGGCGGAGCCATCTCCGGATACTGGGATACGGGAAGATTATAAATGGCAATGACACCGACCGCCATGATGATAATGGCGATCACCCACGCAAAAACCGGTCGTTCAGGAAAAATATGGACAGCACCGGACACCTCCGTCAATTCGTTTTTGCGGGCGGGGCGGCATTCATATTCTTCCCGCTTTTTTCACCCGCTGCGTAAGGGACGGCCTTTACGGAAACACCGGGTCTCACCCTTTGTATCCCCTCGACGATCACCCTCTCGCCGGCCGCGAGGCCCGTCGTGACAAGCCAGTTATCGCCGATGGCACGGTCGACCGTGATGAGCCGCTGCTGAACCTCTCCGCTGGCGTTCACAATCAATGTAAATGGGGTTCCCCTGGGATCGCGCAAAACGGCCTGCTGGGGGATCAGGATCGCCTGCCGGTCGATGCCTTCCTCCATGACCGCCCGGATGAACATGCCCGGCAGCAGGATTCCCTTCGGATTGGGAACAATCACCCGCAGGATGACCGATCCGGTTGTGGGGTCGACCGTTACATCGCGGAACTGCAGCGATCCTTCCTGCGGATAGGGGGTGCCGTCTTCCAGAAACAGACGCACCTTGTTCCGGGTTTGCCCGCTGTTTTGGATTTTTCCTTCTTCCATCCGCTTCCTGAGGCGCTGCAGCTCGGCCGTCGATTGAGGCACGTCGACATACATGGGATCCAGTTGCTGAATCGTGGTCAGGGCCGCGGGCTGAAGGCCCGTCACCAGGGCGCCCTCCGTGACGCCGGATCTGCCGATGCGTCCGGATATCGGGGCGGTAATGGTCGTGTAGCCGATATTGATGCGGGCCGACTTGCGCGCCGCTTCCGCCTGCCGGATGGCCGCATCCGCTGCGGCAATCGCGGTCCTGTCACTCTCGACCTGGGCCTCAGCGGCCTTCAGTGCGGCAAGGGCCACCTCGTGTTCGGTGACGGCCTGGTCGCGCTGACCGGCGGAAACGGCCTTTTCGTTGAAGGCCTCTTCGAATCGTTTGCGGTTGATCTCGGCGAGTTCGAGGGTGGCGCGCTGCCGCGTGACGCCCGCGAGACTCGCCTGAAGTGAAGCCCGCGCCCGGTCTGCGTTCTTCTGAACGGCCGCGAGGTTTGCCTCGGCGCTCTCAAGGGCCGCCTGGAAAGGCGCAGGATCGATCCGATAGAGCGCCTGGCCGGTCTTTACATCGGCGCCCTCCGTGAACAGACGCTGCTGGATGAGGCCGCTCACCTGGGGACGAACCTCGGCAACGCGATGGGGCGATGTCCGGCCTGCCAGTTCCGTGGTGACCAGGACCCTCTGAGGTTGAATCGTCACGACGGCCACTTCCGGCGGCCCCATCTGCGGAGGCGCGCCTGGCTGCTGTCCGCAGCCTCCCAGGATCAGAATTCCGGCGAAAAAACCTGCAACGGCGATTCGTTTGGTCCCCTTAACATTCTGCATAAGACACCTCTGTCCTCCGAAATGAAACGATCTCCATTTTCTCTCCATACATCCTGTCCTGATCAAACATCCTCACCGTTTGATCGCATCCCAGCAAGCCTCCGCGGTTCGTTCGATCAATTTTTCATCCAGCGCAACAAAGCCGAGGATATGATCGCGTGTCAGGTAAACCAGCGGTCCGAAGGCCAGCGAAAAAAGAACCATTTCGGGTAAATCTTTCAGGAGTTGCTGTGAAACACCCCTTTTAAAAATCTCCATGACGATCCCGTGTTTTCCCGGTTTGCCTAAAAACCTTTCCCTTTGCATCGATATTCCGTAGGGGGAATTATAGTACTGCTCCATATACCGGAAGTGCAGAGGATTCCGTATAAAGTAGATGAGAAGTTCCCGGATGAGATAGAGAAACCTTTCCCGGAGGGACTGTTCCAGCGGGTAACCCTCCATGAGCGTTCCGTTGATCTTTTCTTCCAATTCACCATGAAGTTCGTTGATCAGGATATCCTTGTTCTCGAAATAGCGGTAAATCGTCCCCGCGGCGACCCCCGCCTTCTCGGCGATTTCGGCCATCGGCGCGGCGTGGAAACCCCGCTCGGCAATCAGATGCAGGGCCGCCTGCAGGATATCGGTTCTCTTGTCGGAGATCTTCATGATTTCTACCCGTTTTCAACAGAATGAACATTCATTCACGCAGGCTTTAGCGAAAAGGATTCGGCATGTCAAGATTTTTTTTCGAAAAAAGAACAGGGCCCCTGTTGACTGAGCAACAGGGGCCCTGAAGGTTAAATCCAATGCGTCCGGAACGGATTACATCCCCATGCCGGGATATCCGCCGCCGCCCGGCGGCATGGCCGGCATTGGCGGCTCATCCTTGGGCTTGTCGGCAATCATGCACTGGGTGGTCAGCATCAGGGACGCGACGGAGGCCGCGTTCTGCAGAGCAAAACGGGCGACCTTGGTCGGATCGATGACACCGGCCTCAATCATGTCTTCATACACGTCGGTCCGGGCGTTGTACCCGTAGGCGCCCTTCTTCTCCTTGACCTTTTCCACCACAATGCTGCCCTCGAGACCGGCATTGTTCGCGATCATCCGGAGCGGCTCTTCGAGGGACTTCTTGACGATCCGGACACCGACCTCCTCGTCGCCTTCCAGTTTCATCTTGTCCAGCCCAGCAAGGGTCCGCAGATAGGCCACACCGCCGCCGGGAACGATTCCCTCCTCCACGGCTGCACGGGTCGCATTGAGCGCATCCTCCACTCGGGCCTTTTTCTCCTTCATTTCCGTTTCGGTCGCGGCGCCGACCTTGATCACCGCCACGCCGCCGACCAGCTTCGCGAGCCTTTCCTGAAGTTTCTCACGGTCGTAATCGGAGGTGGTCTCATCGATCTGTGCGCGGATCTGTTTGACGCGGCCTTCAAGGGCGGAGCGCGAACCGGCGCCGTCGATGATGGTCGTGTTGTCCTTGTCGATCTGGATGCGCTTGGCCCGGCCGAGGTCTTCCAGTTTGACGTTCTCCAGCTTATACCCCATCTCCTCGGAAATCATCTTTCCGCCGGTCAGGATCGCGATGTCCTCCAGCATGGCCTTGCGGCGGTCGCCGAATCCGGGCGCCTTCACGGCGGCCACATGGAGTGTTCCGCGGATCTTGTTCACCACCAGGGTGGCCAGCGCTTCGCCTTCGATATCCTCGGCGATGATGAGCAGCGGCCGCCCCATCTTCGCGATCTGCTCCAGGATCGGAAGCAGGTCCTTCATGCTGCTGATCTTCTTCTCGTTGATCAGGATAAGGCTGTCCTCCAGCTCCACTTCCATCTTCTCCGCATTCGTTACAAAATACGGGGAGAGGTAGCCGCGGTCGAACTGCATTCCCTCGACGATCTCCAGTTCGGTCTCCAGACCCTTGGCCTCTTCCACGGTGATGACGCCTTCCTTGCCCACCTTCTCCATCGCTTCGGCGATGATTGCGCCGATCGCCTCATCGTTGTTGGCGGAAATGGTGCCGACCTGGGCGATTTCCTTCGCATCCTTGGTCGGTTTGCTCTGTTTCTGGAGTTCCTTCACAACCACTTCGACGGCCTTGTCCACACCGCGCTTCAGATCCATCGGATTGCTTCCGGCCGCAACGCTTTTTGCCCCTTCGCGGAAAATCGCCTGGGCCAGGATCGTTGCGGTGGTCGTTCCATCGCCGGCGACGTCGCTGGTCTTGCTGGCCACTTCCCTCACCATCTGGGCGCCCATGTTTTCGAACTTGTCTTCAAACTCGATTTCCTTCGCAACGGTTACGCCGTCCTTCGTGACGTTCGGCGCGCCATAGCTCCGGTCAATGATCACGTTTCGTCCCTTCGGCCCGAGCGTGACCTTGACTGCATCGGCCAGGGCATTCACCCCTTTGAGAATCGACTTTCTTGCTTCTTCGTCGTACTGAAGTATCTTCGCTCCCATGTATCCGTCCTCCTTATTATGATCAATAATTGATTATTTCTCCAAAATGCCGAGAATGTCGTCCTCGCGCATGATCAGAAGCTCTTGTCCGTCGATCTTCACTTCGGTTCCCGAATACTTGCCGAAAAGGATTCGATCGCCCGCCTTCACGTCCGGTTTGATCAGCTTGCCGTCATCCGCCGTCTTTCCCTTTCCGACGGAAATGACCAGCCCCTCCATCGGCTTCTCCTTGGCGGTGTCGGGAATGATGATCCCGCCTTTGGTCTTCTCCTCCTCCTCAAGCCGCTTCACGATCACCCTGTCCTGTAATGGTCTGATTTTCATACCGTACCCTCTCCTTTCCTGATTTATATTCAATGTAAATATCTCTATAGATCTTTATACATCGGCGCTATAATATGCATGGATTCCCCGCTGTCAAGATATCCCCGATATTTTTTTTGCAATTCGAGCAACCGCTAAAAAAGATTCTCCGTCAGCTCCTTCAGGGAGCCGATCGGGATCAGCTCGATGTTCGGCCGCTGCGCGCCTTCCCGGTTCCGTGTCCGGGGAAGAATGCACCGGGCGAATCCCATCCGGGACGCCTCTTTGATCCGGACCTCCGTCTGCGAAATCCCCCGGATCTCTCCGGTCAGTCCGACCTCGCCAAAAACAACGGTTCCTTTCGCAACCGGCCGGTTCAGGAAACTGGAGGCCATCGACGAGACGATGCCCAGATCGATTGCCGTCTCATCCACTTTTACGCCGCCGGCCACGTTCAGAAAGATGTCGCTGGCGCCAAGATGGATCCCGCAGATCTTGTCCATGACGGCCGTCAGCAGGGACACCCGGTTGTGGTCCACGCCGATTGCCGTTCTTCTCGGCATCCCGAAACTGGTCGAGCCGACCAGCGACTGAACCTCGATCAGGATCGGGCGCGTCCCTTCCATACTCGGAACGACCACCGATCCTGCGGCGCCCTCCGGCCGCTCCGCCAGGAAGAAGGCCGACGGGTTGTCGACTTCGGCCAGACCGGTGTCCCGCATTTCAAAAACGCCGATCTCGTGGGTCGGACCGAAGCGGTTCTTGATTCCCCGGATGATCCGGTAGGCGTGACCGGAATCCCCCTCAAAATAGAGGACCGTATCCACCATGTGTTCCAGGACTTTCGGACCCGCAATCGAACCGTCCTTCGTAACATGGCCGACCAGGAAAACCGGGATCCCCGTTTGTTTGGCCAGCAGGATGAGCCTCGCCGACGTCTCCCGCACCTGTCCGACGCTTCCCGGCGCGGAGGAGAGGACCGGGGAATAGACGGTCTGGATCGAATCGATGACGACCGCAGCCGGCCGGATCTCATCGATCCGTTTCATGATATTCTCCAGTTCCACCTCGACGAGAATCAGCAGATCCTTTGCAGAGGCGCCGAGCCGTTTCCCGCGGAGTTTGATCTGCCGGGAGGACTCTTCACCGGATACGTATAGAACCGGTAAGCCCCGCCCGGCCAGTTTTTCGAGGACCTGGAGCAGCAGCGTCGATTTGCCGATTCCCGGATCGCCCCCGACCAGGATCGCGGAGCCGCCGACAATCCCGCCGCCCAATACGCGGTCCAGCTCTGCAATCCCGGTCCGAAGCCTCTCTCCTTCGTCAGCCGTGATGGTCTCAATGGACTGAGGAACGCCGTCGAAACGGAGATCGGCCGGGTGAGCCGCATCGGCATCCCGGATCTCCTCCTCCACAAAACGGTTCCACTCTCCGCAGGAGGGACACCGGCCGAGCCATTTCGGAGACTGTTGACCGCAATTCTGGCAGAAAAACAGGGTCTTGGTCTTTTTCACAGATATCCTCCTTTAACTTTTGATTCCATACCTTTTCCTTATGCCGCCGTCAATCCGTAGTCAAAAATGCTTGAGTTATCTTCATGACGCTGATATATCTCGACGCCGTCGTTTCGTCATCCTTTTTATTTTACATTTTGAGAAAGGAACGTTTCATGAGCAATCCCCATTTCGCCTCCGGTCCCTGCAACAAGAGACCCTCTTGGACCCTCGATGCTTTGAAAGACGCGGCAGTCGGCCGTTCCCATCGTTCCGCCCTGGGGAAGGAAAAACTGCTCCGTGCCATTCAGGACACCAAACGGATCCTCAAAATTCCCGAAAATTATCTCGTAGGGATCATGCCGGCGTCCGATACCGGGGCCTTCGAGGCCGCCATGTGGAGCCTCCTGGGGGTACGGCCGGTCACCGCACTGGTCTGGGAGAGCTTTTCCGAGGGCTGGGCCACGGATATCGCCAAGCAGTTGAAACTCAATCCCACGGTTCTGCGGGCGGATTACGGAAAGCTGCCCGATCTTGACGCGGTCGACTGGAAGCACGACGTTGTTTACGTCGCAAACGGAACAACGAGCGGTGTCAAAATTCCGAACTGGGACTGGATCCCGCCGGACCGGCAGGGGCTCTCCCTCTGCGACGCCACCAGCGCCGCTTTTGCGATGCCGATCGACTGGACGAAGGTGGATGTGGGGACCTTTTCCTGGCAGAAATGCCTCGGCGGAGAGGCCGGTCACGGCATGCTCGTCCTGAGCCCCCGCGCCGTGGAACGGCTGGATTCCTACGATCCGCCCTGGCCGCTTCCCAAGATCTTCCGGCTGAAAAAAGGGGGAAAGGTCAACCGGGCGATCTTCGAGGGGGATACGATCAATACGCCTTCCATGCTGTGTGTGGAGGACTACCTCGATGCGCTGAAGTGGGCGGACGGCATCGGCCTGGACGGCCTCATCCGGAGAAGCAAGGCCAATCTCGAAGCCGTTTCGGCGTGGGTAGCGGAAAACGACTGGATTGCCTTTCTGGCCGAAACCCCGGAGATTCGGTCCAATACATCCGTCTGCCTTTCCGTGGTCGCTCCGAAAGTTCGCGCGTTGCCGAAGGAGGAACAGGCCAAGTTCCTCAAGGGCATCGTGGCCGAGATGGGCAGGAGAAAAGCGGCCTACGACATGGGCTCCTACAAGGATGCCCCGCCGGGGTTTCGCTTCTGGTGCGGTCCCACGATCGCCCCTGAGGAGATCCGGGCCGCGCTGAAGGAATTGGAAAAGATTTACCGGGAAAAGATCGCTGCGCTGTAGACGGCGCTCAGGAGGAACAAATCCATGAAGAAAGTGCTGATCAGCGACAACCTTTCCGCAGAAGGTGTCGAGATATTCAAGAAAACTCCGGGGATCCAGGTGGACGTCAAAACGAAAATGACCCCCGAAGAGCTGAAGGCGGTGATCCGGGATTACGACGCGCTGGTCATCCGCAGTGCGACGAAAGTCACGCAGGAGGTGATCGATCGCGCCGACCGGCTGAAGGTCATCGGCCGCGCCGGCATCGGCCTCGACAACGTGGACATTCCGGCCGCCAGCAAACGGGGCATCGTCGTAATGAACACCCCCGGCGGCAACGCGGTCACCACCGGCGAGCATGCCATCTCGATGATGCTGTCCCTGGACCGGAAGATCCCGCAGGCAACGGCCTCGATGAAGGCCGGCAAGTGGGAGAAAAACAAGTTCACCGGACATGAGCTTCTCAACAAGACACTGGGGATCATCGGTATCGGCCGGGTCGGCAGCATCGTCGCCGACCGAGCCCAGGGACTCAAGATGAAGGTGATTGCCTACGATCCGTTCATTTCGCCGGAAGCGGCGAAAAAAACGGGGATCACGCTCGCCTCGCTGGACGAAATCTTCCGAACCGCCGATTTCATCACGGTCCACACCCCGCTGACGAAAGAGACCCGCGGACTGATCAATGCGGCGGCCTTTGCCAAAATGAAGAATACCGCCTGCGTGATCAACTGCGCCCGCGGCGGAATCATCGATGAGCAGGATCTCTATGACGCCCTCGTCTCCGGCCGGATTGCCGGCGCGGCCCTCGATGTTTTTGTGGAGGAGCCCACGAAGAACATGGCGCTGATCGGGCTCGAAAACGTCATCTGCACGCCCCACCTCGGCGCGTCGACGGACGAGGCGCAAATCAACGTGGCCATCGCTGTTGCCGAACAGATCTGCGCTTACCTGACCACGGGCGAGATCAAGGGCGCCGTGAACTTCCCGTCGGTCAGCGCCGAGATCCTATCCGTCATCCGTCCGTACCTGATCCTGGCGGAGAAGCTCGGCAAATTCGAGGCCCAGCTCGTTTCGGGGGGGATCCAGGAGGTGACCGTCGAATACAGCGGCGAGATCCTCGACTACAATGTCGCACCGATCACCATTTCTCTTCTCAAGGGACTGCTGACCCCGATTCTCAACGAAGCCGTGAACTACATCAACGCCCCGCTGGTCGCCAAGGAGCGCGGGATCCGGGTGGTGGAGGTGAAAAGCAGCGAGGTCAAGGACTATACGAGCATGATCTCCGTGACCGTTCAAACCGCAAAAGAGAAGACCTTTGCCGCCGGCGCGATCTTCGGTCGGCGCGACTTGCGAATCGTCCGAATCAATAAATTCACCGTGGAGGTGATCCCGGAGGGGCGTATGCTCGTCCTGTACAACAACGACAAACCCGGCGTCATCGGCAACGTCGGTACGACGCTGGGCCGGAACGGGGTCAACATTGCCCGCCTCCACCTGAGCCGCGAGCAGGTCGACGGGCAGGCCATGGTCGTCCTCGGCACCGACAGCGTGGTTTCTCCCGAAATCCTCGACCAGTTGCGGAAACTGCCGAACATGATCTCGGTCACCGAGCTGGAGATGTAAACATTTTTGGAGGATGGTCGTGTCAAACGTGGTTGTGGTCGGCACCCAATGGGGTGATGAGGGAAAAGGGAAGATCGTCGATCTCTACGCGGGACATGCCGATGTGATCGTACGATTTCAGGGGGGCAACAATGCCGGACACACCCTCGTGGTCGGGGGCCGACAGACCATCCTGCACCTGATTCCCTCGGGGATCCTTCATGCGGGAAAGATCTGCATCATCGGCAACGGTGTGGTTGTGGACCCGCGGGTCATGATGGAGGAGCTGGACGGGCTCCGGGAAAACGGACTGCTTCCCGACGATACCCGGTTCTTCGTCAGCGAAACCGCCCACGTCATCCTGCCCTACCATCGCCGGATCGACGTTGCCCGGGAATCCCACAGAGCCGGAACAAAAATCGGGACGACCGGCCGGGGGATCGGGCCGGCTTACGAGGACAAGATCACCCGGACCGGCATCCGCATCTGTGACCTTCTCGACAAAGAGGCCTTTCGGGAAAAGCTGGCCAGGAACATGGAGGATAAAAACCTGCTGCTGACCAGGTTCTTCGGGGAAGAACCGATGGACGGCGCGGCGATCGAGGAAGAATATCTCGCGTATGCCGACCGCATTCGGCCTTACGCCGCCGATTGTTCGCTGATTTTGCACAAAGAGATCGGCCATGGGAAAAAGATCCTTTTCGAAGGCGCTCAGGGATCTCACCTGGACATCGATCACGGAACCTTCCCCTATGTCACCTCCTCCAATACCGTCTCCGGCAACGCCGCCTGCGGTTCCGGGGTGGGGCCGAACCGGATCGGAACGGTGGTCGGAATCTGCAAGGCTTACACGACACGGGTGGGTGAAGGCCCCTTCCCCACCGAGCTCAAGGACCAAACGGGAGAAAGGCTCCAGCAGGTCGGACAGGAATTCGGGGCGACCACGGGCCGCAAACGCCGCTGCGGATGGCTGGATATGGTTCTGGTCCGCCATGCCGTCCGCGTTTCCGGAATCAGCGGAATTGCGCTGACAAAGCTCGACGTCCTCACGGGGATCGACAAGATCAAGATCTGCATCGGTTACCGGACGGAGATCGGGGAGTTCACGGAATCCGTTCCGGCCAACATTCGTCTGCTCGAAAAGTGCCGTCCCGTGTATGAGGAAGTCGAGGGCTGGACGGAGGACATCCGGACGGCCAAACGGATCGATGAGCTCCCGCGGAACACCCGGCGGTTCATCGAGCGGCTGGAAAGCCTCTCCGGCTCCCGGATGTTTCTGGTTTCCGTGGGCCCGGATCGTGATGCAACGATCACGCTTCGGGATCCCTTTCAGGACGGAGCGCTTTAACGAACGTCGCCTGGGAACCGAATTTTATTCCGGAAATAATCGCCGTCAAATCCCTTCCAGTCGATCTTCATGCCTCTGACGTACAATTCCCCGAGGCTGCGGAGCATCTGGTCCCAGTCGGATCGGCCCCGACGCAGGCTCGGTAGCCAGATGCAGGACGGATCGGGCAGGCAGGCCTTCCCCATTCCCGACAGAACGGGCTGCGGCCCGATTTCGACAAAGAGCCGATAGCCTATCCGATAGAGGGTTTGGATGCCCGCCGCAAATCGGACCGTCCCCCGGATATGCCTCACCCAGTAATCGGCAGAGGCCATTTCATCCCCGATGACGTCTCCGGTCAGGTTGGACACCAGTTCCAAACGCGGGGCAGAATACCGGACACGCTGCGCAATCGCCCTGAAGGGCTCGAGAACCGGATCCATCAGAGACGAATGAAAAGCGTGTGATACATTGAGCATCGTGGACAGGGTTCCCTGCAACGCCAACGTCTTTGTCACTTTTTCGACCGGATCCGAGAGCCCCGAAATCACGACCAGCCGGGGACCGTTGACCACGGCGATCGAAATCTCCCCTCCAAAGGGCTTGATGGCGTCGGTCACCAGCGCCTCATCCGCAAAGACGGCCGCCATCATCCCGTCGGATGGCAGGGCCTGCATGAGACGCGCCCTTGTCGCAATCAGCCTCAATCCCTCTTCGACGGAAAAAACGCCGGCCGAACAGGCTGCCACATATTCACCCACGCTGTGTCCCAAAACAGCATCCGGCCTGACGCCCCAGCTCTTCCACAACTCCAGAAGCGCATACTCCACGGCAAACAGAACCGGCTGCGTATAAGCGGTTTGATCCACCTGTTTCCGATCGCCATGTTCACCGGGGTAGAGAACCTCGGAAAGTGGCAGATCGAATTCGTCCCGCAACAGATCACCGCACCGATCCAGGGCCTTTCGGAAAGTGGGCTGGGTCCGATAAAGCTCCCAACCCATCCCGGCGAACTGCGATCCTTGTCCCGTGAAGAGAAAAGCGACTTTCGGCGGCGATGTCGAACCTCCCCGGAACACCCCGTCCTTCTCAGCCAAGACATCCCGTGAACGGAGTTTTTTCAGAAGTTCCGCCATCGATCCCGTAACAAAGGCCATCCGCCGTTTGAAATGGGCCTGGCCCGTGTTGGCCGTGTAACAGAGGTCCGCCAACTCTTCATCGGGAACCACCGAAGTTTGCAGACCTGCTTCGACGCGAGAGACTCGACATGCAAGTGCCTGATCGGTCTTGCCGGAAAAGACCAATAGGTGCCGCGATCTTTCCGGCTGATTCGTCCCCTGGCAGTCAGATGCCGGCATTCCCTCTACCCCCACAGATGACCCTTGTTGCTGACCGCCCCGGATAAATCCATACAGGACGGACGTTCTTTTTCCGCCGGTCCCTTCTTTCCTGCAGCCTCCGCAACCGGACTTGTTCTCGGCATCGTTTCGTTCCAAACGGATGACCTGTCGTTCGGAGGAGCCTCTGTGTTGTCCCGATGGATCACGATTCTTTCACAGTGCTTTCATACCCCCGGATATTCGGCGGGCATAAAACCATAACCGCGGGATGCGTCTCGACCCGCAGAACCTCGCTTGCGGTGAAAAACCATAAGAGAAGCGAATAGGCATGTCAAGGAGATGTTCGAATATGTGCTCATTTCAACTGAGCATCACTCGTACGCATCCTATAATAGCGCTTGACAATAAAAGACCGTTCCTGTTAGAAGACGCATCTCCAAAACGAGGGGTCGTTAGCTCAGTCCGGTAGAGCAGCGGACTTTTAATCCGTTGGTCGTGGGTTCGATTCCCATACGACCCACCAAGTGAAATCAAGGGGTTAGTCATATTTGATTGGCTCCTTGTTTTTTGATACACATTCAGCCTCACATCAGCTCGGCCAACACGCGCACCGTCATGGAGATAAGCCTTCCAAACCATGTGCCCAAATAAACAATGCAAAACAGATGCAATGCTTTCTTCTTCTAAAAGAATGCCTCGTTTGATATTTACCACATTGAGAGCTTCTTCTAAAGAGGGTTTGCTTGAAGCGTCATACCTATATCTTTCACTTCGCTTGCTTCCCTTCCTTCTTGTTCCTTGTTTTGCCGCTCTATTTCCTTGGAGTTTCGAATGGGCTCTGTGGCCAGGAGGATTCTCACCGAGGCTCAGCACCGTGCCGTTTGGGTTGTCTGAGGCTCCGGAACAAGCCACACCACCTCGTAGGGTTGGAGGGGAATGGAGAGCTTCTCCTTCCTGGGGCTGAACTTCTTTTCACTTAAAAGATCCCGCCACGAGCCTTCATAGCCATTCGCTTCCTCAATTGAAATCTCGATTCTGCGCTTCATTCCGGTCACATTGGTAAGGGTGAGAACGGGGCGGTCCCCCTCTGGGGTGGTTCTTACTACGGCAAAAACCGCCGGTGACAGAGCAAGAACTTTCTGAGAGCCATTGGGGTGAAAAGCACGATGATTACACCGTGTGTGGATCATTTTCCCCAGGTCTCGGTTGATTCTGTATTTTTTGCTTCTGGGATGCCTGAAGGATCTCATCAGAGAGCGCAGATCCACAATCGCCCGGTTGATCACGCGGTTTTCACGGGTCGCTTCCACTGCAGCATGGTCGTTGTGGGTTCCGAAGAGGCTGTGCAGATAGATGCCCGGAACGCCCTGCAGAACCAGGGCGATGGCCCGGGAAGCGACAAAGCGCTTGATCTGGGTTCTGAGCGAATCGCCGTCTTTTTTCTTGTTGAGGGCGCTGTACCAGGTCATGTTGACCTCATAAGGGACCGCCGTGCCGTCCTCTGATGTCTTGTAGGAAATAAAGCCTCCGTGGTCCGCCGCGCGCCGGCAGATTCGATCGATATCCTTCGCAGAGAGAATTTTCTTGACCCCCAAAAGACCGATCCCGTCGTGGGAATCCAGAAAATTGAAATAGGTAGCCGTCTCGGACGGCGGCGTGATGGACTTGGCCCATTCAGAGAGAACCTTCGCGTTCCCTGTGTAAAAGGTATGGAGGACGAGGGGGGGCAGGGCAAAGTTGTAGACCATGTGCGCCTCATCCCTTCCATTGCCGAAATAGGCGATGTTTTCATCATGAGGCACATTGGTCTCCGTGACGAGCGCCACATGAGGCGCAACAACCGAGACAATATCCCGCAGGAGCTTGATGATTTCGTGAGTCTGTTCGAGGTGGATGCACCGTGTTCCCGGCTGGTTCCACAGGTAGGTGACGGCATCCAGCCTCAGGATGTCCGCCCCCTGACGCACGTAGAAAAGAAGGATTTCGATGACCCTCAACAGGACCTTGGGATTCTTATAGTTAAGGTCTATCTGGTCCGGTGAAAAGGTTGTCCACACGTAGCGCGGTCCTGTAAGCGTTTCGTACCGGGTTAGGACGGGGGTGGTTCTGGGCCGGAAAATCATGCGACGCTGCTCAGGCGTAAGCTCTTCTTCCGCAGCAAACCAGATGAAGAAATCTTCGTAATCCGGATTCCCCGCCAGGAATTCAACAAACCAGCGGCTTTTGGAGGAGACGTGGTTGATGACGCCGTCGAACATAAGCTGGTATCGAGCTTCCAGCGATTCGATATCATACCACGATCCGAGCAGAGGATCCACCGTCTCAAAGTCGATGACCGAAAAGCCGCGATCCGATGAGGAGGGAAAGAAGGGGAGGATGTGCAGGGTGTTGATGGCGCCCTTGAGGTAAGAGTCGCTGAAGTCTCCAAGGGTTTTGAGCGGGGATTGTCGTTTCTTGTAGATCAGGTCTCCATAGGTGATGAGGATGACATCCTTTTCGGTGAACCGCTCTGCCGGACTAAATTTCCGCTCCCGCTCCATCAAGTCGAGAGGCTTGTGGGCATGAAACACCTGCATGATTCGCTGGATTCCGCCGAGAGCAAACTGCGCCATCGTCTCAGGGTAGAGCACGCGCAGCCTTCGGAGCATGCGATCGCGCACATCTTGGGGTAACTCAAACCGCGGCATGGTAAAATCAGGCTCAGGATTGTAAACGGTCCTTGTGGCTTCAAAATGGGGCTTCGGAGGGACTGCCATAGTCAACCTTTCCAACGCTGCAATCTGCAGATTATCCTGTGGCCCTGCCCAGGATGAAGGCTGCGATGAAGAAGTAAATGCTCAAGCCGGCGACATCAGCGACCGAGGTAATCAGGGGGCTGCTGGCCACCGCAGGGTCCAGCCGCAGCTTGTTCAACAGGAAGGGCAGGCTTGCGCCGATGAGGTTGGAGACAAGAACGATTCCGACCATGGAAAGAAAGACCACCAGGCCCATTTTCAGCCCTCCGCGGTAGATCCCGAGGAACCAGGTGAGGATCCCCAGGGTGAGTCCCAGGGCGACGCCCAGAGCGAGCTCTTTGCCTGCGGCCCACAACCACTGATCGGGCTTCAAGTCACCCGTGGCCATGGCGCGGATCATTAAGGTGGCGGATTGGGCACCGGCGTTTCCTCCGGTGGCGATAAGCAAAGGGATAAAAAAAGCCAAAGCAATGGAGGACAGGAGCAACTCTTCATGAAACGCAATGATTTCAGAAGCGGCAAGATTGACCAGGATTAAACCCGTCAGCCATCCAACCCGCTTCCGAAAGAGCGACCACAGCCCCGCCTCTCGATAGCTCTCCTTGAGAGGAACCACGGCCGCGACCCGGTGGAAGTCTTCGGTCGCCTCATCCTGTGCTACGTCCAGCACGTCGTCAACCGTAACAATGCCGATCAGCACCCCTTGAGAGTCCACCACAGGCAAGGCGACAAGATCATAGTGCTGAATGGTGCTCACAGCCTTTTCCCGGTCTTCCAGAGCCGAAATGCTGACGAAAAGGTGATCCATGATCGCAGCGACACTCTGCTCCACGGGGGCCAGGACAAACCGGCGCAGATCAAGAGCGTCGATCAGTTTCCATGAGGAGTCCACGACATAGATGACATTGACGGTTTCGCTGTTTCTTCCGCGCACCCGGATGTGGTCCAGGGCGCGGCCGATGGTCCAGTCCGGTCGCACGGCCACATAGTCGGGCGTCATCAACCTCCCCACGCTTTGTTCCGGAAAACCCAGGAGTTGAAGGGTTTCCTTGCGGTCTTCGGGGCTTAGAAGGTTGAGAAGCCTCTGCATGGCCTCTCCGGGCAGATCTTCGAAAAAATCAGTCCGGTCATCAGGGGTCAGTCCAGCCAGGACCCCTCGGGCTTCTTCCTCCGTCAGACCTCTGAGGAGATCGTCCTTTTTCTTCGGTTCGAGATAGGAGAAAACCTCGGAGGCCAGCGGCCTGGGCAGAAGTCGGAACATGAGAACGCGGTCGGCCTTGTCCAGGTCAGGCAGGAAATCCGCAATATCCGGAGCTGGCAGCTCACGGAAGAGGTCTCGGACCTCCGCCCACCTTTTTCCCTGGAGCAGTTCATTGACTTCCTTCTTCTTAATCCTCAGTGTCTCCATGTCTTGACCCCTGTGATAATTTCAGCGTTTCGTATCGAGGGGCTTTTCCGTCGATTAACGAATCGCCGGGCATCAATCCTTGCTTTTTGCAGGATTCTGCACAATGCCCCGAAGCAGTCTCCCCAGAACATCCGCTCCGGTAATAACGCGCTTTTCTTCTCCCCACAACAAGATAACATCATGATCCACCACGTCGTCTTGGCTGTGGCTTGGCTTCACTCTCAAACACGAGATGACCTGTCCGATCGTCACGTTGCCGCTCATTTCAGTGATCGGACGATGGCAATGGCGATGAGGATTGAAATGCTTCGCATTGAAGAGGGCATCCCGGATAAATTCGTCGTAATCCATAACCCGTCTGGGTTCGTTTTTCTCGTCAACGAGAATGATCCACTTCTTCTCGGAACGGCGGATGCGCTCCAGGAATCGATCGGAGAGGCTCGGCTTGATTTCAGGGAAAACGGGCTTGTCATCCCGAAAGGGCAAGGGCACGATGCTGTCGGGATCGATCGGCTCCCCTTCGGCCGCCAGGGGCACATCATCCAGTTCCAGAAAATTCAAGGATCCCCGGCCTTCGACTCTTTCAATATCCCTCGTCATGTCACGTTCCGGGTCAGCCGCCGCACTCCAAAGATCAGGATGACATTGCGCCGAAGGCGATCCTTCAGAGCGGATACCGATTCGGAACGACAGTTGAACGCATGTGCATTCTGGAGCAGGACCCTAAACAGCAAAAAGAGGTTGCGGGTCGTCTGCCGGTTAACCGTCAACATCCCGTTCCTGTCTCTGGCTGCATATTGTCCTTCTCACTCCGGATCATTCTTCCATAGAGCAGACGCTCCTTTGCCTTGGTCATTCTGCGGGCCTTGTATCTGTCATGGCTTGCATCACCATTTTTATTCTCAATGTTAGAAGCCTGGTCAACGATCTGAAATTCGGAAAGGACATGCACGACCCGCGAAGGCAGCTTTATGCCCGGCGCCCAGACTTCAAATTGCCGTTCGTCCAGGCGGATGGGGAGATCGACGACGAAGCTGACGGTCTTGAACTTGCTGCTTGTATCGGGATTAGACGGCCGAATGATCTCGCTTTCATGCATCAGGTCCACCTGCAGTTCCGGGATCATCTTTGAAATACGCGGATGGCGACGGATAAAATCCTTGAAATTGAAGATCGAGTTATGGCTCTCACCCGGAACGGTCAAATGAAACGGGAATAGGTGACGGCCAAGATAGACGACGACGGGGATGATTTCATCAATGGTTGCCGTCACGATGCGGAAGCGAATCCGGTCATAAAGGGGGTCCCAGCTCCCCCTTTTTTTGCTCAGTAACTTGGTGATGATGGAATCGTGGGTCTTGCAGCTGCTTTGAAAATCAAGGATCGGATATCCTTGCGTTTTCATCTCGCTGATGGCGTGCGTCGTCTTCTCTTCAACCAGATGGTAGAGGGCTCTATCGGAAATGTTCAGCCGGGACTTCAGTTCCCGCGCATCAACATGATGGATGATATGCATGATTTTGAGCACAGTGCACGCCTGCCGCCTGAGCATTGGCTCGCCTCCGGAAGCAAGGAGCATGAGTTTGCATGGGGGTACGGCATTGACTATCTCCGGCGCAAAGTTGAATCCAAAATTCCTCTCAAGATAATCGACGGCGGATAGGTGTATCTCTCTCAGGCGTGATCCATCCTCTTCATTTTGCGGATCGAAACCGTTTACCCGCAGGATCGCATCTCCCTCAGCGAGAGATGTAACATTCAAGCGGCGCCAATCGAGCACCGACCCGCCCCGCAGGACAAGGCGTGCCCGCTCCACGTCCCCCAGTGACAATTTGACGATCATCGCATATTTCCTTTCAATCAGGCCGTAACATGTGACCGGCAACATGCTTGCGCATTATATGGCTTTACGGTGCGGTAGTCGAACGCCGGGATATGGCCATCCATGGCCGCAACGTTGACTCCGAATGTACCGCCCGTATTCAGGCGTGCTCCATCACGTCAGACGCCAATGGGATGACCAGTTCGAATTCTTCGGCATCCAGGCATGGTTTCACCTGAAAGCCCAGTTTCTTTCCCAGCGCGAGCATGCTTTGATTTTCCCGCAAAACAATGCCGTGCACCTGGTGGAAGCCCCGCCTTTCAGCGATCGCCAGGCATTTCTGAAGCAAGTTCGAACCGATCCCTTGGCCATGCCAGGGATCGCCGACCACCACGGCAAACTCCCCGTGTCTGCCGTCAGGATCGCCCGTGATCCGAGCCACCCCCAGCATCTGCTCGGATTCGGAATCATCCTCCAGGGCCACCAAGGCGATTTCCCGGTCATAATCGATCTGGGTGAACCGGGCCAGCATTTGGGGATTCAATTCATTGACATGGCTGAAGAAACGGAAATAGACGGTCTCTGGCGACAACACTTTGAAAAAACTTTGAAAAAGCGGCGCATCCGCAGGGCGAACAGGGCGGATAAACAACCGGACGCCTTCTTCGGTGACCAAGTGGCTCTCATCTTCGGCCGGATACGGGCTGATTGCAAGGTGAAACGGGAATGGGCGTAACGGTTCGGAAACCAGGATGCGGGCATCCACGGCCACGGCTTTGCCATCCTTGATCAGAACGGGATTCATGTCCAACTCGGCGATCTGCGGAAAATCGATCAGCATCTGGGAGAGCCGGATAATCATCTCTTCGAGGTGTTCAAGATCCGCCGGGGGACGGTTTCGGTACCCTTGCAAAAGCACCCAGGCCCGGGTTTGCTCCATCATGCGTCGGGCCAGCAGCCGGTTCAAGGGGACAAGTCCCAATGCCCGGTCCTTGAGGACTTCCGTAAAAATACCGCCCATTCCGAACAAAATGACCGGTCCGAAATGAACATCCCGTTTGGCGCCGATCAGAATTTCATAATCGGGGCTTGCAAAAAAAGGCTGCAGGGTGACCCCAATGATCCGCGCACCGGGTTTATACCGGCGCGCGGATGCCGCGATTCCGGCAAAGGCTGCCCGGACATCCGCATCCGAACGCAGATCCAGTCGGACGCCACCGGCCTCGGTTTTATGAGAGATGTCCGGAGAGAGAAGCTTCATGACGATCGGATATCCCATGTCTCGTCCTATACGGCTGGCTTCGTCTTCGGTCCGTGCCGTTTCCGTCCGGATCACGGGAAGGCCATA
Source organism: Syntrophales bacterium (assembly GCA_040765725.1). Classification (GTDB taxonomy): domain Bacteria; phylum Desulfobacterota; class Syntrophia; order Syntrophales; family UBA5619; genus UBA5619. The sequence goes on from JAXGRQ010000003.1 coordinate 204,599, forward strand.
AGCCGCAAGGACATTTCTGGCGTCCGATTCGGCCAAGAACTGATCTGCAGCCGCATGGGTCAGCAGTTGCCCGGCTTTTTGGGAATCAACGGTGATGTCGCGGGTCAATTTTGGGGGGGTTTCCAGAAGAGCTTCCATGTTGCAGACATATTCGACCATGTACAAAAAAGCCCGGATCGCCCGTTCCGGTGTATCGTAAGTGGGAATACCCGCCTTATTGAGGATGGTTAAGGCGCTTTCGATGCTTTTTCCGCCCATCCAGCAGGCAAACACGAGATACCGTCGGGCTTTCATCGTTTCTGCCAGGGATTCGGCCACCTTAGCGGGGTCTGTAAGGGCTTGGGGCGCCAGAATCACGCAAACCCCATCCGTCTCCTTCCCCTCGAAACAGACCTCCAGCGTTTGCCGGAAACGTTCCGGGGAAGCATCTCCGAGGATGTCGATGGGGTTGCCACGGCTCCAGAACGGCGGCAGGAAGGCGTCAAGCCGCCGAAGGGTTTCAGGATCGAGGGGCGCCGGCTCCAGGCCGTTGCGTGCCAGGGTGTCCGTGGCCATTACGCCGGGGCCGCCGGCATTGGTGACGATAGCCAGACGCGGGCCGCGGGGCCGTGGCTGCTTGGCCATCAGCTCGGCGCAGTCGAACAGATCCTGGATCGTTTCCACGCGTACGATGCCGGCGCGCTTGAAGGCGGCATCATACACCGCATCCTCTCCGGCCATGGCCCCGGTGTGAGAAGCGGCGGCCTTGGCCCCGGCCTCGCTTCGACCCGCTTTCAGGACGATAATGGGTTTGATTCGGGAGACCGAGCGCGCGGCGCTCATGAATTTGCGGAAATTGGTCAGACTTTCGATATACAGCAGAATGCTTTTGGCCTTGGGGTCATTGCCGAGATAATCGATGAGATCTCCGAAATCCACATCCAGCATGGAGCCGATACTGACAAAATGACTGAATCCGATATGCTCCTTGAATGCCAGGTCCAGAATGGCCGTGCAGATGGCCCCGCTCTGGGAAACAAACGCCAGATCTCCGGCATCGGGCATTTCGGAAGCGAAGCTGGCATTGAGGTTCCCGGCAGGCCGGATAATGCCCAGGCAGTTGGGGCCCACGATACGCAACCCGCCGGCATAGGCCGTGGCGCGGATCCGCTCCTCGATTCGCTTCCCCTCTTCGCCGACCTCCTTTCCGCCAGCCGAGATCACAATGGCGCCCGCCACCTTGTTTTCGACACATTCCTGCACGATATCAGGGACCATATGAATGGGCGTGGCAATGATTGCGAGGTCTACCCCCGGTTCCAGATCGCGGATGGATTCGACCGTGTCCAATCCATGCACGGTTTTGTATTTCGGGTTCACGGGCAGCAGGGTTTCCTGGAACCCGCCTTCGATGAGGTTTTTCATCAGCGCGTTGCCGATGCCGCCGGATTTTTCACTCGCCCCCACCACCGCCACCCGGCGAGGCTCGAAGATGCGCTCCAGATTATACTGGCTCATGAGAAAGCTCCTCCATATTGGAAACTAACTCTTTTTAAACATTCTCGGATTCCTCCCTACAAACGTCCGAATCCAACCTCTTACAAAAAAAGTCCGTTTCCGTTTCAGGTACCACCACCCCATAAAGCTGATGATAAATGCGCCAATCGCATTCACAATCATATCCCACATGGTGTCCGTCAAGCCGGAAGGATCACCCATCATCGGTTTTTGCATGTTAAAACCAAACAGCTGATCCATGGAAAATTCAAATATTTCCCAAAGTGTGCCGATGGTGATTGCAAATAAAAACGCAAACAAGGATATGAAAATGGGTGTCATATGCAGGTCTACCCGCATACTTTCATTCAAAAAATAGACCAGTAAAAACCCGACGATTCCCATCAACAAGCCTGCCGATGTGTGAAGGGCGATATCCCACCACCAAAACCTTTGGTAGAAACCCTGAATTTCTCCCAGATACAATGACGCAAAAATAAAGACGACGGCCGAGATATGGAATTCGGCTGGAATTTCCATGTCCAATTTTTTACGGAAAATAACGGGCGAAAGCAGGGTCGCAATAATGAGGGATACCAGAAATGCCGAAAGCCAGAACTTGTCAATCAGAAGAACAATCCACTCCACCACCATCACCAAAAGAAGTGCCCCCACAAGGATGCGGTGGATACGATTCTCCTTGTGAATTGCATCCTCCGCTATGGATGGGGCATCTTTCTGTTTGTCAAATTCTTTCATGCCCGGTTCCTTTTGTTCTGAATAGCAGCCAAACCTGGTCTGATGCAGGTTAGGGTTCAAGCTCGACCTTCAGTTCGAAGAATTTCATCATGTCCTTGAGACGCATAATGCCCGGCAGGCGGTTGCCTGCTGTAACCATGAGGCGGCCGGAACCGGTCCGGATCATGAGCGCCAAGGCCTCCATGGCATCGGCCGCAAATCAACGGCTATGTAGAAAAAAACACGGCGGCGCCAACAACCCCCATGATCCAATAAATTTGGGTGATCGGCCCCTCGGAAAGAAAGGGAAACAGCCCCGCCGAAAGCGACCAGAGAATGAGAATGGCCGGGATCACCCAACTCGCGTCGATTCGAATTTCGAAATTAAAATGTCTAAACAGATCGATACGTTTTCTGAGCACACGAGACTCCCAAGCCTGCTGGTTAACGATCTAATTTCCCGGCCGCACACAAGGGTGGAATGGATACTATTGTTCTGCCGGCCTCGTTTTTTGCTCGGTGTTTCCGTATAGACCCAGCAATTTGAATATTTCATCCGCCACCCAGATTGAGCTCGCTACAAGCACGACAAGTGCCCAATCGCCCAGGGAAAGACCCGTGGTCCCAAAAAGCAGATGTCCATAGTGGCTTTGAACAGCACCCAATTGAAGAAGGACAGCAACCCCCACACCCAGCAAAACCCATCGATTGCTGAAAACTCCCACTGAAAAGACGGACCTGAAGGTGGAGCGTGCGTTAAAGGCCTGGAACCACTGGAACGCCGCCAGGGCGGTGAAGGCGACAGTCCGGGCATAATCCAGGCCGCCGCTTTCCTTGGAATACCAGAAAAGCCCTAAGGTGCCTGCGGCCATGATGGGAGTCAGCAGGGCCATTCGCAGGGCGACAACCCGGTCGATGATGAACTCTTTGGGGTCCCGGGGTGGTCGTTTGAGGATGTCGGCGTGTCCGGGTTCCATGCCCAGGGGCACCGTGCAGGCCCCGTCCGTGACCAGGTTGACCCAGAGCACCATGACCGCGGTCAGGGGCAGATCCAGGCCGATGACCAGGGCCGCCGCCAGGGTGAGGATTTCTCCAAGGTTGGTGGCCAGCAGGAAGAACACAACCCGCCGCAGGTTGTTGTAAATGACACGGCCCTCCCCAACCGCATGTACGATGGTGGCAAAATTGTCGTCCGTGAGGATCATGTCCGCGGCCTCTTTGGCCACTTCCGTGCCTGCGATGCCCATGGCCACGCCGATGTCGGCGCCCTTGAGGGCGGGAGCGTCGTTGACCCCGTCACCGGTCATGGCCACCACGTGCCCCTGTTCCTTGAGGGCCTCCATGATCTTGAGTTTGTGGGCGGGTGTGACACGAGCAAACACACCTTGTCCCAGGGCCGCCTCTGCAAGCGCAGGCTTTTCCATGCCGTCGATTTCCTTGCCCGTGACCGCCTTCCCGTTACCGGCAATCCCTACGGACTTGGCGATGGCCAGAGCCGTGACAGCGTGGTCACCGGTGATCATGACGGGCTTGATACCGGCGCCTTTGGCCTCCTTCACAGCCTCAATGCTTTCCTCACGGGGCGGGTCGATCATGCCCCACAACCCTGCCAGCGTGAGGCTTCCCTCGATTTCGGATCGCTCCAGTTTGTTCCCGTTTCCTGAGATGTCCCGATAAGCGCCGGCCATCACCCGAAGGGCTTCAGAGCCGAACTGTTCCCCCAGCGCAACCATCTCGTTGCGACGGTTCTCATCCAGCTTCACCGTTTCCCCTTTCATGAGCACATGGGAACAGAATTCCAGAATGCGTTCCGGGGCGCCTTTGACAAAGGCCACGCGCCCCGGGCCGTTTTCCGTCCTTTGAAGAGTGGCCATGTACTTGGTTTCGCTGGAAAACGGGATTTCCGACAGGCGCTCCGCATTGTCTGAAGTTTTCTCCAGCCCTGCCTTCATGGCGGCAACGATCAGCGCCCCTTCGCTCGGATTTCCCTCCACGACCCATTGGCCCTCCTTTTCCTTGAGGGCGGCATTGTTACAATGAAGGCCGATCTCCAGCAGTTTTCTAAGATCACCGGAAAGGATTTTCCCCTGATCTCCGCCCTCGGACTTGATCTTGCCTTCGAGCGCATATCCCTCCCCGCTTACCTCGTAGATCCGGCCCCCGGCCCAGATCCTCTGCACGGTCATCTGGTTCTTGGTGATCGTCCCTGTCTTGTCTGAGCAGATCACGGTGGTGGAGCCGAGGGTCTCGACCGCCGGCATGCGTCGGATGATGGCGTTGCGGCCGGCCATTCGCCGAACGCCCAGGGCCAAAGTGACGCTGATCACGGCCGGCAGCCCCTCCGGAATCGCGGAGACGGCCACGGCCACCGAAAACATCAGCATCTCGATCACCTTGTAGCCGCGAAGCATCCCCAGACCGAAGACGCCCGCCGCAAAGGCAACACCGGCAATTCCCAGAAACATGCCCAGCTTGTGCATGCGCTTTTGCAGAGGCGTGTCTTCCCTGCCGGTGGCACGGACCTCCGCCGCGATCCGGCCGATTTGGGTCTGCATGCCTGTCGCAACTACCAAGGCCCGGCCCCGGCCGCCGGTCACGCTTGTGGACATGCGGACCATGTTTTTCTGGTCCGCCATGGGGACATCCTGGTCCAGGGTTTCCGGGTTTTTACCGACCGGCACCGATTCGCCCGTGAGGGCCGATTCGTCCACCTGTAATTCCTCGGCCCAAATCAGCCTGGCGCCCGCGGCAACGCGGTCGCCGGTTTCAAGAATCAGGATGTCTCCCGGGACGACCTCGGTCGCATCGATGTCTTTCGGGTTTCCGTCCCTCACGACCCTGGCATGGGGAGAGGCCATGCGGCGTAACGCTGCAAGAGCCCCTTCGGCACGCCACTCCTGGATGAAACCAAGCAGGGTGTTCAGAACGATCACCCCGGCGATGACGACCGCATCCACTGCGTGTTCCACCAAGAGAGACAAGATGGCAGCGCCGACAAGGAGATAGATAAGAGGGTTGTGCACCTGCCTGAGGAGCATGGTGAGGGGGCCGGATCCCTCCTCGACCTCCAGAGTATTCGGCCCTGCCTCCTCAATGCGCTTCCCGGCCTGAGCCTCGCTCAGCCCATCTTCTGAAACCTCAAGACGCTTGAGCGCCTCCTGTGCGTCCATGGCGTGCCAATGAATATCCAATGGCTGTTCTTTCATGATTCACTCCCAAGATGTCTATTCCTGCTTTTTTACACACTTATTTTCAGCGATTAAAATAGGCCACATTGATGTCGTGTTGCAGTTCATGCTTGGCCCGAAAGATCCTTTTGATGAGTTCCTTTCCCTCGCGGTCGCGGAGTGGGCCTTGCCGCCGGAGATGATCTGGATCTTGCCCACCTCATTGGAGATCCTTTTGAGTCTCTCCATGTCGCTGTATCTGTATAGCCATCGCCTGTTCAGGCTTTGATGATCTTCATCGACAATACTTCCCGACTGTCATCAGGCGATTTATCCTCAACCCATATCAAGCTTTCATTCTTTTCAACCAGGCCGGCCGTAACCAGCCATCGCACGGCCTGGTCGGCCATGCCGGTTGTCGCACCCTCCAGGTGAACAGGATGAACCCCAAAAGAAAGGGCCAGGAAGTTGTTCGTTTTTTCATCGCCGCCATGAGCCAGTATCCAGCAATCGGACCTGAACCTGGAGATCAGGCAGGGGGCGAGCGAGCCTTGCGTATGGGTGAGAATGTAACGCGCCTTCAATGCATCGGCCGACTCAACGGCATGCAGCGTGACGACATCTTCCACGGCGGCGGCGCCGGATCCCGCGGCTGCCCGGAAGTGGGCGGGCAAATCGTCCAGGGCCCGGACGGCTTTTTTCTCCCGCTCGGCCGATATTGCGATCTTGCTGATCATTTCAACCGCTTCCACGGGATAGCGCCCGATAGCCGTCTCTTCGGACAGCATCACCGCGTCCGTACCGTCCAGAATGGCATTGGCCACATCGGAGACTTCGGCGCGTGTCGGGCGGATGTTCTCGGTCATGGAGACCAGCATCTGGGTCGCCGTGATCACCGGCCGCCCCAAAAGATTCGCCTGGCGGATGAGTTTTTTTTGGACGGCCGGCACGTCCTGCAAAGGGATCTGAACCCCCAGATCCCCCCGGGCAATCATGACCGCATCCGCCGCGGAAAGAATTTCGTTGAAATTTTCGATGGCCTCGGACCGCTCGATCTTGGCGACGACATAGACGGATTGTCTTTTTGCCTGGGCAAACCTTTTCACTTTGAGAACGTCTTCCGCTGTTTCAGCAAAAGAAACACCGAAGGCATCCACCCCCTGCTGCAGGGCAAAATCCACGAATTCAAGGTCTTTTTCCGACACGGCATCGGCGACTATCTTTGCCCCGGGGATGCTCAGTCCTTTGTGAGAAAAGAGGGGACCGCCGATGACCGTCCGGCAGAAAACCTCCTCACCGGACACCTTCTTCACTTGGAGTTGCATGAAGCCGTCATTGAGGAAAATCAACATTCCTGGTGTGACACTCTCAGTCAATCGCTTGTACTCGACGGGAATTTGGGTTGGGGTGCCCATAAGGTCTTTGACGGTCAAAACGACCTCATCCCCTTTTTCCAGCAAAAGCGGCTCCTCCAGGAGTCGGCCGATTCGTATCTTGGGGCCGGGAAGGTCGGCCAAAATCAGACAATGACGCTGAAGTCTTGCCGCAACTGTTCGGATGTGCTGAATATCCTCTCTGTGCCCCTGCAGAGTCCCGTGGGCGAAATTGAGTCGCGCCACATTCATGCCCAAAAGCATCATCCGTTCCAGAACAGCCTCCGTGCGTGAGGACGGTCCGATGGTGCACACGATTTTGGTTTTATGGGCCGGTAATATCATGGCCTTCGCCCCTCGCTGTTCATGCATGCCATTCTTTAAGTCCCTGATATGATGCTTTCATGCAACCGTTCGGCATCCTCCCTGCGGCATAATTCGGTTCCCGGCGTCATGACGGCTGCGGTACCGGCGGCCACGCCGAAAAGGACGGATTCCCTGAGAGGGTTGCCCCGGGCAAGGCTTAAGGCGATACCGGCTACCATGCTGTCCCCGGCCCCGACCTTGCTGTTGATCCTCACGGTGGGCGGCAGGATGTGTTCGGCAAAGTCCTCTGAAACCGCCAGGGCGCCTGCTGCGCCGAGGGAAATCACCAGCACCTGGCAGCGGCCGCTTTGGACCATCTTTTGTGCCTCGGCCTTGATCTGCAATTCCTCTTTGATCTCCTCACCGACCAGTTCCCTGAATTCACGAATATTGGGTTTGATTAAAAACACCCCTTCCCCAAGCGCCGCTTTCAGGGCTTCACCGGAAACGTCCACGATCGTTTTTGTCCCCTTCTTCTTTCCGACACGTGCAACCTGTGCATAAAAGTCAGGAGGCACACCCGGCGGAAGGCTTCCGCTTGCCACCACATAATCCGGTGAAGGCTCCATGGCCGATAGTTTCTGAAGGAGTGGCTCCCATTCATTTTTCTGAATCTCCGGTCCCGGCATTCCAAAACGGTACTGCTGCCCGGTGGATTCCTCCAAAATGACCAGACTCTCCCGGATCATTCCAACAATGGGGAACGGCTGATGATCCAGACATTCTTCGTCCAGAAGTTCTTGAAGCTTCCTCCCGGTCAGTCCCCCTGCAGGATAAAGGAGCAGGGATTTGCCTCCCAGTTTCTTGATGGCCCGGGAGACATTCACCCCGCCCCCTCCGGGCTCGAAACGAGGGGATTTGCAGTAGAGTTTCCGCTCTGCAACAACGTGATCGACACTTGCGCTTTTGTCGATGGCCGGATTCAATGTAACGGTTACAATGGTTTTCATGTATTTTTCTCACTTCAGCGACCCGCTGCCGGACTTTCCACTAGTCTGCGGGATATGGTAGCCTAGGCTTCTTGTGTGGTTTCGGCATACTCAAATAGAATCATGTCCCCGATTGTCTGCAAGTTAACACCTCTTGTGTTGTCTTCCTTTCCCCGATAAACATTTTGTTTTGTCCGCTGCCTGCGTTCACGGCACTTGTGATTCAAAGATCCGCTGGATGCACTATATTACACTTTCGGTAATTTTCTATACCGCAAGCCTACTAAAGTCTTCGCCTGAAGGCGAGGGTTTTTCTCCCATTCCTCCGGGGGGACAATAAAATAGTCGCAAGTGTCGGTGAGGTCTGTTTTTTTCAACGGGACACAACATCCCCCGTGTCCCTTTTTATCTCCCTTTTTCCGGAATCCGACACCCGGACCCAAACCACCACAACAGGTTGTGATAGGTTTTTGTGTGACACGACATCACAATCGACACCACAATCGGCTTGACATGCCGGCCCTGCCCCCATTATCCTCATCACCCTTGAAAACCGGATACGATCCGTCAACTCTCCGGGGTCGGGGATTCGATTTCTGAGGAGCTGTAGAGATGAACTTAAAAAACAGGATTGGGATGAAGGTTGCACAAGTCAGGGAATCCCGGAAGATATCGCGACAAGAGCTTGCAGAGCGTTCGGAACTGAAGACGGAACTGGTCGATCGGATCGAATCGGGGGAACTCATCCCGTCCTTGTCTCCCCTCATCAAAATTGCGCGCGTTCTGGGCGTCCGTCTCGGCACATTTCTCGACGACCTGGAGAACATCGGGCCCGTCTTAACGCGTGCCAACGATCAACGGAAGGCGGTGCGGTTTTCCGACAAGGGCCAGGCGGAAAATTCCGCCCTTGATTTCTACTCCCTGGCGGCAGACAAGACCGGCCGCCACATGGAACCCTTTCTCATCGATATTCATCCGTCGGCGGAGCAGGAGATTGTCCTGTCGGCCCACGAAGGCGAGGAGTTCATCTTTGTGCTTTCAGGCGGGGTTGAAATCTCCTATGGAAAAGAAACTTATCGCCTTGAACCGGGAGATTCCATCTACTACGATTCGATCGTCTCCCATAACGTGCACTGCAGCAGTGGCGCGGACGCCCGGATCCTCGCGGTCGTCTATACCCCCTTTTAAGGAAGCTCCCCATGAAGTTGATCGATAAAACGATCGGTCGTGTTTTCGAAGATCAGGTTGCGCTCCATTCCGATGAGGATTTTCTCATCTATGCCGACCGCGGCCTGCGCTTCACCTTCCGTGCCTTTAACGACAGGGTGAACCGGCTGGCGAAGGGATTCCTCGCCATCGGCATCCGGAAAGGGGACCATGTGGGGCTCTGGGCCACCAACGTTCCCGACTGGCTGACGGTTTTCTTTGCAACGGCAAAAATCGGCGCGGTGCTGGTCACCGTCAATACGGCGTACCGGCTCCACGAACTCGAGTACCTCATCGAGCAATCGGATATCACCACCCTCTGTCTGATCGACGGATACCGCGATTCCAACTATGTCTCGATGGTGAACGAACTGATCCCGGAACTGAAGACCGCCCAGCGGGGAAAGCTCTCCAGCGCTCGTTACCCCTGCCTGAAGAACCTGGTCTTCATCGGTCCGGAAAAACACCGGGGGATGTTCAATACCCAGGAGCTTCTGCTTCTCGGCTCCCAGGTGGAAGATGGTGAACTCGACCGGATTAAAAACTCACTGAACTGCCAAGAAGTCGTCAACATGCAGTATACGTCGGGGACCACCGGCTTCCCGAAGGGGGTCATGCTGACCCATCACAACATCCTCAACAACGGTTTCACCATCGGGGAGAACCTGAAGCTCACCCACGCCGACAGACTCTGCCTCTGCGTGCCCCTCTTCCACTGTTTCGGGCTGGTCCTCTGCATGATGTCGGTGATCACGCATGGTGCGTCGGTTGTTGCGGTGGAGCAGTTTGATCCGCTTCTTGTCCTGGCGTCCGTCCAGCAGGAGAAATGTACGGTTCTCTGCGGCGTTCCGACAATGTTCATCGCCGAGCTGAACCATCCGATGTTCAAGATGTTCGACATGACCTCGCTGCGCACCGGGATCATGGCGGGTTCGCCTTGTCCGACCGAGGTGATGCGGCGCGTGATCGAAGAGATGAACATGCGGGAAATCACGATCGTGTACGGCCTGACGGAGACCTCTCCCGGGATGACCCAGTCGAGGACCGATGACCCCCTGGAAGACCGGGTGAACACCGTCGGCAGGGCTTTCCCCGGCGTGGAGGTCAAGGTCATCGATCCCGAAACGGGCGAAGAGTGTCCGGTGGGGGTGAATGGCGAGATGTGCTGCCGCGGCTACAACATCATGAAAGGGTATTACAAGATGCCTGAGGCGACGTTCCAGGTCATCGACAAAAACGGCTATCTCCACTCCGGCGATCTGGGCTTCAAAGATGAGAAGGGCAATTTCCACATCACGGGACGGATCAAAGACATGATCATCCGGGGCGGCGAGAATATCTATCCCCGCGAAGTGGAGGAATATCTCCGCGGCATCGAGGCGATCAAGGATGTTCAAGTGGTGGGGATCCCCAGCGCCAAATACGGCGAAGAGGTGGCTGCCTTCATCATCCTCAAGGACGGCGCGTTGCTGACTGAGGAGGAGGTGCTCGATTTTTGTCGGGGACGGATATCGCGCTACAAAATTCCGACCCATGTATTCTTCGTCGATGATTTCCCGATGACCGCAAGCGGCAAGGTCCAGAAGTACAAACTCAAGGACAGGGCCGTTTCCCACCTGACCGAACCCCGCTGATGTGGGGCGACCGAAGGATCACGACGACCGAAGAGAGGACATGGACAGCCCCATGAGAGTTCTGGTCACCGGAGCAACGGGCTTTTTGGGAAGTCGTCTGGTATCGGCGCTGGCGGCACGGGGAGATATTGTTCGGGCGCTTGTCCGCGGTAAGGGTGTAGAGCGCCGGTGGCAGGGAACGAATATCGAAATCTTTCAGGGAGACATGAAAGACCGGGATTCTCTGCGCAGGTCCGTCGCCGGCGTGGATACGGTCTACCATGCCGCCGCTGCCATGAGAGGACCCTGGAAGGAATTTGAGGAAACCACCATCCGGGGAACCGAGTGGATGCTCGATCTGTCGAGGAAAGCCGGTGTAGGCCGGTTCGTACATATCAGTTCCGTCACCATTTATCGAACATCAGGCCTGCCGGCAGGCGCAAACATCGACGAGACTTGTCCCTGGGACCCCGAACCTGAACGACGGGGCCCCTATGTGCATGCGAAAATTGAAGCGGAAAGGCATGCTTTCCGGTATATGCAGGAAGGATTCCCCGTGGTTGTGATCCGCCCCGGTATCATCTATGGCCCGGGCGGGCGTGTGATGCATCCCAACGTGGGATACTTTCTGATGAAAAGAATGTTTCTGTCGGTCGGCAAAGGGGACAATCCCCTTCCCCTGACCTATGTGGACAACACCGTCGATGGCATCCTTCTCGCCGCCTCTGCTCAAAACGCCGTTGGAAAAGCCTACAATCTCGTCGACGGCGCCGCGATCACCCAAAAGGAATTCCTTGACCGCTATCGGGCATCGGTCAAAGACCGTTTCGTTACGCTCTCCGTTCCCTTGCCGCTGCTTCTGCTTATGGCGGAACTGGCACGATGCCTGAAAAAAATCGGTTTGCCCTTCATCGCCTCCACGTCGTATGGATTCAGCGCCCAGTATGCGAACATCCGTTTGGACGCGTCGAAGGCCTGGCGCGAACTCGGATGGAAGCCCCGCATCAGCCTGGAGGAAGGACTCAGGCGCACCTTTACCCAGGTCCCGTAGAAAGATCGTATTCTCAAACCGTTTTTGCCGCCGCAATGCGCAAGGATCGAATGGCCCCTTGACGAGACAAATAACGTTTAGAGACCCTTCTCATCTATCCGTTTATTCTCATCTTCGAAGATTCGGTCCTCCAAGCCGGTATTGACCCGCCAGTCGGCATAGGTGATGAATATATCCCCCTCTCCGGACATCTCGTTGAGCCGCCTCATCCCACCGGAAAGCGGACTGTCGCTGATCATCAGCGAGTCGGGGCCCTTGGCCCCTTCGGGATAAACCAGGCGGATGTGGATTTTTTCGGGTAGAAGCCATTGATCGGTCCCATGAGACACCGTTTGGTAGCTGATCTTCACAACCGCCTTGGTCCCTTGAAATGAGACGCTTTCCACCTGGAGAACCCGTGCCGGGGTTCCACCCAGCCAAACCGTGTAGTATCGGACCGGGGTCCTGGAATCTATCGGTTCCACACGGTAGGCATCGGCGATTGTTCCGTCCGCTGTCTCGGTCCGCAGATAGGCAAAGAGATTTTTTTCCGGATCGAATTGGAAGGGATTAAAAACGCCGCTGTTACGCGGGATCGGAGCAAAACGCTTCGTTTCGACATGGAAACGGTCCGGCTTTTTGAAATAGAGGGCGGCCGCGAAATCGGGCACCCGGATCGTCGGCATGTTTATTTTCCCCTGAATCTTGACCGTGTAGTCGTTCAAATTCTGATACGGCTTTACGAGTTCACGAAAAACCTGTCGGGGTTCCGGCCTTTGCGCCGCCTCGGCATGTTCTCCGGCAGCCAAGGAAGGTAAAATCATGAGAAGATAAATCAGGAGAAATGACGGCCATCGGTCTTTCATAGGGGTTTCCATTCAGGAGAGGATGTCCTTTCGGGTGAAGTAGATCAGGGCGGCAAGGAAAAAGGCGCCCATAAAACCGGCGAGAATCGCGGCATTCGTCCAGATCACTCCCCAGGGGATCGGGTCGTCGAAGACCTTCTGCCAGGCATCGAAATAGTTGACGAAGAGATAGGGACGGATGACCTGGAACAGGTCGAACGGAAGGCTGATCATCATGATGCTGACGATGATGACCGCCATCGTGGCGATAATCGGTCCGATGGGGTTGTCGGTTAAAGCCGAGAAGAGAAAACAGAGCGTAGAAACGACAAACATCGCCAGGGTGGCCAGTCCGTAGGCGATCAGAAAGCGATAGGGGAGCAGCTCTTCCGGAATGACGAGGATCCCCTGACGGATGATGAGCAGATCACCGCTCCCGAAGGCCCAAAGCGAAAGGCCCAGCGTCAGTCCGCCGATAAACAGCACCATAAACGCCGTGTACAGAAGGGTGACGATGAATTTGGCCGCAATGATCCTGGTTCGGGAAACCGCGTGTGTGAGAAAAAAACGGAAGGTGCCGGCATTTCCCTCGCCCGCGATCTGATCCCCCGCCACAATGGTCAGGACGATTGGAACGTGCACCCAAAGGGCGCTCATAAAGAAAAACCCGAAAAACCACCCGTTCAGAACATTCCCGCCGATGAGGAAGTCGTTCTGCAGCAGAGAGAGGAGGCGGCGCTCGAATGACTGCTGCCCGCCCATCTTCAGCCCTGTCACGATCAGCGGAACGATCATTCCGAAGGCAACAAAGCCGATATAGGTTCGCCAGCGGGTAAAGGTCTTGACCAGTTCAAACCAGACGAGACGCATCATCGCTATGCCTTCCGTCCTTTTCGTGTGCAGGCCATCCCTTCACGATCCCTGTTCCCTGATGAGGTCGAGAAAGTAGGTTTCAAGCGTCCGGCGGGGCACAAGGGCCTGCACCTTGAAACCCGAATGAACCAGCCAACGGTTCAACTCCGGAATTTGTTCCAGGTCGATTTCGACCTGAATGCCGTCGTTCTCCGCGATCGCGGAACGGTAGGCCTCTTCCCTTTTGAGATACCCCAGAAGCGCTTCCGGACGGTCGGTCTTGATCAGGACAGAAGAGGGCCCTTCCCTCAGAAGCTCACGGACGCTCCCGGCGGCACGGAGCTTCCCCTGTTGGATGACGGCCATCTGGGTCGCGATCAGCTCCACTTCATAGAGCAGATGGGAAGAGAGAAAGATCGTGACGCCTCTTTGTCGGGACAGCTCCAGGATGAGTTGCCGAACCTCCTTCATCCCCTGCGGATCAAGGCCGGTCGTCGGCTCATCGAGAATCACCAGCTCCGGTTCATTCAGCAGGATCAGGGCCAGGCCGAGGCGCTGGTTCATTCCATGAGAAAAGGTCTTGACCGGGTCGTTCGCCCTGTCGGCCAATCCCACCCGCTCCAGCAGCTCCATGATCCTTCGGCGGCTGACCGGTCGTTGCAGACCCCCGAGAATCCCCAGGTTGCGGAGCGCCGACAGGTGGTTGTAGAACGCCGGCTTTTCGACCACCGCCCCAACCCTCGCAAGGGCCCCGTGACGCACCTTTTTGAGCGACTGCCCGAAAATCTCCACATCCCCTTCCGTGGGAAAGACGAGGTGAAGAATCATGCGAATGGTGGTGCTTTTGCCTGCGCCGTTGGGTCCGAGAAAACCAAAGATTTCACCCCGATGGACCTCAATGGCAAGGTGGTCAACCGCCACTCGATTCTTGTAGCGTTTCGTCAGCTCGATGGTTTTCAGCACGATGTCGGACATGAACCGAACGCTCCTTTGGCGTGACCCTCACAGAGAATATCCGTCCCATCCGTTGACTTGGGCAGCAACATCAATCAGCGTGTTCGATAACGCTGTACGACATGTGCCGTCCGGCCTTTTCTGCCCCGGTAGGCCGCAGCCCTTTGCGGATTGCGCAAAAGTTTGCCCAGGAACACCCCGGCCACGAATCCTCCCACATGGGCCCAGAAAGCGGTTCCCCCCGCCGCACTTGAAAGGGCGGGGATCCCTCCCAAGAGCTGGATGAGGAACCAATAGCCCAGCATCAGATAGGCGGGAACCACAAATCTCGTAAAGAGTATCCCCAAAAAGACCAGAACATGAACGGGGACCCGGGGATAGAGAACGGCATAGGCCCCCATGACCCCGCTGATGGCGCCCGAGGCCCCTACCATGGGCAATGCGCTTGCCGGATCCGTAGCGACCTGCATCGCAGCGGCTGCAATCCCGCACATCAGATAGAAAAGGATGAACCGCCCCGTCCCCAGCGCATCCTCCACATTGTCTCCGAAGACGGCCAGAAACCACATGTTGCCGATAAGGTGGAACCACCCGCCGTGCATGAACATGGAACTGATCACGGACCATACGGAAGCGTCTGCCGCCAGAACGCAGGCCAGACCCTCCCCCAGAGGGATCCTGGTCCCCGGTTCCAATGTGCCGAGAAGCTCCCCCGGGATGAGCCCGTACCGGCAAATCGAAGCGGCCAGGGAAAGATCGGATCCCAGCCCCTGAACGAAGATCCATGTCGCGGCGTTGAGGCCGATGATGAGGAAGGTCACAACGGATGTGCTGAAGGTCGGGTTATCATCACGAAGGGGAAACATATCGCTCCTGATGACCTATCTGTGTCGGAAAGACTATACCACACTCTTCAAAAGCAGGCGAGTTGCTACATAAAAATTGCCTTTGACAGGCCATTGGGGTTCTGGTAGATTTCCTTTCAATAAAAACCAGGGCCATGGACCGGATGACCGCATTTGAATGCAGGATGTCATCGATTTCATGGCCATATTTGAAGGGTTCTCATCTGAGGAGGAGGGCTTATGAAGAAAGTTTTGATTGTAACGTGTCTGATTTTCTTTGTTGCGGCGGTGGCCTTTGCGGCGGGTCCCAAGACGTACCAGGTGACCGGGCCGGTTCTCGAAATGACGGCGGATATGATCGCCGTTCAGAAGGGCAAAGACCGATGGGAAATCGCTCGTGATGCCGCCACCAAGGTGACCGGCGATTTGAAGGTAGGCTCCAAAGTGACCATCGAATATACGATGAAGGCGGCCGCGGTCGAAGTGAAGGAGGCCAAAAAGGCCGAGGCAAAGGAGGCCAAAAAAGCCGAACCGAAAGAGGCCAAAAAGGAAGCGCCGAAGAAAAAATAGTTTTGCCATGCATCACAGGTTCGCAAAATGGTTGCCTCCGTCCATATGTGAGGGCAACCATTTTTTATGTTCAGCGGGCGGCAAAAATCACCCGCATGGAATGACTTAGGAAAGAACTTTACAAAGATGCGGAGGAACTCGTGAAGGCAAAATTCGGAAAGGTCGGAATTCTGGCGTTGGCGATGATTCTTTTTTACGGTCACCCCGGACTGCCTGAAAACACGCGGCCGGAGAATTTTGTGGACTTGGAAAAGGCAGTCCCGACGGTGGTTCTGGACATTCGCTACTTCGGCGCTCATAATTTTCTGGGAACCCGGGTGGACGGATACCTGGCCCCCAAATGCATCCTCACTGCCCCCGCCGCCGAAGCCCTGGCCAGGGTTCAGGCGGAACTGCAGCCGTTTTCACTCTCGCTGATGATCTATGACTGTTATCGACCGCAGCAGGCGGTGGATCATTTTGTTCGATGGGCCAAGGATATCGGCGACACCAAAACCAGGGAAGAATTCTATCCGACGCTGGACAAGAGTACTCTTTTTCGTGATGGGTATGTCGCTGAAAAATCGAGCCATTCCCGGGGAAGCACGGTAGATCTGACCATCGTTCCCATCCCGGTGCAGGCACAGGAGCAATATGTCCCGGGACAACCGCTTCAGGCCTGTTTCAGGCCGGCAGCGGAGCGGTTCATGGACGGCGGTATCGATATGGGGACCGGGTTCGATTGTTTTCACGAGCTTTCCCATCCGGAAAATGGAAATGTCGGGGTGCAACAGCGCGTGAACCGGCTCCTGCTCAAAACGCTGATGGACAAGCATGGCTTTAACCATTACGATCAGGAGTGGTGGCACTTTACGCTGCGGAACGAGCCCTATCCCGACACCTACTTCAATTTTCCGGTGGAGTGACCGCGCTCGACAAATCCAAGGAAATCATTTCGACACTTAGGCTGCAGCGATTCCGATGTTCATTGAACAGCCGGGCCACAAAACAGGCTATAAAGGAAACGATCCCGGATCCAAAAATGGGACAGGCAATTGTTGGCCCAAAACCGATTTCCACCGAATATGAAAGGCGATCCCCATGACCCCTTTATTGCCGTTTCCCGGCCCGGAAATTGTAATGAACCGCCGGGCGAGCATGGATGAGCCCTACGGCACATCGCGAAGAGAGATCCTCAACCTCGATGCCGGGCGGGAGGCAACAAGCACGATCGCCTGCTGGCCGGGTTACCGGCCGACCCCTTTGATCGATTTGCCCGGGATGGCCCGGGAATTGGACGTGAAGCGCATCCTGTACAAGGACGAATCCCGCCGGTTCGGATTGAAAAGCTTCAAGGCGCTGGGGGGCGCCTACGCGGTTTCGCGGCTTCTGAAGCGGATCGTTTCGGAGGAACTCGGCAGAGACGTCACGGCGACGGATATCGCAGAGCGTCGTTTTGAAGAAATCGTTGCAGGCATCACGGTGACCTGCGCCACGGACGGCAACCATGGTCGCTCGGTCGCGTGGGGGGCGCACACCTTTGGATGCCGCTGCGTCATTTTCGTCCATTCCCGTGTGAGTGACGCAAGAGCAAAAGCCATTTCCGATCTCGGCGCGCGTGTCGAAAGAACGTCCGGCAACTACGACGATGCGGTACGGGTCTCCTTCGAGCAGGCAAATCGGCATGGCTGGCACCTGGTGTCGGACACCTCCTTTCCCGGTTATACGACCATTCCGCGGGACGTGATGCAGGGGTATTCGGTCATTCTCGAAGAAGAGACAAAATGCTGGAAGGAGGGACTGCCGACCCATGTTTTCGTCCAGGCAGGAGTGGGGGGGTTGGCAGCGGCAGTCTGCGCCTATTTCTGGGAACGGTTCGGCAGAACACGGCCGCACATCGCGACGGTCGAGGCGGAGAAAGCCGCCTGCCTGTTCGAAAGCGCAAAATCCGGTTCCCTCCGAACCATCCGGGGAGAACTGGCGACGATCATGGCGGGATTGGCCTGCGGTGAGGCCTCCCTATTGGCGTGGCGCATTCTCGAAACCGGCGCGCACTTCTTTGTGACGATCCCGGACGCCGCCGCCGTGGAAACGATGCGGCTGTTGGCGCGGGGATGCGGCGGCGACCGTCCGATTGTCGGAGGCGAATCCGGCGTGGCGGGGTTGGCGGGACTGATTGCCTGCGCCGGCAACGCCGAGACTCGCCGCCGCGTCGGTCTCGACGCCCGATCGACGATACTGACCATCGGCACGGAGGGAGACACGGATCCCGAACTGTACGAACGGATTGTCGGGCGTTCGGCGGAAGAGGTCCTGAGGGGAAGCGAGTTCTGATCGGCCGAGAGTCCCCTGCCCCCATTCGGAACGCTATTTGGATTTGTGCGGGACATCCTTCCACACCGCAAAAGCGGCTTCAATGCTCGCCACGGCCCCCTTGGTGCCCATGTAACTCGTATTGATGATCAGATCATAATGGACGGCATCTTTCCAATCGACGGTAAAATACTTGCGATGGAAGGCATCCCGATCCGCTGCCGTCTTTGAGACATAGCTCTCTGCGGTCGTTTGATCGAACTTTTTGCTCTGCATAATGTTTCGGATCTGCGTTTCCCGGAGGGCAGTGATGCGAACGCGGAAATTTTCTTCAGGCGGCAGTAAAAATTGGCCTCCCCGACCCATGATGATCGCGTTGCCCTGTTTGCCGATGGTGCCCACGACCTTGCTGAGGTGGTAGAGGTATTCATCCGGCGAAATATGACGAGTCTGGAACAGGGAATCCATCCAGGAGTCCAGCAATCGGACCCCCTTATTGTCCAGAGACTGGATCACCTTCTCGCTCACATCGGCCCGCTCAGCGACCTGCTTGATGATTTGGACGCCGATGAGATCCATTTCAAGATCTTTTGCCAGTTGGCGAGCCACCAGGGCGCCACCGCTCCCGGGATCCCTTGATACGGTGATGCAGGGAATATGTCGGCGACTGCCGGCCTTCTTCTGCTCCATTCCCCGCTGTTGCCAACGGGCAATTTGTTCTCCGACCAGTTGATCCAGGGAACGTTTTGTCGTTCTTTGCATCGTTTCCTCCTCTCTGGAAACAGGGCTTGTGTGCAATCAGATTTAG
>JAXGRQ010000030.1:0-30536 GCA_040765725.1 Syntrophales bacterium
AGCCTGTTCAATAATTCAGATTCAGGACCGGGCTTTTCTTCCCGGTCGTGAGGTAGTCAAAAATGATGTCCTGGGTGAGGACGATATCATGTTCAACGGCATGGATGGTCACGTTGTCAAGGCCTTTGTAGAAGTTGGTCTGTTCCATGCGGTACCTGTTTTCTTTGACCAGACCGAAGGTTCTTTCAATTCCGGTGCGAAGGGGTTTCAGTTTCTGATAGATGGCGTTGTGCGGTAGCGCCGGTCCAAATTTTCGATATCCGTTGGTGAAGTACGTGTGATCTATGTACCCGAATCGGGACTGCTCTTTCAAATAATTGCATAGGGGAAGCATCTGCTCCGATTCCTGACACGCCTTGAAGCATGCGTATTTTGTCCTTTTTCTGTCATATTCGATGCCCTTTGGTTTCATGGGCGTTCCCCAAGGACAAAATGGGAAGCCGTCTTTTGTGAACCCCTTGGGATAAACCATCTTCTTCCGAATGATGATCGGAATGATGTCGAAGTGTTCATAGATATCGTGGTGAATCTCCTCGGCATCATACCCCCTGTCCAGAATGATGTAAGCAAACGGAAGGTCAGGATAGCGTGCCTTCAGTTCGTCGAGCAGGGGAAGAATAGCGTTCTGATCATACACGCTGGCCGCGGTAATGAGGGTTGCCATGGGAACGCCGTTGACAGTTCTGATGCTGTGGGCTTTGTGCCCCACCGGATATTTGTGAGCGTGATGCTCTCTCCCAAAAGCAACGCTGTCATCCTTGAATCGCCAGCGCCCTTGGTTATCCCTTTCGCCTTTGGTAGAACCACAGGTGATCAGGAATGTGGAATCAGCAACCAGGATGATTCCCTTCTTCCTATGCTTCGGCAGACCTGGAATTTCCGGTTCCAGCAAGCCTAGGGAATGGGCCTTGAGAACGAACCGTTTATGGATTTCCACAAAGCCCGCCAGCCCGAGACGTTTTCTCAAGGTGTTGAAGGTATTGTGAGCTGGCTGGATATCATTGGTGACGAACCGGTAGAGATCGTTCTTCCTGAGAACTTCGGCCAACTGCCGATCCGACAGGATGCGTTCTTTGATCTTGATGATCCGAGCCAGGATCAGAAAAACATTGTATCCTTTCGGACCGATGCCGGCGTAACAATCGATTACCGGGGAGATGGCATCCATGTCGATGGCAGAAAAGTAGGCGATGAAATCCTTTTCCTGTTTCGTCAGCTTATTGAAATCACGAGCAAGTCCCGGGAGCGGAAGCTGGAAATCGACCATGATCTGCCCCTCCTGTTCAATACTGGTGTTCAATATTGAGAAGGAGCACAAAAGAACTAAAATATAAAGGGAATCGTCAAAAACCCTTGTTTTTCAAAGAGCGGCGGATGCAGAATTTATGGGTTAACTTGACCCCGGAAACGTCCAATTTCTGGGTTATCTTTTTCAAACAGATCGAACTTTCGAAGGCTCGATCCTTCGGAAATTCAACAAAAGTGGGTTATCTTCGATTTTTTACGTTTGCAAGTAGTTATATTCATTAACATAAACAAGTATTGAACAGGCTTAAAGTATTCAATGGGGGATGTTTCGCCGCGCCGCACCCGGTCGGCAGCCAGTTTTGCCTTCACTTCGAAATCCTCGATAACCTGCGTTAGAACAATCTCCTCCGCTTCCCAGCCCCGGGTAACGGTCCGGGCATACTCCCCTTGGTGATCGACGGCATAGAGGGCCTTTTTTTCACCTGCCATCGTCTTGATGGCATCCTGGGGAACTTCGGAGATCTTCATAATCTGGTATCGAAATTCGGCGGGTTCAGCTTCGTGAAGGCACGCCGCCGGCTGTAGCAGACCCCGATGGTCGCCACCGCCGCCAGTCCGAAGACGGCAAGCAAACCAAGCGGGTACATTACCGCGTAGACTACCGGCGTCAGCAGTATCCGGACTGCCGTCCGCAAGCCCTCTTGATCCTTGATCCATACGGCCAGCGGTGGGGAATATCGGGAATATAACCGAACGAACCCGCGTCCCGGCGCGTTCTTCAAAAGATGACGATCCCGGAAATTCCGCAACACCTGCACGTGGGGGTCCAGATAGGAGCCGTAGGCCGCCGTTGCGATGAAACATCCGCCTCCTCCGCCTCCCCCGTCCCCGGAGGGCGACCAGGACATCCAGGTTTCGATGATGGATTGATTCTGGGCAACCAATCGGGGCCCGCCGTTGTATCGGGATGTGCCCAAGGCGTGCAGCGCGATGACCCGTCTCTGGAGGGTGTCGGCAAAATATTGCCAGACCGGGCTGCCGCTGTTGCCGCCGCTCGTATCTGCGTCGTAGTAGACGATTCGGTCCGCGTTCAACAGAACATCGCCTGAGGAGAGCCACATCGCCCGACTGTTCTCCTCTCCCTGAACCTCCTTTGGATAACCGGCCACATTGATGATCCCGGAAGCGGCAATGTCGAAGACCAGCGGCATGTAAGTGCCGACACCCGCGCCGGAAAAGGATGTGTCAAAGAAAACGGCGGCATAATCATAATTGAACTGAACGTCCGGATCATTTTTCAGCGCATCGATATAGTTGGTGTTGGTTTGCCACGAAGAGGCGGAAACCGTCCCATAGGGCCGGATCACCTCGTCGCCTTCGTATCCCTGTCTCTGGCCAGGGGCAAAATCGATCCCTTTGGCATATCCCCCTTCGTTGATGTCATAGATCATATGGCCATTGGTGAGGACCACATAAGGGGAGACGATGAAGCCCGTTCCGCGAAATCGACCGGTCTCATAGGTATTCACCATGAAACCGATGCATGGATAAGGATAGCTCTCTGTATTGATGACGCGAACTCGGGTGTCCTCGCCGATCACATTCTCCGGCTTTTGCAGGGCGACTTTTTCCTGAGAAACACTGGAATGGCTTTCCGGGCCCCGATTGGCGGGCGGAGCAGGTTTGTCCGGTTCCGGGGCGGCTGGGACATTCCGGATCTTGAAACCATCGGGCAGTTTCGGCACCGCGGAAGGGGCCTGCAAGCCGGGATCATTGGGATCAAGCACCTCCCGAAGGCCTGCGTCGGGCGCCTGTTCTCGCCAGCGGTCGGAGTTTTCCAGCAGGGTTTTGGCTTCCTCGGCGGACAGACGGCGATTTTCCGGTTTTTTCAAAAAGATGCAAAAGGCCCCTTTTTCTTCGAGATCGAATTCCTCCCATTTGTGTATAACGCCGTCGATGTGCTGCAAGACCACCCGTGAAGGGACACGCTGCTCCAGCCTCTCGGGGCAGTCCCGCAGGGCAGAGTAGGCCTGGTTCCGGTCCGCTTGACCTTCTATTTGGGCGCCGACTGCCGGGAAAAGAAAAAGAATGGAAACCAGCAGCAGGAATATCCAAAATGGTGCCTTGCCGACGCGAAAAGAAAAAAATGGCCGGTCGGGATCACTCTTCTTTTTCATAACCGCTCCTAAAAGGTACTTCTCAACGGCCCATGAACATCCCGGGCAAAAAGGTACTCAGCCAGGGAACGTAGGTCACGATGAGCAGAACAACCAGCGACACGCAAAAAGGCGCCCAGACCGCCCTGCCGAGACGGTCAAGGGACATCCCCGTCACTCCGCAAACGGCAAAGAGGATCGCCCCCACCGGCGGCGTGATCAGTCCCAGAACCAGGTTCAGGCAGATGACGATCCCCATGTGAACCGGATCGATCCCCAGATGGGCCGCCAAAGGCGCCAACACAGGGGTTACGATGACCAGTGCGGGGGCGGTTTCCATCGGGATTCCGATGAGGAGCAACAGAATATTGACGAAAAGCAGGATTAGATAGGGGGACGTGGTCAGTGAGGAGATCCAGTCGATCAATAGTTGGGGGATCTGATCCACCGCCACGATCCATGCGAAGGGCTCCGACATGGCGATGAGCATCATGGTCATCCCCGATTCGAGCCCTGCCTTCAGAAAGACGCCGGGGAGGTTCCTGAAATTGAGCCTGCGGTAGAGGAATGCCCCGACAATAAGTGAATAGACTACCGAGACGCCGGCCGCTTCGGTGGGTGTGAACATGCCGCTCAGGATTCCGCCCAGAATCAAAAAAGGCATGAACAGCGCGGGAATCGCCTTGAAGGTGGCAACCAGTAGTTCCCGCGACGGAGGCTTCACGTCCCGGGGATAGTTGCGTTGGACGGATACGAAATACATGTAGGTCATCAGAGCGACACCCAACACCAAGCCGGGAAAAACACCGCCCAGAAACAATGCGCCAATCGATACATTGGCCGTGACCCCATAAATGATGAAGGGGATGCTCGGTGGGATGATCGGTCCCATGCAGGAGGCCGTGCAGGTCAGCGCGGCGGCAACGTCCTCGTCATACCCGGCTTTGGTCATGGCCGGAATCATCACCACGCCGATAGCCACCGCCGTGGCAACCGCTGATCCGGAGATCGCCGCGAAGATGGCGCAGGCCAGGATGGTGGCATGGCCAAGACCTCCCCGGATGTAGCCCAGAAGCAAACGGGCGAAGCGGATGAGATCTTGCGTGATCCCTCCCGTGTTCATGAGATTGCCGGCCAGCATGAAGAGAGGAATGGCCAGAAGCGGAAAAGTGGCCAGGCCGCCGAAAACCGTTTGGACCAGTGTCGTGACGGGCATGCCGTCGCTGAGCAGTGCGTAGACCAGGGAGCAACCGCCCAATGCAACCATGATCGGCGCAGAAATGCACAAAAGCGCAATAAAGGTAAAAAGGAAGACGATCATTGCACGCTCCCCTTCTTTCCCATGCCGAGGAAGGTCAGCAGTTCCTCCATCGTCAGAAAGAACATGATGAAGAAGCCGGTCGGAAGCGCCGCATAGGGATAGCTCATCACCAAACCGATGGCCGGCGAGGTTTGCTTCGCATTGTACAGGGTTTGAAAGAGGCCGTAGCCAAACATGGCTCCGAAGAAGATCAGCGCACAAATATAGCTCAAGAATTTCAGAAATTTAACGACTTTTTCGGGAACCGATTCGAGAACGGTGGTCATACGGATCATGTATCCCTTCTTCAGCCCCACCGCGCCGCCCAGCATTGACGCCCAGACCAGGGAGTAGGTCGAAACTTCACCGGACCACATGCTCATCTTCTGAAAGACGTAACGCCCGATCACTTCATAGGGAATGACGAGGGCGATGACGACCATAAACAGGATCGTCCCCCAGCTTCCCGCCGTGACCAGAAATTCGTTGAACCGTTGCAGTGCGCGCATGACACCGCTCCGCAGTGGGTGTCGACTATGACGGGTGCAATCCCCGGTTCCCACCGACCATTTTTTCCTCCCGCGGGGACCGGGGCGTTACCGGATGGCGGGACGGTTTGAACCGGCCCTCTGAGGACTACTTTGCGTTCATGATGTTGTCGATTTCAGCCTTGCTGAACTGCGTCTTGAATTCATCGTAGACAGGCACCATGGCCTTCTTGAAGCTTTCCTTGTCCACGTCGCGCGTGATGATCACGCCCTTCTTGGCCATCTCCTGGAGTTTCGCCTCTTCACCGTCGCGGTTGACCTTCCGCTGGAACTTGGCCACTTCCAGGGCCGTCTTCACGCAGATCTGCTGGTCTGCCTTGGGAAGCGCGTTAAAGGCCTTCGGGCTCATCAAGAGCTGGGAAGGGGAGTAGACGTGCTGGGTCAGCGAGAAAAACTTCTGACCGGCATCCCACAGTTTGCAGCTGTAGAAGACGGCAATCGGATTCTCCTGACCGTCGATCACCCTCTGCTGCAGGGCTGTGAACACCTCGCCCCAGGTCATGGGCGTCGGATTCAACCCCGCGGCCTTCCAGGCGGCCAGATGAACCTTGTTCTCCATGGTCCGGATCTTGAGCCCCTTGGCATCTTCGACCTTTTTGACCGGTCCTTTCGCGTTGGTCAGGTTACGGAATCCGTTCTCCCAAAAGGCCAGGGCCTTGATGTTGGCCTTGCTGAAGTCATCGAGCAGTTTCTGGCCGATCGGTCCGTCCATGACCAGGTCAACATGCTGAAAGTCCCTGAATAGAAAAGGGAAATCCAGGATGTTGATGGAAGGGCTGAACCCGCCCAGCGGACCGGTAGACGTGACCAAAAGGTCGATCGCTCCCTGCTGGATCCCCTCGGTCATCTCCCGCTCGCCCTTGCCCAACTGGTTGCTGGGATAGAGTTTGGTCTGGATGCGCCCGTTCGTCCTCTCCTTCATCAGATCAGCGAACTTCTGAGCTCCGATCATGTAGGGGTGATCCATGCTCTGGGTCGACGCCAGTTTCCAGACGACTTTATATTCGGCCGCCCCTGACGTCCCCGTCCATGAAAAGGTCAGAGCCGCCAACAACGCAAAAAACAACACGAACCCTTTCTTCATTCACCTTCCTCCTTAGCGATGGATTTGCTGAAAAACCAACCCTCCGTCAGAATTTTCCCCCTTAAAATCGGCAAGGTGTTTGCTTCCTGCGGTATCAGCGTGATGTCCGGTTCTTTCGTTCCGCAGAGCCTGTAGGCCGCCTCCAGCCCCTCTTCCAGCGCAGTAACCGTTCAATACGCAGGTTCTCCGTGACCGGCGAGCAACCTTTGCACAGAATTATTTTTCTGTAAAGAGTGCGATTTGTGCGCTGGTGAACGTTGACACAGTCCCTGCTTTCGCCTATAGTTTGAGTATAAACCTATTCAAAGGGGATTCCCGTCGAATTTTAATCATCCTTTTTGGACGGCGCCGGGTGAATCCCCGATAGGAGTTTTATACAGCCACAAAAGAGAAGGAACGCCTTCAGGTCGGATGACGGGAGGAAACTGATGATCGGCATATCGTATGGACTGGAGGAAAAGGTTGTGGTCGTGACAGGGGGAAGCCGGGGGATCGGCCTGGATCTGGCCCGGAATTTCCTCGCGGAGGGGGCGAAGGTCGTCATTTGCGGACGGAAAGAGGATAAGCTCAAGGCCGCCGAAGGACAGTTGAACGGCGGCGAGCGGCTTCTGGCCGTTGCCGCCCACATCGCCCGAGAGGCGGATGTGGAAAACCTGTTCGATCTTGCGGTCCGCCATTTCGGTGGCATTGACATCCTCGTCAACAACGTCGGGATGAATCTGGTGACGGCCTCCGTCACGGACACGGATCTGCCCGTATGGAACAAGATCCTCGAGGGGAACCTGACCGGAACCTTTCTGTGCTCGCGGAAGGCGGCCCGGATCATGCGGGAGAAGAGACAGGGAAAAATCATCAACATCTCATCGATTGCCGGGACAAGGGCTGCGCCCGCGATGGGAATTTACGGAATCGCCAAGGCCGGGGTCGAGATGCTGACGAAGGTGCTGGCCGCCGAACTGGCCGCGAGCCACATCCAGGTCAACGCCGTTGCCCCCGGAATGGTCCGAACCGATTTCAGCAAGCCCTTCTGGTCGACGCCGGCGATCTGCGAACAGATCGTGAAGGGGATCCCGGCAGGTCGCATCGCCGAAACGGCTGATCTTGTCCCGATTGTCCTGCTCCTTGCCTCCAGACACACGGACTACATCACCGGCCAGACTATCGCGGTCGACGGGGGGGCCTTGGCGATATGAGCCTGACGGCCGGAATCGACATCGGTTCCATCACCGCCAAGGCCGCCGTGCTGAGGAACGGGGAACTTTTGGGGACACAGGTGATGTTTACCGGCTACAACGCCGAGATTGCGGGTCTTCGCGTCTTTGAGGAACTGGTTGCAAAACTGGGTTTCACCTCCGAAGATATCGACTCGATTGTCGCCACGGGATACGGCCGGAAAAGCGTCTCCATTGCCGACCGGACCGTAACCGAGATCATGTGCCACGCTGCCGGGGCGCGCTTCCTTGATCCCTCCGTCCGATCGCTGATCGACATCGGCGGACAGGACAGCAAGGCGGTTTTGATGGATGAGCATGGCCGGGTCGTGAATTTCACGATGAACGACAAATGCGCCGCGGGGACGGGCCGCTTCCTCGAGGTGATGGCTCGTGCACTGGAGGCGGATCTCGACGAATTCGCAGCCCTTTCACTGCAGGCAACAAATGCCGCCAGAATCAGCAGCCTCTGCACGGTCTTCGCCGAGTCGGAGGTGATCTCGCTGATCGCGAAGGGGGAAACGCGGGAGAACATCATCGCGGGAATCCACGAAGCCATCGCCTCCCGGGTGTCGGCGATGGCGAACCGGATCGGCCTGGTTGCGCCCGTCCTGATGACGGGCGGCGTCGCCCGGAACATCGGCGTTGTCCGGGCGCTGGAGAAGGTGATGGGGTTGCCGATTGTCGTCTCGCCCCAGGCCCAGGTTGCCGGCGCAATCGGCGCGGCGTGTCTCGCCCGGGAAAATGAGGTGAAACATGTATGAAGATTTGAAGGGAAAGACGGCGCTCGTCACCGGGGCCGGGAAGAAGACGGGTATCGGCTACGCCATCGCGGAGCGTCTGGGATCCTGCGGTTGCAATGTCGTGATCGCCGATCTCGGCCGTCCGCCGAAGCTGAAAAGCCCTGTGCCGACCGGAACACGGGAGGAGATGGAAACGATCGCCGCCGATCTGGGAAAACGGTTCGGCGTGAACGCGTTTGCGGCGGAGACGGACGTGACCGATTCCGCGTCGGTCGCGGCCATGGCGGAAAGGCTCCGGTCGAGATGCGGCCACGTGCACATTCTGGTCAACAACGCCGGCGCCTCGTTCGGCGTCCCCGCCGACATCTTGTCATACGACGAGGCGGCGTGGATCCGGACGGTCGATGTCAACCTCTTTTCCGTCTTTCGGGTCAGCCGCGCGATTCTGCCGCTGATGTTCGGCCAGCCCGGCGTCATCGTCAATACGGCCTCGCGGGCCGGCAAGGTTCCGCCCCTGTTCAACAGCGCCTATGCCGCGGCAAAGGCAGGGGTGATCATGCTGACCAAGACCATGGCCAAAGAGCTTGCCGGCCGCGACATCCGGGTGAATGCGATCTGTCCGGGTCAGATCCGCACCGACTTGGAGCAGTGGCGCTTTGGGCTTGAAGCCTCCTTTTTTGCCAGCACGGTGGAAGAGCGCGAGCAGGAGATGTGCCGGTCGATTCCGTTGGGCCGGATCGGCCTTCCGGAGGACGCCGCGATGCTGGTTGCCTTCCTCGCATCGGAGCAGGCCCGGTACATCACCGGACAGGCGCTCAACGTGGACGGCGGCCAGTGCATGGAGTTATGATCTGTCATACGGTTTAAGGAGGAATAAATGGATCAGGTGATCGGCGGCAAGTTGGTTGCGGAGGCTCTCATCGAACGGGGGGTCGAATATCTTTTTTCATTGAGCGGCGGACACATTACGCCCATCTATCAATATCTGGAAGGATCGCCGGTCACCATCTTCGATACCCGGCATGAGCAGGCCGCGGTCTTCATGGCCGAGGCCTGGGCGCGGATGACCCGGAAGCCCGCCGTTGCCCTCGTCACCGCCGGACCCGGTTTCACGAATGCCCTCTCGGGAATCGCCAACGCCCGGTTGTCAAACGCCCCGGTGATCCTGATTGCCGGCTGCGTCGGACTGGAAAGCGTCGAAAAACTGGATCTCCAGGATATGAACCAGCTTCCCGTCATCGCGCCGATGGTGAAAAAGGCCTGGGTCTGTCCGTTGGCGGAGAGGATCCCCGAATTTATCGATCTTGCATTCCGGACCGCGGCTGTCGGACGGCCCGGACCGGTCTACCTCGAATTTCCCTGTGACGTCCTCAACGCGCCCGTCAATCCGGAAAAGGTCCGACGGCTTCGCAGCCTTGTGGACTCCCGACCGACCGACCTCGAAGGCGCCCGAAAGGTGCTGGAGATGCTCCGGGAAGCGCACTCCCCGGTGATCATCGCGGGCAGCGGCGTCTGGTACGCCGACGCCGCGGACGCCCTCCGGGAATTCGCGGAACGGACAGGTGTCCCCGTCTTCACCGGGAGTTCCGGCCGCGGGACACTGTCCGACACCCATCCCCTCTGTTTCCAGTCCTCGCTGGCGATCCGCCCCGGCGCCTCCCTGGCCGCCCTCACCAGCGCCGATTTGATTTTCTTTCTCGGAAGCCGGCTCAGCCTCTTCTACCTGTTCGGCGATATCTTCCGCAAGGATGCGAAATTCATCCAGGCCGACATCGAGGCGGAGGAGATCGGACGGAATCGCTCCGTGGATCTGGGGATTGTCGGAGATGTCCGGGCGCTTCTGAGCGAACTCAACCGGTTGATCGAAGAGCAGCAAATCGGAGAAGTGCTCCGCACAACGTTTCAGAACTGGGTGGAAACCCTCCGAAAGGCGGATGTGGACGGGAAGGCCCCAACGCAGCCGCTCTGGTCGAGCGACAAGGTGCCGATCCACCCGCTTCGCCTCGCCCGGGAGATCGATGCGTTCATGGACCGGGAGGAAGACATCGTCGTCGCGGACGGCGGCGACACCCAGATCTGGATGGGAATGACTCGGACGGTCCGGACCGGCGGGCGTTATCTCGATTCCGGTCTCTATGGTTGCCTTGCCGTCGGGATTCCCTTCGCCAACGCGGCAAAGCTCCGCCATCCGGAGAGCCGTGTCCTGCTCGTCATCGGGGACGGTTCCGTCGGTTTCAATTTCATGGAGTTTCACACGGCGATCCGCAAGGGCCTGCCGATCGTGGTCGTCATCGCCAACGACCAGAGTTGGGGGATGATCGCGCACAGTCAAACCCTCCGGATGGGCCACTGCATCGCCGACGGCACCTGCCTCGGCCGGGTTGAATACCAGCGTCTGGTGGAAGACCTGGGGGGCTTCGGAATCGCTGTTGAGCGGCCGGAGGAGATCCGGCCGGCGCTCCAGGAGGCCTTCGCCTCGGGGAAGACCGCCTGCATCAATGTCGCGGTCGATCCGGACGTGATCAGCCCGGGAAGCGTCGCACTGGCCAATCTCGGAGCTTACCGGAAATAGCGCACTTCCGCGCATTTCACAAAGAACCTCCAAACCGAAGACCTTGAGAAAGGAGCACCGCCATGAGAACCAAGGAAGAATACATTCGGGGCCTCTCCAAGATGAAACGAAACCTGTACCATGACGGCCACCTGATGGACAGGACCGATGAACTCCAGAAGGACTGCCTCAATACCATCGGGCTCACCTATGATGAAGCGGCCAAACCGGAAAACCAGGATCTGTGCACGGCGATTTCCCACCTGACAGGCGAGCGGATCAACCGTTTCAACCACATCCATCAGAACAGGGAAGATCTGCATCGGAAGCAGGACATGACCCGGATGCTCTGCCGCAAGGTGGGGGGCTGCATCCAGCGCTGCATGGGGATCGACGCGGCAAACGCCATTTACAACGTTTCCTACGAGGCGGACAAGGTCAATCCGGGGGCCACCTGTTACCACGAAAACTTCAAGAGCTGGCTGACCCGCTTCCAGAAAGAGGATCTGGTCGGCTGCTGCGCTCAGACGGACGTGAAGGGGGATCGGATGCTCCGGCCCGCCGACCAGCCGAATCCCGGCGCATACTTGCGAATCAAGGAGCGGCTGAAAGACGGAATTGTCGTCGAGGGCTGCAAACTGCATATTTCAGAGGCCTCCGTGGCGGACGAGATCCTGGCGCTGCCCACCCGGGCGCTGCGCAGCGAAGACAAAGATTACGCCGTGGCATTCGCCGTTCCGGGAGACTGGGACGGATTGAAGCAGATCGTCACGGTCCACAACCTACGGACGAGAAAGCATTTCAAACGCGGATTCGTGCCGGGGGCGACCGACTCCTACCTGATTTTTGACAATTGCTTCATTCCCTGGGAAAGGGTCTTTCTGGCAGGCGAACATCTGCACGGCGGCATACTGGCCCTGCTGTTCGCGCTGTTCCACCGCCATTCCTATTCGGGCTGCAAACCGGCGATCGGCGATATCATCCTGGGGACTGCAGCGCTGGCCGCTGAAGTGAACAACATCCACAAGGAATCCCATGTCCGGGAAAAGCTGGCGGAGATCATCATGACCGCCGAGCTGGGGTACGCGGCCGGATATACGGCATCCGATCTGGGAAAACCGGAGGTCTACATCCCGGGCATGGGTTTCGTGCCGTTCGGTCCCGGCTCCTACATCCCGCATTCGATCTACTGCAACGTCGGCCGCTGCCTGTCGGGCGAGGCGGTCTGGCGCGAGGCGGAGATCCTCTGCGATATTGCCGGCGGCGTCGTGGCGACGTTCCCCCACGAGAACGATTTCAAGAACCCGGAGACCGCGGAGGCGCTGCTGAAATACACCAAGCGGAATCCGAAGATGTCCGCCGAGGACCAGGCCCAGTTCTGGAGATTTTTGGGCGATGCGCTCTGCTCGGCGACCGGCGGCATTGTGAATGTCGGCAATTACCACGGCGGCGGTTCGCCGATCATGGAGCAGATCGCGATCACGACCCAGTACGACATCGAATCCCGCAAAAAATTGGTCAGGCATCTGGCCGGCATGAGCGGCGGGGATCCGGACGTGTTCATCAAGAAAGGTGAACCTAAAAAGGCGTGATCTGAACCAACGGAAGCTCGATAAGAAAAGCAAGGGAGGAACGAATGGATCTTTTCGATTTGCATGGGAAAACGGCGCTGGTCACAGGCGCAAGCCGCGGAATCGGAAAGGCGATCGTCAAGACGTTGGCGGCCCACGGCGCCGAGGTGATCCTGACCAGCCGGAAACTGGAGGACCTCTGCCGCGTCGAGGAGGAAATCGTCGGATCCGGAGGCAAGGCGCAATCGATTTCCTGCCATGCAGGCATCATGGAGCAGATTCAGGCCCTGTTCCGGCAGATCGAAAGCCTTTATCCGCGTCTGGACATCCTGGTCAACAATGCCGGGACAAATCCTTTTTTCGGGGACGTGCTGAGCTGCGACGAGAAGGCGTGGGACAAGACCTGTGATGTCAATCTGAAAGGCTCCTTTTTCATGAGCCAGCATGCCGCAAAACTGATGAAAAAATCGGGAGGCGGGGCCATCGTGAACGTCGCCTCGGTCAACGGCGTCCGCCCGGCGCCCACCCAGGGGGTCTACTCGATCACCAAGGCGGGGATCATTGCGATGACGAAATCCTTTGCCAAGGAGCTTGCCCCCTATCACATCCGCGTGAATGCGCTGCTCCCCGGACTGACGGAAACGAAGTTCACTGCGGTCCTCCGGGAACCGCAGATGCTGAAAATGATTCTACCGATGATTCCGATGGGCCGAATGGCAAAGCCGGAGGAAATGGCCGGAGCGGTCCTCTACCTGGTCTCCGATGCGGCCTCCTATACGACGGGAATTTGCCTGACGGTGGATGGAGGCATGCTGGCATAGACGGTCGGAAGGTTGCCAGGAAATCACCGGCGATCCCCGTAAACAGAAAAGTGACGGGATCCAATACAATGCAGCAGGGACGCACCCAACGGCGCCCCCCTGTCAATATATCCGTCTCCTTGTACGATGATCCCTCGCGAAACCTACCGGTTCTTGGCCGGCTCCGAAACCGAGGGCGGCTTCACACTCTCGGGAATGGGTTCAATTCCGTACTTCCACTTCAGGAACTGCTCGCCGGACGCCGGGTAGAGTGCGTAAATCAACAGATCCTCTTCGGTTTTTGCGAGATCGCCAATCTTTTTCTTGGCCTCCGCCAGTTCCGGTTCCAGATAATCCGCAGGTCGGCCCGTGACCGGGGTCTGGCCGCGCTTGTAGCGTTTCAGGACCACCTTCTGTACCTCGGGATCGATCGGGGTCGGGGTCTTGCCATAGAGCCCGTAGACCAGGTCCGCGAACTGGTTGTTCACCATCTTGTAGCGGCCGGCGACCACGTTCATCACCGCCTGAACGCCGACGATTTGCGAGGTCGGCGTGACCAGCGGAGGCGTGCCCGCCTCCCTGCG
Source organism: Syntrophales bacterium (assembly GCA_040765725.1). Taxonomy (GTDB): domain Bacteria; phylum Desulfobacterota; class Syntrophia; order Syntrophales; family UBA5619; genus UBA5619. The sequence continues at coordinate 13,797 of JAXGRQ010000030.1, forward strand.
CGTCCTTGGAATCTCGGCATGAACCTCATCCAGACGATTCAGCGCATTCATCTCTTTGAGCTGGCTGACCAGATTCGAGATCATCCCGCCGGGGATCTGGTGCGCAAGCACTCCCGCGTCGATCATGGCCAGCTTGTTTGCCGCCAGGTGTTTTTGATACTTGGGGGCAATGCCTTCAAGGTGTTCGCCCAACTTGATCAGCCTGCGGAGGTCCATGCCGGAATCGCGCTTCGTTCCCTGCAGCGTGACGACCAGCGGCTCGATGGCGGGCATCGAGGTTCGGAGTCCATAGGGCGCCAGACAGGTGTCGACGATGTCGACGCCGGCCTCGATCGCCTTGAGATAGGCCATGGAGGCCATTCCGCTGGTATAGTGGGTGTGGAGATGCAGCGGAACCTTGACGATCTTTTTCAGTTCGGCGATCAGTTCGTAGCTGTCGTAAGGGGAGATGATCCCGGCCATATCCTTGATGACGATGCTGTCGGCGCCCATCGCCTCCAACGATTTCGCCATCTTCTTGTAGTATTCCAGATTGAAGACGTCGCCGCCCATGCGGGGCTCGGTCAGCGAATAGCACATTGCACCTTCGAAATGCTTCTTGTTGGCCTTGATCCGCTCCACGCAGGTCTCGAAGTTCCGGATGTCATTTAAAGCGTCAAAAACCCGGAACACGTCGATGCCGACTTCGCAGGCCTTGTCCACAAATGCCCGGACGACATCGTCCGCGTAATTTCGGTAGCCGACCAGATTTTGCCCCCGCAACAACATGGTAAACGGGGTTTTCTTGATGTATTTTTTGAGAATCTTCGGTCTCTCCCAGGGGTCTTCGCCGAGGAAGCGGTGCATCGTGTCAAAGGTTGCCCCTCCCCAAACTTCCATCGCCCAGAAACCCATTTGGTCCATCTCCTCGGCAATGGGGATCATATCCTCCGTACGCATTCGGGTTGCATAGATGGACTGATGACCGTCTCTGAATGTATTGTCCTGAAATTTAACCGGGTGGATAGGTCCATCCTTCATAAGGTCTGTCATGATGTCTCTCCTTCCGTAAACGCATCACAAAGAAGATGCTGGTTTGAGACAATCTCATCAAAAACGCCTGCGACTTGGATGATGGAACTATAGTATTGACATGCGGCCGTGTCAAGTCCAACTACTCAGGTTTTCAATGCCGAGTCACGTAGATCGGATTGGACCAAATCCAGGGATGGTAGCGCCCCAGGACGTTCAGATCCGCTTCAATACGATACACGCCGGGATCGCGTATGATTTCAGAAAATTCTTTGGCAGTATACTTACGAAACAGCGTCCCGTTCCGGATCAGGCGTATTCGTGCCCTTTCCGGCAACCGGACCTGAAATTCCGCGGCATGGTGAAGAATAAACTCATCCCCCATCGTAGCCTCTCTGCCCCTTTCAGCCATAAGCATAGAGAACCCCGTCGCCGCCCGGTAACGGTCAAGAGAAATATAGACGCGGCCATTTCTCATTGCGTTCAGAACCTCGGCGATGTCTACCCGGTGATCTCCGGAAAAAGTTTCCTCGAGCAGAATGTGTGTTCGAATCAGATTGAAAACCCTGTGAAAAGGAAACACACGAAGGGTGATTCCACAGAACCGCCTTAAACTGTCGTGGTTGTCCAGTTCACCGATTCCTACAACCCGGCGGTCCAGGGTGAGATGATCCCAGCGTTCGAGGGTGGCAGCCGAGGGACCGCGCAGAAAAAAAGCGGGATGCAGATAGCTCAGCACAGCCTTGATCCGGCCGGAAAGGCTCTTCTGCCAATCCGTCATGAAATCCCAGATGCCCATCCCCGTGTAGCCGCTGACGGTCCAGTCCGTCCAGGGGTAATGTTTCACGTGAAACATAGCCGTCCCCCCATGATCCGGATGGGCAATGAAACCTGCTCCTCCTCCATCCCGCACTCGGTCGATGTACGCCTGCGGGGGAAGCTCCGGCTCCTTTTCCGCGCACGCCACCGCCTCGCGTAAACCAAACGCCAGATAGTGGTTGAAGCGCGGCGCAATCTCTTCCCCGACGATCAGCAGAACCCCCTCCTGCCACCCCTCATATCCCTCCTTTCTCGCATGAATGGTGGAGTGGTCCGTGAGCAGAAGGACATCCACTGCGCATTTTCGCGCCGCAGCAAGGATTTCCGGAATCGAAGCGCGGCCGTCATAGGAATAGGCGGAATGCAGGTGAATGACGGCGGTATAATCCTTCAGCTTCATGAGGGGGTTGTCTTCCTTCGGGACGAGGGCCGTTTCACGGTCCGCAGCGCCGCAAGCGGACAAGCCGAACATCGTGGCTCCTTGCGACAAAACACCTTGCCGGTTTTGACGATCAGCGCGTGATACTGGCCGAAGAGGGAAACATCGGGCGGCAGATGGTCCATGAAGAGCGCCTGAATCGCAAGATAATCGGCATCCTCTCCGATCAGACCATGTCGGAGAAGAATCCGCTTCGTATAGGCATCGCAGACGAAAACGGGCTTTTGACAGGCGTAGAGAAGAATGCTGTCCGCAGTCTCCGGCCCGATGCCTCGGACATCAAGAAGTTTATCGCGAAGGATCGAATGCGGTTCGGCCTTCATGGCCGAATCGCTTCCGGAAAATTCTTTTAGAAAGAACCGGACGAAGGATTTCAGTCTTTGCGCTTTCAGATGATAATAGCCGGAGGGTCGGATGATCCCGGCAAGCTCGTCTTCGGGAATATGAAAAAGCGCCGCGGGGGACAGAAGCCTGTTCCTCCGAAGCGCTTCGATAGCCTTTTCAACATTCGTCCAGGCCGTGTTCTGGGTCAGGATGGCCCCGACCATCATCTCAAAAGGATGATCGGCCGGCCACCAATGAAGATCGCCGAAATATCCGTTCAGAATTTCATATATTTTCAGCAGTTTTTTCCGAAGGTCCCGGGCGTTCCGCTTTTTTTTCATTTCGTCAGAGGAACGAAGAAGGTCGATTTTCCCCGTTTGATCAACAGCAGAATGCTCCCCTTCTCTCCGGCCTTTGCGATCTCCTTTTGATACTCCTTCATGGTCGTGGTCTTGACCTTGTTCACCTGAAGGATGATGTCCTGCGGTTGAATGCCCACGTCTTCGGCAACACTCCCCTCCTGGACATCGACGACAATCAGCCCCTTCTGTGCTCCAAGACCGAGATGCCTGGCGATTTCCGGCGTAATTTCCTGGACCGTCATGCCAAACGCCTCGCCGGATTGCTGGGCGGATGCGAGCTCCGCTTTGTCGGTCCTTTCCGCGATGGTGATCGAAATCATCTTTTCTTGGCCATCGCGAACGATCTTCACCTTGATCGTCTCGCCGACCCGGAATGCCGCGATCATCATCAGAAGATCATGCGTGTCCTTGACCTGTTTGCCGTTGATTTCGATCACGACATCGCCTGATTTGAGTCCGGCCTTATCGGCAGGATCTCCCTTGAAGACGTCTGAAATCAGCGCGCCTTCTCTGTCCTTCAGATTCAGATTCTTGGCGATTTCTTCGCTGATATCCTGAACGGAAACCCCCAGCCATCCGCGGACGACCTTTCCCTTGGATTTGAGGTCGGGCAAAATGGTCTTGGCCATGTTGATCGGAATCGCAAAGCCGATCCCCTGACCCTGAGCCACGATAGCGGTGTTGATTCCGATCACCTTGCCGTCCATGTTGAACAGCGGTCCTCCACTGTTTCCCGGGTTGATGGAGGCATCGGTTTGGATAAAGTTGTCATACGGTCCCGCACCGATCACACGCCCCTTTGCACTGACAATTCCGGCCGTGACGGTCTGCTCCAGACCGAAGGGATTCCCGATCGCCATGACCCATTCCCCCACCCTCAGCTTGTCGGAATCCCCGGTTTCGACTACAGGCAGGCTGCCGTTCGCCTTGATCTTGATCAACGCAATGTCCGTATTGGCGTCCTTCCCGATCACCTTTGCCTCATACTCCTTCCCATCGGAGAGCTTTACCAGAATCTTGTCCGCCTGTTCGACGACATGGTTGTTGGTAAAGATATAGCCGTCATCGCTGATGATAAACCCGGAACCCAGGCTACGCTGCTTGAATTGACGCTGCGGAATATCTCCAAAAAAACGCTCGAAAAAATCATCCCCGCCGAAATTGCGGCCAAAGGGCGAATTCTGACCGAACGGCGAACGGAACCCGCCGCTGCGCACCGTCTTGGTCGTACTGATGTTGACAACAGCCGGTTTGAGTTTTTCTGCAAGATCCGCCAGGGATAGCGGCACCCTCGTCATTTCGCCGGTCGAGACGGCGGAAACGGCCTGTACGTCAGGACCCGGTGCCGACGGCGCAAAGGAAGACCGTAAAACCTCAAATACCGAAACCACGAAAAAACCGATCAGAAACGCCAACAGAAACATAATGAAGGTTTTCCGGCCCTTTTTATCCGTGTTCATTGTTTGCCTCCCCATATAGGATTGCCCTGATGATCGAATGGGGCCACCCCGATTCGATCTGTCTTAAAAATCGTTTGCTTTTCCGATTCTCCAAATCCAAAGGTCAAGTAAAAAAACTTCTTTTCGTTCTCCAAAGATTTGAGTTCAATGGACCCAAATAGATGCGGTGGTAATATATACGTCAGATGAATTTTGTCAATCCTGATTGCCTGATTGCCTGGTATCCTGATCGCCTGGTATCGAATTGCGTGTATGTGGTGGATCATCTCTTGTGTCAAGAGAGATACCTTGCCCGGTTGATGAAACCAAAGAAGAATAGCAGGCCGCCCCGATATACCCGGGAACCAGGAAATCAGAAGGAGAAATCGAGAAGCAAGGGGCCGTGAAAAACACTATGCGGTTGGGTTGTCAGTGCACATCCGGACGGGTTGTCTTCTCTGTTCCGACCCTGTTCGACAGGCTCCCGATCCTCTCAATTTCGATAGTGATCCGATCCCCATCTTTCAAGAACACCGGCGGTTTTCTGGTAAAACCGACTCCCCCCGGGGTTCCGGTCAGGATCGCCGTCCCGGGAAGCAGGGTCAGGGATTGGCTCAGATCGCTGACCAGTGTCTGCACATCGAAAATCATGTCGGAGGTATTGGAATCCTGCATGACACGGCCATTGAGGATAGACCGGATGGCAAGACGATTTGGATCCGGGATTTCATCCCGGGTGACCAGGCAGGGGCCAAGGGGACAGAAGGTATCAAAGCTCTTGCCCCTGGACCACTGCTTTTTCTGCTTTTCGATCTGCCAGTCGCGTGCGCTCACATCGTTGGCGCAGGTATACCCCAGGACATACTCAAGGGCCTCCTCTCGGCTGATGTTTTTGGCTTTGCGCCCAATGATCACGGCCAGCTCCGCCTCATAATCGACCTGGTCCGGGCCAACGTGCGGCAACAGGATCATTTCTTCCGGTCCGATCACACTGCTGTTCGCCTTGATGAAGATCACCGGCATCTCCGGCCGTCTGATGTTCGTCTCTTCCGCATGGTGGCCATAGTTGAGACCCACGGCAAGAATGTTGGGGGGGTCCACGGGTGACAGCAGACGGCCGATGCGGGCCGTCTGCTCCGTCTGTTCGAGATCCCCGAACAGATCACCGGCAATGATCCGGGCTTCGCCCGGCCGAGCCGGATCAAAGCTCCCCAGACAGATTTTCCCACCCTCGGTCACAAAACGCACAATTTTCATGATTCGCTCCGTATCGGCATTTTGGGATGTTTATAGCAGGCTCCGTAAAAAAAGAAATTCCCTTCATGAAGCTGAATGGAAAACCGCCGAAGCTACCCTCAGCCACCGGACCGAACGGATCCATGGAAGGCGGCTGGGGTGATCCGCGCGAGCCTCATCCAACTGGTTCGGTCCCAATCTTCTTCAGCCCCTTTTCCGTAGCCGGTCGTCAGGCCGCATTTTTCAGCAAAATAACGGTGAAAAGCCAGCGAGGGGGTCAGTTCCGGATGAAAGACGGTCACCAGAACATCCGGCGATTCCGCTGCGGCAATAAAGCCTTCCATTTTGAGAAGAACATCCACCCCTTTACCCAGACCGACGATCTTGGGGGCGCGGATGAACGTCAGCGGAATCGGCATCGGGGAAACTTTCGGAACCGAAGCCATGCATGCAAAACTGTCCAATTGGCTTCCGAAGCCGTTCCTCTCGACTTCGATGTCGATCAGGCCGAGGTGAGGCATCTCGCCTACCAGCGATTTTGCAAGCAGAATCGCCCCGGCACAGGTCCCCCAGAGCTTCATCCCTTCCCGGAATTTTCGAATGATGATCTCGTCGATACCGAAGTTGCAGATCAGCCGCGCAAGACAGGTGCTCTCGCCGCCGGGCAGAATGAGTCCGGCCAAACCTTCAAAATCTTCTGCCTGTTTGACCGGCCGGGCTTCCACATCGAGACGCTGCAGATGGTCCAGATGCTCGCAGACACCCCCCTGAAGATCCAGCACACCGATCTCTTTACCGATGCCGTCAGGGCCCTTCCGTTTGGTGCCGCTCATCGCTACCTTTCCCGAAAGCCTTTTACCAGCCGCGTTTGGCCAGCAGCTGTTCTTCCGGAATGGCGGCGATCTCCAGGCCCGGCATCGCCTGGCCGAGGCCCATGGAGGCCTCGAGGATTTTGGCAGGATCGTTGAAGTAGGCCGTTGCCTTGACGATCGCCTGAGCGCGTGCGGCGGGCGTCGCCGATTTGAAGATCCCCGAACCGACGAAAACCCCGTCGCAGCCGAGCTGCATCATCAGCGCGGCGTCGGCCGGCGTCGCAATTCCACCCGCCGCGAAATTGACGACCGGCAAGCGGCCCAGCTCTTTCACTTTGAGGGCCAGTTCATAGGGGATGCCGTTCGCCTTGGCGAAACCCGTGACCTCCTCCACCGGCATATTGACCAACTGACGGATTTCACGATTCATTGTCCGCATGTGGCGGACCGCCTCGACAACGTTTCCTGTCCCGGCCTCCCCCTTCGTGCGGATCATCGCCGCCCCTTCGGCAATCCGGCGAAGCGCCTCGCCAAGATTGCGCGCACCGCAAACAAAGGGAATCGAAAACCGGGTCTTGTCGATGTGGCACTCCTCATCCGCAGGGGTCAGAACTTCGCTTTCATCGATATAATCGATCTTCAGCGCTTCGATGATCTGCGCTTCGACAAAATGGCCGATTCGGGCCTTCGCCATGACCGGGATCGAAACGGCTTTTTTGATTGCCGCGATCATCGCCGGATCCGACATCCGTGCGACTCCGCCGTCTTTTCGGATGTCCGCGGGCACCCGTTCGAGCGCCATGACCGCCACGGCGCCTGCCTCTTCGGCGATTTTCGCCTGCTCCACATTCGTCACATCCATGATGACGCCGCCCTTGAGCATCTGTGCCAACTGGACATTCAATTCATATCTTTTTGCGTCCACGTTCCTTATACCTCCTGGAATGAATCTTCCCGCTTATTCTTAGGGCATTCGCATCCGGACGTCAAGAGCAATTATTGATGGTTCCGGCTTTGAAAGATGACGGAAGCCGTTTTCCCGAAGATCTGCTTCTCGGATTTAAAAACTACCAAAACATCCTGGTTTTCACGCCCCGGTCGTGCAGAAATTTTTTGATTTCCGGGATGGTGTGCGTCCGGTAGTGGACCATCGAGGCGATCAGAGCGGCATCTGCCTTTCCCCGGGTGAAGACGTCCAACAGGTGCTCCGGCTTTCCCGCACCGCCCGAGGCGATGACCGGAATGCCGACATGGGATGAGATCATCGCGGTCAGGTCCAGCTCGTAGCCATCCTTGGTCCCGTCGGCGTCGATCGAGTTGAGGCAGATCTCCCCCGCGCCGAGCCGTTCCGCCTCTATCGCCCATTGAAGCGCATCGAGGCCGGTAAAGGTTCGTCCGCCATGAATCGCCATCTCGTACCCGGAAGGAATTTGACGGCTTGCCGACACTTTCTTGACGTCCATGCCGAGAACGATGCACTGGCTTCCGAAAGCCCTTGCCCCCTCTGAGATGATGCCCGGATTCTTCACCGCCTCCGTGTTCACGCTGACCTTTTCCGCTCCGGCCAGGATCACCCTTCGCATCTCCTCCACCGACCCGATTCCGCCGCCGACGGAAAACGGAATGAAGATTGTCTCGGCCACCTTTCTCACAACGTCAAGCAGGATTGCACGCCCCTCGACCGAAGCGGTTATATCGTAAAAGACGATCTCGTCGGCCCCCTGCTCGTAGTATGCGCGCGCGGCCTCCACCGGATCGCCGATATCCACGTTTTCCCTGAATTTTACGCCCTTGGTCAGGCGGCCATTCCGAACGTCGAGACAGGGGATGATCCGCTTACTGAGCATCGGTTCCTTCCCACCGGCAGAAATTGGCCAGCAATGTGAGGCCCGGCCGGCCGCTCTTTTCCGGATGAAACTGCACCGCCACGAGGCTTCCCCGGGCCACGGCGGAACAGAAACGGATCCCGTAATCCGTCCAGCCGGAGGCCCAGGCTTCATCCGTCAAGTATGCATAGTAGGAGTGAACGAAGTAAAACTCCGCCTCTTCGGAAATCCCGGAAAACACCGGATGGTTCGCACGGAAGCGAACGCCGTTCCACCCCATGTGGGGGATTTTGAGGGGTCGGTCTTTCTCCCGCAGGTCCGCGGGAAACCGTATGACCTCGCCCGGAACAATTCCGAGGCAACGGGCGTTGTCCTCCTCGCTCCGGTGGAAGAGGACCTGCATGCCGAGGCAGATTCCCAGAACCGGTCTGCCCTCTCGCACCCATCTTTTCAGATGAACCTCCAGCCCGCTCCTCCGGAGATCCGCCATCGCAGCGCCGGCCGCGCCAACACCCGGAAAAATGATTCGATCGGCCTTTTCCAATGACTTAAAATCATTGGTCATAATGCAGGGCTGACGGAGATGCTCCAGCGCCCTCGCGACGCTGGTCAGGTTGCCCGCCCTGTAATCCACGATGCCGATCATCTTTCCTCTTTTCCGAACTCGGTGCAGGGCAGAAACGGCTCCCCTTTTTCCGTTTGTGACATTGAGCGAAATCTGTTCGCTTACGCCTCTCTTCGACCCGTTCCCGCGGCGTCCGACAACGACATCTGCGGGACCCCGTATTTGCAACCCTGCCGGGAATCCCTTCTCTCCAGCTCCCGGTCGATCGCATTGAGTACGGCAAGCTTGTTTGCCGCCCACGCCGGACCGAGGAAGATATCCCGATAACCTTCGGCCGTCAATCGCTGGATCACCATCTGCGGCGGCAGGATCTCCAGGATATCGCAGACGGTCCGGACATATTCCTCCCGGCTCATCAGCGGGATCTCCCCCTTTTCATAACGCTCCCCGAGCGCCGTTCCCCTCAGGGCCAACAGCGAATGGAACTTGATCCCCTGTATCGGCAGATCTGAGATCATTCTTGCCGTCTGCAGCATGTCGTCACGCGTTTCACCGGGCAGACCCAAAATGATATGGACGCAAATCAGGATCGCCCCGCCGGACGCCCGCTCCACCGCATTCAGAAAGGCCGCTGCATCATGTCCCCGGTTGATGGCGGCGAGTGTCCGGTCATGGATCGACTGGAGTCCCAGTTCCAGCCAGACATGATATCGTTCCGCATAGGACCGGATCAGCGCCAGCGTCTCCTCGGACAAACAATCCGGGCGCGTGCCGATGGAGAGGCCGATCACATCCTCCTCGGCGAGCGCCTCATTGTAGAGCGCCCGGAGTTTTTCGACCGGCGCATAGGTGTTTGTAAAGGTCTGGAAGTAGGCGATGAATTTTTCCGCCCGTCCGCGCTTGCGGTAGAAGGCCTTTCCCCGGCGGATCTGGTCGCCGACCGACGGAAGCGGGCCCGACTGACGGAGAGCCGATCCCCGGCCGTCGCAATAGATGCATCCCCCCGTGGCAACCCGGCCGTCACGGTTCGGGCAGGTAAATCCGGCGTCAATCGGCAGCTTGTGCACCCGGCAGCCGAAGCGGTCGATCCAGTAACGCTTCAGATCGCAGTACCTTTTCGGATGGCCTTGTAGTTTCGGTCCTTCCACGGCAATCCTTTTCGGTTGAGTTTTCACAGCGGATCATATTAAATCGCACATCGGACTGCAAGAAAATCGAGAAATCTGGAGACACCATGGGTCGCATGTATGACGTCATTGTGGTCGGGGGAGGGCACGCGGGCTGCGAGGCGGCCCTGGCGGCCGCCCGGATGGGCTGCGAGACTCTTCTGTTCAACATCAGCCTCGACACGATCGCTCTGATGTCCTGCAATCCCGCAATCGGCGGCCTCGCCAAAAGCCAGCTCGTCAAGGAGGTCGACGCGCTGGGCGGCGAGATGGGCCGGATCGCGGACAAAACCGCCGTGCACTTCCGGCTGTTGAACGCCTCCAAGGGGCCGGCCGTCCAATCCACGCGCTTCCAGTGCGACAAACAGCTTTACCGTCTCGCCATGAAAAGCGTGGTGGAACGGGAGAAGAGACTCCACTTGCGCCAGGGGCTGGTGGAACGCCTCGTCGTCGAGAAGGGTCGGATTTGCGGCGTTGTCGATCAGACGGGTGTTTTTCATGGCGGCCAAACGGTCGTGCTGACCACCGGAACCTTTCTCGGGGGACTCATCCACATCGGCGACGTCCATTACCCTGCAGGCCGTGCAGGAGAAATCGCCTCCCTGGAACTCTCCGCTTCGCTCCGATCGCTCGGACTCGAGATGGGGCGGATGAAGACGGGAACTCCGCCCCGGCTGCGCGCCTCCACGATCGACTTCACACGCCTTGTCCGTCAGGACAGTGATCCCGATCCCGTCCCGTTTTCGTTCACCACGGAAAAATTGCGCGAGGAGCGTCTCCCATCCTTTTTCTCGGCGACGACGGCAGAGACCCACCGGATCGTCCGCGAAAACATCCGCTTCTCCCCGCTGTATGCCGGAGCAATCCGGGGGGTCAGCGCCCGCTATTGCCCTTCCCTCGAGGACAAGGTGATGCGCTTTGCCGATCGCGAAGGACATCCCGTTGTCCTCGAACAGGAGGGGCTGGAGACGGAGGAGATCTACTCAAAAGGATTGGGGAACTGCCTCCCTCCGGAACTCCAGGAGAGGATCGTTCACAGCGTGCCCGGGCTGGAGCGGGCAGAGATCATGCGCTCGGCCTATGCGATCGAATACGACTTCGTTCAGCCCACCGAGCTCCGCCTTTCGCTGGAGACGAAACGGATTGCCGGTCTCTACCTCGCAGGACAGATCAACGGAACCTCCGGCTACGAAGAGGCGGCGGCGCAGGGGCTCTGGGCGGGAATCAATGCAGCCCTTGCCGTCCGGGGACAGCCGCCTTTCGTCCTCGGCCGGTCCGAGGCCTACATGGGCGTGATGGTGGACGACCTCGTCACACGCGGGGTTGACGAGCCCTATCGGATGTTCACCTCCCGCGCCGAATACCGGCTGATCCTCAGGGAGGACAACGCCGCGATCCGACTGATGGGCAGGGGCCGAGAGCTTGGCCTGATCACGGAGGAGCAACACAACGCTCTTCAGGAAAAGATTCGACGCATCGATGCGGGCATCCGCAAACTCTCCTCGATCCGGATATTCCCAACGGAGGAAACCAACCGGACGCTCGAGGGGATGAACACGTCGCCGATCAAAAATCCGGTCACCCTCTTTCAGCTCCTCAAGCGCGAGGAGATCGGTTACGGCGACCTCTCCCGTTTTGAAGGCTGGGAGGCAATCCCCGATCGCGATGTGAGACGGCAGATCGAGATCGAGGCGAAATACGAGGGATACATCCGACGGCAGCGGGATGCCGTCCGAAAAATGAAGGAGCTTGAAGGGGTGAAAATCCCGGCCGGTTTCGATTTCAGCACCGTGCCCGGCCTCTCCAACGAACTCAAGACGAAGCTGACCCGCGTGTGTCCGGAGACCATCGGCCAGGCCGAGCGCATCCCCGGGATGACCCAGTCCGCGCTCACGGCAATCCTCATCGTGCTCAAGAAACGGGAGATGGAAGGCGCCGCCCGAGAGGGATGATCCCGTTGTGGAAACCGTCACTGTCCGGTGATGCAGTGCACCAGCGGTTGAAAGTCGTCCTCTTTGACCCAGAAATATTTTTCCCGGAAGAGCCGATCGATCCTGTTGTACGGATGGGGGCTGCCCTGCTTGACGGTCTTTTTGAATCGTCCCGGACCCTGGTTGTAAACGGCATAAGCTGCGCGGGCGATGGCATCACGATCGAACGGATCGCCCGGGTTCAAGTTTTTCAAAACGTAGGTTCGCAGATACAGCTCGAGGATCTCGATGCCCGCCTCGACATTGTATCGGATGTTCCAGCGCAGGCTTTCGACCCGATAGATGCCCCGCCACACCCGTTGGTTGACCTGCATCAATCCCACCGAGCTCCCGTTGTAGGAAATCAGATAGCGGATTTTGCCCTCCTCCGTCACGAACTGACGCCAGCAGCTCTCCTGCCAGGCGGTCGCCAATACGAGAAGATGAAAAAAAGAGCGGTGCTCCTCGGGAAGCGGACGTTCGCTGAGGATCTTGTCCGTCGTTTTTTTGAGCAAGATCCGAACCTTATTGATGTAGCGCTCCGGATTTCTCGCCGGGGGAATCCATTCCTTGACCCGGTCGAGCAAGGACGGAGTGCCTTCGGCCGCCCAGGCCCGGGGAAAAAGGAATCGATTCAACCAGGACTGCCGATCATCCTGCCCGGACGCGGCATCAAACTCAGCAGGCAGCTCCAGTTCCTGAACATCCGAGGCCGGACCGAATTCATCGAGCGCCGGACCGAGCCCGAGGAATTTGCGCAATGCGGGATCGACCGAGTATGAGTACAGGAGGGCCGGATCGCCTTCCCCTGCACTCAGCATCCGCGCCAGTCTGACCAAACCATCCCGATTGATTTCCCATCCCAGTGCCGGAGCCAGTTTGTCCAGTGCGGCCAGCGCATCCGAGGCGGTAAAAAAGGCCAGATATTGCAGGGGCGAGAGATTTTTCTGCCTGATCAGATATTTGCGCAGGATCCCCGTCAGTCTCTCCGATGTCCAGACGAACTGTCGCCGAATAAAGTCACGGTCGATCGTCCCGTTTTCGAGCGCCCCGATAAATTCGTGCCGGTTCTCCAACAGGATCTCCAGAATGTTCATCCGCTCCGCCTCGGTGATGGACTGCCCGATCAGGGATTCGATCTCAAGCACGAGAAAGGCGTCCCACTGCTCCCAGACCTGAGAAAGACGCTCCAATTCCGCCACGGACAGTTCCGCTTCCGGCTCTCGGGGTTTGGAAAAAGGCTCCACCTCCAATGCAATATCGACCTTGATCGCCGATTCCTCCACCCGAACCGGACCCGGCCTCAGGGTCTCAAGCCAACGATCCACGAGGCGGCGTTCCTCCGGCGCAAAGAGAAGGGGCAGAAAGGCCTTGATCTCCTCAATGGGAGACCCAAGATCAATGTGGACGTCGTCGAGGAAGGGATGGACATGGTTCTTGATGAGATTCCAAAGTGTGCCGGTGATGATTGCGGGTTTCCGCTCCCTGTTGTAGACGCGGGAATCGACGGTTTCCAAACGAATCCGCCAGGTCCTCGTGTCCAAGGTGACGCGCTGCAACACCTCGATGTAGCCCTCCCACTCGAATTGCCCGACACATCTATCGAGGATCGGCGCCCCGCTGCGGATTCGGATGCGGCTCCCCAGCCTGACGAGAGACTTCTCGTGTCCGACCTCCGGATTCCAGAGTTCGATTCGCGAACATCCTCCCTGGATTTCATCGATCACGACGGCCCGTTCCTTGGGAGCGTTGTACAGTTGTTGGATGAAGACGGATCGGATGAAAGGATAATCCAGGGTCACCGGCAGAAGGATGGTTTGCGGCGAGCCCAGGGCGCCATCCGGCAGCCAGAAAAGAAACAGGGCAAACAGAAGGGTCGGAACTTTGCCTTTCCTACCGGTAAAGAACATCCCTATCTTTTTCACCATAGCCTCGCTATTTGACACCAACAGGGTTCAGGACAAGCCTGTGCTTCGCGCCCGCTTCAACCTTTGATCTGCTCCAGAGCATCGGGTGGTACCGGACCCCGGCCCAGGACAAGATCTGGTTGTCATAGTCGGGGCTGGCCGGGTGGCCGCTGTTGCCCGTCGAATTGACGGTCACACTCTGATCGAAATCCCCCAAGTCCACGATCATGCGCATGGAAGGGATCAGCCGGGCACCGAAATGGTCGCTGCCGCCATACCACATGGTGTTGTTGACGCACTCGGTGCTGCCTCCGACGGGCACCGGACCCCGGTTGACCAGGGATTCAATCGGTCCGATGCCGCTCATGCCGAGCGGGTTGCTGACGAAGGTCGCCTGGTGCAGAGAACCCCACTTCCAGCGGCTGCGATCCTTGCCCAGCGCGGATACCGTCGCGGCGTAGCCCTCCTCGAAGGACCGGATCAGCACCTTGTCCCGCGTTTCCCTTTTGTCTTTGGTAAGCGGATTGTCCCACCAGGGATCGTCCGGTTTCCGCAGAAGCAGCGTGACGGCCCACAGTTCCTTGTCCGCGCCGTCGGATTTGGCGATGCCCTCCAGCCGGGGCTGGAAAACGTTTTTCATCAGGCGCATGACAAACATGTTGAAGAGAGCCGCCGGTGCGCTGTCCTCGCCGCAGATCCGGTCCCATTGGAGCAGCCAGTCCCGCGCGTCCGACAGAACGGGATCGTCGAACTTGAGACCGGCCAGCGAGGGAAGGATCTCTTCCGCCGGGATGCTTTTGTTGTCGCCCTGAATGGTTTGGCAGGTTGCAACCGTATGCGGCGCCAACCGTTTGATCAATTCGGCAATCCGCTCACTGCGATACCCGTAGACCCATTTGTTGAATCTGCTGCCGAAGTGGGCGTTGACGTTCGGTCCGAGCTTTTCATCGAGCATGGCAAAGTATCCCGGCGGGGCGACTTCCTGGTTGGCAGCCACGATATACCGCCTGTCCGGATTGTAGAGGCGGGGCATCCATTCGTAGGGCACATAGCTCTTCCACTCGAATTCATCTGTCCAGCCCGGGGTCGGCGATTGGCCGGCGTGGTTTTTGACGCGGATCGGGATCCTCCCCGACATCCGGTATCCGATGTTGCCCTGCCGGTCTGCATAGACCAGACTCTGCGAGGGACTGTCCCAATGTTGAAGCGCATCCCCGAAATCCTGCCAGTTCCTGGCCTTGTTCAACCCGATGACGGCCTGCACAATGCGGCCCGGCTCCAGCGCCGTCCAGCGCAGGGCCAACGGGTCCTTATTGTTATATCCCGATATCGTTTCACTTTTGGGATCGTAGGTGTAGTCGTTGATGATCGGGCCCAGGTGTGTCTGCCTTACGCGAATGGACACGGAGGGTTTGCCGTCGCCGAACAAAATGGTCTCGTCGCGGACGGTCATATCGCGCCACCCGCCGTTCCATTCATATTGAAGCGGATTGGCCGGGTTGACCCTGATCCTGTACTGGTCGTTCACGTCGGGATAGACATTGGTGGTTCCCCAGGCGATGTCGTTGTTGTGCCCGACCACGACACCCGGGCTGGAGGCAAACGAGAAGCCGACGACATCGAAGGGCCGTCCCGATCCGTCATCCGGACAGTGAAGGGCAATCTGGTACCAGATGGAAGGTTGCTGGATGCCCAGATGCGGGTCATTGGCCAGAATCGGCCGGCCTCCCTTCGTCAGACCGCCGGCGGTCACCCAACTGTTGCTGCCGGTTCCCTCCGTCTGCCCCCGGAGCAGGGAGAGGTCGGCCGCGGGGTCCTCCACCTTCGATGGGATGGCGGTCGGTTCGGGGAAAAATGCGGTTCCGTCGATCGACGCAATGTTTTCGATACGCCCTTGGGAAGATATTTTTTTATTTTCGTCATGTTTTCCAGTATTTGTAATCTTCACAAATGTTTCCCGAACATCCTCGTCGGAGAGGATGGTCGGCTTCCTGCCGAGTGGCCAGGCAGGGACCAGCCATTGCTCCGCCATTTCCGCACCGAGCCGCTCGTAGAGTTTACTGCGGACGATTTCCAGGTCTCGGGAGAGCCCCAGGTCCCAAGCCATCAGTTTCGTAAAAGCCAAGGTGTCGAGCGGCGTCCAGGGATCCACCTTGAACTTGACTCCCGTCAGGCCAAGGATCGAATAGTTAAGGGAAAGCTTCCGGGGCGAGCGTCCCGAAATATAGGCGTTTACACCTTTCGCGAAGGCCTCCAGTATCGCGCGCTGGTCGGATGTGCAGCCGGCGAATTCCTGTTCAGCCACACGATAAAGACCGAGAGAGCGGAGGTAGATGTCCGCTTTGACCAGGGCGGCCTTCCTGCCGGTCAACTCCCCGATCCGACCGCCACAGGTCTTTCGGAAAAACTCCATCTGCCACCAGCGGTCCTGGGCCTGCACGTAACCCTGCGCGAAGAACAAATCCTCAAGATTCTTGGCGTAGATATTCGGAATTCCGTATGAATCCCGGATCACCTCCACGCTTTCCTTCAAGCCGGGCACCCTCAATTCCCCTTCCACTTGCGGCAGGGGACCTCGGGTAACCAAAAAGTAGTATCCGTATGCGCCACCGATCAGAAGGATCAGCACGGAAAGGACCGTCCACAGGACTTTGACCGCTTTGCCGACTTTTCGCTTCGTCATCGTTCACCCCCCGTTTCACACGGCGCCGTTCCTGGCCGTTGTGCAATGAAAGGCCTCTCGTGCAGAAACACCCAAACACACGTATTCAAGCAGGTGCAAAGTGTAAGCTAAGGGGTGAAAATTTTCAACCCAATTCACTAAATACCGATTCGGGGAACCAAAAAAGAAAGCCCCTTTCACC
>JAXGRQ010000031.1:0-29011 GCA_040765725.1 Syntrophales bacterium
CATTGTCAGGCCACCTTATTTCCGCAACCGCAATCCATGGATGAGAATGGTCCAGACATGGATGTATGGAGTCTTATTCATTCGCTGAGTTTTTCAAGTTCGTCCATCAGAATCTCCAGCGACGGACGCCGGTTGATATCATGGACATCGATATAGCGGATCTTTCCCTTCTTGTCGATCACGAACAGGGCCCGTTCCGCCGTGCCGTCGGAACGCAGCACACCGAATTGCTTCGCGACCGCACCGTGCGGCCAGAAATCGGACAGGACGGGAAACCAGAGATTCCCCATCTGATTCGTCCAGGAAAAAAGCGTGGGAATGTTGTCCACGGTGATCCCGAGAAGGATCGCGTCGTTGGCTTCGAACATCTCCTTCACGATATTGTAGCCGGGCCACTGATCCGAACAGATCGGCGTCCAGGCGGCCGGGACAAAGGAGATCACCACATTCTTTTTCCCCCTGAACTGCCCGAGGGAAACCCACTCCCCCGAGACTGAGGGCAGTTTGAAGTCGGGCGCCTCATCGCCGGCTTTCACCTTCAAGACGCTGTCCGTCGGCTTGAGGTTGCCGGTTTCGTATACATTGTCCTTGTAAGCGTCGGACAGGGCGAAAGAGCTTGGCGGTGCCGGCGGGAGAAGCAGGGCCGCCCCGATCAGGCTTGAAACCATGATAACCTTCATTTTCATTTTGCCGCCTTTGTTACAGATCGGATGCCCCGACGATCTCATCGAGAAACTTTTCCACGCTCTCAAACGCCCCCAGGCGGGAGTGGATCACCTGATGCGACCCATCCGGATGGATTTTTACGCCGATGAAATAGGGGGTCCGCACCTCCCCCAGCCGTTTATGGATGGCGAAGTCGCCGTCGGGGAAAAGTGGAAAGGGAACAGCATATTTCTTCTTGAAAACCCCCGCTTCGAAGGCGGAGTTTCCCACCGCGATTCCGATCAGTTTGATCTTTCCCTTCAGGGCGGGACTGGCCTCGATCCGCTCATAGACCTTGTTGACGTTTGGAGCCTCCTTCTGACAATGAGGGCAATACATGCTGAGGATCTCGATAATGACGGTCTTCGCGCGAATCTGCGGGATTTTGAAGACGCCCGCTCCGGAGAGACCGAGATAGGTCTTTTCCGCTCCGTCTTTCGGCACATCGAGGGTCCATTCGGGAAGCATTCCGCCGACCGGCGGCGGTCCCGCCGATATGCCCTCTGAGGGCCCAAAGAGAATCGTCCCTCCGATCAGCAATGTGAATAAAAGGATTCGTTTCATCCATTTTCTCCTTCTACCGGATAACCGCGGCGTGCTAGTGGGTATACGATTCCTTATTTTCAGCGGCCTGTCAATCGGAAAAAGCGAATCATTTTTATCCTTGATATCCCCTTGTTGTTCCGCTATCGTTCTGCCGGACAAAGAGCCCGATATTTTTTGTCTTTACCCTCGTTGTCCTGCAGCTTCGGCATATCGAACGGACCCCTTTGAAGGGAGGAAAACATGACTGAAAAGGCATTCAAAATGACGGATCTGGTCACATACCAGGACGGCGCCGTTGTCAGCAAGGAGATCATCCGGAAACCGACCGGAACGGTTACCCTGTTCGCCTTTGACCGGGATCAGGGATTGAGCGAACATACTGCGCCCTTCGACGCGTTGGTCTGCATCCTGGACGGCGAAGCTGAGATCCTCATCTCCGGTGAACCTCACCGTCTCGGGACGGGAGAAATGATCATCATGCCCGGCGGGAAACCCCATGCGTTGAAGGCCGTCCGGCGATTCAAGATGATGCTGGTGATGGTGAAATCCTGAATTCGGAAAATGAATCGAATGATCCTTCCGAAACCGGACATGGACGCTTCCATCAGGATACCGGCGCTTCTGGTCGCAACCCTGGCCAATTTCTTGACTCCGTTCATGAGTTCGGCGGTCAACATCGCGCTGCCTGCGATCGGAACGGAATTCGCGGCCGACGCCATTCTGCTGAGCTGGATCCCCACATCGTTCCTGCTGGCCGCGGCCATGTTCGCCGTGCCGTTCGGCAGGATATCCGACATCTACGGCATGAAGAGGATATTCCTCTGTGGCATTATCCTGTTCACGGTAGCATCGCTGTTGTCCGCCGTTGCGTCTTCCGCCCTTTCGCTCATCCTTTTCCGGATTCTTCAGGGAATCGGCAGCGCGATGATCTTTGTCACGGGTCTGGCCATCGTGACTTCCGTATACCCGGCCCGGGAGAGAGGCAAGGCGATCGGAATCAACATCGCCGCTGTTTATGTGGCGCTGTCCCTGGGGCCTGTCGTTGGCGGCGTCATGACCCAGCACCTGGGGTGGAGGAGCCTGTTCTACGCCATGATCCCCCTTGGAATCGCCATCCTGGGCCTGACCTGCTGGAAGGTCAAAAGCGAATGGGCGGAGTGCCGGGGAGAAAGATTCGACTGGAAAGGCTCCCTTTTGTTCAGCATCGTCCTGGTCATGATCATCTATGGCTTCTCCATTCTCCCCGGCCCCGCCGGAATCGTTCTCGTTTTTTTGGGAATCGCCGGATTTTCAGGGTTCCTGATCTTCGAATTGAGGGTGGACAGTCCGGTGCTCAATGTCCGGCTTTTCAAAAACAGGACCTTTGCCCTTTCCAGTCTGGCCGCCCTGATCAACTTCAGCGCGACCTTTGCCGTTGTCTTTCTGCTGAGCCTGTACCTCCAGTATATCAAAGGCCTCGATCCGCAATCCGCCGGTCTGATTCTCGTCGCGCAACCCATCGTCATGGCGATCTTTACACCCATTGCCGGCAGGCTTTCAGACCGCTTTGAGCCCTGGAAGCTGGCATCCCTGGGAATGGCCCTGTCCATGCTCGGCCTCTTCCTATTTTCTTTGATCACCGCGGAAACCGGCATCGCCGTCGTCAGTACCGGTCTGGCCATCCTTGGGCTCGGTTTCGGCCTTTTCGCCTCCCCCAATACCAGCGCGATCATGGGATCCGTGGAGAGGAAATTCTATGGCGTTGCATCGGCGATGGTCAGCACCATGCGCCTGTTGGGCCAGATGTTCAGCATGGGGCTGGCACTGATGGTGTTTGCCCTCTTCATCGGCAACGCGCAGATTACGCCTGTTCAGTATCCGGCATTGCTCGACAGCATCCGAACGGTCTTCGTGGTATGCACGATCCTGTGCTTTGCGGGCATTTTCGCGTCGCTTGCGCGTAGAATTTTTTAATCGGGAGGTTTCTCTTCGGATTGGAAGACGCCTCCGGTGCTTTTCGTTTGACTCTCGGCGGTGTTTCCGCTATACCCTTCGCGAAATCAAAATCCTTTACGGCGCAACCGGATAGAACGCGTTTCATCGACCGGTCGGCCTCTTTTTGATGGACAGATGCAGGAGGCAAACCATCATGAAAAAAACCTGTGATGACTGGATGCGGCATCTGCCCGCCGGGAAGTTCGGACCGCACCTCTTCCCCGAGTTCGAGAAGCGGGCAAAGGCCGTGTCTGCTGAGATCTTCCGAGTCAAGACCCCTTCAGAGGCGAGCGAAGTCGTCTGCAACCTTGCTCGATTCACCAATGCCAAAAAGGTTGTCTCCGTCCCTAGTCCGCTGCAAAAAGCCGCCGGAATCGATGCGGCCCTCAGGGCGGCCGGCATCGAGGTTTTCAACGACCCGGTCGATATCGCCGCCCATGCGGATACGGCCGACATCGGCCTCTCCGGCGTCGAGTTCGGGATTGCGGAAACGGGCAGTGTCTGTCAAGACGGTTATGCCATCGAAAGCCGTTTGGTTTCCACCCTCCCGCCGCTCCACGTGGCTTTTCTCGACAGCAACCTCATCGTACCGGGGATCATCGAAGCTTTCGAGACCATCTCCCGGTTATTCGACCGCGGATACATCAGCTTCATCACCGGTCCCAGCCGGACGGCCGACATCGAAAGGGTGCTGACGATCGGTGTCCACGGTCCGAGCCGATTTGTGATTGTCGCCGTCGACGGGGAAAACGGAAAAGGAGGAGCGGCATCATGACCGGCGAGAAACGCAATGTCCGCAAAGAGATCAGCGAAAAGCTCAAAGAGGAGGCCCTGCGCACCAACCTGGGGCGTTTCGCCGAAGTGTATCCCGCCGCCCGCGCCGCCGCTCTCGAGAACGCAGGGGACGTCGAGGCGCTGCGGGAAGCCATCAAGCAAATGAAAATCGATACGGTCGACCGGATCGAGGCTGTGGCCGATGCCTTCGAGACGGAAGCGACGAAGCGAGGAGCGAAGGTTTTCCGCGCCGCCGACGGACCGGCGGTCTTTGCCTACCTAATGGATCTCTGTCGCACACGGGGCGTAAAGCGAATTGTCAAGTCCAAATCCATGGCTTCCGAGGAGATCGATCTCAGTCCCTATTTCAAGAAACAGGGGTTGCACGTCTGCGAATCGGACCTCGGAGAGTGGATTATCGAGCTGGCCGGACACCGGCCTTCCCATATGGTGATGCCCGCCATTCACCTGAGCCGTTATCAGGTCGCGGATTACTTCACCCGGGAGCTCGACAAGGAGATCCCGCCGGACATCGCCTTCATGGTCCAGGCCGCGCGCCAGCGGCTGCGTGGGGAGTTTCTCAATGCCGACATGGGGATTTCCGGGGCGAACTTCGGAATCGCGGAAAACGGAGCGATCGGGTTGGTCACGAACGAGGGGAACGCCCGCCTCGTCACCACCCTGCCCTCAATCCACGTGGTAATCATAGGTTACGAGAAGCTGATTCCCAAAATCACCGACGTGGCGCTGATCCTGAAGCTCCTGCCCCGGGGAGCCACGGCCCAGCTCATGACGAGCTATATGACCCTGGTGGGAGGGCCGACGCCCGTGATGGTCCGAGAGGGGGACCGCTGGGTGGAAAAGATCCGGGAGATGCACATCATCCTTCTCGACAACGGCCGCCTGAAGGCGGCGAAGGACGGGAAGTTCAAACAGATTTTCCAGTGCGTCCGCTGCGCCTCGTGCCTGAACGTCTGCCCTGTCTATACGCTGGTCGGCGGCCACGTCTACGGAGGCCATACCTATGCGGGCGGGATCGGAGCGATCCTGACGGCTTTTTTAAGCGGAATGGCGGATTTCGAAAAGTTTCACGAGCTGTGCATCGGATGCCGCCGCTGCACGGAGGTCTGTCCGGGGAAAATCGACATCCCGGGACTCATCGAGGAGCTGCGTGTTCGGGCGGTGGAGGCACACGGATTGCCCTTTGTCGTCAAGCAACTCTTCGATAACGTGATCATCAACCGCAAGGTGTTCCACGGCCTGCTGCGCGCGGCATCCCTGGGGATGAAGCCCTTCGCCAAAGGAAACCTGATCCGTCACCTGCCGCTGTTCTTCTCCGGCCTGGCAAAGGACCGAAGCCTGCCGACCATTGCCGCGAAACCTCTGCGGGATCGCACGCGGGAGCTTTTGCGCAAGCCCGCCAAGCCCGTCGGCCGAGCGGTTTTCTTCTCCGGCTGCACGATGGATTTCGTCCTGCCCGACACGGGAACCTCGGTGATCAAGGTGCTCCAGGATCTGGGATACGAGGTCCTTTTCCCCGAGGGGCAGAGCTGCTGCGGCAAGCCGGTTTCCGCCCTGGGGGATCTGGAGACGACCCGGAAGCTGGCCCGGAAGAACATCGAGGCGCTCATGGCGCCGAACCCCGACGTCATCGTCACCGCCTGCCCGACCTGTGCCGAGACCCTGCTGGAATACGGCGACCTGCTCCGGAACGATCCCCAGTGGACCGAAAAAGCAGCGGCGATGTCCAAGATCGTCCGCGAATTCAGCAGCTTCGTTGCGGAGAAGTACCGGGAACAGGGCCGTCTGACCAAAACCACAAAGGGGCCGAAAGTGACCTATCACGACTCCTGCCATCTGAAGCGGGTTTTGGGAACTTATCGGGAGCCACGGGAGCTCATCGAGGCGGCGGGCTGCGAACTGGTCGAGATGAAGGATGCGGACAAGTGCTGCGGGATGTCGGGGATCTTCGGCGTCAAATACGCGGAGCTTTCGATGCCGATCCTGGAGCAGAAGATGAACAACATTAGAGATACTGGGGCCGAGATCGTCGCCTGCGCCTGTTCGGGCTGCATGGTCCAGCTTCAGGGCGGCCTCGACAAGCAGGTCCCCGGCGTAAAGATGAAACACGTGGCGGATCTTCTCGCGGAAAAAATCAAAGATTGACGGTTTGACTTTCCCTTCCCCGCGAGGAAAGTGAAATCGACCGAAAGGATCCCCCGCCGAGAATGCCACCCACGCTCCCACCGTTCCCGGAGGGTGGTTTTCACGGACCGTCTTTTCGATTCTCCGGAGAGATTATCCCTCTTCAGGTTCGTGGAGGCAAGTCATCCGAATTTGATTGAAGAAATCGCCGCACGATCAGATCCGCCAGGCCTGCCGTATTATCCCGGTCGAAGCAGGGAACCTCGGCGGTAAACGTTCGGTCGACAGCGAGGGCCATCAGGTTGTCTTCGGGTCCGCAGAGACGCTCTTTCCTGATCTCGCTCCGGTAAACCTCGATCTTCGGGTAAGGGTTGGTTTTGTACCCCTCCACGAGGACGATGTCCGCATTCCGGATATAGCGTTCCGTGATCTCGGCAAGTCCGTAATCCCCGTCCGTATCCTCGATGACCGCAATCTGAACCGGCGAAGCCAGAACCGTCGTCACGGCGCCTGCCCGTCTGTGGCGCCAGCTGTCCTTCCCCTCATGATCGATTTCGAAGCCGTGGCGGTTGTGCTTGATCGTCGCTACCCGCCAGCCCAGCCGCGACAGCTCCATGATCAGCTTCTCGATCAGAGTGGTCTTTCCGGAATCGGATTTCCCGACAATGGAAACAATGGGGATCATTATCTAATGATTCCCATGCCTGCCAGAACCGACAGCATGACCGCCGCCGCGATGACCGAACCGATCTGGCCGCCTGCATTGGCGCCCATCGCGTGCATCAGCAGGTAGTTCTTTTTGTTCCATTTCTGGCCTTCCTTCTGAACAACGCGCGCCGCCATCGGGAAAGCGGAGATGCCCGCCGCTCCGATCAACGGGTTGAATTTACCGCGGGTCACGAGCCGCATCAACTTTCCAAAGCTGACGCCGCAGACCGTGTCGAGACAGATCGCGATGAAACCGAGGCAGAGGATGATCAGGGTCTCGGCCCTTACAAAGGCGCTGCCAACCATCGTTGCTCCAATACAGAGACCCAGAAAGAGCGTCGTGACATTGGCAATCTCGTTCTCGGAGGCCTTCGTCAGACGGGCCACGACACCCGACTCCTTCATCAAGTTCCCCAGCATGATCGTCCCCAGCAGGGGCAGCCCCTTCGGCGCGATCAGTCCGCCGAGGATCGTGATGACCAGCGGGAAGAGGAGTTTCGTCGTCTTCGAAACCGGTCTGGCCACGGGTTTCATAAGGGTTTCCCGTTCCTTTTTCGTCGTCAGAAACCTCATGATCGGCGGCTGGATAATCGGCACCAGCGACATGTAGGAGTATGCCGCGACCGAGACGGCCCCCAGCAGATGCGGGGCGTATTTCGAGGTTACGTAAATGGCCGTCGGGCCGTCGCAGGCCCCGATAATCCCGATCGACACGGCCTCGAGTTGCTCGAACCCCAAAGCGAGGGCCAGAAGCAGGGTCAGGAAGATTCCGAACTGACCCGCCGCGCCCAGAAGAAAGGTGGATGGCTGAGCAAGGACGGGACCGAAGTCGGTCATTGCGCCGATGCCGATGAAGATGAGCAGCGGAAACAGTTCCGTCGCAATGCCCGCGTTGTAGATCACGCGGATGAACCCTTCCTCGCTCATGACATCGGCGAGGGGGATGTTGACGAGAATGCAACCGAAGCCGATGGGAACCAGAAGGAGCGGTTCGCAGTCCTTCTTGATCCCCAGATACAGAAGAACAAAGCCCACGATCAGCATGATGGCGTTGCGCCAGTCCGTTGCCAGCATCTGAAAGCCGACCACCAAACCGCCCAAACCGCTGAGGATCGCTTCTGTCATGGTCTAAGCCTCCTTCTTTTCTGGTTTTTCAGGGAACAAACGTCCAAGGAGTTCCATCACAAGGCTTAGAATCCAGAGGGTCAGAATCGTTCCCCCCATGCCGCAGATCAGCATCGTAACACCGAATGTCAAGTTATCCATGCCTGCCTCCATTCCGGTTCATCTGTTTTCCCGTCGGGAAACCTTTTTAAATATGTCTCCCGATGGAAACCATTTTCCATGAACGGTTGTTTTTCTAACCGCAACCCTTCCCCGGTGTCAAGAGAAAAAGGACCTGGAGCCAAGACTTTCCCCGGGTAAAACCCGGTTCGGCAGCTACAGTCCGGAGACCGGGTTTTCCGTCCGCCTTCAAGGATACTGATGATAAAGTATACGTGTTTATAAATATTTACGATTCTTGACTGTCCGGAAAGGTTCCCCAAATATCGCTTGAACTCGATGGGGAAAGAGGATATACAGCGCCGCATATCGACCCCCAGAAGGAGATTCCCGGACATGGCCACAGCGCTGAAGGATGCACTACGGACGATACAAACCCATAGGAACTTAAGCCCTCATTATGTGGAGCTTCTTGATATTCTGGAAGAAATTCTGATCCTGCGAGAGGAATACCGCGGACGGATGCGGGAAGAGATTTTCCCTGTCGATCCAAAATTGATCGAAGCCAAGATGGCCGGAGGATTTCCCGTCATTGACTTTTCTTCAGTCACGGCCGATCTCGCGGAACCGCAGGCCTATTTTCTCGCCCTTCTGGAGATAGCCGAAAAGCGGGCGCCGGGGGAAACCGGCGAGATGGTGAGAAAAATCCGGGAAGGCGAGATTCTATTCAATGACCTGATCTATGAATCCTTCAACGCACCGCCGGAGCCGAGGGATGAAAAAACACCGGAAAACGAGGAGGAGGCGTCCTTCGACCTCGTGGAGCTTTTCATTGAAGAGAGTCTCCGGCCCGCCCTGGAGAAGGTGGCGACCCGATACGGCAACGCCGTCAGGAAGGCCGGTTGGACGGAGGGCTACTGCCCCATCTGCGGCCGGGAACCCAAAATCGGCGAGATCCGGGACGAGGAGGGAAGTCGCTACCTATTTTGCAACCAGTGCGGCTTTGAATGGAACTACCTGCGGATCAAATGCCCCTTCTGCGGCAATGAAGAACAGCAGAGTTTAGCTTACTTCGCGATTGAAGGGGATGAGCGGTACCGCGTTGACGTCTGCAATGAGTGCAAGCGGTACATTAAAATCGTCGATTTCCGGAAGGGAAAACAAAGGGCGGATCTGGACATTGAGGATATCGCCACTCTTCATCTGGATATGCTGGCCAATGACGAGGGCTACGATTGAAGGTTTCGGAAACACGCATGGATGACAGGGTGATCGATGAGATCGTCGGACTTCTGGAACGGGAACTGCTGAAACGGGACATTCCGATCGTCACCCGGCTGGCCGAGGAGCGACGGGATCCCTTCGAAATCCTGATTTCCACGCTGCTTAGCCTCCGGACCAAAGACGAAGTGACGGCGGCCGCCACCGAGCGGCTCTTCGCGATGGCATCCACGCCGGAAGGCATGCTCAGGCTTTCCAAAGGTCGGATCCAAAAGGCGATCTACCCCGTCGGCTTCTACCGCAACAAGGCCGAGACCATCCTGCATGTCTGCCGGGAGCTCATCCGACGTTTTCACTCCCGCGTCCCGGAGAGCATCGAGGAGTTGCTGACGCTCAAGGGGGTGGGTCGAAAGACCGCAAATCTGGTCGTATCCCTGGGGTTCAACGGGGCCGGCATCTGCGTGGACACCCATGTGCACCGGATTTCCAACCGATGGGGTTACGTCCGGACGAAAACCCCGGAAGAAACCGAATTCGCCCTCCGAGCCAAGCTTCCCGCCGAACATTGGCAGCGCTTCAACACGCTGCTCGTCGCCTTCGGACGGAATATTTGCCGCCCGATCTCCCCTCTCTGCAGCCAATGCCCGGTGGAGGCGCACTGCGACCGCGTCGGCGTAACGAAAAGCCGCTGAAGAGCGGACGCTCGCGTTGCAGACGCACCCCCGACGGGAAAATCTTCGATCGCCCTCCGTGCATGTCCGCGCCGTCATGAATACGTCGTAAATGCTCTTGACAATGCGTGTTAATGCAATGCGTGTTAATGCGTTGACACATCTGCGGATGATGATACAATACGCCATAAACGAACAGAATGGCCTCCTGGACGGGGGGTGAAAAGAGAGGGGAGGAAAGAACAATGACAACCAAGGTAGGAATCAACGGTTTTGGAAGAATCGGGAGAAACATCATCAGGGCGGCAAAGGGAGATCCGTCCATCGAATGGGTTGCGATCAACGATCTCGCGGATGCCAAAACGCTCGCCCACCTTTTCAAATATGATTCCGTGCACGGCATTTACAAAGGCGATGTTCAGTCCAAAGATCATGCCATCCTCATCGACGGCAAAGAGATGAGGGTCTTTGCCGAGAAGGATCCGGCCCGGCTGATGTGGAAAGAGATGGGGGTCGATATCGTGATCGAATCGACGGGCCTTTTTACATCCCGGGAAAAGGCACAGGTGCACATCACCGCCGGCGGCGCAAAAAAGGTGCTGATTTCCGCACCCGCGAAGGAGGAGGACATCACGATCGTCATGGGGGTCAACGACTACCTGTACGATCCGCAAAAACACAACATCATTTCCAATGCCTCCTGCACCACCAATTGCCTCGCGCCGTTCGTCAAGATTCTGCACGAGCACTTCCAGGTCAAGCGCGGTCTGATGACCACCATCCATTCCTACACGAACGACCAGAGGATTTTGGATCTTGCACATCAGGATCTCCGCAGGGCCAGGGCCGCTGCGATGTCCATGATCCCGACGACAACCGGGGCCGCCAAAGCCGTCGGGTTGGTGCTTCCGGAACTGAAGGGAAAACTCAACGGATTCTCGATGCGGGTCCCGACACCGGATGTCTCCGTTGTGGACCTGGTCGCGGAGATCGGCAGGAGTGCGACGGTGGAAGAGATCAACACGGCATTGAAGGAGGCAGCCGAGGGAAAAATGAAGGGCATCCTCGGATATTGCGATGAGCCTCTGGTGTCGATCGATTACCTGGGCAACCCGCACTCCTCGATCGTGGATGGAAAGTCCACCATGGTCCTGGACGGAAATCTGATCAAGGTCCTCTCCTGGTATGACAATGAGTGGGGCTTCTCCTGCCGGATGATCGATCTCGTGAAGCTTGTGGCCAAAAGCCTCTGATTTCCGCTCACAGATGAATTCGGGAGGGTATGAAGATGAAAAAATGCATTTCGGATCTGCGAGACGATGAACTTCGAGGGAGGAAGGTTCTCGTTCGGGTCGATTTCAATGTTCCGATGGACAAGCAGGGGAACATCACGGACGATATGCGAATCCGGGCGTCCCTGCCCACCGTCCGCCACCTGGTCGACCGGGGCGCGAAGGTTCTGCTGATCTCCCATCTGGGAAGGCCCAAAGGGGTCACGGAGGGTTTGCGGATGGATCCGATCGCGAAACGGCTTGGGGAACTGCTGGGCAGCCAGGTCATCAAACTCAATGACTGCGTCGGGAAAGAGGTCGAGGCCGCCATCTCGAAAATGGCGGATGGGGAGGTCGCGATGCTCGAAAACGTCCGCTTCCATCCGGAAGAGGAGGCAAACGATCCCGCCTTCTCGAAACGGCTCGCGGCTCTCGCCGATGTTTATGTCAACGACGCCTTCGGAACGGCGCACCGCGCCCACGCCTCCACGGAGGGCGTCGCCCGCATTCTGCCGGGGGTCTGCGGTTTTTTGATCCGGAAAGAGCTCGAGATGATGGGTAAATCTCTCGACGATCCCCGAAGGCCGTTCGTCGCGATCATCGGCGGCGCGAAGGTTTCGTCGAAAATCATGGTGATCCGGAATCTCGCCCGGAAGGTGGATACGCTCATCATCGGCGGCGGGATGGTCTATACGTTCCTGAAGGCGCAGGGAATCGAAGTCGGGAAGTCGCTGGTCGAGGATAAGTTCATCGAGGCCGCGAAAGGGATATGGGCGGAATTGAAGGCGATGCCCCACTTGAAACTTATCATCCCCGTCGATGTCTTGGTCGCAGCCGAAGCGGTCCCCGGCGCTCCGTCGGAAGTTGTGCCGATCGACCGGATTCCGATGGACCGGATGGGCCTCGATATCGGTCCCAAGTCCGTTGAGCTATTCAAAGAGGCGATCCGGACCGCGGGCACGGTCATCTGGAACGGACCGCTGGGCGTTTTTGAAATCAAGGAGTTTGCAGGCGGCACGAACGAGATTGCCGTCGCGCTCGCCTCTTCGAAGGCAGTGACGATCATCGGCGGCGGGGACAGCGCTTCCGCAGCGGAACAGGCCGGCGTCGCCGATCGAATCACGCACATCTCGACCGGAGGCGGCGCGTCGATCGAGTATCTCGAAGGGAGAGAGCTGCCCGGGATCGCGATCCTTCAGGAACGGCAATCCCATCTGTGACCGGTTCATGACGGGATTGCCATTCTCACCCGAACAGGGAAGAGTGCATTTGTGCATCCGCGATGGGATGTGTTCGCGGAGGC
This sequence comes from Syntrophales bacterium, assembly GCA_040765725.1. Classification (GTDB taxonomy): domain Bacteria; phylum Desulfobacterota; class Syntrophia; order Syntrophales; family UBA5619; genus UBA5619. The sequence continues at coordinate 12,543 of JAXGRQ010000031.1, forward strand.
ATCATAAAAACAAAGGAGATATCCGTATGAGCAGAGTCGAGGTCTTTGAAAACAGGCGGCCTGTGCTCGGCATCAACAGCCTCGGGAGAATCGGCAAGCTGACGCTGTGGCACCATATCGGAAGAAAATATTTTCAGGAGATCGTCATCAACATAGGCCGCAACGTGGGAAACGGGCTTTCCGCAGTTGCACAGGCGATCGAAAAGGATGCCACCTACGGAACGATCCACCGTTTCCTGTACGGCGTCAAGGCGAAACGGATCATTCAAATCGTGGACGAACAGAAGGGATCCCTTCTTGTCGACGGCATTCCCGTGACCATCCTGAGAGAAGCTCGGAATCCGGCCGAGATCGGCTGGCGGAATTATGGCGCGGATGTGGTCGTGGAATGCACCGGAAAATTTCACGACCCATCGCTGGCCGCGGATGACAGGAAAGGCGCACTGAAGGGGCACCTCGCGGCGGGAGCCAAGGTCGTTCTCGACTCCTCGGCGTTCAAGATCAAGAACAAGGCCCTGCCGATGCCGGACGACGCCGTCACGCTCATTTACGGGATCAACCATACGGCTTTCGATCGCCGGAAACACCGAGTCGTTTCGGCGGCATCCTGCACAACCACAGGACTGGCGCACATGATCAAGCCGCTCCTCGAACATGAAACGACCAGCAGAATCCTGACCGCTTCCATGTCGACGGTTCACGCGGTCACCAATTCGCAGAGCATCCTCGATAAAACGCCGAAAGCGGGCGAAAAAGATCTGCGCAAAAACAGAAGCACCCTCAACAACATCATCCTGACCTCAACCAATGCCGCCGAGGCGCTGAGCCAGGTGATTCCGGAAGTCAAACAGATCGGTTTCATGGCGGATTCGATCCGGGTGCCTACCAATACGGAATCGCTGATCGTTCTGAACGTCACCTTTCAGACCCGTGCGGGCAAGGGAACAAAAAATATGCCTCTGACGACCGAGATTCTCAACGGCATTTACCGGCAGGCCGCCGAAAAGGGCCCCGGGAACTTGGTGGTCTATTCCGAAGACCAGAATGTGTCGACCGATCTGATCGGGATGGATGCGGCGATCGTGATCGAAGGACAATTCAACCACACCCGGACCGCGTTCATCGACATCGATCTCTCCGATGTTCCCGACCTTCCGAAGACATTGCTGAAGACATTGCCGCAATCCACGATGAGGATTCCGGTGGTCCACGCGAAGGTTTTCGGCTGGTATGACAACGAATTCGGCAGCTACACGAACCGGCTGGGAGATCTGACCGTGTATGTGCACCAAAGCATGTCTCAATGAGGAAATGGGAAGGGGAACCTTGGTGGATAGATCGGCAATCCGTCCCCCATTGGTTTCTTGCAGGATTCAAAGGCTACAAGACAAACTTGTAGGATTCATCGGCGTTGATCTCATGCTTGCCCGCATAAACGGCCCCGCTCCAGCCGTCGATGCTGATGAAGTCCCCGCGCCATATCGTTTTCCCGTCGACCTTGCTGAACCCCTCCGTCTCATAGACGTGAAGTTTGTTGAAGCCGACGACGCCGACTTTGTTCAGTGCGGGGATCGTGACCGCCGCATGGGAAGTGCCGCCGCCTCTCGCCGTCAGAATGCCGTCGGCCATCAGAATGATGCCGACATCATCGGGAACCGTATCGGGACGGATTAAGATCAGAGGGGTTTCAGGATCCTGCGCCCGAAATTGTTCGATTTCATGTTCCGAGTAAACCGCCCTGCCGGTCAACGCACCGCCACTGATCCCGATGCCCATGCCGAGGAATGACTTTTCCAGCTCCCGGCCACCGACAAATGTCTTGACCTTGTCGGTTTCCCTTTTGACCATGTCCCTCGTCTGCAGAATGTAGAGTCCCTTTCTCGTGGCATTCTCAAAGGTGAATTCAATCTCCTGCTGGTTGAAGCCCTTTTCGTAAATCAGAAACTCGGCGATCCGGACCATTTCATTGTAGATCTCCGGAAATTTGATTTCCAGCGAGATCGGCGACTCCCGTCTTTCAAACAGCCTCTGTTTCTCTGAAATGGGGAAGGTCTCCACCAAACCGGAAACGATATCCTCCCCCTGAACGCAGAAGATAAAATCTCCATAGATGGCCACATCCCGTGAGGAGGCTTTGGGGTCCCGCGTCATGATCACCCCGGATCCCGAATTTTCATTCAGGTTGCCGAACACCATGGCCTGGACGATCACGGCCGTTCCCCATTCGTCGGAAAGATGCATCTGATGACGGTAGATCCGGGCCTGCTCGGAATGCCATGATGCAAAAACATCCAGGATCGCGTGTTCGAGTTGCTGGTATGGGTTGTCCAGCAGACGGATGCCCCGTTTCAGAATCGCATCTTTGTAAGAAAGGGCAAGCTCTTTCATCTGTTCGGGACTGAATTGAAATTTCTTCACAACGGCATGGCGCCTTTTGTTGCTCTTCATGAGCTCATCGAACACATTACGCTCGATTCCCTGAAACATCCCCCACGTCTGCAGAAAACGTCGATAGGAATCCCATGCCGCCCATTTGTGACCCTCCGTTTGAACCATCCCTTCCACAATCTTTTCATTGATTCCCACATTGAGAAAGGAGCACATCATCCCCGGAAGCGAAATCGTTGCACCGCTTCGGACGGAAAGCAGCAGCGGGTTTCGGGGATCGCCGAACATCTTTCCGGTTATCCGCTCCAGTTCCCTGATTTCCCGGTAGATCCTCCGCTTCAGGTCCCGGTAAATATGTTTATATCCAACGACGCCCTCATAGCCCCGGAAGACCTCCGTGGTAATGACAAAGCCCGGCGGAACAGGGAGATTGTATGAAGTCAGTTCCTTCAGCAGATAAGCCTTGTTGCCGATCAGAATCGGGTTGTCCGCATCCCTGTTTTTTTTATAGAGGGTCGAAATCGCCAGTTCCGGAATATAGGACATGACCAGGTTCAGGATCTTTTTGTTGTCTTTGAATTTTTCGAGCTCGGCACTCAGCGTCCGGATAATCGCGTTCACAAAATTGTCCAGGACCTGCAGGCCGAATGCGGAGGCGATGATGGAACGGACAAAGCTCTCCGAATGCCGATAAAAGGCCTTCTGGTCTTTTGGTTTCATGGTTTTCTTATGGGGATACGATGCGGCATCATCTTCCCATTCATCCCCGCCGATCATCCGGCCGATGATGACCGACAGGTTCGAGCGGTGCGCATCGATGTGGTATTCCCGTGTAATGTCCTGGATGCCCTTCGCAATGAACTGGAAAATATCGATATACTGGTCAATCGAAAACTGCCGGACCTGCAGGGCGCTCGTGATATACCTTAGTTTGGCGACAAGCCCTTCGGTCGCCAGCCCTTCGAGTTCGAGCGCCTTGATGTAGAGCCAGAGATATTCATGGATTTTCAGCAAAGTGCTTTTGGTGATGAATTTGAGATTCAGGGACTCCTCAAGCCTTTCAAAAAGCATCGTGGCGAAGCTCTCCAGACGGAAGGTCAATCCCATCGCCTCGAATTTTTCCTCGCGATAGGTTCCGTACATGGAAGGGATGCCCGCCGCAATATGCCTTTTATAATAGATGTTCTCTGCATAGTCTGTCTTGTTGGTCGACAACACCTTCTCCTTGAGAACGGCGAGCATGTCCAGAACGACTTTCAGGCTTTTGTAATAGTCCTTCCTTTGCAGCGTGTGCTTGAGGGAACGAATTTTCGACGGATCGATCAGGCAGGAGATCTCCAATTCCTTGAGGATGTCCGTATGCTGGTGGTAATATTTTCTGTGAATCAGCTGGTAAAACCGAATCATCCGCCTGGCCCGCTCCTTCTCTCTCGCATTGACGCCGTCGACCGATTCGATCTCTCCGGATATTCTCTCTTCGTCCCAATCCAGCAGTTTCTGGACATCGCCGCGGATTCTTCCAAACAATTTTCCGAAGATCTGATGAAGGTCTTTGAAATATTCACCGGAAGCCCGAATCTCCCGAAACACCTCGACCGGCAGGTGCTCCTTCAGGAATCCCTTGTCGCCCGAGTTCCAGTACCGGAAGATGTCTTCCATAAAAGAGACCAAACGGCTGTTGCTTTCGACGTGCGACTGTTTCCGCAGGAAATAAATCAGACGGTCGTTTCTGGAGGTGAGTTCATCGACCTCCGTGGAGATCGTCCGCAATTCGCCTTCCGCGCCGATTTCGGTAAAAAATACCGGGAAGATTCTGAGGAGTTGCTTCACCAGGTTGTAGGCGGGCAGGATATCGGAATTCAGCAGACGGGAGATATCCTTTTGGAGAAGGTCTGTATCCCGAACGAACACCCCCCTCAGCTTCAGATTGATGATCAGTGCCGAAAGCAGTTTCTTGGTCCATCTGGGCTTCAAAGAAACAATTTCAAGCCAGGAGCGGATGTTTTGAATATGACCCGGGTTCACCTGAATCTGCCATTCGGTGGTCGATCCCTTCAAATCCGGATGCTGAAAACCGAAGGCCACAAGCTCATTGATGAAGACGTCCACCAACGGATGGTTGTTGGAATCAAAAATCTCTCTGGCCAGTGTGGTGATGCAATCGATGATCGAACCCCGGTACTGATTCTGCAAAGACAAATTCTTTAACAACCGGAAGAGATTCTCCACGAACTCATGGGACGTCTGCTGGCCTTCTTCCTTCAATGCCCTCCCCAGGCAGCGATTGATCTCGGTCAGGCCGGCGCTGTGGTAATCCGACAGCCCGGCGACTCCCATCATCTTGAAAAGAAAATTGAGCTTGGCCAGATACTGATGTCCCTCAAAGGCGCTCGACTTTTCCAAGGCATCGGCGATCCGAAGGTATCCGTTTGCGATCTGTCCATGATCCGGCATCTCCAGACAGAGAGCCAGCCGGTCTCCTTCACTCTGGGTCTGAAGCTCCAGCGCTTCCAGGCGGGTGATCAGGTTGCGGATCTGAGCGTGCGAAAGAGGCGAGATCAGAGCAAGATAGGCTTCACGGTTTTGCTGAGGTTCGCCGTCCATGGCAAACCACAAGGAAGGATCGGGTTGGGTCAGCCAGTATCGGTAGGTCGCCTTAAGGGCAGCGAAAAGAAGTCGGGCAAGCTCCTGCAGATCCATCCCGCCACGACTTCCGATGATCCGCCTGGCAATGGCCTTTGCCTGACCCGATGATTTCCTCAGCAGGTCGCCCTGTTTCTCAGACAACTCGATGAGCGATCGAAAGAAGGGGTTAAACAGCTCCTTGTTTCTCTGCAAAAGGTTTCCGCTTTCGGACAGAACGGTGTTCAAATACTCGAAACTGTAACGGACGGCGTCATCCCGAATCTCCCCGGTGCCTGCCGATGCGATGACGGTCAGGTAAATATCCGCAAAGGTCTTCAGTGCGGACAGTCCCTGTTCGTGGGTGTTGAAATCATAGAAATTGCCGACGGAAAGCCCCTTGAGTTGAGTCAGCAGGAATTCCCAGTTCACAAACGGGTGGTGCAACTCGACCAGCAGTTCCTCCGTCCGTTTTGCAACCCCGTATTGATTCCGGACAATCTCGATGAGAATCCCATACTTCGACGGGATATTCACAACCGCCCGGGTTCTTTCCAGATTGATCTCCAGTGCCGTCTGGGGCTGTTTATTTTCCACTGCATCCATACACTGAGATTAATGCGAATGGCCGAAGAATGCAATCCAAAAATTGCCAGGAGCGTTGGAACGGATCGTCGCTCGTGGAAAAATAGATTGACGAATACAGGCCGGCTGTCTATGATTCACGAGCACTGGTTAACAAGCGGGGCGGTCATGCATCGGATCGAGGAGCTTCTGCTGCGTGTCCGCCACCCCAATTCGGAGGATTGTGAAATGGTGCAACCGGTTATCGCCGGAAATTGGAAAATGAACAAAACCGTTGCCGAGGCGATCGATTTCGCCTCGAGTCTCAGGAATGCCCTGGCCACCCCCCCGCGGGTCGAAGTCATCATTGCCCCTCCGTTCACCGCGTTGTATGCCGTGGCAAAAGTTCTTCGGGGATCGGCAGTCCGTTTGGCCGCGCAGAACCTCCACGAAGCGGAAAAAGGGGCATTTACCGGTGAGATCTCCGCGGGAATGCTCCGCGAAGTCGGCTGCACGTATGTGATTGTCGGCCACTCGGAACGGCGAACCCTCTTCGGTGAGGGTGATCAGATGATTCATCGAAAGCTCCGGACCGCTCTCTCGGCGGATCTGAAGCCGATCCTCTGTATCGGTGAAACGCTGAAGGAGCGGGAAGAGGGCAGGATGCAAAATGTCGTTGAACGGCAACTAAAAGAGGGGTTGAATAATTTGAACCCCGATGATATAAGCCGCCTGCTGATTGCCTATGAGCCGGTTTGGGCGATCGGCACCGGCAGAACGGCCACCCCGGATCAGGCGGAAGAGGTTCACCTTCTCATCCGAGAATGGATCGCCGGCCGGTACGGAGGGAAGCGGGCGGCAGAAACCGCCATCCTCTATGGCGGAAGCGTCACGCCGAAGAATATCGCCGATTTGATGCGTGAGCCGGACATCAACGGGGCGCTGGTCGGCGGGGCCAGTCTGGACATGGGGTCATTTGTCCAGCTTGTCGGGTATCCATCCATCCCAGAGGTATGAAAAGTGCAGATTCTGATAACCATCGTGCATGTCATCGTATGTATCCTTCTAATTCTCGTTGTCCTCTTGCAGGCGGGGAAAGGCGCGAACATGGGCGCCGTATTCGGAGGGTCCAGCCAGACGATCTTCGGAAGCAGCGGACCGGGAACCTTCCTGGGGAAAATGACGACTGCGGTCGCCGTGATCTTCATGCTGACCTCGTTGACCTTGTCTTATTCGGCATCCCGCAAGGGAAGCTCGCTGATGGAGGGCGCCGCCAAACCGGTTGCCCAACAGACCGCACCGTCGCCGACATCGGGGGCGCCTCCGGCTGCCACCCCGGCTTCTCCGGCGCCGGGCGCACCGCAAACAACGAAATAGGCCATAAGCCAGGCCGACCCAAGGGATCGGGCGATTCGATATTGACAAAGCGATTTGAAACGGGTAAGTCTCCGGCGTCATCGGCCCTTATCGCGGCATGGTGATGCCGGATCAAACACGGATGCCGAAGTGGTGGAATCTGGTAGACACGCTATCTTGAGGGGGTAGTGGGGAATCCCGTGCCGGTTCAAGTCCGGCCTTCGGCACCATAAGAAAAGCGGAGGGGAACTGAGTCATCGGTTCGCCCTCCGTTTCTTTTAAGCGCACTGGGACAACGTTTTATTCAACGCTTTCAAAACGTTCCCATCCCGATTGGCAAGTTCCTCTGAAGATTTACAGGGCAGATTTCTTCCTTGGTTTCAAAAGGTGGGAGATTAATTCCGTTGTTGCCTGTTCAAGATCTTTTGCAGAATTACGGTTGCAATAATCCAATATCCATCGCTCTCGTTCAGCCACATCCATGTTTTCTGCAACATTTTCACCATCATATATGAACTTATTGAACGCGGTCAGATACCCGTTGATCCATTGCATATTGATCACTTTGCTCCACTTGTTCTCATGAAAATCACGAACAAATGCTTGGCAGGATTTCAACCCAACACCAAAAGCAATATAACCTCCGTCTTCATCGCTCGCTGCAGCGGTTGATACGGCAAAGGTAAGCGTCATGATGATGATCAATATACGCACCGTATGTGCCTCCCCATCTGTTCCGATCCCGGCGCCGGCACCTCCGAAGGAAAGAAAAAATGTTCAAGTTAAGAACGACCTTACGTCGGCATGATATTTCATTTTTTCCTGATGTCAACAACGTTTTTGACACAATTTGCCGGTCAAAATTCATTTGACACAGGGGGATCATCCCCATATACTTTTATCGCAGGGAACAAAGAACAACCGCTGTTGGGGCTACATGGACGCACTTTTCCTTTGACCGCTTTCCCCTGCATGCAACCGTAACTTACCGGACTAATTGAAACATAAATCGATGCCTGTCAAGGAGTTGAAAATGAGCTCACCGCTGATCATCGCAATGTCTCAAGGGAAAGAGATCACTCTGCTGCCGCGCATGGCCAATCGTCACGGTCTCATCACCGGCGCGACCGGCACCGGAAAGACGGTCACTTTGCAGAAGATGGCCGAATCTTTTTCCGCCATTGGAGTTCCATCCTTCATGGCCGACGTCAAGGGGGACCTCTCGGGCATAGGCGCGGCAGGCGCCGCCTCGGAAAAGATCCTCAAGCGCCTGGAATCCATCGGCGTAAAAGACTTTACCCCCCGAGCCAACACAACGGTTTTCTGGGATGTATACGGCAAGTCCGGCCATCCGGTGCGGGCAACCGTGTCCGATATGGGACCGCTCCTTCTGGCAAGGCTGTTGAACCTCAACGAGACCCAATCAGGGGTGCTGCACCTTGTGTTCAAGATCGCCGATGACCACGGCCTGCTGCTGCTGGATCTGAAGGATCTGCGGACGATGCTTCAGTTTGTCGGGGACAATGCCAAGCAATTCACCACGCAATATGGAAATATCTCCGCTGCATCCGTCGGCGCGATTCAACGGGGGCTCCTGACCATCGAACAGCAGGGCGGCGACCGGTTTTTCGGCGAACCGATGCTGGATATCGCGGATTTGATGCAGACCGACGGCGAGGGCCGCGGCATCGTCAATGTTCTGGCCGCCGACCAGCTCTACAACAATCCCAAACTGTATTCAACCTTTCTGCTCTGGATGCTTTCCGAGCTTTTTGAACAGTTGCCCGAAGTCGGAGACCCGGAAAAACCGAAACTGGTCTTCTTTTTCGACGAGGCGCATCTGCTGTTCAACGACACCCCGCAGGCCCTTCTGGAAAAGATTGAGCAGGTGGTGAGACTGATCCGTTCCAAAGGGGTGGGGGTTTATTTCATCACCCAGAACCCGCTGGACATCCCGGAAGCCGTTCTCGGCCAGCTGGGCAACCGGGTCCAGCACGCGCTGCGCGCCTTCACCCCGCGCGATCAGAAAGCGGTTAAAACCGCGGCGGAAACCATGCGCGCCAACCCGGCCTTCGACGCGGTCCAGGCCATTACGGAGCTGGGCGTCGGCGAAGCCCTCATTTCCTTCCTGGATGAAAAAGGGCGGCCCGCACCGGTCGAACGCTCCTTTGTCATCGCGCCCGGTTCAAGACTCGGACCGCTGAGTGCGGATGAGCGAACCGCCGCGATCAAAGGCTCCACGATTTACGGCCACTACGAACAGGTGCTGGATCGGGAATCGGCCTATGAAAGACTCCGCGACGAAGCGCAGAAAAGGACGGCAAGCGATCAGACGGCCGTACCTGTAAAACCCGGCAAGACGACCTCCGGCGACAGTGAGGGCGGGCTGCTGGGCGGCCTGGGCGGTTCGCTGGGCGACATCCTGTTCGGAAGGACCGGCCCGCGGGGAGGAAAGAGCGAGGGGGTCGTTCAGGCGGCCGCGAAAAGCGTCGCGCGAACCATCGGATCCTCCGTCGGACGGGAGATTATGCGCGGCGTCCTCGGCTCCATTCTCGGCGGGGGATCGCGTCGCAGATAAATAGGCCGGAGGGATCTTCCATCCGGCCGCCTCGGGCAGCCGCATTGTCGAATTCTCTTCCGCAATGGGTCCATCATTCGAATCATGAGGTCCGCATGAAACTGTTCGATCTGTTCACGCTCAGCGGCAGGGTCGCTCTCGTCACCGGAGGCGGCAGGGGAATCGGAAAGTTTATCGCCACGGGTCTGGCGGAGGCGGGCGCGGATTTGGTCCTGACTTCGCGAAAAATGAAAAACCTCGAGGCGACGGCCCGGGAGCTCTCCAAAGAGTTCGGCGTGAAGGCTCTCCCCCTGGCCTGCGACATGGCGAATCCGGAGGCGATTGATGTCATGCTGAAGGCGGCGCTGGAGAAATTTCAACGGATCGACATCCTGGTCAACAACGCCGGGGCGACCTGGGGGGCTCCCACACTGGAGTTCCCGTTGGAGAAATGGGATCAGCTATTCAGCGTAAACGTCCGCGGCGTCTGGGTTCTGACCCAGAAGGTCGCCAACATCATGAAAAACCAGGGAGGCGGGAATATCATCAACATCTCGTCGGTCATGGCGTTTCGGGGATCGGAGGAGCTCGTTCACCCGGCCGTGCCCTACAACTCGACAAAGGCCGCGATCAATCTGCTGACGATGAACCTCGCCGTCAAGCTTGCCCCCCATAAAATTCGCGTCAATGCCATCGCCCCCGGTTTTTTCCGGACGGACATGATGGCCTACATCGAGAAACCGGAGTTCAAGGCCGCCCATGACCTGACGCTCGCAGCCATCCCCCTTCGGCGCATCGGGGATTGCGACGATATGAAGGGGCTTGCGGTCTTTCTGGCCTCGGATGCATCGTCCTACATGACGGGGCAGGTCCTGGTGAACGACGGCGGCCTGCTCGCAAAGTAAGGCCGGGAAATCCCTTGGAACAGCGGGGCATATTCACGAAGGGCGGGGATCGCGGCGGGACAGACCGATCGCCGCGCGCGGCCGCGACGGTTATTCTGCTCCGTGACCGGGCGGACGCGTCGTATGAGTTCCTTCTGATGAGGCGCGGGCGGAACCAGGCCTTCATGGGCGGGGCCTTTGTCTTCCCCGGGGGCGCCCTGGACGAATCGGATCTGAATCCCGAGCTGGCCGCCTGTGTCGCCGGATTCAGCGCCACGGACGCAAAGCGTCTCCTTCAGGAAAACGACCTTCCCGAAGCCGTCGCTTTCGGTCTTTTTATGGCCGCGATCCGTGAGACCTTTGAAGAGGCGGGCGTTCTTCTCGCACGCAACGAACGCGAAGGCCGTTTCAATCCCGCCGATTCGGAAACGGCCGCCCGCCTTGACGCCTGTCGTCGGGAACTCCATGAGCGAAGGCTGACGCTGGCGGAGCTGGCCCACCGGGAAAATCTCCTTCTCGCCCCGGATCTGTTGATTCCCTATGCCCACTGGATCACGCCGGAGATCGAAGGCAGGCGGTTCGACGCCCGTTTTTTCCTGGCGCTGCTTCCGGAAGGACAGTTCCCCGTCCACGACCGGATGGAGCTGACGGAATCACGCTGGCTGGACACCGCCACTGCGCTTTCGGAGCACGCGGCGGGAAGGATCGTGCTCATGCCGCCTACGCTCAAGACCGTCGAAGAGCTGCTTGGTTTCTCCGATACGGAATCGCTTTTTTCCGCAGCCCGTGCCCGGCAAATCGGGACGATTCTCCCCAATTTCTTTCAGGCGAAGGACGGCTTCGGCATCCGACTTCCCACCGATTCCGAATACACGCCGGCGACCCTTCGTCAGCCGCCCCGCCCCGGTGAGAGCACCCGAATCGTGTTCGAAGGCGGGATCTGGAAAAGCCATACCGTCTGAAGCAACCCATCACCGGGTGGTCGAGGCCTTGATCGCCGCCTGGGCCGCCGCGAGCCGCGCGATCGGCACGCGAAACGGGGAACAGCTCACGTAGGTCAGGCCGTTTTTGTAACAGAAATCGACCGATGCGGGATCGCCGCCCTGCTCGCCGCAGATGCCGACCTTCAGTTCCGGGCGGGTGGCCCGGCCTTTTTCGACGGCCATCGTGATGAGCTGACCGACGCCGTCCTGATCGATGGTCTGGAACGGATCCGAGGGAAGCAGCTTCAGGTCGATATAATCGTTCATGAATCCGCCGATGTCATCGCGGCTGAAACCATAGGTCAACTGGGTCAGGTCGTTGGTCCCGAAAGAGAAGAACATCGAACTCTCGGCCATCCGGTCGGCAAGAAGCGCGGCGCGCGGGATTTCGATCATCGTCCCGTACTTGTATTCGAGGCCGGCCAGGCCCGCCAGACCGAAGCGATTGAGCACATCGGTATGGACCCGCTCCACGATTTTCCGGGTGAACTCCAGTTCGGAAACGTCGCAGGTGACGGGGACCATGATCTCCGGCGTGCACCGTTTGCCGGCCTTGATCAACTCGGCGGCGCACTCGAAGATCGCACGAATCTGCATCTCGCTCACCTCCGGGTAGGTGATCCCCAGACGGATGCCTCGGTGACCCATCATCGGGTTGGATTCGTGGAGATCCTCCCCCCGTTTCTGGATCTCCTCCACCGTGATGCCCAGCGCCCTGGCCAGTTCCGCCTGCTTCTCAGCGCCCTGCGGAACGAACTCGTGGAGGGGCGGATCGAGCAGGCGGATCGTGACCGGAAACCCCTCCATGGCCTCCATCGTCCCCTTCAGCGACCTTTTGAAAAACGGGAAGAGTTCATCCAGCGCGGCTCTCCGTTCTTCGGCGGTCTTGCTGAGGATCATCTTACGCAGGCAGAAGAGAGGCTCGTCGGAGCCCTCGCCGTAAAACATATGTTCCGTCCGGAACAGACCGATTCCCTCGGCGCCGAAATTGCGGGCCACACGGGCGTCTTCCGCCGTGTCGGCATTGGTACGCACACCCATTTTTCGGTATTTGTCGGCCATGGTCATGAATCTCTGGAATCTCGGATTTTCCGAGGCGTCGATCATCGGCAGCGAACCGACAAAGACGTGACCCCGGGTGCCGTTCAGCGTCACAACGTCCCCCTCCTTCAGCACGGTCCCGGAGCCGGGGATTTCCGCCGTCTTGTTCGCGGAGTCCACATGCAGGCTCCCGGCGCCCACGATGCAGCACTTGCCCCACCCGCGGGCGACCAGCGCCGCATGGGAGGTCATACCGCCGCGGGCGGTCAGGATGCCGACCGCGGCGCGCATCCCCTCGATGTCCTCAGGATTTGTCTCCTCCCGCAGCAGGATGCAGTCCCTGCCGGCACGGGCGGAAGCAACCGCGTCCTCCGAAGTGAAAACCAGCTCACCGCTGGCGGCGCCGGGGCCGGCCGGCAGCCCCCTGACAATCGGCAAGGCCTCCTTCTCGGCGTTCGGATCGATAATCGGATGGAGGACTTCGTCCAACTGTCGAGGTTTGACGCGCATGATGGTGGTCGTCTCATCGATGAGCCCTTCGTCCAGCATGTCGATGGCGATGTTCAGCGCGGCCACGCCGGTTCGCTTGCCGGAGCGACACTGCAGCATCCAGAGTTTTCCCTCCTGGATGGTAAATTCGATGTCCATCATGTCGGTGAAGCGGCGCTCCAGTGTGGCTCGGATCGTGTCGAGTTCCCTATAGATCTCCGGCATGGACTGCTCCATGCTCATCAGATGCCGGTTCTGGTCGTTCCGGGTGTCGTCGTTGATCGGCGCCGGGGTTCGGATGCCGGCCACCACATCCTCTCCCTGCGCATTCATCAGCCATTCTCCATAAAACCGGTTTTCGCCGGTGGCGGGATCTCGGGTGAAGGCAACCCCGGTAGCGGAGGAGTCTCCCATGTTGCCGAAGACCATGGCCTGGATGTTCACCGCGGTGCCCCAGTCGTCCGGAATTTCTTCGATCCGGCGGTAGGATACGGCCTTCTTGCCGTTCCAGCTTTTAAACACGGCCGATATGGCGCCCCACAACTGTTCGATCGGGTCGTCCGGAAAAGGTTTGCCGAGATGCCTCCCTACCAGTTCCTTGAAGGTTCCGGAAAGCGCCTCGATGTCGTCGGCGCCGAGGTCCGTGTCGAACTTGCAGCCTTTGGCGCGCTTCATCTCGTCCAGTTTTTCATCCAGGATCTTGCGGATGCCCTTGCCCAAGGCCGGTTCGAGGCCTTCCGCCTTTTCCATCACCACATCGGCGTACATCATGATCAGACGGCGGTAAGAATCCCAGACGAATCGGGGGTTGGCTGTCTTGGCGATCATGCCCGGGATCGTCGCGGTGCAGAGACCGACGTTGAGCACGGTATCCATCATGCCCGGCATCGACAGGCGGGCACCGGAGCGGCAGGAGACCAACAACGGCTTCTCGGCATCGCCGTACTTCATTCCGATGATCGATTCGATCTTCCGGAGCGCGTCCAGAACCTGACCGGCCAGAGCGGCGGGAAGTTTGCAGCCGGCTGCATAATAGTCCGTGCAGCATTCGGTGCTGATGGTGAATCCCGCCGGCACGGGAATGCCCAGAGTAGACATTTCCGCCAGGTTGGCCCCTTTGCCGCCCAGCAGATTCTTATCCTTGGCCGACCCCTCGGCTGAACCGCCGCCAAAAGCATACACATATTTTTTTTGCATGGCAATCACCCCTCACTGCCGTTCCCGGCATGCATGAGCTCGCACAACTCAGAAGGCGAGCATTGTTCCGTTAAAATTTGATCTGCGGCGCCGTCTTGGCCGCCGTCGGAACCTCGAAGAAGGCCGCTTTCTCGAAGCCGAACATTCCGGCCAACAGGTTTGACGGGAAACTCCGGATCGCCACGTTGTAACCCCGGACGGCGTCATTATAGCGTTTCCGTTCCACGGAGATCCGATTCTCCGTCCCCGCCAGTTCATCCTGCAGGCGGAGAAAGTTCTGGTTGGATTTCAGGTCCGGGTATCGTTCCACGACGAGAAGCAGACGGCCCAAGGCTCCGCTCAGCTCTTTGTTGGCGCTGATCTTGTCCGGAACCGACGCCGCGCCGCCCGCACGGGCCCGGGCGTTGGTCACCTCCACGAGGACATCCTTTTCCTGCTTGGCGTAACCCTTGACCGTTTCCACAAGGTTCGGGATCAGGTCATAACGTCGTTGAAGCTGGTTTTCTACCTGCGCCCACCCGGATTTGACCCCTTCATCCAGGGCAACGAAACGGTTGTAGGTCCCTTTGAAAAAAGAGAAGACCAGTCCTGCCAGAACAACCATCACGACAACGGCGATCAGCCATGTTTTTTTCCCGTTGGCCATGCTATTTCTCCTGTTTTTTCCCAGATTCGACAACTGTCCTTCCGATCCGTTCAGAGAGGCGGTGGACTTCCTTGAGATACCCACGGAAGATCGCCGGCACTTCAGCGGACGAGAATCGGTCCGTCTTTCTCCGGATCTCCTCACATTTCAAAAAAACGTCGGCATCGATGCCGAAGGCCTTCCCGGCGGCTTTGATAATATCACGTTTGCCTTTCGGAATCCCCAGGTTTTTCAGATACAGAAGGGCGCTGAACAGCGACACGAAAGCGACGAGCGATGTACCGATCAACTCCCGGATCTTCCGCGTCTTCCCGCCCGTATGAAGATAGCCGCTCCTCAGGTGGAGCAGTTTCACTTGGAGTTCCCGTTCCAGCTGAAGCCGGACGTGGGCCGGATCAAAGTCGAGCGGCGCGAGGAGATCTTCGCCCGCGACAACCCTGTAGCCCCGCTTCATGTTGATAAATTCGATCGGATAGGCCTCCTGCGACTCGGCCAGGCAGGAAGGCGTCATGAACAGCGGGACCGCAACACTCCTTTTTCCCCATTTTCCGACGGTCTCCAGAGCGCGGTCGAGCTCTTCGATACCCCGGTCGGTCAAGATGATCAGCAAGTTCAGATCCGACATGCCGGGCACGAAATCCTCACCCGCGCCGCTTCCAAAAAGGATGATGGAGAGAAGGTTTTCTTTGAAAATTGCCCGATAGTCGTTGCTGATTTCCGCGAAGATCTCTTCAGGGTTTTTCGGTATTTTTGCCATGGGTCCACCCCCTCTAAAATCCGCGGCCTGCGCCGCCCCCGCCGCTCATGCCCCCGCTATAACCTCCGAATCCGCCGAATCCGCCGCCGAATCCTCCAAATCCGCCGCCGAATCCGTCCCTCTTTCCCCCGCCCCCCATCATCATGACCATGAGCCAGGGCAGCATCGCGCGGCCCCGGCGGGTTCCGAACAGCAGGCCGGCCGCCAGAATCAACAGCAAAAACGGCCCGATCCCGAGATCCGTCCCGGTTTCGGCCGGCCTTGTCCGGGTTGCCACGCCCGTCAGCGTCACGCCGGCCGCCCTGGCCACAACGGAGGATACCGAGGCCATGGTTTCCGCAAGACCCTTTCCGTAGTCACCGACCCGAAAGCGGGGAACCGCGAACCGGTCGAGGATCTCGCCGGCCAGACCGTCCGGAAGGATTCCTTCCGTGCCGTATCCCGTTTCGATTCGAACCTGCCGTTCCTTCAGTGCGAGAAAAATCAGAACTCCCCGGTCCTCGCCCCTCTTCCCGATTCCCCAGGCCTGGTATAATCGGTTCGCATAATCGGCCGGATCGTTTCCACCGATGGTTTCCAGCGTCACGACCACGACGGCGGTCCCGGTCTTCTCCAGAACCTCCCGGGCCAGGCCCTCCATCGAACCCCTGTCCCGCTCCGAGATCACCCCGGCGAAGTCGTTGACCGCGCCTGAAGGTTTTGGAAAGGAAACGTCCGCCGTCGCGATCTGTGTGAAAAAAAGAAGAAGCGCCGCGAGCCAAAGGGCCCATCTTCCGTGAAGCGATGATCTCGTTTTCATGGGGCCATCATAATCACGCTCCTTCAAAATAGCAACCCTGCCGAAGTCAAGGTGATTCCTTTCAATTTGGTCACCCCCTGTCACCCCCTTTCAACTTGACAGTCCCCCTGATTTTGTCTATGATTCCGCCGCTTCAAAAAAGCCGTCCAGATTTTCCTCGTGATCAAAGCCCGGATTTGGATCGAG
>JAXGRQ010000032.1:0-28835 GCA_040765725.1 Syntrophales bacterium
TTACCGGCAGAGCGCCGATGTTGTTTCCCTGCCCACTGCCGGCACTGTACCGGCACCGGGAAAATCAACGTAAGTTATTGAAATCATGGTGGAGGCGGCGGGAGTCGAACCCGCGTCCGGAAATCTTCCACTGCAGTTTCTACGTGCATAGCTTCTGTTTTGGATTTCGCTTTTGAAGGCTCCCGGAAGCAGGATCCTTCATTCGCTATCCTGTTTTCTGGCTTTTCGCCCCTCTCCCCCCAGGCGTAAGAGAGCGGTTATCCTGCCTGTATGACGCCTCCGAACCGGCCCGACAGGAGAAACCGGGGAGACGTTAGCCGACTCTATGCGGCTAAGGCGTAATCGTAGTTGTCTGCGATTATGTTTTCCTGCCTGTTTAACGAGGCCTGCAGGAACCTCGGCACGCTTCTGCAGCTTCACATATCCCCGTCGAAACCGTGACGCCCCCGTGGATGGATGAAGCCATGTGAATGAACCGGTGCTAATATAGGCCTTTTCTGTCCTTTCGTCAAGTCATGTTTGACAGTCATGTTTGACAGTCGTGTTTGGCAGTCGTGTTTAGATAGCCGGATTTGCGCCCGGTAAGCTCTGGGCCGCAACTCCCTGCCGAGGGCTAAACCGTATCAGCGGAAGCTGCCCGGCGGTGACGGAATCCCTCCGCCGTCACCCCTCCCGGTTCTTCGCCCGGATCCCCCGCTCCATCGCCCGGCGGTCCTCCTTCAGCCGGATGTCCTCCCGCTTGTCGTAGAGCTTCTTCCCGCGGCCGATGCCGATCTCCACCTTGACCTTGCCGTTGCGGAAGTACATCCGGAGCGGGATCAGGGCGAGACCCCGTTCCTGGGATTTTCCGTAAAGGCGCCGGATCTCCCGCTTGTGCATCAGGAGCTTGCGAACGCGCAGCGGGTTGTGGTTTTCCCGGTTGCCGTGCGAGTAAGGGCTGATGTGGACATCATACAGGAACAGCTCTTCGTTCTTGACCAGGGCATAGCTGTCCTTGAGGTTGGCCCGACCGTCGCGGAGCGCCTTCACCTCGGTCCCGACCAGGACGATCCCCGCCTCGTAGGTCTCATCGATGAAGTAGTTGATCCTCGCCCGCTTGTTCTGGCAGATCGGCTTTTCCCCTGTCTCCTTCTTTGCCACGATTTTCCATCCTTCCATTCCCTTCGATGATGCGACCGGGCTTTCCGGTCCCGCCGTCAGGAGTGGGGTTCTATTGCAATTTAAACGCCACGGTCAGTGATGGCCGAATACCGTAGGGAGATAATCCGTTTTCACGTGGCCCATGGCCTTCCAGATGTTGTCCCGGACCCGCGGATTCTCCTTTTCCAGATCATCGAGGAGTCCCTTGACATAGCGGCGACGGGACGTCCGGCTGGTCGGACAGCCGTTTTCGATGACGGGAAATTTCCGCTCCTTTGCGTATTTCTTCAACAGTCCCTCGCGGAGGTATGCGAGCGGCCGGATGATATGCATCTTCCCGCCGAAGATCGTCTGATCCGGCACCATCGTACTGATCTCCCTCCCGTATAAAAGGTTGATCAGCAGCGTCTCGATGATGTCGTCCCTGTGGTGGGCAAAGGCGATCTTGTTGCAGCCCTTGTCCGCCGCGATCTCGAAGATTCGCTTCCGCCGAAGGCGGGAACAGAGAAAGCAGGGATTCTTGCGGTTGTGCTCACTGTGCGAGAGGGGGCCAATCTCCGACCTCTCCAGGATATAATCGTAACCGCCCGCATTGAGATGCCGCTCCAGGGTTGCACCGCCGCCACCGTCCGGGTCGAAACCGAGATCGATGTGAACGGCCGTGACCGTGAACGGGGGAACATACAGCATCGGGGTGTTCAGTAGGTCCAGCAGCGCCATGCTGTCCATTCCGCCCGAGACACCGACCAGAACACGATCCCCCGCGGCGATCATCCCGTAATCCATGACCGCCTTTTCCAGCCATTTTTTCAGATGAAGGAACAGTCTCGTTCTTTTGTCTTCCACCGTCATCGGTCTCGATCCTTAGAGATTCAGATTCTACCCGAGATCGGATATCAGTTCAAGCGACATTCAGCGATATTCTGGACTGTTTCCCGACATTCGACTTGAAAACCGGCATCCCTTGGTATAGAAGTCATACAGGTATGTTCTCAAACCCATCATCGCAGCAATGCATCCAAAGGAGGAGACCATGACGGAAATCATTAACATTCATGCCAGGGAGATCCTGGATTCACGAGGCAATCCGACGGTCGAGGCGGAGGTGGCCCTGCTTTCAGGGATTGTCGGAAGGGCCTCGGTACCCTCCGGCGCTTCGACCGGGGAACATGAAATGCTGGAGCTCCGGGACGGCGACAAGAATCGCTACCTTGGCAAGGGTGTTCAAAAGGCGGTCAACAACGTCCTCGAAAAGATCGCGCCGGAAATCGTCGGCATGGATTGTCAACACCAGCGGGAGATCGATGCCGAAATGATCGCGCTGGACGGGACGGAAAACAAAGGGAAGCTGGGGGCAAATGCGCTCCTCAGCGTTTCGCTGGCCTGTGCAAAGGCGGCCGCGACCGCCCTGGGGATCCCCCTCTATCGCTATATCGGAGGCATCGTGGCCCGTGACCTCCCGGTGCCGATGGCCAACATCATCAACGGCGGGCAGCACGCCGACAACAACGTGGACATTCAGGAATTCATGATCATGCCGGTCGGGGCGGTCACGTACCGGGAAGGTCTCCGGATGACCGCCGAGGTGTTTCACCACCTCAAAGCCGTTCTCAAGGCCAAGGGGTACAACACGGCCGTCGGGGACGAGGGGGGATTCGCCCCCAATTTGAAATCGAACGAGGAGGCGCTGATCCTGATCACGGCAGCGATAGAAAAGGCAGGCTATGAGCCCGGCAAAGATTGCGCCATCGCGCTCGACCCCGCGGCGAGTTCTTTCTATAAAAAGGGGAAATACATCCTGGCCGCGGAGAAAAATCCGGAGCGCACCGCCGCGGACATGGTCAAGTTCTATGCGGATCTCGTGAAGAAATACCCGATCGTCTCGATCGAGGACGGCCTCGCCGAAGACGACTGGAAAGGTTGGAAGCTGTTGACGGATACGCTGGGCGACCGGGTCCAGATCGTCGGCGACGACCTGTTCGTGACGAACCGGAAACGCCTGGAAAAGGGGATCGCACTGGGCGTGGCCAACTCGATCCTGATCAAGCTGAACCAGATCGGCACGCTGACCGAAACGCTCGATACGATCCAGTGCGCCCGTGAGGCGGGCTATACGACCGTCATCTCGCACCGCTCCGGCGAGACCGAGGACACCTGCATGGCGGACATCGCCGTTGCGGCAAACTGCGGACAGATCAAGAGCGGATCGATGTCGAGGACCGAGAGGCTCGCCAAGTACAACCAACTGCTCCGGATCGAGGAGGAACTCGGGGACGCCGCCGTCTACCGCGGAAGATCGGCGTTTTACTCCATCCGGGGGAAATAACCCTGTGCACCCTCCCCTCCCGGACGGGAGGGGAGAACCCATTCCCCGCATCGAAGCCGGGGGCAGGATTCCCCGCTACAGGAATTTGAAGAGGCGGCGGCGGAGGGATTCCATCTGCACCTTGTTTTCCGTCAACGTATACCTCTTTGTTAATTTTTTTTCGCCCTTCTCGGGGACCTCCGTCACGGCAACGATATTGACATCCTGCAGGTAGCGGATCGCGCTCTCGTAGTTGGACTGAGACAGCGACTCCGCCCTGCGGATCTCCCCCTTCCGATACATCCGTTCCCCAAGTCCTCGGATGTTTTTCAGCCAGTCCCTCTCCACCTTCGGTCTTCTCCGGAGATAATAACATCCCCGGACCACCACCCAGTAGGATTCCATATAGTTGTGGATGAGCCCCCGGAAGGGGAGGAGGTTGGTTCTCCCTCGGCCCTTCACTTCGATCCATGCCTTCTCTTCCTTGTCGAAACCGGCGATCATCCCCTGGTCCCGAAGGTAGGAAAGGGTCTCGGTGATCTCCTCCAAGTCGTCCCTCTTGTCATCGAAGATGAACTCATGCCGGAAAAGCCTCTTGAAAAAGGCGTAATCGTCCCGAACCTGGTTCACAGGAACCATATCCTCCGGGCTGGCCAGCGCCGAGGTTGCCACAAAGCTGACGGGAAGAAAGTAATGGAGGATGTTGTTCTTGTAGTACTCGAGGTTCATCCGTTTGTCGTCCTCGAGGGAGTAAACGATCTCCTCGACCTCCTCTTCCTCCTCGTCCTCCGCCCCCATGCGGGAAATGAGCCCCGATTGGTCGAACAGGTTCAACGCCTCGCCGATCGCCTTTTCCCGGTCGGAAAAGGTCATCGCGAAGGAGACTTTCCGGGATGAGAGATAATCGAAAAACAGGGTCAGGACCTCGCGGAGTTCCCCAAGAGAAATGCCGCGCCGGTCATAGCAGAGAAGCGCCGACGAGGTCAGCGCGAAGGGCGTCACCACGGAAACTTCGTTGATCGACCGGACGATCGTATACCCGATCCGGCGGTACAGGCTTTGCCGTTCCGCGACCGTCATCTCCTCCAGCGGTTTTTCCTGGGCATCCAGGTAGGACTTGAGAAGGAGCGGCTCGCCGATCTTTGTGTAGACGCGGCCGTACCGCTTCCGCAGAAACCTGCTGCTCCGGATCACATCGGTTGTCTTTTCCTTCTCCTTCGGTATGCCGCTCAACTCCTGCAGATAGGCCTTCTCCTCAATGACCCGATCGTAACCGATATAGACCGGGATGATCGCCAGATCCTCGGAGGCCTTCTCCTGAAAGGCCTGGATGATCATGGACAGAAGGCCGTATTTGGGCATGACCATTTTCCCTGTCCGGCTCCGCCCTCCTTCAATGAAGAACTCCAGCGGAAGCCCCTCTTTCAGAAGCACCTTGATGTATCGCGCAAAAACCTCGGCGTAGAGATCGTTTCCCTTGAAGCTCCGCCGAAGAAAGAAGGCCCCCGATTTCCTGAAGATGTAACCGACCGGAAAGAACATCAGGTTGGTCCCGCCCGCCACGAACGGCATCTGGATGTTGTTCTTGTAGAAGATGTAAGAGAGCAGCAGATAATCGATATGGCTCCGGTGGCAGGGGATGATGATAAACGGCATTTTCTTGGACAACTGCCGGATCTTTGCAATGCCTTCCACGTCCACGACCACGCCGTCATAAATGTTGTTCCAGAGCCAGGAAAGGATCTTTTCCCAGACATCGACGAAGATCTCGTTATAGTCGGAGGCGATCTCCTTCAGATATTTTCTCGCCTCCCTCCGGACCGTCTCGAAATCCCCCTTGCCCTTTTTTGCCTTCGACGCCGTTTCCTCCATGAAGGAGACCAGGCCCCTGTCCTGGAGGACCATGCCGATGATCTCCTGCTGGGACTTCAGCAGCGGGCCGACGATCGCCTCCTTCTCCTCGTCAATCCGGGCGATCAGCTCCCCGCGGAGCCGCCGGACGATCTCCTCGCGGGTCAGATCCTGATTGGCCTTCAGATACTCCCCCAGATGGATCGGTTCGGCGGAAATCAGCGAGGCCTTGTTGGAATAGCGGAGAAAGGTGATCAGTCGGAGAATCGGATCCGTCGGATCGCTCTGGCCGAAGAAAATGTTGATCAGGCTCTCTTTCTCCTTCTCCCGTCTCCTTCCATAGGTGATCATTTCCGGACAGAGATAGATCGGCACACCCGAAGATTCCTGCACATCCAGAAGCCGCGAAAGGGTGTCCTCGACAAAGGGATTTTCCAGAAATTCCGATTCGCCGAGATGAATGATCGACGGCTGGCCCTCCAACGTGAGCCGTTTCAGGTGATCCATCCTGGTGGGTTGGACGGAGGTTTTCCGCAGGGCCCGGTTAAACAGATGGGACAGGATCACCCGGACGGCCATAGAAAAGGGCTGCCAGGCGATCATGTTGGCGCCGTGACAGTAAACGGGAACGGGCATCCCCTTGCGCATCGTCAGTTCGCGCAGAATCAGGCTGTTAAGCTGGCTGCTGTTCTTCAGGGTGTAGACGACGATGCCCTTCTCCGAGAGGGACTTGAGACGTTCCACCGTTTCATCGGAGACCATGACCTTCGAGAGGACCTTCCGGACAAGCCAGTAGAGCGGATAATTCTCTTCCCGATACAGACTGCCCGCATGGTAGACGCCGATTTCAGTTGTCCAGGCTCGGATGGTCGACAGAACGGACATGCTCCCCCTTTTTACGAACCATTCACTGGAACATCGTCGGGAAACCTCTTCTGCATCGCCGCCCCGACAAACGATCGGATATCCGACACGGAAGAGAGGGTCATCACCTTCCCCAGCAGCGCCTTCGACTCCTTCAGCGTGACTCCCCGGATGATCTTTTTCACGCGCGGTATGGCGAGGGGATGCATGCTGAGTTCGTCCAGCTCCAACCCCAGCAGGATCATGGTATAAGCCGGCTCCTCCTGCCATTTCCCCGCACATCGCCACCCGGATCCCCGCTCTGTGTCCGACATCCACGACCTGTTTGATCAGGCGTAGGACGGCCGGGTGGAGAGGTTCGTAGAGATAGGTCACCCGCTCATTGATCCGCCTGACGTTGGCGTACTGGACTGTGGCTGTTCGTCCCGATGCTGAAAAAATCCACTCTTTGCCAGTTCCTCGGCGACAATCACGGCGGATGGAACCTCGATCATGATCCCGATCTCGATCTCTTTTCCCAGAGGCGTCCCGCCGGCCAGCAGCTCTTGCTTCACATCCATGAGAATCCGTTTCGCTTCGCGGATCTCCTCGATCCCGGAAATCATCGGGAACATGATCCGGAGCTTTCCGAGGACACTCGCACGGAGGATGGCCCGGAGCTGAACCTTGAAGATTTCCAATTCCTTGAGACAAAAACGAATGGCACGGAGCCCCAGCTGCGGATTCAACTCATGCGAAAGCTTTCGATCGGGGAAGAACTTGTCGCCTCCCAGGTCGAAGGTGCGAATGGTTGCCCAGGAAAGCCCCTGGACGCCGACCACGGAGCGGTAATGGGCGAGATGCTCCTCCTCGTCAGGAGGCTTTTCCCGGTTGATGTAGATGAATTCGGTCCGGTACAGCCCGATTCCGTCGGCACCGTGCAGAATCGCGGAGGGGATCTCTTCGATGAACTCGATGTTGCCCCCGATTTCCACACGGTAATGATCCTTCGTCACGGCCGGCAGACGGGCATGGTCCAGCAGTTCGCCCTTGGCCTTCTCGTACAGACTGATCTTCTCGGTGTAACGTTTGCGGATCATCGGGTCGGGATGAACGATGATGATCCCGGCAGAACCGTCGACGATAATATCATCGTGCGTCCGGACGGCCTGGGTGATGCTTTCCAGACCCAGGACGGCCGGGATCGCCATTGACCGGGCCACAATGGCCGTGTGGGATGTCTTTCCGCCCATATCGGTGGCGAAACCGACAATGTTGTCGATCTTCAACTGCGCCGTATCGGCCGGGGAAAGGTCGGTCGCGATGATCACCACCCCCTCCCCCATGTCGACGGCCGCCCGCTTCCCTCCCACGAGATTCGTGAGGATCCGCTGGCCGGCATATTGAATGTCGCTGATGCGCTCACGAAGGTAGTCGTCCTCCATCCGGTTGAAAATCTCCCGGTATTGCTCCACGGTCATGTGGAGAGCCCATTCGGCGTTTACGGACATCTCGCGGATGTTGTTCACCGTACGGTTGATGAATCGACGGTCCCTCATGATCATGATATGAACGTCGATAATGTAGGACGGCTCTATGCCGCCGTCCAGACGGCCCAGCCTGTTCTTCAAATCGAGGAGCTGCTTTTCCGATTCCCTGAGGGCCTTCCGGAAACGCCTGGTTTCCGCGGAAACCTGGCCCGGGCCGCTTAGGCGATAAAATGGGATCTGCGCATCCTGGCGGTTGAAAAGGTAGGCCCGGCCGATGACGATGCCGGGCGACACGCCGATTCCCTTCATCACAAATGTCTTTTTCTGGTCATCCGTCATAAAACCGATCATCCCCTGTCCGGCTTTCCAACCGAACCGTAAACCCGATCCGGACTCTCTCAGGTCTCGCCGAATTTGGCCTGCACCAAACGGGCGAATGCCTCGATCGCTTCCCGGGCATCCGCCCCCTCAGCGCGAACGGTCAAACGGCTGCCCTGGGGACAGCACAATGTTAGAATGTCCAGAATGCTTTTCCCGCTCGCCTTTGCGCCGTCCTTCTCCAGAAAAATCTCCGCCTGAAAATGATTCGCCGTCTCGACAATTTTAGCGGCCACACGGGCATGGATCCCCAGCCGGTTCGTAATCTCGAACGTTCTTGTTTCAATCATACCCGAAGGAAACCATTATGCAGATGATGGCCATCCCGTATAAAATCCTGACCTGCGAGATCCCCCTGCGCACCCCGAGGAAGATCAACAGAAGAACAAGCGCCGTCACGATGCTCCAAGGGATACCGGGCAGGAGCGGTTGGGAAAGACGGCCGGCGGTTTCGACGGCAACGGCCGCCAGGACACCGGTCAGGATCAGCAGCAGCCAACGGGCCTTTCCCGTCGTCTCCGGCAGGTCCAGCTTCCGGATAAAGTCGATTCCGTTCCTGCGCAGGCGGTACCCTTCGAGGAAACCCGCCCCCCGAACCCACCATTGCGCCGGGGTATAAACCAGCAAAAAGAAAAGCGGCGCCAGCAGCGTTCCGGAAAGGGCAAGAATGACGGCGCCTACACTGGAAACGGACCGGAGGGCCCCCCAAAAAAAGGAGTCGCCGATCGCCGCATACGGTCCCATGAGCGCATTCTTCAGATCCTGCACCCCCTGCGGCGCCGCACCCTCCTCCTCCATTCCCGTCACGGACCCGATGACCGATGGGGCCAGATAGGGATGGGTATTGAACCTTTGAAAATGACGGGACAGGAATTCCGCAACCCGGGACGAATCCCAACCCCGGCCGCGGATCACGGGCAGCAACGCGAAGAGGAATCCCAGATTCTGCATCCTCCAGAAATTGAAGGAAACCTGAATGGTCAGAGAACGAAGGAAGATGTTGAACAGCGTCGACCGATTCATCATCAAAATGCCTGCCTTGAAATGTTTCGCAAACCGGAAACCGTAGCAGGCTGTCCCCAACCCTCCATGAACATTTCGTTGATGAGCTCTGCGACGATATGGGACGGCAAATGGTATCGCCGCAACATATGGGCTTGACTAACATGAATGGTTTGTAAAGTCAACGAATTCACTACTCCGGGACGGCGGTTCCCGGTGATTTCGGTGAGAAAGAATCGGCTCATCTTTTCTCATTTTTTTCTTGACATCCAATTTTATTTTTGATACCAGAGCCGCCCTCGAACAAAGGGATAGCCGACCCGTCTTGGCCATCAAATTGGTTCTGAAAGCGGGTCGGCTTTTTTAGATCGGAATTCAAGGAACCCACACTGGGCGGGGCAAAAGAGGAGCGAAAGATGATTTGTCAAACGGTAAAAAAGGGGATTGAATGCGGATTCATGACGAAGAAAGGATGCGGATTCAATGGGGGCAGCTGCCATGTCATTGTTGAACAGTGCAATGGATGCGGCAAGGTGATCGACTGCGAGACCGGCAAGTACTGCCGTGTCTATCCGGATCCTGCCGCGAAATGGCGAACCGGAAAATGTCCGACAGCGACCCATCTCAAAATGGACGTCAAGGAAACGGCCCAGAAGGTAAACCCGCTGAAGGCATCCAAACGGGCAAACAAGAAATAACAGGCTGGCGGGTGATCGGGATTCACAACAACCATGCCGATGGAAACATCACGATTTCAACCGGCACGGTTGTGTTTTCCCGGTGTGTGGAAATCCAATGATTTGTCGGGAATCGAGGTATTTTCAACAGTTTGTCTAACGGACAATTTCCCGGATCGTGCGCAATCCCTTCTCGATCTCATCGAGGAGGTCCTCCCGTCGGTCCTGGCCGGTTGAGCCCGGTTCTTCGTCCCTCAGTTTTTGGAGCTGCTTCCGAGCCCCGTTGATGGTGAAATTCTCCTCATAGAGGAGTTTTCGGATCATCAGCAGTTCCTCAACATCCTTGTGGCGATAGAGACGCTGGTCGGAGCGGGTGCGGATCGGCTTGACCGTTTTGAACTCGGTCTCCCAATAGCGGATGACATACGGCTGAACGCCCAACAGGCGGCTGACCTCGCCGATACGGAAATAGGACTTGTCGGGAATCGATACGGTCATCATCCGGTCCCCATGCTACACGGGACGTCCCTTCACGGCATCGGATTCACCGCAAGCGGCGCGAATCAGTTGTTGAGCGCCTTGCGAAGAACCTGGCTGGATTTGAACGTCAGCACCCTTCGTGCGGAGATGGCAATCTCGTCGCCGGTTTGGGGATTTCGGCCCCGTCGCGACTTCTTCTCTTTCACGACAAAATTTCCAAAACCGGAAATCTTGATCTTCTCGCCTTTCGCCAGTTTGTCCTTGATGATGTCGAATACGGATTCCACAACCCTGGCCGACTCCTTCTTGGACAATCCAAGCTTCTCGTATACATCCTGAATGATATCGATTTTGGTCATTTCCCGCCTCCTCCGCTGGATTGGTCTTTTCCTATCTGATGGATGCCCCGGATGCCCGAACGATCTTCTGTAAAATCCTCGCGTGGACCTCGCTCACCTCGTCATCCGTCAGGGTTCGGTCCGCGCCCCGGTATGAGAACCGCAATCCCAGGCTCTTCATGCCTGCAGGGACATTTTTGCCTTCGTATACATCAAATATCTTAACTTTTTCAAGCAATTCTTCAACCGAATCCGTTGCCCACCGCAGCATTTCCGCCGCGGTCGTCTCCCGGGGGACCAGAAAAGCCACGTCCCGCGAGCTCGACGGGAAGCGGGGCAGGTTACGGAACGAAGCCTTCGGCGAAAAATTCTCCGCAAGGAGGTCCAGATCCAGCTCGCATACAAAAGCCGCGCCGGCCAGATCGATCCGGTTCAGGACGTCCGGGTGGACCTCTCCCAGGAAACCGATCCGGACATCCCCATCGAACACCCCGCAGGATTTTCCGGGGTGAAGGAAAGGCTCCGTCCCCTCTTCCCGAAACGCGGGGGCGGCAATCCGGAGGGCATCCAGGATATTCTCCACACATCCCTTGAGATCATAAAAATCCGCCTGCAGATCGTGAAAATGCCAACGATCGTCATACCGCCGGCCGGCAATCAAAAGGGCGGCGTGGTTGCGCTCCAGGGGCAGATTTCCGTCACCCTGCCGGATGAACGCCCGGCCCGTTTCAAAAATCTTCAGATCGAAATTACCGACAGCGGCATTGTCCCGCGCATTCATCAGCAGGCTTGGGATCAGCGTGGTCCGCATTACCGCCTGCCCCTCGGTCAGCGGGTTGCGGATCCGGACCTGAAGGCGTCGTTCGTCCTCCAGGGCCAGACCGAGCTGGTCGGCGGCGGCCGGGGAAACGAAACTGTAGTTGATCACCTCCTGGTAACCGGCGCCGGTCACCGTCTCCCGGAATCTTTTTTCAACTTCGGTCTTGCCGTCCACGGCGCCGACAAGCACCGAAACGGCGGGAAGCGTTACAGGGACCCGGTCGTAGCCGTGGAGCCGGGCGATCTCCTCGATGAGGTCGATCTCCCGGGTGATGTCTACACGGCAGGTCGGCGGGGTGACACGGACCTCCCCTGCCCCGGCCGGCTCAACCCTCATTTCCAGACTTTCGAGGATCCGTAAAACGTCCTCCTCTTCAACCGCCGCGCCCAGGATGTCCCGTATCCGCTTCAGGCGCAGAGGAATGTTTTCCGCCGTTCGGACGATCCGGGGGTGCTGATCGATCACCCCCCTGCAAACCGCCCCCCCGGAAAGCTCCGCGATCAGACCCGCCGCCCGGTCAAGCGCCGGGATCAGCCCCTCCGGATCGATCCCCCTCTCGAAGCGGAAGGCGGCATCCGTTCCCATGCCGAGCGCCCTCGCGGTCCGGCGGATGGATGCGGGATCGAAATAGGCGCTTTCCAGCAGGATCGTCTCGGTGTCGCTCTGGATTTCGGAGTTGAGACCGCCCATCACCCCACCGATGGCAACCGGTTTCACCCCGTCACAGATCATCAGCGTGTCGGGCTGCAGGACGCGCTCCTTTTCGTCAAGCGATACAAAGATTTCCCCGGCACGGGAACGGCGGACGACGATCCGGCCCTGTTCGAGGAAACGAAAATCGAATGCATGCAGAGGCTGTCCCAGTTCCATCATCACGAAATTGGTCACATCCACGACATTGTTGATCGAGCGCAGGCCGACGGCCTCCAGCCTGCGTCTCATCCAGAAAGGCGACGGTGCGATCCGGACATTTCTGATGACTCGGGCCGTGTAGCGGGGGCAAAGATCGGGGTCGTCGATGGAAACCGAGGTCAAGCCCCGGATATCCTCGTCCGATTCTTTCACGGTAAGGGAGGGATACCGTAGGGCTTTTCCGGTCACGGCGGCAACCTCCCGGGCGATGCCGACAATGGACAGGCAATCCGACCGGTTCGGCGTCACGCCGATATCCAGAACCGTATCGGACAGGTCCAGCGCATCCGCCAGTTCCTTCCCCAGCGGAAGGTCCGGGGGAAGCATCATGATCCCCGACGCGTCGCCGCCGATTCCGAGCTCCTCCTCGGAACAGAGCATCCCCTCGGACGCCTCGCCCCGAATCCGGGCGCTCCGGATCACTTCGCCCCCCGGCAGGATCGCGCCGACCGTTGCCAGCGGCACAACATCCCCGGCACGGATGTTCGTCGCCCCGCAAACGACCGGAAAAGTTGCATCCCCGGTCGAAACCCGGCAGAGGGACAGATGATCGGCCTGCGGATGAGGCCGCAGCGAATCGATCCGCGCGACCCTGACCCCGCGAAACGCCGGTTCGACCCGCCGCAGTGAGTCCACCTCCAGACCGGCCATGGTCAGCCGTTCCGCCAGTTCCTCCGGCGGCACACCCGGGTCCACATAGTCTCTAAGCCACTTCAAGCTGACAAGCATTTCAAAACTGCCCCAGAAATCTCAGGTCATTTTCAAAAAAAAGGCGGATGTCGGAGATCCCGAATTTGAGCATCGCTATGCGTTCCAAACCCAGGCCGAACGCAAATCCCGTGAATTCTTCGGGATCATAATGAACATTCCGGAACACCGCCGGGTCCACCATTCCCGAACCCAGAATCTCGAGCCAGCCACTCTGGCCGCAAACCCGGCAACCCTTTCCGCGGCACATCACGCATCGGATGTCGACCTCCGCGCTCGGCTCCGTGAATGGAAAAAAACTGGGGCGGAAACGGAGCGCCGTCTCCTCGCCGAACATTTGCCGGAGAAAAACCGTCAGGACTCCCTTCAGATCGCCGAAGGTGACGCCCCGGTCCACGAGGAGGCCTTCGATCTGGTGGAACATCGGGGTGTGCGAGACATCCGAATCGCGGCGATAGACCCGCCCCGGGGAGAGGATCCGCACCGGCGGCCGTGTCTTTTCCATGATGCGGACCTGGACGGGGGAGGTATGGGTGCGCAGGACGATGTTGTCCTCGACATAGAAGGTGTCCTGCATGTCCCTCGCGGGATGGTCCTTGGGAATGTTCAGCGCTTCGAAATTGTAGTAGTCCAGCTCGATCTCGGGCCCCTCCACGGTCGAGAAGCCCAAACCGGCGAAGATCCGGCAGATCTCTTCGCGGACCTGCGTGACCGGATGGAGCCGGCCGCACCGGACGGCCCTGCCGGGAAGTGTGACATCAATCCTGTCGCGGAGGATATCCTGTTCTTTCCGCGAGGCCGCCCTTTCCGCGAGAGCCCGGTCGATTTGTGCGGAAAGGCTCTCCTTGACCTGGTTGCAGTCCTGGCCGAACCGCGGTCTCTCCTCGGGCGCCACCTTCGCGATGTTGCGCAGCAAACCCGTCAGCAGGCCCTTTCGACCGAGAAACTTGGTCCGAACGGCCTGAATCTCCTCTTCCGAGCCGGCTTCCCGGAGTGCAGCCTCGGCCTGCTCCCGAAGGACCTCAAGCTCTCCGGTCATGCCTGCCGCTCACCCTTTGCGATGTCCGCGATTTCCGAAAAAGCGCGGGGATCCTGGACGGCCAGATCCGCGAGGATCTTGCGGTCAATCTCGACCCCCGCCTTGCCCATTCCGCAAATCAATCGGCTGTAGGATATTTCATTCATCCTCGCGGCGGCATTGATTCTGGCGATCCACAGCCGCCGGAACTCGCGCTTTCGAACCCTTCGGTCGCGGTAGGCGTAGGCCATGGCGTGGTTGACCGCCTCCGTGGCCGTTCGCAACAGTTTGCTCCTGGAAAGGAAGAATCCCTTGGCCGCTTTCAGGATCTTCCGCCGTTTTTTATGAGCCGTCAGGCTCCTCTTTACCCTCGGCATGGTTTATCTCCTCATTTTCATCATTTGCGGCACAGGGCGCCGCGGTCGAGGCGATCCAGCCTCCGCGCTCCCCGCCCGGATCCGGATTTCGCCTCTACAGATACGGAATCAGCTTCCGCATCGACTTCTCGTTTGCCTTGTCGAGAATGACCGATTTTCGAAGCTGTCTCTTTCGTTTCGTCGTTTTCGGGGTCAGGATATGGCTGGTATTGGCGTTGCTCCTCTTGATTCTTCCGGTCCCCGTTACAGTGAACCGCTTCGCTGCGCCCCGATGCGTCTTCATCTTCGGCATTGCTTCACCCCTGCTTGTATTAAGGTACCGGGCCTTCTTCACGGCCCGGGTTATGACCGCCCCCGGACATCCCACGGACATCCGCCGCCGATCCTGCTACTTTTTCGGGGAGACGACCATGACCATGCTCCTCCCCTCCAGTTTCGGCTGCTGATCGATCACGCAGCCATCGCCAAGGAGCCCTTTGATGTTCTCCATGATCTTCCGGCCGATATCCGTATAGGCGATCTCGCGCCCCCGGAATATCATGGAGATCTTGACCTTGTTGTGCTGCTCCAGAAATTTCAAAACATGCTTGATCTTGACATCGAGGTCATGCGCCTCCGTTTTCGGACGGAGGCGGATCTCCTTCACCTGAATGACGGTCTGGCTTTTTTTGGAGACCTGAACCTTCTTGCTCTGCTGATATCGGAACTTGCCGTAATCCATGATCCGACAAACCGGTGGCGTAGCAGTCGGGGAAACCTCAACCAGATCCAAACCCGCTTTTGCCGCCTCCGCCAGCGCATCCGTCAGCGGAATGACCCCCAACTGCTTCCCCTCCATATCGATCACACGAACCGACACGGCCCTGATGTCACGGTTAATCCTCAAATCCTTAGCTATAGGTCACCTCCAGACGTGGAATGAATTATTTGAATCCCTCACATTGTTCGCGAACAAGGCCGATAAACGAACCGATATCGATGGAACCGAGGTTCCTGCCGTCCCGCCGCCTCGGAGATACCTGGCGGGAGGCCGCCTCCCGATCGCCGATAACGAGCATGTAAGGCGTTTTCTGCACCTGGGCCTCTCGGATCTTGTAACCCAATTTCTCGTTCCGGAAATCGCCCTCCACCCGGATGCCGCCTTCGAGGAGAAGCTTCCGGACCTCCTCGCCCCAGGGGATATGCTTGTCCGTTACGGTCACCACTACGGCCTGCACGGGCGAGAGCCATAATGGAAATGCCCCGGCATAGTGCTCGATCAAAACGCCCACGAACCGTTCGATGGCGCCCAAAATCACCCGGTGGAGCATGACCGGCCGGTGCCGCTCGCCGTCCTCGCCGACATAGTGCAGGTCGAACCGCTCCGGCAGCGTGAAATCGCACTGGATGGTCGCGCACTGCCATTTGCGCTTCAGCGCGTCCTTGAGCTTGAAGTCGATCTTCGGTCCGTAGAAGGCCCCGTCCCCCTCATTGACCTCGTAGGTCATCCGGTTATCTTTCAATGCGCCTTCCAGTGCGCGGGTGGCCAGCTCCCAGTCCTGGTCGGACCCGATGGAGTTCTCCGGCCTTGTGCTGAGCTCCACTTCATATTCAAAACCGAAAATCCCCATCGCATAGCCTACGAAGTCGGCGATGGCCCGGATTTCGCTGTTGAGCTGTTCCGGTGTGCAGAGGATGTGGGCATCATCCTGCGTGAACTGGCGCACACGCATCAATCCGTGCAGCACCCCGGCCTTTTCATGGCGGTGAACCGTCCCCAGCTCAAAATAGCGCAACGGCAAGTCGCGATAGGAACGGATCTTCGACTTGTAGATCAGCATGTGGGAGAGGCAGTTCATCGGCTTGATGCCGTAAGGCTGCTCATCCACCTCGGTGAAGTACATGTTCTCCCGGTAGTGGTCGAAATGTCCCGACCTCTTCCAGAGATCCGCCTTGAGGATCTGGGGTCCGATGACGATGTCGTACCCCCGCCTGAGGTGCTCCTTCCTCTCCCAGTCCTCGATGATCGTGCGCAACAGGGCGCCCTTGGGGTGCCAGATGACCAGCCCGGCCCCCGCCTCGTCGTTGAGCTGAAAGAGGTCCAGTTCCCTTCCGAGACGGCGGTGGTCGCGCTTGCGGGCCTCTTCCAGGATACGCAGATGTTCGTCGAGCGCCTCCTGCGTCGCGAAGCCGGTCCCGTAAATCCGTTGGAGCATCTTGTTGCGCTCGTCCCCCCGCCAGTAGGCGCCGGCGACGCTGAGGAGCTTGAAGGCCCGGATCATGCCCGTCGACGGGATATGGGGCCCCCGGCACAGGTCGACGTAGCCGTCCTCGGCATACAGGCTGACCGCCTTCACCTCGGAGGGGAGATCGTTGATCAGTTCGACCTTGTAGTTTTCCCCCTTCTTTTGAAAGAGCGACAGCGCCTCTTCCCGGCTCACCTCGCGGCGCTCGAAGGGGATATCCGCCGCCGCAATCTGCCGCATCCGCTCCTCGATCTTTTCAAGGTCCTGCGGCGTGAAGGTCTCCGCATATTCAAAATCGTAATAGAAGCCGTCTTCGATCGAAGGCCCGATGCTCACCTGAACGCCGGGGAAGGAGTCCTGGACCGCCTGGGCCATCACATGGGACATGCTGTGTCGGAGAATGGAGAGTCCTTCGGGTGTCTCGGCATCGATCGGCTCGACGACGGCATCGGCGTTCAGACGGTGGCTCAGATCGACCGGCACTCCGTTCACCTTCGCCGCCACGGTAAATCGGCTCTTCCTCTTTTCGTCCCCGCCCGCCAGGATATCTCCCACGACGGCGCCGACGGCATGCTCTGCCTTCTTCCCACCCGGCAAGGTTATCTGGATCCTCTCCGCCATCACTCCGTCCCTATGAAGAAAGGGCATCAGCATTATGCGATGATGCCCCCATCAAGTCCCGCCAACCGCTAAAAACGGTTCCAGCGATCCGATTCGGTCCCCAAATCATCCCCTGAAAGGTCAAGTCCACTGTAAAAAATGGTAGGCACGCAGGGATTTGAACCCTGGACATCCACCGCGTCAGGATGGCGCTCTCCCCCTGAGCTACGTGCCTACAGATCATCCTCCCGTCGCGAAGGGGGTTTTACCTAACAAGAAAATACAGTGATGTCAAGGCAAATATCACTTCCAAGCCATTCGATTTCCGGGGTGCGAGAGGGTCCCGGGGCGCATGAATCGCCGTCCCGTTTTCTTTCCGATCAGGCCGGGCGATTTGCGGACAAGGCGAACCGGTTGGGGTCCAATGCCGAAACATCGATGAAGGTCTTTCCGTCCACAATCAGGTCGGCTACGATTTTCCCGGTCACCGGGCTCAGCGCAACCCCGTCCCCTTCATGCCCGGCGGCCATGAAATACCCTTCCAGACCATTCACATAGCCGATCAGCGGGAGCCCGTCGGGGGTGAAGGGCCTCAGGCCGCCCATGGTCCGGATAATGTGGATCGGCCCCAGACCGGGAACCATCCGGACGGCGTTTTTGAGGACCGTCTGAATGCCGTCATGCGTATTTCGGACATCGTAACCGACAAATTCGCGGGTCCCCCCGATGATGATGTTGCCCTTCTGGGTCTGGCTCAGCGAGAGGCCGACGCCGAGCCGGACAGCCCTGCTCTTCGATTCCTTCAGTTTGTCGGCATTGTATTTGGCCGTGATATAGGAGGCGGAGAGCATCCCCTTGGCCACATAGGGCGCCACGGGTTCGGTGACCATGAGCTGCCCCCGCCGCGGCCGGATGGGAAGGTCCAGCCCGACCCTCTTTCCGATCACGGGCGCCCAGGCGCCGGCCGCATTCACAACGACGGGCGCATGGAACGGTCCCCGTGTCGTTTCAACCCCTGAGACACGTCCGTGGTTCAGGATGATCCCGGTGACTTCCGTTTCCAGCAGAATCTCCGCGCCCAGCCTGCGGGCGGCGCCGGCAAAGCCCAGGTTGAGCTCAATGGGGTTTACGTCTCCGTCCTGCGGACTGAAGGTGGCGCCGACCAGGTGTTCCGCCAGACCTCGCTGCATCCGTGAAGCCTCCGCTCGGTTGATGATCTCGACCTGCAATCCCGTTTTCCTCTGGCGGTCCACGAAACCCTCCATGACCTTCAATTCTTCGGCCGTCTCGATCAGGATCATGCCGCCTTTCCGGTGGTATTCGATGTCATGGTCCAGCTCTTCCCGCAGGCCCTTGAAGAGTTCGGCGCTGGCCAGAGCCAGTTCCAGATGGATTCCCGGGTTCTTGGATTGAAGAAAGATGGCGGTGTCACAGGAACCGGAAGCCCCGGAGGCGTGGTCCCTCCATTCGGTGAGGATGACCTTTCTGCCCATCCGGGCCAATTGATATGCCACGGAGGCGCCGATGACCCCGCCGCCCACCACGATGACGTCCGCTCCCCCGGTCATTCCTCGTCTCCCTGTGCAATCTCGCCGATTTTGAGTGCGCGTACGGGGGGGCGGAACGTGGGAGGCAAAAGGTTCGCCGCATCCTTGCCGCCGCCGGCCAGCATGTTGGTGATCAGTTTCCGGCAGGTTCTTCCCTGGCACAGACCCATGCCCGCATGGGTTCTTTTCTTGACGCCCGCAACCGAGGTGGCCCCATCCCGGATGGCCTGTTCGATCTCCTCACGGGTCACCTCCTCGCACCGGCAGATATAGACTGTTTCCCGCATATCAGCCATGTCGGCGGTCCCCCTTTCGGCAAAGGGTTCTGACCTCCAGGCCATATCCCTTGGGCACCTCCACACCCACGACGGCCGTCCCGTCATTGGCCTTCATTTTTTTCACGCTCACGACCCGGCCTTCCGTCACATCATCGCCGTTCCGGTCGCCGCAACGCACACGATCCCCCTTGCGGGGCAGCGGGCAGTACTCATAGGGGAATTCCACCAGAGATGTGCTTTCCGTATAGTGGAGATGGACCTTGAAAATGGCCAGGCCGGGGCATCGCGCGATGCACAGGCCGCAACCCGTGCAGCGATCTCCGTTGAGCACCGGCAGATTGGTGATCGGCTCCCCCACCGTGATCGCGCCGAACGGACAAGCCTCCTCACAGGGATTGCAGGGGATGTCCTGAACACATTCGATGAAGGCGACCGGCCCCTTTTCGATTCTTTCCCGGTCCGGGATCCCCGGACCGGCCAGGAGTTCCCCCTCCGAAGGGATGCCGGTATGCCGGCCGTTGCCGATCATGCACGCCCCCCGGCAGACAAACCGATCAGGATCTCCTTCGCCCGCCGGCGCCCTTCCCCGAAGGATCCCGTTCTCAGCGCATTCATCCGCTCCCAGATGACGGTTTTCAACATCCGTGCCTTCTCCGGTTCCAAAAGCCCCAGGGATTCGGCGCAGGCCGTTCCGGCGAGCCGCCCCTCCTCCAGCGCCGTGCTGGCCTCTTCGACGCCTGAGATGTCCCCGGCAATGAAAACACCGGGTACGGTTGTCTCCATGTTCCGATCGTGTTTCGGCACGTGACCCCCGAGAGCGGGAACAAAGGAAAATTCACACCCCATCAACCAGGCCAGTTCCGTCAGCGGGGTCAAGCCGACCGCGATGCAGACCGTATCCACCGCCAGTATTTTTTCCGAACCGGCCACGGGCCGCCACCGGGCGTCCAGTTCCACAATTTCCACGGACTCCACCTGATCCTCACCGATGGCCCTTTTGACCGTATGGGACAGAAGGATCGGAACGCCGGCCCTGAGGATCTTGGCGGCATGAACGCCGTATCCGCCGATGTTCGGCGCCGCCTCGATCAGCGCCGCGACATCGGCGCCCGCCTGCATCAACTGGTAGGATACGATCAGTCCGACGTTGCCCGAACCGATCATCAATATCCTTTTGCCGGGAAGAACCCGGTGGACATTGATCATCGTCTGTGCGGCGCCGGCGCCCATAACCCCGGGCAAAGTGCTCCCCGGAAAGGCCAGCGCATTTTCCGCCGCGCCGGCCGCAATCACGATTTTTTCGGCTTGAAGACAGACTTCCCGGTTATCGTGGAGATATCCCACGGTCTTGTCCGGGAACAGGGCATAAACAGGGGAATCCAGCAGCACTTCCACATTCAATCTTCTCGTTTCCGCCAGCAACTGCTCCCCGATCTGAAAACCGCGCACGCCGGCCATGTGCTCCCGGGATCCGAAAAACTTATGGATCTGCTTGAACAGTTGCCCGCCCGGTTTGGAGTTTTCATCGATCAGGGTGACCCGGCCCCCGGCGCTGGCAACCTCTATGGCCGCCGCCAGACCGGCCGGTCCGGCGCCGATCACGGCCACCTGCGTGGTCTTCATGGCTCGTCCGCCCATTTTCCGAGTCCCCGCTGGGTCTCGACAACCATGCCGTCCTTTACGGGGGTCACGCAGGTGCGGACGTTCGGCCGGCCGTCCACCGTCATCACACAATCGATGCAGCGCCCGATCCCGCAGAAAAGACCCCGTGGTTTTCCAAACCGGGGGGTGAGACGAAATTTGCGGATCCCCGCCGCCAGGAGCGCCGCGGCGATGGGCTCCCCGGCAATGGCCGGAATCCGGTTTCCATCGACCATAATGGAGGCATCCTGTTCCCTTTTGTCATTGCCCAATATGGGATGCTTTGCAACCCTCATGAGAAATCCTTTCCGACCCTGACGTACCCATCTCGTCCTGCTTTCACTATCCCGGCGCGGAAAACTCCGCCCGTTCCAGGATCGAATAAACATAGTGGACCAAGGTCACCGCATCAAAAACGGGCACGTTCAACACCTGTTGCACCGCCCGGGCATAGGGGGGCATGTTCGTACACTCCATTACCAGCGCACCGATGTCCGGATGCAAGAGGGTCATCCGTTCCGCCGCGCGGATCATCTCTTTTCTGACCTTCTCCGGATCGAAGGAGGGTTTCCCGTCAATGAATGCGGCGGTGAACTCCTCCGCGTCTTCCATGCCCATTACGACTACCGGAACATCCCCGATGCCGACGCCGACGAAATGCCGGTCCGTCAAGGACACTGCCCTGGCCGTTAAAATGCCGACCTTGCGCCTCCGGTTGATCATGGCATACGCCATGGGAACCTGTAAAAGGCTGGAGCTGAATACCGGAATGTCCACCGCATCGGCCAGCTCCCGATGAAACATGGCCAGGAAGCCGCAACTGGTGGCAATCGCCTTCACTCCCCCTTTTTCCAGGCTTCGGGCCGCCTCGACAAAAGGTTCCAGCAACCGAACATCGGCCTCTTTCACCACCCTCCGAGGCGAAGCGCCCCGAACGATCTGATAGCGGACCGGAAAGGGAAAGGTGCCGGCGTTGCCGATGTCCCCAAGGATCCTGGGAAAAACGGTGTCCAGCATGATGATCCCGATGGCCTCCCTGCCGGTCGTTGTCTTCTCCGTCTCTACCAAGCGATCGCTTCCGTTCGGAAAAGGCTTGTTGAAAGAGTATCCCTCTTCTCGTTTCAGCGTCATTGGCTCCTTCAGGTACCCATGCGAATCGCCTGCCTCTTCTCCCGCTTCAGGGCCATGGCCCACCACAGCAGGAAAGCCAGGGTCACCACAGCGGCTGCAACCAGCGTGATCGGCCGGCCGACGATAGCCCGTTGCGTGCACAGGACAACCCCCCCGGCCGCCAGCACGAACATCAACAGCCGCAGAATCACGTTGAGATGACGGATAAAGTAGCCGGTCACCGCAGCGGACAGGAAAACGACGGAAATGATGATCAACAGAAGCAGTGACAAGGTTTCCGCTACACCTCCCTTCAGCAGCAGGGCGTGGTTGAAGACGAAGATGTAGGGGATCGTGAAGGCGACAACGGCCATCTTGAAGGCCTCGAAGCCGGTCTGCAGAGGTTTCGCCCCGGCGATCGATGCCCCGCAATAGGCCGGAATGCACACCGGTGGCGTGACCTCCGCCAGGATGGCAAAGTAGAAGACGAACAGGTGGGCCGCCAGCAGGTTGATGCCCAGGGCCACCAGGGCCGGGCCGCCGATCGTGATGGCCACGATGTAGGCCGGGGTGCAGGGCATGCCCATGCCCAGGATGATCGATGTGACCATGATCAGCATCATGGCCGGAAGCAGTTGGCCTCCCGACCAGTTGGTGATCACCGTCGCGATGCCCAACGCCAAACCGGTATGGGTCACGATGGCCACAATCATCCCGGCGCCCGCGCAGGCCAAAGCGATCATGACCATGTTCTGCCCGGCTGAACGCAACGCCTC
This sequence comes from Syntrophales bacterium, assembly GCA_040765725.1. Taxonomy (GTDB): domain Bacteria; phylum Desulfobacterota; class Syntrophia; order Syntrophales; family UBA5619; genus UBA5619. Next base: position 22,517 of record JAXGRQ010000032.1, read on the forward strand.
AAAAAGCCTCTTGGGCGTCATCGCAGTCTTCCTCTTGAAAAAACTGATCGCGAAAGAGAGTGCGATCGCCGCCATGGCCGACATGAATACCGAGTAGCCGATCACAAGCATGAAAACCAGTCCAACCAGCGGGATCAGAAGATAGGCATCTCGGATGATGACCGAAAGCGGCACCATCATGTCCTCTTCCTTCATCCCCGTGAGGTTGTCCTTGACGGCGATGAAGTGCACGCGGATGACGAGGCTGGCATAGTAGGTGAGGGCAGGCAGCGCGGCGGCGAGGCAGATATCCAGATAAGGGATGTTCGTGATTTCCGACATCACGAACGCGCCGGCCCCCATGATCGGCGGCATGTACTGCCCGCCGCTGGAGGCAACCGCCTCCACCGCGCCGGCGAATTGCGGGCGGTAGCCCAGCCGTTTCATCATTGGAATCGTGAAGGTTCCCGTCGCGTAAACGTTGGCCGCCGCCACGCCGCTGATGGATCCGAAAAAGGCGCTGCTGACGACCGCGACCTTGGCCGGCCCGCCCCGGCTCTTGCCGGCCAATCGGCAAGCGAGGTCGGTGAAAAACTTTCCGGTCTGCGTTCCTTCCATGATGGATCCGAAAATGACGAAAAGGGCGACAAAGGTGGCCGAGATGCCCGTAATCGAGCCGTAGATGCCTGAATCGGTGAGCATATACTCCATCTCGATGAATTCGGACAAAGGAAGCGGCTTGCAGTAAAAGACGCCGGACAAGTGCGGCGCCGCATAGAGATAGAGGAAAAAAACGCCGATCAGAATGGACATGGCCGGAACCACCGCCCTGCGGATCCCCTCCAGCAACAGAACGATGTTTAATGCCCCCAAAGCCATTTGCGCGGGTGTCAAAGAATCTACGAACTCGAACCGCAAACTCATCGCATCATTGAAGATGATCAGGTAGAGGGGGGGAAACAGGGCCAGGAAGGCCAGAATCCAGTCATAAAGCGGAATTCGATCGGACGGATTTTTCTTGTTCGCCGGAAAGAGGATGAAGGCCATCGGCAACAGGAACAGCAGATGAACCCCCCGCTGGATTCTGGGCTGCATGATGCCGAATGTTGCCGTATAGAGCGCAAAAACCGAAACCACCGTCAGCCAGATGCCTATTGCCGCCTTTTTCCATCCTGTAAATGTCCTCAATGAGTCGTCTCCCTTTTTTTACCCAGTGCTCTCTCCCCGCGGTCCTCGATTCATGAAAGTTGAGGTGCAGACGTCTGCCGGACGAAGATTGCAACCGTCTCCGTTCCACGGCCTGTAACCGTCCCCGCTGTTTCAAGCGGAAATCAGGGACGCAATAAACAGCCCCCTGTTGCCGGGGGCCCTCCCTCAGGGGCCCCCGGTAACCTTGTGCCGACGTTATTTCATGTACCCGGCCTCTTTGTAAAATTTTGCCGCACCCGCATGGAGGGGAACCGCGACATGCATCCAGCCCTTTTCCGGAATAAAGGTCTGGTTGGCATTGTTGATCTTGTGGAGTTCTCCCACATGCTGACAGAGAATTTTGGTGATCGTGTAAACCGCGTCCTCCGGAACCTTCTTGCCGACCAGAAGCTCGCCGGTGCTGACCACGGCCAGCACGTCTTCAGCCTGTCCCTTGTACGTGCCTTTGGGAATGAGCTGATAACCCGAATCCCTTCTCAATGTCCCCAGGTCCTTGGCGAGTTTATCGACACATGCGTCGGAAACACTCAGAACAGAGCTGGCACGGCTCACGAACATCTCCGTCACGGCCGCCGCCGGTATGGCCAGGTGGGTGAAAACGAAATCGACATGCCGGTCCTTGTACAGACTGACCATATCGGCATAGACCGCCTGGTGAACCTTCCCCCCGGCCTTTTTAATGGCATCCAGCGATATCCCGTAGAAGGCCAGAATGTTCTCGATCAGAGGCAGGTCGGACGTTCCCTTCATCGGCGCGGCCACATTCACCGCCTTGCCGGCCTTGACCATATCGGCCAGTTCAGCGACTGTCTTGAGGCCCTTGTCCTGGGCCGCCACGAAATGAACCGTGTAGGTTCCGAAGATGCCGCCCACGGCCTGGACGTCCGGGTTGGGCTTCTCAAAGAGAGGGGCCATTCCGCTGTAGGCCATCTTGTCCACGAACGTGATGCCCCATCCCAAATCGTCCTTGCCGCCGGAGACCCGGACCGGATTGACTACGCCGCCGCCGGGAACAACCTTGATGACGATCTTGGGTTCCTTTTCCGTAATCATCCGGGCGATGCCGCCGGCCTGCACGTACCAGCCGCCGCCGACTCCGCCGGCGACCCAGCTCAAGGTGACCGGTTTCAGAGCATCGGCCGCCGATCCGGTTGCGGGTCCAACCATCAGGAAACCGACCAGCGCCGCCGCGATCCAAAACGCAAAAATAGCTTTCCTCTTCATCATCTCCTCCTCTTTCGTGAAATCAATCCGGTTTCATGCCATCCCGAACGGCGTCCCTTTCACCTGCATTCCCGCGGTTGCCGTCCCCTCCGACCGCTTAGACCATTGAACCCTGGCGGCTTTTGCCCAACTTTTCGGCCGCCCGTTGCCATGAGTAAACCGGCGGAAGCTGATCCACCTCCGTCTCCGAAACCACGTCCAGAAAAATCGGCCCGTTTTGGGCGAAGGCCTCGTCCAGGCCCCTTTCCAACTCAGCGGCCGTTTGAATCTCCAGCGCCTTCATCCCGAATCCCTGTGCCACCAAGGCCGGACGGCCCGGCGTGAAGTCCACGGAAAGATATTTCTCGTCACTGTGGAGCTTCTGGAGGCATTTGATCCATCCGAACATGCTGTTGTTGAAGTGGATCAGTACGGCCGGGATGTTCAGACGGACCAGTGTTTCAAGCTCGCCCGCGGACATGCCCAGACTGCCGTCTCCAAAGAGCCCGATCAACCGCGCATCGGGGCGGGCCAGGTGGGCCCCGACCACGGCGGGGATGGCGTAACCCAATCCCCCGTATGCCCTGGGAATCAAAAAGCGGGACCCGTTTCCCCGGAGTTTCAGGTAACGGGTGGTGTAGGGCGTCGGTGTGCCGGCATCGGCGATGACGATCGAAACGTCGGGCATCCTCTTGTTCAGCGCAGCGATGATCCGCTGTGGCTTCAGCGGGGTTTTCTCGGAAACAAACTCGCTCTCGGCGGCCTCCCAGAAACGGGCCCTTTCCCGATTCAGCCCGTCGATTCTGGCCGTATCGGTTCGACGGGGCGTCTTGCTTCGGATCAGAACGGACAGGTCTTCCATGATCAGTCTGGCATCCCCGGCGACGCTCAGCGTGTTTTTGAAGTTGTTGCCCAGCGTTTCCGGATTGAGGTCGATCTGGATGATCTTGCGGTCCGGCTTCCGGGAGGGCATCGTCCAGTTGATGGTGGATACGGAGCCCATCTTGCAGCCGACGTACAGCAGAACATCGCTCTCCTCGATCGCCCGGTGGGCGTGGGGGTGGAAGCCGTTGTCTCCGATCACGCCCAGCGCCAGAGGGTGATCGTCGGCAATCAGCCCCTGGCCGGATATGGTCGTCGCCACCGGAATCAACAGCCATTCGGCAAGATCGGCGATGGCCTTCGCCGCCTGGGAGTGATTGGCCCCGCCGCCGGCGATGATCATCGGTCTCCGGGCGCCGATCAGATCGTCCGCCGTTTTCTCCAGTTCCCCGCGTGCGCCCCGCGTGCGGTAGGCGGGATAGGCGGCACATTCGGTCTCGGCATACAGATCGACACCGTCATCCGCTAGTTCCCCCGTCATGACCTCTTTCGGAAAAGCCAGATGAATGGCCCCGGGGCGGCCGGTAGTGGCGATTCGAAAGGCGCGCCGAACGACCTCGGGAACCTTGGCCACATTTTTGAGGACAGTGGACCACTTGGTGATGGAATCGAAGAGTTTCTGGCAATCCAGTTCGGTAATGGTCTGCTTGCCTTCACCGGCCAGCGCGATGTCGGAGGTGATCAGAATGACCGGTATGGAGGAGGCATTCGCTTCGGCAATGCCCGGAACCGAATACAGAGGTCCGGCGCCGCTGGGACACTCGCAAAGCCCCGGTTTGTGCGCCAACCTGGCGTAAGCATCGGCCATGAACGTGGCCGACCGCTCGTCCCGGGCAAGGATGTGCCGGATGGCCGGAAAGGCGCTGTGAAGGGCTTCATAGAGCGGAAGGCTGGTGTCGCCGGGAACGCCGAATACCCATTCCACGCGGTACGCCTTCAGCATTTCGACCAGAATTTGAGCGCCGTTCATACCGTTTCCCTCCCCAAAATCGTCGAAATCGGAACGGACTTCGTTTAACGCATCCGATCAAAAAATGAACTATGGGACGCCAATGGCGCCTATCCTTCTCAGGTGTCGTGATTGATGAGTTCCATCCCCCTCATGATATAATTCAAACCGGAAAGGATGGTCAAAACCGCTGTAATCCAGTATGCGGCCTGGATCCACATCTCGTTGATCTCGATGTGGAAACAAGGGATGGAAAGGACCAACAGAACCGTGATCAATTGCATGGCGGTCGTGATTTTGCTGACAAAGGCCGGTCTGATTTCCACGTTGATCGACATGATCGACAAAACCAAGATGCCCAGAAGTATGATGAAATCGCGGCTGATGACGATCACGGCAAGCCAGCTCGGAATGACGTGCAGAACCGACAGGGTCACAAAAGAACTGGCCAGCAGCGCCTTGTCGGCAATCGGATCCAGATAGGCCCCCAGGACGGTCTGCTGTTTCAGAACCCGTGCCAGAAATCCGTCAAGCGCGTCGGAAAGGCTCGCCACGATAAAGACGATCAGTGCATGGAAGAAAGAACCCTGGATGAGCAGAATGACAATGACCGGCACAAGCATGATGCGCAGCAGCGTTATCAGATTCGGTATATTCATGCTTCAAAATATCGGCCTGACACCCGTCAGGGATCGATCACCCCGGTCCGTCCGGCAATGTTTCCATCACGCGGTTCAAAACCTCCTGGATCACCGACTCGTACTCCTGCCAGGTTTTCAGCTCCAGGCTCTTCCGCGAGAAACCGTAATTGCGGCTGATCGCACGATGCCGAACACGCCAGAGGCTTTCGCCGGTCTTCACGCTTTTCAATTCAAACTCCGCGTCCACCGCAACAGACGAATACAGCAGCGTCACAGGCTTCAAACCTTCCCAGAGAGTCGTGTACAGAAGGGCATCCACCATCAGTGATTCGCCCAGCGACTTCGGCGACCGGTTTGCACCCTTCTCGGGGGATGCAGCCGGCCGTTCGTCAATCCATTTTGAAGGAATTTTCGGATACCCCTTGAAGTAAAGCTCCTCGATCAGCTTCTCGCGGAGCACCGAAGCGGTACGGTCATCCTGCACCATGTTCCGGACGGGCATGACCGCGATGAGCCGCGGTTTGTTGTCGGCATAATCGGCTGCGAGCATGTGGGGGATTTTCCCGGCGCAGCCGGCCAGGAGAATGAATCCCATCAAAAAGAATAATGGATGGAAGCCCCTTGACATCAAGCCAAATCCCTCAGACGGATTTTTTCAACCGATCGATCTCTTCACGGATGAGACGTTCGGCGATATCGGGAATCACCTCGCGGGCAATCCTTTCCGCAATCTCCTCCGACCGTTTCATGATCTCGTCATGAAGCCCCTTGTCGACGACGGCCATCCGGGGCTTTCTCTCGACAACATCCACAAGGTCGTAAATTTTTTCAGGTCCCGTTTTCGGTCTTGATACATTTCCTTCGGACAACCCCGGTGCCGAGTCCAACAGATCGACGAGGTCATGGATCTTGTCTTCCGGCCTCAATACCCGCCCCTCGATCATCATGACCCGGTCCCTGCCTTTCCCTGAAAAATTTCCCGCCACAGCCGCACCCTCCTCCCCGAACCGCCGTCCGAAGGCCTGCCGTTTCGCCCGATTCTTTCGTATCCGCGGATGTAAATCTTGACGGCGACCGTTATCACACCTCAAAGGACAGTTCAAGAAAATAGTAGGAGCCGGTAGATCCGCCTCCGCGAGACGCCGGTCTCATGCGAAATCCTGTCCGCCAAGTCTCGCCGTGTCAGTGTTTCTGCGGCCTCCCGGCGCCGTTGTCCGCAAAGAGCGAGGAGTTCGGTATCGGAAGGCTCGGCGACCTCTTCGGTTCGGCCCGCCACAATCAGGGTCACCTCTCCCTTGACCGCTTCATCCTCCATCCCCGCGATCAGCCTATCCGCCGGCCCCCGCAAAAACTCCTCGTGGATCTTGGTCATCTCACGGGCAACGACCACTTCACGGTCTCCCAGCACCGTTTCAATATCCTTCAGGGAGGCAAGCAGCCGGTGCGGGGATTCGTA